>JBBRAY010000016.1:0-74415 GCA_038206355.1 Bacteroidia bacterium
GAATTTTCATCCATCGATGATACCACAAAAACAGAATTACCAATTGAAGCATAAAGTGTTTTCAACTCTTCCACGAATGCAAAAACATTCTCATCATAAATATCTCTCTTGTTGAAAACGATACCGGCCGGAATGCTGTAAGCCTGAGCCGTTGAAAGAAAGCGATCAATAAATCCCAACGAAGTTCGGGGTGAAACAGGTGTTGCAACGACAAAAGCACGGTCCAGATTGGCTGCAATAACCTGAATCTGTTTTGATAAGTTCACCGATTTTCTGATGATGTAATTCTTCCTGTCAAGAAGACCGGTAATCATCCCCATTCCGTCGGATTCTTCCAGCTCCACATGGTCTCCGACTGTTACGGGATTGGTCGCTTCAAACCCTTTCAGACGCAGGTTACCGCGGATGCGTGACAACAATATTTTGCCGTCCTCGGTGCGAACGAGGTACTGACTTCCTGTTGATTTGGTTACAACGCCTTTCATTGGAATGCGAAAGTAGTTGGAAATTAGGAAACGGGAAATTGAAATCCCATATTTGAATATAAGTCGCTCAACACGATAATTAATAATCGATAGAAAATAAAACCATTACATTCGTTTCGGATAGCCAATTGATTCTCCCCAAAAGAAATTCAAATGAAATTATAAATAAAAGCTACCCGGTAAAAAGAATTCCAAAATATAAAATCATGAATAAAACCCGTCTTGAAGCATTCAGCGATGGCGTACTTGCCATTATTATAACTATTATGGTACTGGAATTAAAAGTTCCGCATGAGCCAACGCTTCACGCTCTTTTCGAATTGACCAATAAATTTTTAAGCTACCTGATGAGTTTTGTTTTCATCGGCATTTACTGGGGAAATCACCACCACCTTCTCCATACTGTTCATCACGTAAACAGTAAAATCATATGGGCCAATATGGGATTGCTGTTTACACTTTCTCTGATTCCTTTCACCACGGCATGGATGGGAGAAAATCACTTTGATCATATACCGCTAGCAGCCTATTCAGCCAATTTATTGACTTGCGGATTTGCATTTTTCATTCTTCAAAAAACAACTATAGCACATTATACGCACAGCACTAAGTTGATTGAAGCGCTGAAAAAACAGGAAAAGAAAACCGTAACATCAACGGTACTTTATATCGTCGCGTTCATAACCTCCTTATATTATCCCTGGGTAGCAGGATTGGCCATCGTTGCCGTCGCCGTCCTATGGGTAATTCCTGATAAGAATATTGAAAAAGCGCTTAAGGAATAATTCTAAAAATTAATTTTAAGGATAAAGACTCATCAAAATTTTTTCATGCGTCATCGGCGCATCAAAAGGAATTTCAGCTTTGGGATTAAATGATTTCACCGCATTCCGCAAAGCAAAGTATGCTCCAATTCCATACATTAATGGTGGTTCGCCAACTGCTTTTGAATTGAATACGGCCAGACTGTTTTGTTGTGTCTCCAAAAAATGAATTTCAATTTCCTTTGGCGCCGAATAAATATCGGGAACTTTGTATGTACTGAGCGCATTAGATTTCAATCTTCCTTCTTTATCATAAACAATTTCTTCGATCGTCATCCATCCAATCCCCTGCACAATTCCCCCTTCACACTGGCCCTTGTCAATGATGGGATTCATGCTTTTACCGAAGTCATGAACCACTTTTACTGAATCAATTTCATGGGTTCCGCGGAGGCAATCAACGGTTACAATCACAATTCCAGTCCCGTAAACATGGTATGCAAACGGATGTCCTTTTTCCTTTTTAAGATCAAAGTAAATTTCAGGCGTGGCATAATGCGCATGTTCGCTCAAACTGACCCGCTTTGTATAAGCAAGCATGACCAATGTCTTCCAGTCCATTCCGGATTTTTTCCCATCAATCAAAATACATTCTCTACCCAGCGTTATTTTGTCAATTGAAACAGACAACTCCTCCGATGCCACTTTTCTTAAACGCTCAACAATGGTATTACAGGCGATCTGAGTTGCTCTTCCATTGAGATCAGCAGCAGCACTGGCAGCAGTCGGAGACGTGTTTGCAATCCTGAAAGTATTGGTAGTATTAATTTTTATCTTCTCATCACCAATTGAAAATACTTCTGAAGCGACCTGAAGAATTTTCGTGTTCACCCCCTGCCCCATTTCTACAGCTCCTGTACTGATGTTTACACTTCCGTCATTATAAACATGCACCAGTGAACGCGCCTGGTTCATCAATGTTTTTGTAAATGAAATCCCAAAGCAAATGGGCATTATTGCCATTCCCTTCTTCACATATTTATTTGCTGCATTAAATTTTTTAATGTCTTCTCTTTCGTTTTTAACCAAGAATAATTCCTCGGCTTTTGCCCAGCATTCATTTGCTTCACTCGCTGCAAGCTGACCATAAGGAAATTCCTGTCCTGAACGAATCAGGTTATTTTTTTGAATTTCAGATGCCTCAATATTTAATTCTTCAGCAGCTTTCACAATTGCACTTTCGATGACAAACATACCTTGCGGTCCCCCGAAACCGCGGAATGCAGTATTGGGTGGAAGATTTGTTCGGCAACTGTAAGCTGTTGCTTTTACATTTGGTACAAAATAAGAATTGGTGCAATGAAATAATGTGCGCTCTAAAACGGCAGGCGATAAATCTGCGGCAGCACCTGCATTCTGATAAAATGTTGCTTCGTAAGCTATAATTTTCAAATCCTTATTCAATCCGATTTTAAAATCAGAAGAATAGGGATGACGTTTGCCCGTCATGCGCATGTCCTCCATTCTGTGAAGTGCATATTTCACCGGACGCTTCAGGATATGTGCAGCCAATGCGCACATGGCAGCCCATGTATTGGCCTGATCTTCCTTGCCACCAAATCCGCCACCAAGGCGGGTTACATCCACTTCAAGCTGATGCATTGGAATACCAAGAACCTTTGCACATGCGCGTTGCACCGCAGTGGGTCCCTGTGTTGACGAAAATATTTTTAATGCACCGTTCTCCTGTGGGACTACGTAAGCGCCTTGCGTCTCTATATATAAGTGTTCCTGTCCGTTGGTATCCGCTATGCCTTCAAATATATAATCACACTTCGAAAAAGCATTGGTAGTATCACCCAATAGAAATGTCCTGGGAGGAACAATTAATTCATTCCTTTTGATCGCTTCACGCGGATCTGTGATCACGGTTAAAGGATCAATTTCAATGCTAATTTTTTTCAGCGCCAGTCTTGCTGACTCCTCCGATTCTGCAACGACAAATGCAACAGGCATTCCGCAAAAGTGAACATGATCGTTCGCAAACAATGGCTCATCTTCAATGATGCCACCGATCTGATTTCTTCCGGGAATATCCTTTGCAGTAAATATCCTAATGACTCCTTCAGATTTTTCTGCTTCTTCAATATCCAGCTTTGTAATTTTTCCGTGGGCAACAGGCGAGTCAAAACAAGCACCATAGAGCGTTCCCCTGATCTCAGGGATGTCGTCGAGGTAAACTGATTCTCCCCTGAGGTGCGTGTATGAATCAATATTTTTCATTCAGGAAAATAAATTTAGCGCTGATTTCCATTACTGTGATGATTGAGATGATTTACAGAATTAAATCAGGAAAAAGTTCTACAAAGTGAGCCCTTATCAATTGCGACAATAATAGTCTCTTATATGCCTCGCTACCCCGCGCATCGCTGATCGGGGCTATTTCTGTTTGAGCTAACCTGGTTGCTTCCCTGATTGTGCTCTCCGATAATTCTTTTCCTGTGAGATATAAAGATGTTTTTTCAAGAAACAATGGAACCGGGCCTACTCCACCGGCTGAAAGACCTACTTCATCTATTACATTCCCATTCATCGTAATCTTTATCGAACTATTTACACTTGCTATGTCAAGGTGCGTACGCTTACTTACCTTTTCAAAATTAAAACGATCGTTTTTTTCCGGTAAATCAAAATATACTTTTTCAATGAACTCTTCAGGTTTCTTATCAATGTCTTTATAACCCTTGTAAAATTTCCTGAGCGGGACTTCACGTTTTTTATCGCCATCAGATAAAACCAACACGGCATTCAGTGCGAGAAAGAAAATGGTAAAATCACCGATGGGAGAAGCATTCACAAAATTTCCCGCCAGCGTTGCCATATTCCTGATGGGTGTTGATGATACCAGCTTTGCATATTTTGCAAATGCAGGAAAATGCTGAAGAATAATTTCCGATTCACACAACTCTGTGACCGTGGTGGATGCACCCATTGTACATTTGCTGCCCTCCCTATGAATTCCCTTCAGAAAATTACGATCTGATAAGAAATTGATTTCAGCATGTGTCATTGTATCATGCTTCTGGACGTAAAGATCGGTTCCACCGGAGACGAAGTAGCTGGGTAGATTAGTTGATACGGTGATTTGTTTATTAGTTGATGGGTTGATTGGTTGATTCTTTGAAACTGATGAAAGAGAAAGCAGTCTGCTTTCAATATCAGCAAAATACTCAGGTAGAATCTTATTTGAAGAAGCAAATGTAACAGGAGATTCAGAATTCCTGTCTTTCAAAAGCTCCTTCACCTTTATCGCTGCACGTTCAATTGATTTGTAACCTGTACACCTGCAGATGTTTCCGTCAATCGCAGCAAAGCACGCTTTCTCCCCGGCTACCTGTTCACTCAAACAATACCCGGCCAGTGACATCACAAAACCCGGCGTGCAGAAACCACATTGCGTAGCACCTTCATTAGCCATCGCAAGCTGGATGGGATTGAGCGTATCTATGTTTATTCCCTCAATGGTGACAATATGTTTGCCCGCAGCGCTGCCAACAGGCATCAGGCAGGAAGTGACAGAACGGTAGTTTAATTTTCCATTTTCTATACCCCCCACCAAAACAGTACATGCGCCGCAGTCTCCCTCGCGGCAACCAACTTTTGTCCCCTTTAATCGCTGATGATAACGGATAAAATCAAGCAACACCGTACCTCCGGGTAATCCGGTGCTTACTTCCTTATCATTGAGAATAAATTTTATCACGAAAAATATTTCTGCTATTTATTTTTTTATCCCCTCTTCTACAATATGAATCAATGCATGAATCACTTTAATGTGAATCTCCTGTGCCCTGTCGGCAAAAGCTGAATGCGGCGCACGGATCTCTATGTCGCACAAAGACTTCAACTCCCCACCGTCTTTACCTGTAAGTCCGATCACCCTCATTCCCTTTTCCCCGGCTGCTTTCACAGCCTCAATAATATTTTTTGAATTGCCGCTCGTACTGATCGCCAGCAAAACATCTCCGCTACTTCCGATGGCTTCAACATAACGGGAAAATATTTTTTCAAAGCCATAATCATTTGCAGTACACGTAATGTGCGAGGCATCGGATATTGACAAAGCAGGCAACGCTTTTCTATCATTACGGAATCGTCCGCTCAGCTCTTCTGCAAAATGCATGGCATCACACATGCTGCCGCCATTGCCGCAACTGATGACTTTATTATTGTTTTTGAATGCGTCAACCAGCAGCTTTCCCGCAGCCTCTATCTTCCTGATATTTTCATCATCAGAAATAAAAGCATTCAATACCGCTTGCGCCTCAGAGAAATCATCCCTGATCAGGTTTATCATTGGAATTTTTTTTAAAGATGGTAAAGATAATGATGAGAAAAACAATGACGGGCGCGAGTTTTCAAAAACAAAAACCCCTCCCGACGACTCGGGACAGGGTCCTTGACTTAACTCGAATAAAACACCTCATTGATTGTTTAACCAAAAACTAAACCATGAGACCGGCAAAGTAGTCGGGAATGATGCCTGAGTCAATTTCATTTTAGAAATAACCATGCTCACTTGGTGAACAGTGCTTTTTACTTTGTGAGTAAATTCAATCTATACCTAAAAAACCGTGGCTATAGAAGTGTAATTTTGATTCAGATATGGATATATCGAAAAATTACTCACTCAAACGGCTGAACACATTCGGATTAGATGTCAGTGCCAGGGCTTATTGCGAGATCAATTCTGAGGAAGATCTTAAAAATCTGCTAACCTCGACCGAGGTTAAAAACGAAAATAAATTCGTCCTCGGTGGCGGCAGCAACATCCTTTTCACCACGAATCTGAACGCCCTTTGCATTCACAATCGCATTACCGGCATCAAAAAAGTAGAAGAGGATAATGATTCATGCTTCGTTGCCTGTGGTGGCGGCGAAACCTGGCATAACCTGGTGATGTATTGCGTACAACACAATTTAGGCGGAATAGAAAACCTCTCATTAATTCCCGGCTCGGCAGGTGCTGCTCCAATTCAGAATATCGGTGCTTATGGCGTTGAACTGAAAGAAACTTTTACTGAGCTTGAAGCCATTCACCTTGCCGGCGGAGAAAAAAGGACTTTCAAAAGTGATGATTGTAAATTTGGTTACCGCGACAGTATTTTTAAACGGGAATTAAAAGGGCATTACGTTATCACTTCGATTACACTTAAACTCAATAAGAATCCTGCCTTCAATACTTCTTACGGTGCAATAGAACAAGAACTGAAATCCATGAATGTTTCTTCTCCAACGGTAGCAGCAATTTCTCGGGCTGTGATCAACATCAGGAGAAGCAAACTACCTGACCCTGCGGTGATCGGCAATTGCGGAAGTTTTTTCAAGAACCCTGAAGTGACTGAAGCGCAATACCTGGAAATAAAGAAAGGCTATCCTGATGCAGTCGGATACAAAACAGTTCCGGGGAAAATAAAACTTGCAGCGGGATGGTTGATTGAAACAAGCGGATGGAAAGGAAAAAAATCGGGACATGTTGGCATGCATGCCCAACAAGCACTGGTTCTTGTTAATTATGGTGGCGCTACTGGAAAAGAATTATTTGAGCATGCAAAAGTTGTGCAACAAAGCGTTCATGAAAAATTTGATGTGATGCTGGAGATGGAAGTAAATATTCTCTGAGAATGAATATTATCTCCTGATCTTTTAATGCTGACGAAACAGATTGTCTAAATGACCTTTCTCAGCTCGAGTGCGGTCAGATCAAAAACAGACTGAAGTTTTTCAATCATTGATTCGCAATCATCACTTTTATTGTCGCGTCCGTTTATTTCTATAATGCGACATACATCACCGAGCGCTGAGGCACCAATGTTAAGTGCCGATCCTTTCAGTTTATGTGCTGAATGGCTCATATCAAGGTAACGATTTTCCCTGCAATACCGGAAGATCTCATTTACCATAACTGGCGCCTGCTGTAAAAACATATTTACAACTTCACGTAAGAACTCATCTGCATTTTCAGGGCTGATTTCCCTCAGGCGCTGCAACACATCGAGGCTCAGCACCGGTTTAGAATCCACGGGCTTTACTTCTTCAACTATTTCAGCCTTCGTCTCCTTTTTACCCGACCACTTTTTTATCTTAGAAATAATTTCTTCGATCATGAATGGCTTGCTGATGTAATCATTCATTCCGGCTTCAAGGCATTTCTCCTTGTCTCCCTCTAATGCAAATGCAGTCATGGCAATGACGACAGGCTTTTTCTCCAGATCCAATTTATTCATGATGAATTTCGTGGTATCAAGCCCGTTCATTTCAGGCATCTGCACGTCCATGAAAATAATATCATAAGTTTTAGCCCTCAGCTTCTCTATAACAAGTAATCCGTTCTCTACAATATCAGGTTTATAACCCAGGCCATCAAATAAATTCCTCACGAGCAACTGGTTTACTGCATTGTCCTCTGCAATCAAAATTGAAAGCGGAAGTTCATTGGATAAAAACCTGTCTTCTTTGGAAATCCCTTTCTCCTGACGGGAGCGCTGATGATCTTCAATGGCAAAAACACCAATGAGGATATCAAGCAATTTCGACCTGTCAATATTTTTCGGAATCACACCTGATAAAATCTGATCAGTAAATTCAACTGTGATGTCCTCGTCACCGGCATTGAACAATATAATCGGAAGCTCTTCTTTTGAAACCAATGTCCTTATTCTCCGTGCAACATCCTCTGCTCTTGCGCTGATCATTTGCGCATCCACAGCAACCAGATCAAATGCCTCCTTCATCCTGATCCATGTCATGGCCTGCTCGTAGGTATCGGTAGCGTGCACTTTCATTCCCCATTTAGAAAAATAGGTTGTGAAGACGTTTATCTCTGATTTATCATCACTGATGATCAGTACGCTGGCATTCTTTACATGGTTGACGCCACTTTTCCCTTCCGGAATTTTATCGCGTGATGCAACATCGGCGACAATTGTAAATGAGAATACAGATCCTGTTCCGGCTTCACTTTTCACCCATATCTCTCCTCCCATCAGCTGGACGAGATTTTTACTGATGGCCAGTCCGAGTCCGGTACCTCCGAAATTTTTCGTAGTGGATGAATCGGCCTGAGAAAATGCTTTAAACAAGCGATCAATTTTATCTGCAGGAATTCCTATCCCGGTATCTGTCACATCAAACTGCAGCTCAACAGCATCGCCTGTTTGTTTTAGTTTAGATATATGTATGGTAAGTTTACCTTTCGAAGTAAATTTAATTCCGTTCGAAACAAGGTTAAGTAGGATCTGACGGAGGCGTGTGATATCTCCCATCACATACCTTGGCACATCCTTTTGAATGGAATAATGCAGCGATAGATTTTTCTCAATTGCCTTTGACGACATCAATCCAAATGCTTCTTCGATCACACGCTTGACAGCAAATGGCTTCTTCTCCAACTCCATTTTGGATGATTCAATTTTTGAAAAATCCAGTATGTCATTGATGACTGACAACAATGCTTCGCCACTCAGCAGAATTGAATTCACATACTCGCGCTGCTTCGGATTCAATTCAGTTTCGTCAAGTAAATGGCCGATTCCGATTACGCCATTCAGCGGCGTCCTTATTTCATGACTCATCGTAGCAAGGAATCCTGACTTCGCTTCTGTTGCGTTTTCGGCTTGCTCCTTTTCAGAAATTAATTCTCTTTCCTTCTGTTTTCTTTGGGAAATATCCTTCGCAGAAATCGTTACACTTCTTACTTTTCCTTCAGCAGTTTTCACAGGATGAACTGAAATTTCAAGGTCATGCGTCGTTCCGGCTGTCAGGATAAAAGATTCATCAGTAATAAATGATTCTCCGCTAAATCCTTTATTAAATATCTGAATATATCTTCTGTGAAAACTTTCCGGAATAACCTGAGCCAGATTAAAACCCGGCTCAATAATCATTTCTGTTAAATCAAAAATGAGATCCTTTAGTTTTTCATTGATGAATAAAATAGAATGGCCTGCATCTACATTCACCACGTACAAATCAGAGCTGTCAATTACAGCAGACAGATTGAGCTTGTCGTTGATGAGCGACTTTTCATACCGTTTTTTCTGGCTGATATTTTCAATCATCGATAGGACAAACTGAGGAAATCCATTTTCATCTCGAAATAGCGACGAGGTCATGCTCACCCAAACCATCCGGCCGTCCTTCTTAATGATTCTTTTTTCAGACCGATTGAAAGGCATTTTGCCACTGAAGAGTCCTGATAAAATATTTTTTTCTCTCTGTTGATCCGCGGGATGGACCAAATGAATAAAATTAATCGCCTTAAGTTCCGAATTGTTGTAACCACTCAGTTCGCAGAAAGCATCATTCACTTCTGAAAATTTATAATCTTTTCCGATGGTGGCAACGGGAAGGATGGCCTGACTAAAAAGATGATTTCCCTTAGCCACAGATGCAGATGATTTTTCTGATTCTCTTACCTGTGGAGGAGAAATTGATTCTGCGACTTCAGTAACGGAAATTCTGATCAGGTTATCCTGTCCTTTTCTGGCATTTAATATTCCCTGAAAAACTTTTCCATCCCTCGAGATAAATGACACGATGGCTGAGGCCTTTGAATTTTCCGAAAGCCTGTGTCTGAATCCGGAGAATGAATTTCCTGAAAAGGATTCAGTGAGTAACGAATCGAATGAAAGACCTGCCAATTCCGATTTCCCGGCAGTCTTAAAGAGTTCTGCCGCCTGACTGTTGCAATCCACTATAATTCCTGAAAGATTATTCACCACCAGCGAAGCATCATCCGATAGTTCAAATACCTGCTTTGGAACCTGTGCATCTTCAAAGTTTCTGAATTGAACGAAGCGAATGGTGCTCAGCAATGCAGCAAGAATCATCACACCGGCTTCACTCAACAGGAAGAAAACAGGATCAATATAAGGCTTGATAAAAGTGGCATTGAGCAACTCCAGTTCTCTTGCGATATAACGGTCAATAAAAATTCCAATGATCAGAATGGCACAGATGGTAAGGTCAAAGAGAACGAGTGTTTTTATTTTACGGAATATAAAACTGGCCACAAATGTTGCAGCAAGTAATCCGAAAAGTAATTCAGGACGAAAGTGATTTACAATACTCAGCCCGATCAGTTGAAAGTGAATTGCAACTATCAACACCCGTGCGAGCAGGTTGAAATGACGGTTGATTGTATCTATAAAAAATGAAAGGAGAAATACTGAGAAAAACAGAAATGCAACAACCACTGATGGAATGATGAAAACATTAAAGTGAAGTCCAAGAAAAACGTCAGCCGAAAACGACAATACATAAGCCAGTGTTGCACTGAGCAGTAGGATACGGTAAAAGATTACCTGATCGGTAAATTTTTTACGTTGTGCGTTGATATGGAATGGAATGTCTGTCATGGCCGGACTCCGGTCCTGTGTATCTTTCATTATATGGGCAGGAGCAATGCAGAGTTCTTGGAACTGCAGTATAATCCAACCTAATCTTCAGGCGTTTATTACATGCTGAATTGATTTTATTAATAAAAATTATTTTCAAAGATAGCTGAACTGCGGAATGAATCCTGACGAGCAGAATGCCCCGGAACCCGCACCGGTAAAGGGATTTATGCAAAAAATAAATTAATAAAAATCAATTGTGACAAATTATGACACAATCCATTGTAAGGAATGAAATAAACTGATTTAATCCGCGAAAAATATGCCGTAAAACCTTACACTTTTTCGAGTTCACTTCTCACAAAATCGGCCAGCTCACTGATGTACTTTTCAGAAAAATCAAAGCGAATTCCGGCCGCCTTATAAACTTCGGGGATAGAAACCGTTGAGCCCAGACTCAGCGCATCTTTGTATTGCTGAATCGCCTGCTTCGGATTATTCTTATAGTTTCTCCAAACAGCAATTGCTCCCAGTTGCGCCATTCCGTATTCAATGTAATAAAAAGGGACTTCATATAAATGCAATTGCTTCTGCCAGAGTGCTTCCCTGGCTGCCTCTGCCTTCGACCAATCTATCGCTGTACTGCTGAAAGACCCATATATCTCCTTCCATGCAATGGTTCTTTCATCTGTGGTATGCGAAGGATGAAGGTAAATCCAGTGCTGAAATTTATCCACGCAGGCTATCCAGGGCAATGCTTCCAGAACACCTTCCAATTGCTCACGCCTCGCCCTCCTCAGGTCGTCATCATTGTCAAAAAAATTATTCCAGTGCTCCATGCTGATGAGTTCCATGCTCATCGAAGCGAGTTCAGCGACCTCACTGGGCAATTCTTTAAAGCCGACGAATTCCAGTGGGTGTGTCAGCATGCTGTGAATGGCATGACCACCTTCGTGAACCATGGTAACCACATCCTGCATGTTGCCTGTTGAATTCATAAAGATGAACGGAACACCTGTCTCATACAGCGGATAGTTATAACCTCCCGGCGCCTTTCCTATTCTTGAATCAAGGTCGAGGTGATGCAATTCATGCAACGCTTCAACCACTTTTCCGAAATAAGAATCAATGGCATAAAAACATTCTATTGTTTTCTTAGTTAGTTCATGCCCTGTTTTAAATGGACGCAGTTCCGCCTTGCCTGAAGTATCGACATCGAGGTCCCAGGGTTTCAGAGACGCAAGTTCCAGTTCTTCCTTACGCTTATTCAGCATGTCATCCACCAATGGAACGATCTGTTTCTGAATGGCATTGTGAAAATCAACACAGGCTTCCGGTGTATAATCGAAGCGGTCAAGCTCAACAAATTTATAATCCCTGTAATTCCCGAATCCTGCATTGAGCGCGATGCGGTGACGGAATTGAACCAACTCATTAAAAAGTTCATCCAGTTTTTCCCTGTCGAGCAACCTGCGGTTACAGACTTTGAAATAAACTTCTTCCCTTACACTCCTGTCCTGTTGTTTCAGATAGTTGGCGGCTTGCTGAAGTGTAATTGTTTTACCGTGTACTTCTACTGTCATTTCTCCGGCGATCTCTCCGAACTTCTGTTCTCTAACCGTCATGTCGGCAATGAGCTGTATATTTTCCTTTCTGAAAATACTCACTTGGTTCTGAATAGATGCAAGGTGTATCCGGTATGCCGGTGAAAGTCCTTCCTTGAAATTACTTTCCAGAAGTTTTCTGTTCAGGGCATCATCATATTCTGCAATCACGGGCTGAATCGCACTTACGAAATTTGTGTATGCATCGCTCGCTAATTTATCCTGTGTATTACAAGTCATGCGGATGTAAAGCCAGCCGACGTGTTCGCTGAGTGCTGAATCCAATTCACTAAGATCACCGAGCCACTTTTTCTGGGCGTCAACGGAATTGATTTCCCTCGACTTCAGATTTTCATAATAAGGAAGAAGTGATTCCAGTGAACTGAAATTCGTTTCTTTTGATAAAAAGTGACGGCTGCTCTTTTCGGGAACAGCCGTTGTTGTTTGTATATCACTCATAGTTGAATATCATACTTTCTTTCTCAATTTTACCGGAGCCACCTTTGAATGCTGATCGACCTTTGGTGCATTGGTCTCAAAATTTTTAGCCATTGGCTTTTCATGTTCTTCTTTATTCAGCACAGAAGAATCAGAATCATCATCTTTCTGATCAAAATCAATTTTTCCGTTTAGAATTTCATACCAGGATAACATCTTTTTTATGTGACTGGTATGTACCCGGGATTCATCAAAATCAGGGACTATTTTCTTAAAATACTCTTTAAGTGCATCATCAGTGCCTTTCGGATTCACAGATAATTTTTCGCCATCAGTATCTTTAATTTTCTTGAAAACTTCTGACAGGGGCATCTCTTCATCGTTGCGATATATAAAAATATCGCCAAGTGCACTCACCCGTTGCGTAGAAGTAACAGGCATGCGTTTTCCGTCAGTAAGTGACTCAACAATAAATCCGGTTTTTGTCGTGGCAATCATTTTAAAAAGGCCACTCATTCCGGGTACGGTCAGAATTTCTTTCAACTTCATAAATTCAGGGGTTGTTCTTTATTACCGATGCAAAGTTAAAAATAAAATGATATTAACCTCAGGGCAAACCATGAACTCAAAATTACCGGGCAAGTCCCGGGAAATAACCAAACCTTCTCGTCCGCCGTAGCGGATGCGAAGCCGGATTAAAATGATTCAGCGGGTGCTATAAAAATGCCCGGAGTTAATTCCGGGCATTGCTTTTATTTTAGTATGCACTTACCTTGTAATCAGCAACTTTTGAACTTCTATTTGATTATCCGAGCGCAACTGAATGAAATAATTACCCGATGGAAGGTCAGAAATATTAAAGACAACAGTATGAATTCCTGCATTCATCTTTTGTTTGATGACGGTCATTAGATTCTCACCCAACTCATTGTATACAGCAAGTACAACATCACCTGTACTAAGCACGTTGTAAGTTACGGAAGTAGACTTATTCGATGGGTTAGGATATACAGAAAGCAGCATTCTGTCCGTTAAAACCTGATCCGTAATTCCGAGGTGCAGGTTATCATATTTGACCTGTGCTGCTTCAGCACTATTCTGTATAGAGATCAGGTTTTCTCCGCACGTCAAAGCGAATGCAACAATCACTGAATCTCCTGGTGCAATTGTGTAAGGCCCGGTGGAAGTAACATCGCACACATCATTACCCTCAGGATTCACATTACCGGCAACATCTCTGTTGGTAGACAGGACAATAAATTTATCAGCATCGGAAAAAAAATCAGTCTGATCAGCGATATCAACTCCGCCATTTCCTCCTGCAACATTATCAATTCCATAATGATGAAAAGGCGCTGTGTTGGTGAGTAATTTAATACCGCAATAATATCCGTCAGCCCAGGTATTGTATACGATACCCATTTTCCTTGCGAGGTCAACAGTATCCTTGTTTGAATAAAAAGCATTGGTAGATGTATCCGCCACATCATTCACGTCCCAATCGGCAAAAATCCCTGCATGCAGATTGCTGATGGTAGTGTTTCCTATGTTGCGAATCACGTATTCAACAATGATGTAACCTCTGTCAGGGTTGGTATTCCAGGCATAAGTATGATGAGGAATATCTATACTGAGTTTATTTCCCTGCGCTGTCGGGCCGTTATTATTGGCAATACCGCTGGCATAAAAATCAGAAGCAGAATTCGGGGTCTGCGTAACCCTTACTGAATATCCGAAATCTTCGTCATAAGCGCCTGTTTCATTTCTCACCCCATTGGCTACAATATGAGTACCGTCACCAATCATCAACCCCATTTCATAAACGTTGTTTGGACCACCCATGTAGCGAAATCCAAGTCCTTCTCCGGGACCTGAAGTATTAAATCCGATTCTGCCCTTACTTGTTTGTGTGGTGGAGATGTCATTTTCCTGAACATTGATATAATCCACATTCACAACTACATTAAATGATAAAAAGTCAGTCCAGACACCATCTGTCATGGTCAGTTTAAAAGGCACCACCAGATTGATAGGCGCAGTTGTTTTTATGCGGACTCTGAAAACATTGGAGAAATTTGAAATCGTATCCAAAGTACCCAGCGCACCGATGGTGAAAGTATTTTGAAGAATAGATATCTGATTCGTTGATGCAGTGAGGTTACATGTAAGGTTCGTGGTAGGCCGAAGTAGATTTTTGAAGAGCGCTGTGATAGACATGGTGTCATTTCCTACCAGTACTTCATCGTTATTGTCTTTGATAGAAACAATGGATGCTCTGACTCCCGGTGACGTAGTATCTGTCATTGCGGTGAATAAGTTTACCCGACCCTTCCCCAGTTTATTCTGATAAACGGTATTTCCTGCAACACCATAAATATTGTCCGCGGTATTGCGAAGTTGCTGCCTTACCTGTTCATGGTTGAATGACGGAAATCTGGATTTAATCATTGCAGCACAACCGGCGGCAACGGGAGACGCCATACTGGTACCATCAAGGCTGGCATAAGTGTTATTGTAATATGTAGAGAGGATGCCACTGCCCGGCGCGCAAACATCTACATTGAATCCATAATTTGAAAATGATGATTTACCATCGTTGGACGCGGTAGAGGCAACACTAATGGCATTGGCGTACTGTGTAGGATAAAATGTTTCGTCAACATTGTTGTTTCCGGCAGCAGTTACCACGGTGATGTCATGATTGATAGCCGCATAATCAATAATGTCAGATTCAAACTGACTGAAACCTCCTGCCCTGCCCCAACTCAGGTTGATGATACTGCAACCGTGATCAGCAGCATAAACGATACCGTCATATCCATTATCAATTGAAGTTGTACTGGCATCAAGGGAACATTTCACAGGAAGGAAACGGCATTTAAATGAAGGGCCGGCACCTCCCGTTCCATTGTCAGTTACTTCAGCTGCGCATCCCGAAACATGTGATCCGTGATAACTATTTCCAACAACAGGGTTATTGTCATTCTCACTTACATCCCATCCATGAAAATTATCAATGAATCCGTCTGCATCATTGTCAACACCGTCAATCGGATCGGCCCAGTTAATTGCAACATTCGCTGCCAGATCCGGATGATCCCAGTCTGATCCGCTGTCAACAATTCCAATTACTGTATTGGTATCTCCTTTCCAGATATCCCAGGCATTGTAAGCCTGAATTTTGGTCAGAAAATACTGACTTGCCAGCGTGCCACTGTTATCATTTGGAGTATAACAATAACGGTTAATGTATTGTGGCTCTGCATACTTAACTGATGGATCAGTAAGTAACAATGCAATTGCATCGGCTACGGGTGTATTTTCATTGAACTTAACTGTGTAAATTAGTGAAAGGTCAATCAAGGGCTGATTTTCCTTGTTCCGTTGGGTTGTAACATTATTAGCTCTTGGGAATCTTTTGGTTACAGTGGCTCCGAGAAGAGCCAGTCTTTCATTCATTGAGCCGAGGTCAATGGATGAAGTGCGGCATACCATTGCTGCTTCCTGTTTTATTTTGATAATGACAGTACCCTTTACATATTCACCTTCTTTAAGTTTTAAAGATTGTTTTGAATTAAATGGATTAGAAGCAACACAGATCAGGGAACCAAACAGGGTTACCAGACACATTAAATAAAATTTTCTCATGGGTAATTTTGGTTTTTTTTGCGAGCGTGAATATATGTTGTTTTTCTCATTTGGCAAGTCTAAGATCAACAGTTCATTACTATTTTTTCGGTCACTAAAGTGTAAATTAATCGGGTGAGTTAGCAGAGATATAAAACATGTAAGATTCCGTCTCATATTGATCATTTATTTCAGTAGATGTATCGTATGAGAAAATCAGTCACCTGATAAAAACAGTTGTTTGTCCCTTCTACGGTATCATTCACAGAATATTTCAAAACGATTTGCTATTGGAGAGAAGAGGCTAACAAAAAAACATAATTTTACAACCGGAATAGAATCATGAGTCCTAGAATTTTACAAACCAGATTAAAATGGACAGCTCGCATTGTGGGGCTGCTGGTATGCATATTTTTCTTTCTGTTTGCCGTCCGCTGGGTAATTCCTGACTTTAATCAAAACAGTAACATAAACAGTTTATATTTTATTCTCCTGTTATCGCTGGTAGTCATGGGTTATGTAATTTCCTGGCAATGGGAGTTAACGGGTGCAGTTATTCAGCTGGCAGGTGGAATCTGTATGTTTATTTTTCTGGAAAGCCTCAGGGAGAATTTTTTAGCCGTCATTTTCGGAGCGCCTTTTGTTTTTACCGGTGCGCTGCTTATTTATTCATGGGTGGTTTGGAAGCTGCGGGATGTGGAATGAACAGCCAGTGGGCAGTGGGCAATGCGGTGTGTTCGATTGTAGTTATCAGGAAATAGCGAAGGGAAAGAAGACAGCGGCAGTATGCAGTTGTAATGAAATAGCATAAGAGCAGACGTCATTAGTCATTTGAGGCAGCCGACGTTGATGAGAATGGGAGACAGGGAGAATTGAATAGCCGAGCAAATCATAAAACCAAAAACAAAATTATTAGTTGTAATCTGAGCGAAGGCCCCCTTAAGTGTCCGGGGTGAGCGGAGGGGAAGAAGAGCAGCCGAACTTGGAGTGAATTGGAGACAAGGGGAATGGGAGACGGGGAGAATTGAACAGCCGACAACGGTACGAATAATCATGGATTCATAAGTGAGCGACAATTTGAAACACCTGACTCTAAACTTTTAACTTCTGACTTTTGAATTATTTATAACAGCCGTCATTAGTCATTGGAAAAATGTATCCATAAAAAAGCCCACACTCCAAATGATACGGAGCATGGGCTTTGGGATAAACAAAGGCAATTAATGATTCACAACAATTCTTTTTATTGCTGAGGAACCGTCAGCAGATAATTTTATAAGATAGAATCCTGCAGCAACATTTTTTACATCAACATCTACAGTGTGTAATCCTGCGTTTTGTTTCTGTTCAAAGATCTGCTTCACTTCTCTTCCCATCAGGTCATATAATACTAAAGTAACAGTATGATTTTCATTCAGCGCATACGCAATCTTCAATACAGAAGAGGCAGGATTCGGATAAGCGTCAATTGCTGAAATGCTGTTGGATGCTTCTTCAACTCCCAGCAGTCGCAATGCAAACATACTGTCGCACTGTGTATAAATAATACCATTTATTTCCACGTCAACACAAACCCAGTACCAGCCGGTAGTGGAATACTGATGTGATAAATTGTTTCCTGTGCCGGTAGTTCCATCACCAAAATCCCATGTAACTGAAGTGATGTTTCCGCATTGTGACGAGACAAAGAAGTTCATGTTTCCGTTGCCCCATCCATTACTGTCGGGTACTGCAATAATTTGTGGCGAACATGCTGCATTGGCTCCCACATATATTGAATCACAATAACTTCCTGAACACAATACCAATCCGTTTGAATCGAGTTGAAATACAGTTAGGCATGCATAGTAGACACCGGATGCAGAATACTGATGGTAAGGATCAGCGATGGTAGAAGAATCGCCGTCACCAAAATTCCATTCATACACGATTCCAGTCAGGTTATTGTTGAACTCATAAAACTGAACACCGTTTGTTGAATCTCCATTCCATACAAAATAAGGATTGCAGAAAAAACTTGGTCCTACGCTAAGAGAGTCGCAATAGGTAGAAGTGCAATTCCCTGCAGAATCAGCAATGGTAAGGCATACTGTATAGTATCCGGTGGTTGAATACGAGTGGAAAGGATTCTCAAGGGTCGAAGTCATGTTATCCCCGAAACTCCAGTAGTAATTTGTGCTTCCGGTAGTACCTGTAGAAATATTCTGGAACTGAAATCCCAGTCCGCTGCTGTCAGGGTACATGCTGAAATTCGCCTGGCAAACCGTATTATTATTTCCGGCATAGATCGTACGGCAATAGGAATCAGTACAGGTGACCACTCCGTTGCTTCCTGTTTGAATGGTGAGGCATACAACATAATATCCGCTTTGTGAATAAGTATGAACCGGATTTTGCTGAGTTGAAGTTTGCCCATCCCCGAAATCCCATGCCCATGAGACAATCGTATCAGTGCCTGATGAAAGGTCGGCGAAGTATGCTGAAAATAAATTTCCCTGGTAACCCCATTTGGCATTACAGGATGAGCCGCCACCAGGACCAACATAAACACTGTCGCATTCATAAGATGTACATGTTACATTTTGAAGCTGATCATAAACAGTGATGTACAAACAAACCTGGTACCATCCCTGTGTGGTAAAATTGTGATGGAAGGATAAACCGGTTGCTGAGGTACCGTCACTGACAGACCATGTATAAACAGTCCATTGATTGGTGCCTGTACTTGTGCTGTAGAAACTAAAACCGTTTCCGGCCGAGTCAGGTATTGCATTAAACGCCGCCTGACAAATGGCTCCATTTCCTGAACCAACTGAATCACAGAATGTGGAGTAACAATTATTAAGAGAATCAGCGATCGTCAGACAAACATAAAATGGTCCAATACTATTAAATATATGTGTAGGGTCTGATTGATATGAATATGTACCGTCACCAAAATCCCAGAAATATCCTGTTGTGAAAAAATTTGTTCCGGTAGAAGTGTTTACAAAATAATAAGTGCCTGCAGAATCAAAAGCCAAAAACGAAGCCTGACAATTTCCACCGGTTGTTATACTCACGTAATTACAAACCGTATCACTGCAGTTACCATTAGAAATAGTCAGACAAACGAGGTACTGACCAGCTATTGCATAGGTATGCGTATTGTTTTGTGAATTAGATGTTGAGCCATCACCGAAGTCCCAGAAATAATTAAGATTTACTCCGGCACTTTGATTGGTAAATGCTACCGTGAGTCCGTTGATTTGAGAACTGAACATTGCATAACAGTTCACAGCATTGCCACCGGCATATACTGAATCACAAATACTGGAGGTACATCCGTTTGCAGAATCAGAAATAACAAGGCATACCTGATACCATCCTGAAATAGCATACTGGTGGTACTCCGCAGAAGAAAAGCCCGTGCTGCCATCACCAAAGGACCAGTAATAGTTTGTAAAAATACTCGTGCCCGTGGAAGTGCTTGTAAAACTTACACCGCTTCCGGCTGTATCGGGAATGGCGTTAAAAGATGCTACGCATGCAGCATCTGACTTGACTGAAGAAAACAGGCAGAGAAAGAAAAGTAGTGCACCAAGGGTGCGCGATAAATTTGATTGTAAAATTGTTTTCATTTTTTTTGATTTTAGTTTGACGGTTCAAATGTAATGCGAGTACCCGTATTGTGCCAAGTCAATTTATGGATATTCTTACGTGTTCAGCAGCAGCAGCAGCAGAAGAAGAAGAAGAAGAAACAGCGGCAGGAGGCAGGAGGCTGATCCAGTAGTGAGCGCCAATTCGCAAAAAGAAAATCTGTCCCCGGCGCAGGAACAATAATCAGCCGGTAGCCAGCGGTAATAATTATAGTACAATTTGCAATTTATAAGTGCACACTATACAATTGTGCATTGTGCATTCGAATTTTCCAGAGCAAATAAAACCTGGTTAATCGCGTTAAGAAGCTTTGAGAAAGGCAAAATAAAAAATAAATTGATTTCGCCAGAAAACTATCTTTGCCACTTCATGAAGAAAAATATTATTGGGCTTGCTGTAGTTGCCATTTTATGCATTGTCTCTTTTAATTCCTGTAAGAAGGATCAATTACTAACTGATTCGAACGCTTCGCTTGTATTCAGCGAGGATACAATCATGTTTGACACCGTTTTTACGAGTGTTGGAAGTGCTACGCAGGTATTCACTGTTAGAAACACGTACAACCAGCCGCTGAAAATTTCTTCCATCAATCTTGCCGGGGGATATTCATCCTTGTACCGACTCAATGTTGACGGCACATCGGGTAAGTATTTTACAAATGTTGAAATCGGAGCCAATGACAGCATCTGGATTTTTGTGGAAGTTACTATTGATCCAAATTCCCTAAACACACCTCTGATTGCTGAAGACGCAATCATGTTCAATACAAATGGACATCAACAGCAGGTTCCACTTATTGCGTACGGACAAGACGCACATTTTTTTCCTACCTCCAATTGCGGCGAAGAGAAGTCCCGTTGTTCACCGCTTTTTAAATTGAAAGATTGCACAGGTAGCAGTCGTTCACTTGTATGGACCAATGACAAACCATATGTTATTTATGGATATGCTGTACTTGATTCAGGCTATACATTAACGATTGAAGCAGGGACACGCATTCATTTCCATAATAATTCAGGCCTGATAGTTTTAAATACAGCAAAACTTATCGTGAACGGAACCCTTGCAGATCCTGTTACCTTTCAGGGCGATCGTCTCGGAGACCTTTATAAAGATGTACCCGGACAATGGGATAAAATATGGTTTACGACAATAACCAGTATTGACCTTTCTGTATGCCCGATCAACGACGGACTCATAACAGGGAAAGGTCCGAGTGGAAATATTTTAAACTATGCCGTTATTAAAAATGGTTATGTCGGAATACAATCTGACTCACTTGTACCTTCTAATCTTCCCGCTGTTACTCTGAATAATACCATCATAAAGAATTTTGCAAGCACAGCTTTATTCGGTCAGGGCTCCTCAGTAGCGGCGAATAATTGTGTCTTTTCAAATTGTGGCGAATACCTGGGCGCACTTTACTATGGAGGCGCATATTCATTTCTTCATTGCACTTTTGCCAACTATTGGAACAATTCAAACCGTACTTCCCCTTCGCTTTATCTCCGGAACTATTACACGGAAATCCGACCACTCAGTGCATATTTCGGCAACTGTATTATTTATGGTAACCAGGATAATGAAGTAGCGCTTGATTCTTTTCCGATCCCCGGCCATCCGGAATATTTTGATTTTACTTTTGACCATACACTTTTCAAAATGGATAATGAGACGTATAATGGAAGTGTGAATCACTACGTCGGATCAATCAGAAATGCAGACCCTCGTTTCAGGGATATTGATCATAACTATTACAAAATTGATTCGACTTCGATTGCTGTTAACCTCGGGCTTCAAACCATTACCAATCTGAACTTGCCGCTACTCAACACTGATCTTGATGGAAAGCCCAGACCTGCTGTTGGAACAGCTCCCGATGCAGGTGCTTATGAAGATGACAATCAGTAATTTTTTGTGAACGCCATTTTACTTTCAACCGCTTACCTCCCTCCTGTCAGTTATTTTTCCTGTCTGGTAAAAGCGGAAAAAATAATTTTTGAAAAGCATGAGCACTATGTAAAGCAGTCGTACCGCAACCGTGCATTGATTTATAGCGCCAACGGACTTCATCCGCTTATTATTCCAATCCGCCATGATGACAGGGAAAGAAAACCCATCTGTGAAAAGAAAATCAGCTACGATGATCCCTGGCAGAAAATTCACTGGCGCACACTGACAAGTTCATACCGCAACTCTCCTTACTTTGAATATTTCGAAGATGCGTTCAGGCAATTTTACGAGATAAAAACAGAAACACTTTTTGAATTTAATTTTCAGTTACTTGAAAAAATTCTTTCCCTGCTCAGGATACCTTTCAATCCGGAATTTACAACTGAATACAAAGCCGCTTTTTCACCTGAGGTAACGGATTATAGAAATTTATTTACGCCATCCATCAGAAAAGAACTCCCTGAGTACAAGCAGGTATTTACCGACAGAGCCGGATTTATTTCTGACCTGAGTATTTTGGATTTGCTTTTTAATAAAGGGATGGAGACTAAAAATTATCTGGCTGGGATCTGAGATTACCCAAAAAGAAATCCCCTTGTCCGCTTTATATCCTCGTATAAAATACGGTCCTGTTTCATAAAGCTCACTTCCTTCCGGAAATCACCAACTAATTCTTCAATGGCAGGTGAACTTTTCAATGGCTTCCTGAATTCCAGTGCCTGAGCGGCATTCAGCAGCTCTATTGCCAATATCGTTTTTACATTTTCAACAACGCGGAAAACTTTTGTTGCTGCATTTGCTCCCATACTTACATGGTCTTCCTGTCCGTTGGAAGAAGTAATGGAATCAATTGAAGACGGCGTACAGAGTTGTTTATTCTGACTTACAATACTTGCTGCGGTATACTGTGGTATCATTAATCCACTGTTTAGTCCGGGATCGGCAACAAGGAATGGCGGCAATCCGCGCTGACCGGAAATCAACAAGTATGTTCTTCTTTCGCTGATGCTTCCCAGTTCAGCCAATGCAATCGCCAAAAAATCGAGCGCAAGCGCAAGCGGTTGTCCGTGAAAATTACCACCGGAAATGATTTTGTCTTCGTCAGGAAAAATGGTCGGGTTATCGGTAACAGAATTAATTTCCGTTTCCATTACCATTGCCGCGTAATGAATGGCGTCGCGTGAAGCACCATGCACCTGCGGTATGCAACGGAATGAATAAGGATCCTGGACGTGCTCTTTTTTTCGTTTGATAATCTCACTGCCCTTCAGCAAATCATTCATGTGCTTCGCCACTTCCTGCTGACCATCATGTGGGCGAATTTTATGCAATAATGGACTGAAAGGATCAATACGTCCGTCGTATGCATCAAGCGAAGTTGCGCCAATGATATCAGCAAGCCGGGCAATGTTAAAACTATGCATCACGCACCATACACCATATGCGCTCATGAACTGTGTTCCGTTCAGCAAGGCAAGACCTTCCTTTGACTGAAGTTGAATTGGCTTCCAACCCAGTTTCTTCAAAACAGATTTTGCGCTTTGCTTTTTACCGTTGTAATAAACTTCGCCTTCACCGATTAATGGTAGTGAAAGATGCGCAAGCGGAGCAAGATCTCCCGAAGCGCCCAACGATCCCTGCTGATACACGACAGGAAGAATATCATGATTAAAAAAATCAATGAGTCGTTGAACGGTATCAACCTGTACTCCTGAATTTCCATAACTCAGACCCTGAATTTTCAGGAGTAACATCAACTTCACAATTTCACCCGGAACCTCTTCCCCCGCACCACAGGCATGGCTCATCACCAGGTTGCGCTGCAATGCGCCGAGGTCATTCTTTGAAATTGATTTGTTGTACAATGAACCAAAGCCCGTATTGATGCCATAAACAGGCGCATCAATCGTTTTCAGTTTCCCGTCAAGGTATTTCCTGCACTTCTCAATTTTTGATTTTGAGTCCGGAGACAATTTCAATTTTGTACCGGAAGAAAAAATTTCCGAAACGGTATCGAAATCAAGTTCCGCAGATGTGATTTGGTGTAAACTCATAATAAAAACTGATACCGCTTATTAATTGAAGTTTATGGCGGCAATATTATTTTAATCGTTTTAAAAGCTCGTCCATCGTCACCTTGCTTTGTTCTCCCGTAGCCATGTTTTTCACAGTGATTACATTTGTCTTTATCTCTTCCGAACCAATCAAAGCAACAAATGGTATTTTATTTTCGTCGGCATAGCCCATTTGCTTTTTCATTTTTGCGGTGTCGGGAAAAATCTCAGCGTTAATTCCATTCTCTCTTAATTGCATTAACAACTTCAGGCAATGTTTTGCTTCTTCACTTCCAAAATTCACAAACATTATTCTTGTCGAATCAGAAGTGAGGTCAGGAAATCCTTTCATCTCATCAAGTACGTCGTATATCCTGTCGGCACCGAAAGAAATTCCAACTCCGCTCACATTTGGCAAACCGAAAATTCCGGTGAGGTCATCGTAACGTCCGCCTCCGCAAATGCTGCCGGTAAAAGTGGAACGCGGATCGGAGACTTTTACTTCGATGATGGCGCCGGTGTAGTAGTTGAGGCCGCGGGCAAGAGTGAGATCTAGTTCAAGTCGACAATCGACAGCCAACACTCGACAATTTTCACTAATAGTAATTACTTCTTCGATTTCAGCAATTCCACTCATTCCTGTTTTTGAATTGGAAAGGATTGATTTCAGTTGAGAAAGTTTCGCAGCGTTGCTGCCTGTCAGGTTTATGATAGGTTGAAGTTGGGCAATGGCACTATCTGAAAGTCCTTTCGATTTTAGTTCTTCATTTACTTTTTCCAGACCAATTTTATCAAGTTTATCAATCGCAACTGTGATGTCAATGATTTTATCTTTCTCGCCGATGACTTCCGCAATGCCGCTGAGGATTTTTCTGTTGTTCAGTTTTATGGAAACGCCGAATTTCAAACCTGAAAAAACATCGGAAATGATTTGAATCAATTCCACTTCATTCAGCAATGAATCACTTCCGATCACATCTGCATCACACTGATAAAACTCCCTGTACCTTCCTTTCTGGGGACGATCTGCTCTCCACACAGGCTGTATCTGAAAACGCTTAAAAGGAAATGTGATTTCGTTCTGGTGTTGAACGACGTATCTGGCAAAAGGAACGGTAAGGTCGTAACGAAGTCCCTTTTCAGTAATCGCCCCCCACCCCACTGAAGGCGGGACTTCCACAGCGCCGGCTTTCAATCCTGAATTTAAAATCCTGAATAAAAGTTTATCCCCTTCTTCTCCGTATTTTCCTTCCAGCGTTGAAAGATTTTCCATGGCCGGAGTTTCAATCTGCTTGTAACCATACCGCCGGTAAACATTTCTGACGGTCTCGAAAATAAAATTCCGCTTCATCATTTCTGACGGAGAAAAATCGCGGGTGCCTTTGGGAATTGAAGGTTTCAAAATGGGTTACTAATTACTGATTACAAATTAGTAATTATTTATCTCACCAGGCTCCTGTACTTCACCCTATGCGGCGTAGTATCTCCGAGTCTTTGTTTTTTATTTTCTTCATAGGCACTGAAGTTACCGTCGAAGAAATAGACCTGTGAATCTCCTTCGAATGCCAGAATGTGGGTAGCAATGCGGTCGAGGAACCACCGGTCGTGACTAATGACGACGGCACATCCGGCAAAATTTTCCATCGCTTCTTCCAATGCACGAAGCGTATTGATATCAATGTCATTGGTGGGCTCATCGAGGAGAATCACATTCGCACCTTCACGCAATGCAATCGCAAGATGAACACGGTTTCTTTCTCCTCCGGAAAGGATCTCCAGCTTCTTACTCTGGTCAGTTCCGCTAAAATTAAATTTTGAAACATAAGACCGCGAGTTGAATTGTTTTCCACCGGCAATCATCGTATCCGTGCCGCCGGAAATGATTTCATACACCGTTTTACCCGGAATCAAATCATGATGCGCCTGATCCACGTATGCAATCTTCACCGTCTCACCGATTTTTATTGATCCGCTCTCCGGAGTTTCTTTTCCCATGATCATTTTAAACAACGTAGTTTTACCTACGCCATTGGGACCGATCACTCCCACAATTCCATTCGGAGGAAGTGAGAACGTTAAATTGTCAATCAGCAAACGATCGCCATAGGATTTGGAAAGATTCGTTGCTTCTATTACCACACTTCCCAATCGCGGACCGGGCGGGATAAAGAGCTCCAGTTTTTCTTCCTGTTCTTTTACGTCTTCACTGGCAAGTTTATCATAGGCAGCAAGTCGTGCTTTCTGTTTGGTATGACGGCCCTTCGGACTGGTACGCACCCATTCAAGCTCACGTTTCAAAATACGTTGTCGTTTGCTTTCTGTTTTTTCTTCCTGAGCAAGGCGATTTGATTTTTGCTCCAGCCATGAAGAGTAATTTCCCTTCCACGGAATTCCTTCTCCCCGGTCAAGTTCAAGTATCCATCCTGCAACATTGTCGAGGAAATAACGATCGTGGGTAACAGCGATAACTGTTCCTGCATATTTCTGTAAATGTTGTTCTAACCAAAGTACGGACTCAGCATCGAGGTGATTTGTCGGTTCATCGAGTAACAATACATCCGGCGCCTGAAGCAATAGTCTGCACAATGCAAGTCTCCTGCGTTCTCCTCCTGAAAGATTTGTAACAGGAGAGTCGCCTTCCGGACAACGCAATGCATCCATCGCCACTTCAATTTTATTGTCGAGCTCCCATCCGCCTGCAAGATCAATCGCATCCTGCACACGCGCCTGCCGTTCAATCAATTTGTTCATGGCGTCATCGTCCATCGGCTCAGCAAATTTGTTGTTGATCTCTTCAAACTCTTTCAAAAGATCAACCACATTCTGGCAACCTTCCATTACAATTTCCTTCGCTGTTTTTGTTACATCAAGGTCGGGATCCTGCGATAAATATCCAACGGTATAACCCGGAGAAAAAACCACGTCACCGTTGAAGGATTTATCCATCCCTGCTATGATTTTCATTAGGGTGGATTTTCCTGCTCCGTTCAATCCCAGGATACCGATTTTTGCTCCGTAATAAAACGAGAGGTAAATATCCTTGAGTACCTGCTTGTTGTTGCTGGCGTAGGTCTTACTGACCCCCACCATTGAGAAAATTATCTTTTTATCGTCTGCCATTTTTTGTTCACAGTTATCAGCTCACAGTTTTCAGTTAATACAGCCGGCTGCTCTGCCGTGAACTGCTACCTGTGAACCATGGACCTTTTTTTAGGAGCGCGAATATCGCAAAAATCCTGATGTTCGGATAACGAAAGATTGCGAATATCCGAATAAGGAATCAGCAACGAATCCCAATTGTGAAGAGGTGGAAATCAACTTTCTGAATGTGTTTTTTGTGCAACAAAGAGGTGTATTTTTGAGTATCAGTTCTATTCATAAAGTAACCAATTACCCATAAATGAAAAAAAACCTGACCCTCATTTTTTTACTTACCATTTCCTTCGGGGCTTTTTCCCAGTATTCAAATAAAATTGCAATATCGCTTCAGCGAAAAATCACGCAAACTGAAACAACACGGTCTACAGGTCAGGAAATCGCATTGTTTCTAAGAGGCGATGTGGCTCAGATCAAACAAGTCATTGCTCAGCTTGGCGGAACTTATAAATATGCGGCGGGAGATATCTCAGCAGTGCGCATTCCTATTTCGAAAGTTCAGGAACTGGCGGCATCAAATGCCGTTACATGGCTTGAAGATAACAACCTGAAACTCCAGCCGATGAATGACGTGGCCATTGTAACCAACAAAGTGAACCTTGTGCATCAGGGAGTTGGCTTGCCTCAAGGATATGATGGAAAAAATGTTGTGGTCGGAATTATAGACGAAGGAATTTACGCTGCGCACCACGATTTCAGAGACCCCATGACCAATCATACCCGTGTAAAGTGGTTGTGGGATCAAACGATTGTAGTGAATGACACTTCTATCGTTCCTCAGCCCTACAATTACGGAATGGAACTGGACAGCACACAAATTGATACTTCCACCCTTCATCATGACGGTCCGAGCGGACACGGTACACACGTTGCAGGAATCGCCTGTGGAAATGGAAGTACGGTGAATAATTACAAAGGCATGGCGCCGAATTCAGACATCATCATTGTGAAAATGAATCTGAATGTACCCGACAATGAATTTCTTTCTTCACTGGTTGATGCGGTAAAATATGTTTTCGATAAGGCAGATGAAATGGGTGAACCGGCTGTTGTCAATATTTCACTGGGAACATATTTCGGTTCGCATGACGGAAGGGACATACAGGCACAGGCCATCGCAAACCTCATCAATCAAACTTCAACTTACGGACACATGGTTGTGGCTTCTGCAGGAAATGCAGGAACCGCTCCTATTCATTTGGGATATGACGTTACATCCGATACTTCATTTACGTGGTTTCAGTACACCGGCTCTCCCATTTATCTTGAAATGTGGGGCGACAGTGCCGACTTTCCAAATGTTCAGTTTTCAATTGGTTGTGACAGGGTAAGACCGGATTTTAAACTGATCGGAAATCTTCCTTTTACAAATGTTACACCTTACCTCAATCAGGATATTTATGAAAACGTATATGCAGGAACAAATCGTGTTGGAAGAGTTGAACATGCAGCGCAATTTTTAAATGGGGCATATCAGGTACAATTCGCAATACTTCCTGATTCGGTTCAGAATGTAAACGGAAACGATACTTCGAAATATTACTGGCGATTGATGACAAAGGGAAATGGACATTTCAATTGCTGGAGCTTTAATATGGTTCCTTCAGGATTGCCGGATTCAACAGTATTCCCTTCCATCACACATTATAAAACGCCTGATGTGGATCAAACTATTGTCAGCAGTTTCCAGTGCAACGACAATGTGATTACAGTGGGAAGTTATGACAACAGGAATTCTTATGCGAATGCGAACTTCACGCAGACGATTGACACTACTGTTCACCCGGGACGTTTATCTGTTTTTTCCAGTCATGGACCCACGCGAGACGGCAGAACAAAACCTGACATTACAGCTCCCGGAGGATGGGTACTTTCTACCGGTCCAAACTATGTGATCAATGGATTGCTTGCTTCGGAGCCACAGAAGGTAGCTGCCGGCGGACAACATTTCAGGAGCAGTGGTACTTCCATGAGCGGACCAATGGTAGCGGGCATGTGTGCATTGTATTTGCAACGTTATCCGAATGCAACGTGGCTGGATGTAAAAAACGACTTACTCTCTTGCGCCGGTACTGACAATTTCACAGGCAACAACCTTCCTGATTACCTCTGGGGACATGGGAAAGCAGATGCATATAACCTGTTGCATGGATGCCTGATCAGCGTAGAAGAAAATGAAATATACAATTCAAGTCTTGACTGCTATCCGAACCCGTTTTCAGGACATACTACAATCAGCTTCAGCATCCCTCCTTCTGTTACTGATGTAAATGCTGAAATTATTATCAGCGACGTATTGGGAAAAGTGGTAAAACGAATTTCAATAAATAAGAATCAAAATTTCACTGAACTCAACCAGGGTGATATGAAGACGGGTTTATACTTCTGTTCGATGATCGTAAACGGCAAACAACTGAAGACCATTAAGCTTGCTGTAATGTAAAGACTGAATCAGTTCAAATACTATTTTTGCAACCCCGGAAAGAACTCCGGGGTTTTATTTTTAATAACCATCACTTTGGGCACCATCAAAAATTATTTTTCACTGGTAAAATTTTCGCATACGGTTTTTGCATTGCCGTTTGCAGTGATTGGATTTTTTCTTGGCGTCAGGCACAATGGCAGCGCGCCTGACTGGATGCTCTTTGTAAAGGTTGTGTTGTGTATGGTATTCGCACGAACTGCAGGCATGGCTTTTAACAGGTATGCCGACAGAAATGTTGACGCAAAAAATGACCGAACCAAATCGAGAGAAATACCTTCAGGAATAATTTCCTCAAACGCTGCCCTTCTACTAATAATTATTTCTGCATTGCTTTTTATTGCAACTACATATTTCATTAATACGATTTGTTTCTACCTCTCCCCTGTTGCGCTTGCCGTTATTTTCGGATATTCCTTAACAAAAAGATTTACTGCCCTTTGTCATTTTATACTGGGATTGGGATTATCCCTTGCGCCAATAGGTGCTTATCTTGCTGTAACCGGCAAGTTCGATATGCTTCCTGTTCTCTTTTCTGTCAGCGTATTAACCTGGGTAAGCGGTTTCGATATTATTTATGCTTTACAGGACGAAGAGTTTGACAAACAAAATAAACTGTTCTCTGTCCCGGCAGCTGTTGGAAAAAAAACGGCGTTGATGATTTCAAAAGCTGCACATTTTGCTGCAGCATTTTTTATTATTACAGCAGGAATTATAGGTGAAATGACCATGTGGTACTGGGCGGGAACTATAGTTTTTACCGGCTTACTTGTCTATCAGCATTCACTCGTTAAACCGGATGATTTAAGAAAAGTAAATGTCGCATTTTTCACAACCAATGGAATTGCCAGCGTTGTCTTTTCCGTTTTTGTTTTGATTGATCTATTACATTAATTTCTTCTCTCTCAAATATGTAATTTTCAATTTCGTTATGTTGTTATATCAATATTAAATTTTAAGATTTTTGTCACCACTTCAATCACTTTCACGTATTTTGTGAACTTTCAGCAATAATTTACTTCTATTAAATAACCAACTCTTTAAAATTGAGAAAATGAAAAATCGATTGATGTTAATTTGCCTTGCTGCGCTGATCGGATTCTCCGTATCGTGTAAAAAGAAAGATGAAGACTCTGCAACACTGGATGAAAAAACCAAACAATTCAATGACGACGGAGACCGTTACAAAAATGCATCTGACCGCGCCAATGATGATGTGAATTCTGCTATTGATCATTATCCCATACTTTCAGGAGGAATTCTAAGACCGTCAGCATTTGGTTCAGCCCTATGTGGACTAACAATAGATACTACTCAGTTGACAAGTAATATATTAATACTGAATTTTGACGGAGTAACGTACTGCGGATCACCTTCTCATCTTCGTGAAGGACAAATTAAAGTTCAGCTCACTTCAGGAAATAACTGGAGTGAAGCAAATGCCGTGTTGACAATTACTTACATTAATTTCAAAGTGACATATTTTACCAACAACCAACCCCATACGGTTAACTTTAATGGCGTGAAAACGCTTACCAATGTAAACGGCCATGACTGGCCGGGATGGCTGACAGGAACTGCAACAATAAAATACAGTGAACGTGCACTTGGCATTCAGGCAGATTTCGACAATGGTAATCATGCTGTTTGGAACAGCGCCCGCCTTACGACCTGGGATTACAACAATACTTCATATATAATTACTTTTACTGCAATAGGTGATTCTACGGTAAACGGTCACGGTGCTACTGATTCATGGGGAAGTAACCGTTATGGCTATGATTTTACATCCTACTACAATTCAAAACTTGTTTCCAATACTTACTGCGGATTATGGAAACCCATTTCAGGTGAACTGGTTCATCAGGTTAACAATAGAAATTATACGATTACACTTGGCGTGAATCCCGATGGCTCGCCACATTCAGGAGCCTGCGGTTATGGTTTCAAAATTACATGGACACCTGAGGGAGGAAGTCAGACTTCAAAGGTGTTTATCTACTGGTAATCCAAAAGAATTTGTAATGGAACAATCGCCTCGACAATGGGGCGATTTTTTTTTGCACCTATTCAGTAATCCTGATAATCTTCCTGACCTTCTTATTCCCACCCACGGTAACAATAAGTACGTAGATACCTCTGCGAAAAGTTTGTAACTGATAAATTTCATACGGATTGGCATCCTGGATCACCTGCTCTGGCAATGAAGTTTCAAAAAGGCGTTTATACATCAGTGTCCCAAAACTATTGTAAATCGTTAACGTTGCCGATCCCGGATACTTCATATAAATGCGAAGGTGTGCCGGTATGGTAGCATCTGAGGTACTCACCGTTGGATAAACGTCTATGTCGAAGTCATCGCAGATGGTATTTGAAGTCCAGAAATTAATTCCTCCCCACCAGTAGGCTGCATCGCTGTTTCTGTAAGTAACACCGTCACAACCGCAAACAGGATTATAATCTGTGGTAATGATGTGGAACTTATCCTTTCCACGATACTCATCCACACAATCAGTTTGCGCCGATGCGATGAAAGGGAATAAAAATATCAATGCTAATTTCTTCATTTATAATACCCCAAAGATACGAAGAAGAAGGCAGGATGTATAACGCACGATTCAGAATGAAGGCTGAACGATTCACGATTATTAAATATTCAGTCTAAATTATATGAAGACAGTACTTTGAATGTTACAGTTTACAGGCTGCTTCGAATTACTCAATGACGAATGACTCAATGACGGCTGTCCGTCTGTTTATTGCTTTTCGGCTGTATATTTCCTCCACTTCGCCAGCACAGCTTCAAAATCGTTTGCGAGTTTTGATTCAAAAAATACTTCCTTGCGTGATCTCGGATGAATAAATCCAATTGTAGCTGCATGTAAAGCCTGGCGTGGAATCATCTCAAAACAATTTTCTACAAATTGTTTGTATTTGGTAAATGTAGTTCCCTTCAAAATTTTATCACCACCATATTCATTGTCATTGAAAATCGGGTGTCCGATGTGTTTCATATGGACACGGATTTGATGCGTTCGACCTGTTTCCAGTTTACAACGAATGAGTGTGACATATCCGAACCGCTCCACCACCTGATAATGCGTAACAGCATGTTTTCCATGTTCACCATCGGGAAAAACATCCATCACTTTTCTGTCCTTTAGATTTCGACCGATGTTGCCGGTAACAGTTCCTGATTCTGTTTTAAAATCACCCCATACCAATGCGAGGTAGTTGCGGTGTATGGTGCGTTCGAAAAATTCCTTTGCCAGTGCATTCATCGCAAGTTCCGTTTTTGCAATGACCAACAGACCGGAAGTATTTTTATCAATTCGGTGCACAAGTCCGGGCCGGTGCATCATGGTTGGATTCTGCGGCAGATTCTGAAAATGAAATGCAAGTGCATTCACCAGCGTTCCTGAATAATGTCCGTATGCAGGATGTACGACCAATCCCGCAGACTTGTTAACGATGATGATATCCTCGTCCTCAAAAATAATATCAATGGGAATGTCCTGCGGTATGACTTCAAACTCGCGCACCGGTTCAGGAAGTACGATTACGATTTCGTCTAATGGTTTTACCTTGTAACTTGAACGAACAGGTCTACCATTGACAAGAATACAGTCTGCATCGCAGGCATTTTGTAACCTGTTGCGTGATGAGTTTTCAATCCTGCTCATCAGGTATTTGTCAATACGCAACGGTGTTTTCCCCTTCTCTACCGTGATGCGGTAATGTTCGTAGAGCTCTTCCTGCTCGCCGGTATCGGTAATTTCCTTTTCTTCTTCCATGAATAGCGATGCGTTAATAATTGTCCTTTAACCGGTTTCCTAAAAATAAAACGTTCCTAAAAAAATTGAATTCTGAAACTGTTAGTGAAGAACAACAAGTCTTTTCCCTTCAGTGTAACTTTTCTTTTCATCCTGTATCCTCACAAAGTAAACACCATCCGGCAGGAATGTAACATCCAGTTCTGTGATCTGGCCAGGGACAGGATTTGGGAAGGAAGTACTAAATACATTTTGGCCCAATGCACTATATATGGAAATCGAATTTATTGCATATTGGCTGCTGCTTATAGCCACTTTACCTTTTACCGGATTCGGATACAACTTAAATTGTGAATCTGATTTTGCAATTTCATCCACATCTATTGTAAGTTTCCCTCCAAAGATCGGCCGCATCATCCATGATCCCCGAATAGATGACTGCACCCATTGATTATTAAATTCCAGAAACATTTTAGTGTGCGAATCTGTATTGTGGTCAACGCCAATGCCTATTTCATTGATGGAACTTTGTATGATGCCGAAATAATGTGTTCCTGCCGATACCCACATGGCTGAATCAAAATAATAATCTACAAAACCATTAATCGAATCATTGTATTGTGGCTTCTGATCTATCGTCTGATGAACCAGGTTTGCTGTATTGGCCGATACATTTACATTATCCCACATGCAGATGGAAAATAAATCCTGCCCCACATTTCTTCCCCAGTGGTTAAAAAATATTTGTATGCCAAGTAATGAGTCAGCCATTTTAACATCAAACTGATAGGCATATTTTGCATAGTTCACGTGTACACCCGTTGCTGATTCAGCAGAGCCATCATCATAAGCATAGTAGTTGTAAAAGTGCTGTGTGAAATAACTTGCGTCATTGGATGAATCACCTGCTGCAAGTCCTGAAAAAGAATGTTTGATCGTAAAGTCTGTCATGTCGCCTGAGGTCACATCAAATACATTCGCAGGAAGGTTGATTCCAAAACTGTCAATACTGTTTTGAACCGGGCTGAGATCAGAAGTTGATTGCCCGCCAAAAATTACTGCACCGGCCCTTGTCCTGATGGTATCATTTAATGCCAGAGACGTTGATCCGGTGAAAGTATAAAGCCTGACAAGGTCGCTGATGTTTGCTTTAACAGCATTATTGCCCAAGGCCACTTCATTTTTATAATGTGAATAAGGCATGGCAGTAAAATCTTTCAGGTATGACTGCACAGGAAATAACAAAGAGATTTCCTGGAGTGCCTGCGTGGCAGTTTCATTTGCTTTGAGACGGACATAATCAATATTCCAGTGGTCCCTGTTACCGTTCGGCGTACCATAATTATAAAACCTGAATTTAAATCGCTCCCAGAAATAATCCGGATTTGTGAGCTTAATCCTGACCGCTGCAAAAGCTGAATCAGGCCTTCCATTCTCCCTCCAGACATTCACCCATGAAGAATCTACGCCATTGAAACTATAAAACTGTAAACAGAGAGAATCGCCGTCTTCCGGTTCATCACCCAGTCCCTGCGGTTGAAAATAAAAACTGAAATAAACCGAGTCGGATGCACTCACAACTGAAAGATCTATAGGCCTTGAAGTAAGGTAATCGCAAATAACAGGTGTTGCAGAAGTGCTGTTGCTGTCATGTGGTTCACCGAATCTGTTTATTCCGTCAAACGTCGCAACACCGATGGTAACAGGTGTATCGCAATATGTCCGGTTGATAAATACGTCACTGTCCATCCACAACTGCGTATTCGGATAAATGCCCTGACCTGAGAAATCATCCTGGAATGGAAGAGACAATGCGCTCTGCGTTCGTTTTAATCCGGACTGGTCGCCAACAGGACTTTTTCGCAGGTATTCTTTTATTACAGGATTGTTAGAAAGCGGAAACTCGATTTCCTGTGCTACAGAAAAAAATCCCGGAACCAGGAGTATTATAAAGACAGAAAAAAATTTATTCATCATCAATCTGATTTCATTTTAACGGAGAAAAATATCTACCGCTTCTCCTTGCTTGATCGTTGCGATTCCATCCGCTTCCGGGATTTGCTTGAAGACGATTGCAGTCTCCTGATTTTTTACACCGGGGTCAAAGGTAATGGTTCCGATATTAAGGGACGATCCTTTCAATACAAACAACGCTTCACCTCTTGTAAGTGAGACGAGGTTAGGAACATTAACTTCGGCATTTCCCAAACCATCGCCCAGCACGAGGTCTATGGATGAACCTTTGTAAATTTCTGTGCCCGGTGCAATATCGCTTCCTTTATAGGTTTGCGCAAGGACAGCATTTTTAGCAAGGTCCGGTTTATAAATCGTTTGCCCCGCTCTCAATCCAAATGTTTGCAGAATCGCTTCAGCTTGCCGGTAAGATACGTCAATAAGGTCAGGCATTTTCACTTTGGGTGGCTTGGAAGAATTTACGGTGAGATAAATGGTCCTGTTCTCTTTTACTTTAGAATCGGGCTTCGGATCCTGTTCGATCACCGTTCCGGGCGCCCTTCCGTCCTGAAAAAGGGAGTCAATGATTTTATATTGCAGGTGTTTGTCTTTGATAAACCGTACCAGTTTTTCTTCCGTAAGTCCACGCACATCAGGAACGGTAATGCTTTCACCATGGTGCGTATAATCGTTTAGCCAGTTGTACAGGATAAACAAAGATGCGGAAACCATGATCACCATGGTGAGCAAACTGAACAGAAAGGTCCTGCTTTTAATAAATTTTCCAAAGTTGCCTAACATCGGTTATTCATAATTGGTTTTCAGTTTTATTTCTTCTGCATGTCGCGCCAATGCAAGCGAAATGAGGCGGTCAATTAATTCAGGATAAGCAATGCCACTCAACTCCCATAGCTTAGGGTACATACTGATGCTCGTAAATCCCGGCAATGTATTTATTTCATTCAGAACAAAGTCACCATTTTCCTTCAGGAAAAAATCCACGCGTGACAAACCCTCACAACATAAAACTTTAAATGCCTTGATGGCTTGCTGCTGCACATTTTTGATTTCTGATTCTGATAACTGAGCCGGTGCAGAAAGCAATGCGCCCTTTTCATCAATGTATTTTGCTTTGTATGAATAAAAACTACCCTGCGGAATAACTTCCCCCGGAACAGATGCAATTACGTCCTCATTTCCCAACACAGCTACTTCTATTTCCCTTCCTTTAATACTTTCTTCAATTAAAATTTTGCGGTCGAACAGGAAAGCCTCTTTCAGTGCTGCATCAAACTCGGATGAAGAAGTCACCTTGCTCACGCCCACAGATGAACCGGCATTGGCTGGCTTTACAAACATGGGTAAACCAAGTTCCATTTTAACGTCTTCAAAATTCAATCCTGCTATGTCTTTTTTTGTAACGCACAACCATTTTGCAACAGCTATTCCCGAATCCCTCCACAATCGTTTCGCAACATCTTTATCCATTCCCATCGCTGAACCCATTACGCTACATCCTACAAATGGGATGTTGAGTAATTTCAGCAGACCCTGGATGGTTCCATCTTCGCCAAAAGAGCCATGTAAAACCGGAAACACCACGTCAACGGCGTCAATTGTTTTTCCGCTTGTAACATTAAGCAACATGCTGCTTGAATCAGTAGGGATTAATGTGACCTCCACATTACTGTTGTTGAGCTTTATTAGTTTCGGGTTATTTTCATTCAGTAAATAGTGCGACTGATCATTCAGGTACCACTTGCCGCTTTTATCAATCCCGATGAGCAGCAATTCATATTTCTCTTTGTCAATTGCATTGATCACACTTTTGGCTGATTGTAACGAAACTTCGTGTTCCGCAGACTTACCACCGAATAGAATAGCGACTTTTATTTTTCGACTTGAATTCATGGCTTGTGTAGATGATTAGTTGACTGGTTTATTGGTTGATATATACCGTTCAATAGAAACAACGATGCGGCTGTTTCCAATCAACACAATCAACTAATCAACTAATTTACCAACCGCAAAGTTAATTTTTAGAAAGCATGCGATCCGTGACGCTAAAATGTTTTTCAGAGATGTTTTGTTAATAGTAACTACAAGTAATAAGAGAAAAAACCTTCAATTTATTCTTTCACCAACCTGTGCACATAACTATGCTTGTTCAACTCCGCCCTCACACAATAAATTCCTGAAGCCAAATTGTGCGCATCAACCCTCAACTCACCTTCAAATTTCCGGTTTATAAAAATCATTTTTCCGTCTTCGGAATAAACAGAAAGCAACACAGGATATTTTGAGTGAACATTAAAAAAGTCGTGAACGGGATTTGGAAAAATTTCTATTCCGGATTCTTCAAATGACAATTCATTTATTCCGTCTAAACTATCAGGTGAGTATTCCCAATTCGTTATTCCCTGAATGGCGCCGGCGCCGGTTACGATAGAATCTCCTGCGCAGATATATCCGCGATTATTGATTGAGAATGACATGGCTGAAACACGAAGCGATCCGGGAAAATTCAGTTTCTGATTCCACGAATCAACAATTGGGTTGTATTGCCATAATTCATCGGTAATAATTACATTTCCCAATCCTATTCCAACATATCCCTTCTGATCCAACACAAAACAAGATCCACGTGAAATTTGCCCTCCGCCAAAATCTGCTTTTGAAACCCAGGAATTCGTCATGGCATCATATTCATAAAAATCATTGTACTGTTGTCCGACATTCTCACCTGTCCCGATGTATCCTTTGCCTCCAATACTAAATCCAATTGCATAGCATCTTGGTAATCCGGGAAAAGGAGACTTTGAAACCCAAATATTTGTTTGTGGATCAAATTCCCAAAAGTCACTTGTTAATGCAGAATTGGAAATGCCGGTGCCGACAAAACCTTTATTGCCGATACTAAATGCTACCGTATTGGTAATCTGATTTGGGAAATCTGCTTTTTGAATCCATGTATTTGCAATCGGATTGTATTCCCAAAAATCTTTGCCGGTTCCAACAGAAACCCAACCGCCTCCTACATATCCTTTACCATCTGCTTCAAATCCAAAAGCAGCCGTCCTTTCAACTCCGGGAAGATCAGCAACCTGAGTCCAGCTATCTGTAAACGGATCGTAGCTCCAAAAATCTTTGAATACACCTCCCTGCTGGTGGTAACCGGTTCCAACGTACCCTTTTTGATTAATTGCAAAAGCGACTCCACTTCTCCGCTGACCGATAAAATCTGCTTTCTGTATCCACTGGTCACCACTCGCATTTATGGTAATGCTTAGTAATAATGCTACAGGAATTATTTTCATAATGGTTGTTATCCGTTAGGTTAGTAAAAACCATCAACGAAAGATCAACGAATTTATTGATCAAGTGGTAAAATTTACACAGCCACATCAGGTCGCTATTTCTATATTAGCACATATTCGTATTTAGTATTTACTTTGGATAACACAAATAATATTTCTCCACGGGTTCACTCATGGCGCTGATGTTTAGCGTATCGGCTGCCTCTGCAATGTCTTTCACCGTTCCGTCTTTATACAGGATGTTGATCTTATCGTAACGGCTGCTGTAGGCGTTGTTCACGAGTTTGTCTTCGATTACAAAGTAAGCACACTCCTCATCAGTAAGGTCATTCTTTCTTTTCACATCAGCCTTTATTTCTTCTATTTCCTTAGCTGTAAATGGCGTATCCTGAATCCTTATTTTAAAAAGATTTCTGTTGATGATTGCTTTACACAGACGACTCAGTACTTTATCAGAATGTGAGCACCAGACTTTAACCGAAGAAGTTATATCGCTGTCATCGAGCATCGCAAAAGTATCCAGCAATGATGGATCATTGATAAAATCTGCTTTGGTAAAATTATTTGAAAGGAAAAGTTTGAAAGCCGGAGTACCGAATAAATCATTCCCTTCCATGACAAGTTTTCTTGCACGTTTCAGAATGTTGATGAGCAACCCTTCTGCACTCACCACTGTCTTGTGGAGATACACCTGCCAGTACATAAGCCTTCTCGCGACTAAAAATTTTTCAATGGAATAAATTCCTTTGGCTTCAATAGCCAGTTCGTCGTCATGCACTTCCAGCATTTTAATTATTCTGTCCTGTGAAATAACACCTTCTGATACCCCGGTAAAAAAACTGTCGCGGCATAAATAATCGAGTCTGTCCATGTCAAGCTGACTCGATACCAACTGATGCAGAAATTTCTTCGGGTATTCATCCCTGAAAATTTTCATGGCTAAAGTGAGACCACCGTTGAAATCCTTGTTGAGCTTTTCCATCATCAGCAATGAAAGCTCTTCATGTCTGATCCCTTCAGCGATGCTGTCTTCCAGCGCATGAGAAAACGGACCGTGACCGATATCATGTAAAAGAATTGCTATGAGAACTCCTTCTTCCTCTTCCTCGAGAATGAAATGGCCTTTTGATTTCAATACTTCAATGGCAAGGTGCATCAGGTGCATGGCTCCGAGTGCATGGTGAAAGCGGGTGTGGTTGGCTCCGGGATAAACGAGGTGCGTCATACCCAACTGCCTGATCCTCCGCAATCGTTGAAAGTAAGGGTGTTGAATTAAATCCATCACACGCTCATTGGGCATAGTGATGATGCCGTATATCGGATCGTTGAGAATTTTGAGAGAAGACATGGAGGGCGAAGATACGTTATCTTCAAATGTTTTATCGTGGAGAAAGAAGAATGCAGCCGTGAATATATGAGTAGTCAATAAACAAGAGTCAAGAGTCAAGAAAACCAACGGGTCGCAATTGAAATTGATCGTTATTATTGAACTGCCGGTGGCCGGAAGCAAGATGAAGTTGACAAGAGACAATGAACAACCTTAATAAAGCAGGCAGTAGGCAGTGGACAAATAACAGCCGGTAGAAATTGAAAGCACTTAACAATAAAGAACATGGAATAGCGAGAAGCCAAAATCAAGACACAAGAGTCAAGAAACCAAATGGTCGCAATTGAAGCTGGTCGTTATAATTGAACTGCCGGTGGTCAAAAGTTAGAAGCAGTTGGCAAGTACCAGCCAATAACAATGGGCCATATGAAATAAACAAAAATGAAAACAACAGACATTAGAAAATGAACAATCTGAAAAAAGCATGCTGTAAGCAGTAAGCAAGTAACAGCCAACAACGTTTTGAAGGTTGCAGAAGTGGAGGATTAAGGAACCCTAAACTTTAGTTTACACACGGACTTTACAAGTACAAAACCAACTTTTAATTAAGCCCCAAAACCCGCTAACTCCTCCTGTTCGCAAAGGTTTTCTATTTATTAGCAATGTTTTTCTGGATTTCCTTTATCATTAGTCTTGCTTGAAGCTTCAACTCAAATTGAGACATTACAATTCTTGAGAGTTGCCTGAGTATAGATGATTCTTGGGCATTCAAACTTCTCGGTTCTTTATCAATTAAACATACAGTGCCCAAATTATAACCATCAGAAGATCGTAACGGAGCCGCCGCGTAAAATTGTAATCCCAATATACCGGCAACTAATGGATTTGAAAGTGTACGGGGATCATTTCGCGCATCCTCTACTATATAAATATCCGGAGACAAAATTGCCGAACTGCACAAACCGGGGCTTCTTGGTATTTCTTCTGCATCAAGTCCATAGGATGATTTAAACCAAATTCTATGCGTATCAACAAGAGTAATTATTGCAATTGGCACATTGAATATTTTCGTTGCCAATGAAGTTATTTCGTCAAAGTAACCATCCGGGGGTGTGTCAAGAATTTCATACTTATATAAATTCTCTAGCCTTTTATTTTCTAAAACTTCTTCCATATTCAAAAATAATGAAATTTTATTTAAAATGTCTCGAAATCTTTATTAACAGCAGATAATTTACAAAAACTGAAAACTATAGACCATAAACTGTAGAGAATGAACACCTTAAAATAAGTAAGCAGCAGGCAAGACACAGCCGGTTACAATGGAAAATAATTAACATGAAAAGTACATGAAATAGCAAGAAGCCAGCAGCCGGAAGCAAGTAGCCGGAAGCCAGCGTCTATTCATAAAAAGTTCTTCTGTTAGTACTTAGTCCATTACGATTGTAGCCATCGTTAATGTTCGTTAACAACTGAATCTTTCCTCTTTATAATCGTTACTGATTAATATGCTAAAAGAAAAAACTATGAATCGAAACATCTTTGCTAATTTTGACCGTCAGCAAAAAAATAATACTGACACACTTCTTATGGACAAAGTGAATATTCTCTGGGCTGATGATGAAATAGATTTGTTGAAACCACATGTATTGTTCCTGCAGGAGAAGGGATATGAAGTAACCACTGTTACCAACGGAAAGGATGCGATAGATAAATTTATTGCAAATCCTTACGACATCATTTTTCTTGATGAAAATATGCCGGGACTTTCAGGAATTGAAACTTTATCGAAGATGAAAAACATCAACGCTGAAGTTCCGATCATCATGATCACTAAAAGCGAGGCTGAAGAAATCATGGAGGAAGCAATCGGCAGCAAGATCTCCGACTACCTCATCAAGCCCGTTAATCCAAATCAGATCCTGCTCTCCATTAAAAAGAATCTGGAAAATAAACGCCTCATCTCTGAAAAAACTGCAACAAGTTACCAGCAGGAATTCCGCAACATCAGCATGAACCTGAGTGACAAGCTCTCCTGGAAAGAATGGAAAGACGTCTACCGCAAGCTTGTTTACTGGGAACTGGAATTGCAGAAGAGTGCTGATGAAAGTATGTATGAGATCCTGACCTCTCAGAAAAGTGAAGCGAATATTCTATTCTCCAAATTCATTGAAACGAATTATGTAAAAATGCTGAAGGCTACCGATGATACTGTTCCGGTGATGAGCCATCAGCTGATGAAAAAGAAAATACTACCTGTTGTAGATGCCGCTCCTGAGCCGCTCTACATGATTCTGATTGACAACCTCCGTTATGATCAGTGGCGCATTATCCAGCCGATGATCCTTGAATATTTCCGGTTGCAGGAAGATGACCTTTACCTCGGCATTTTACCTACGGCTACCCAATATTCCCGCAACGCCATTTTCGCCGGTCTTATGCCTTCTGAAATTGAACAGCGTTTCCCTAACCTCTGGCTGAATGACGAAGAAGAAGGTGGAAAGAACATGCATGAAAAGGAATTTCTTGCCGATTGTCTGAAACGTTTCAGAAAAGAATACAAGCATTCATACGTTAAGATCACCAACAACGCCGACGGCAAAAAAATGGTTGACGATATTCATTCCATGGCCCAGAATAAACTGAATGTTATTGTTTACAATTTTGTTGATATGCTTTCTCATTCACGCACAGAAATGGAAATGATTAGAGAACTTGCAGACGATGAAGCAGCTTACCGTTCACTCACACATTCATGGTTTGAGCATTCACCACTATTCGAAGCCATCAAATCCATTGCAGAGAAAAAAGGAAGAATAATTATTACCACCGACCACGGCACCATCCGCGTAAAAGATCCCGTGAAGATTGTCGGGGATAAAACGGTGAATACAAACCTCCGCTACAAGCAAGGGCGGAATATGAACTATGACAGGAAAGAAGTTTTTGAAATAAAAAATCCGATTGATGCCATGCTTCCCCGTCAGCATCTAAGTCAGACGTTTGTCTTTGCGAAGAACAACGACTTTTTTGCGTACCCGAATAACTACAACCACTACGTTACCTATTACAGGAATACTTTGCAGCATGGAGGTATTTCAATGGAGGAGATGATTGTTCCGTTTGCGGTACTTCTACCGAAATAGTTGATTATTTGTGGGGTTGATTAGTTGATTAGTCGAAATAAATATTTCGAGCAATTATTTATGTTACCGGGCCAAACAAATAAACTAACCAACTAATTTTGCAGATTGGAATTGATTATTACCTTTGCCGACCGTTTTTGAAAATAAGCAAGAAAACAGTTATTAACGATGAAAAGAACATTCCAACCCTCGAACCGCAGACGTAAAAACAAGCATGGATTTCGTGAGCGTATGAGCACACCTAACGGACGCAGAGTTATCGCTGCCCGCAGATCCCGTGGCCGTAAACGACTCACAGTCAGCGATGATATGCATGCTAAAGGAAAATAAATTCCGAAATTCCTCATTGGGTAACCGGTCAGAAAAATAACAAAAGGTCCGTCAGAAATGACGGATTTTTTTTTGCATTTTAGAGATAATAATGAGCCGAAGATAACCTCAGCCCGGCCTGTTTCATCATCCTCACCCCATGGTATACCGGGCTCCGATCTCATATTCAGCAAAAAATAATTATTTTTATCATTCCATGCTTATACCCTTTGATCCTCAAAATATTCCGATACCGATTTCTCAATTAGAACCGAAAAGCCGGGTGTTTTCAGGTAAAATAATCAGGCATATTCACATACTCTGTTTTATGATTTAATGATTCCTTTATCTTTGTCCGCAATACCTAAAAACCTTCATTTCTACCACTAACAACTTCATATGAAAATCAATTTACTTTATGTTGCCTTATTTTTGGCAGCTCCAATTTTTTCCGGTGCACAAACTTCCAACGCAATATTTTTTGCTGAGAATGGAGAGCATTTCAATTTAGTCCTCAATGGCATTCTTCAGAATGAAAAAGCCGAGACAAACGTAAAACTTACCGGACTGAACGCTCCTTCTTATAAGACGCGTGTAATTTTCGAAGATAAATCTCTGGGTATGGTTGATTACACCTTAAACTTCGTTGACATGGGCGCAGAAGTGACTTATGCCATCAGGAAAAATAATAAAGGAGCGTATGTTATCAGATATGTAAGCGAAATTCCGCTTGCACAGGCGCCTCCTTCGGCACCCAATCAGACCGTAATTGTTTACTCCACAGCACCGGCAGTGGGGGGTTCTACCACAACGACACGCCAGTCTACTACGACTTCGTCAGGACATCCTGATAATGTAAGTATTAATATGGGTGTGAATGTTGACGGAACAGGCGGCGGGTTAAATATGAATATATCGGGTATGGATGGAAATATGGAAAGCACTTCTACCACGACAACGACTACAACACATACCAGCACTACTACTTACCAGGAACCGCCTCCTCCTGTCCAAACCGTTGTTTATGTTGATGGATACAATGGTAAAGTAGGTTGCCCTGTTCCAATGAGCCGTGGTGATTTTGATTCATTTAAAAGCTCATTGGGTTCAAAATCTTTTGAGGATAGCAAGATGACAATGGCAAAACAGGTGCTCAATAACAACTGTCTAACCAGTTCACAAGTGCGTGAAGTGATGGGACTTTTTACTTTTGAGCAAACGAAACTGGATTTTGCAAAATATGCCTATGGTCATACCTACGACATCGGCAATTTCTATAAGGTGAATGATGCTTTCGGTTTTGAAAGTTCCATTGATGATTTGAATAATTACATCAACGCACAGCGATAAAACACAATTTATTTTGAACAGACTTTTCCTTGCCTCCGGTTCTGCTTTGGCGGCGTTGGCAGTAATATTAGGGGCATTCGGAGCACATGCATTAAAGGCGAGGATGGAACCTGACCAATTGCAGGTTTTTGAGACCGGTGTGAAATACCAGATGTATCATGCTCTAGCATTAATTTTTCTTGGAATTATTTTTGAGAAATTCAATTCTTCAACGACTCTTTATTCTGGATATTTTTTTCTTGCGGGAATTATTTTTTTCAGCGGATCTTTATACCTCTTGTCAGCAAGAGATATTCTTGGAATTTCATCATGGAAATTTTTAGGACCGGTAACACCTCTCGGTGGACTGTGTTTTGTCATAGGCTGGGGAATGCTATTATTTTCGATTTTAAAAAACAAAGCGCTATGAAAATAAATTCCGCTATTTTTTCCTTCCTGATCCTTGCACTCTGTTCCTGCAAAGAGAATAAACCTGTAACCGCAAAGCAAAATCCCAATACAGAAAGTAAAGCCGAAACGATTTTAACCGGGGATGCGGTAGGAATTGATGAGAATAAAACCATTTCATCTGAATCGTCTGATTCAATCATGAAATTTATAATCAGCTTTTATTCTATCGGAGCCGGAATTGATCGTGGCCAGACAGAAAAATTATTGTCTTTTATTGAATCTTTTGAAAAGAAATACAATCTGATAATTTCTTATTCAAAAATACACTGGGGGCGGGAAGGAGAAACGGACTACTGTTTCCCTTTTAGAGGAGTTACAGAATCAACTGTTTCCGATTTCAAAAAAGGGGTTAAGGAAGCGTTGAAAACAGCTGAACACGTTCATTTTATTGAAAATCAGGCCTGCAGAAAAGGGAGATAATCTGAAGTTAAGATTTCTAAGGGAAATATTACAATTTCTTAAACATCATGTTACTCTTTATTGGTAACTTCTTGTGGTTATTTCAAATTCTCATTGGATTTTTTCCTTTTCTTTGCGCCATCAAAATAAAAGCTGATGATTAATGAATTCGGGCTTAAAGCCAAAGATGCTACCGTTACTGATTTGGGGATAAACAATATCGGGGATGCATACTGGAACCTGACTCCTGCCGAGCTTGTTGAGGAGACTATTATCAGGGGTGAAGGGATGTTGACAGACATGGGCGCCCTTGCTGTTGACACCGGAAAATTTACAGGTCGTTCTCCAAAAGATAAATTTATTGTATGTGATTCGACCACTGAGAATACAGTGTGGTGGGGTGATATCAATATCAAAATTTCTCCGGAATATTTTGATCACATGCATAACAAGATGACTGCTTATTTGCAGGGACGCACCATATATGTACGCGACAGCTATGCATGTGCTGATCCCAAATACAGACTGAACATCCGGGTAGTTACAGAAACTCCCTGGGCCAATCTTTTCGCGGCTAATCTTTTTCTTCGACCTTCCAGGGAAGAAATTTTAGCGAATGCAAAAAGTGACTGGAGCATTATTTGCGCACCGGGATTTCATGCTGATCCAAAAACTGATGGAACGCGGTCTGAAAATTTTGCCATGATCAATTTCACTAAGAAATTGATTTTGATTGGCGGAACGGCTTATACAGGCGAAATCAAGAAAGGAATATTTACTGTTCTCAATTATGTATTGCCGAATGATAAAGAAGTGCTGAGTATGCATTGCAGCGCCAATATCGGCAAGGAAAAAGATACTGCCATTTTCTTCGGACTTTCAGGAACAGGAAAAACGACTTTAAGTGCTGATCCGAACCGTGGACTGATAGGGGACGATGAACACGGATGGGCGGAAAATTCAGTTTTTAATTTTGAAGGTGGTTGTTATGCAAAGTGCGTAAATCTGTCAAAGGAAAAAGAGCCTGAAATTTTCAACGCGATAAAATTCGGAGCACTGGTGGAAAACACTGAATTCTATGAAGGTACGACCACAGTTGACTACGATAACATCACCAAAACAGAAAACACACGCGTCGCTTATCCGATTCACCACATCACAAATGCAGTGGAACCAAGTGTAGCCGGAATTCCCAAGAATATTTTCTTCCTCACCTGTGATGCCTTCGGTGTACTCCCTCCTATTTCCCGTCTCAATGCGGGGCAGGCCATGTATCATTTTATCAGCGGCTATACTGCTAAAGTTGCCGGTACAGAAGTTGGAGTTACAGAGCCATCCACCACTTTCAGCGCATGTTTCGGTAAGGCTTTTCTGCCGCTTCACCCTACAAAATATGCTGAGCTACTTGGGGAAAAATTAAAAAAGAATAAAGTAAATGTATGGTTGCTCAACACCGGCTGGAGCGGTGGTTCCTACGGAGTGGGTTCGAGGATGAAACTTTCCTATACCCGCGCCATGATTACCGCTGCCATCAATGGTGAACTTGAGAAAGTAAAATTTGAGATCATGCCTGTATTCGGATTAAACTTCCCTTCAACCTGTCCGAATGTGCCGGATGAAATACTGAATCCCCGAAATACCTGGAGTGATAAAAACGCCTACGATGCGAAAGCAAATTCTCTTGCTGCTTCGTTTGTAAAAAACTTTGCGCAATATGCAGAGTATGCAAATGAAGAAATCCTTGGTGCAGCTCCGCGTGTTGTCGAGAACGTATAATCCATCAAACACGATCTACCAAAAATGAAAAACGTCCTGTGAAAACGGGACGTTTTTTTTGTTGAATAAACTTTATAAAAAAGAAGGAGCCCTGAAGCTCCTGCTGAATTATCTTATTAGAGACGGATTAATATTCGTCTTCATTAAAAAAGAAATCATCCTTGGTCGGATAATCCGGCCAGATCTCCTCAATATTTTCATAAGTATCTCCTTCGTCTTCGAGCTCCTGAAGGTTTTCAATAACCTCCATCGGTGCGCCACTCCTGATGGCATAATCAATCAGCTCATCTTTGGTTGCAGGCCATGGAGCGTCTTCTAAGTGTTGTGCAAGTTCAAGGGTCCAGTACATAATTTATATCGTTAGCAGGAAGAGAATTCTCACCCCCTGTTTTAAGGGTTGCAAAAGTAAAAAAATATTGTTCCCTCAAACGCCAGTGAATAAATTTATTGCCGGAGCCTGATTGGCTGAGGAACAGCACGTAAGGTCAGATTCTCGGCTTCCAGGGGGTCTCACCGGCATTTAGTTCCATGGCAAGCATCCGCGAGAGGACAAATAAATAATCCGAAAGGCGGTTCAGGTATTTAATAACCAACGGTTCTACAGAATCAATTTCTGACAGGTGGGTAACAAGCCGCTCAGCCCTTCTGCAAACACATCGCGCAATATGACAATGGGAAACAGTGGGATGTCCGCCAGGAAGTACAAAAGATTTCATCTCCGGAAGTGTTTTGTCCATGAGGTCCATCTCCTTTTCAAGCAGCAAAACATCTTCTTCTTTCAGGTCAGGAATCCGTTCTCTGAATTTCTCTAGAGATTTATCCGGATCAGTGGCCAGCGTTGAGCCTATTGTAAAAAGTCTGTCCTGGATTTCTATCAGATTTCTTTTATGCGAATCTGAAATGGACTGATCTCGCAGTAAGCCGATGAATGAATTCAGCTCGTCAATCGTTCCGTACGACTCAATGCGGATATGGTGCTTGGGGACCCTTGTTCCGCCGATCAGTTGCGTGGTCCCACTGTCGCCTTTCTTTGTGTAAATTTTCATTGGCGGCTATAATTCTCAGGCAACAATGGCCTTGCGGATATTCTTATTTATCTCGTCAGTTTCGATAAGACCATCTTTTAACCTGACTATGCGATGCGCATGCTGTGCAATGTCTTCTTCATGGGTGACAATAATGATGGTGTTTCCACGCTCATGAATCACTTCAAACAATGACATTATTTCTTCCGAAGTTTTTGAATCCAGGTTTCCGGTAGGTTCATCAGCAAGAATGATTGACGGATTGTTTACCAGCGCACGTGCTATGGCAACACGCTGCCGCTGACCGCCACTGAGTTCATTGGGCTTGTGCGTAACCCGATCTCCCAGGCCCACCTCACCGAGAACTTCAGTCGCTCTTTCATTCCTTTTTGATTTGCTGAAACCTGCATACACCAGCGGCAATGCAACGTTATCTAGTGCCGAACTCCTTGGAATGAGGTTGAAAGTTTGAAATACAAAACCAATTTCATGGTTGCGGATCTCTGCAAGTTCATTGTCCTTCATCGTACTCACGAGGTTGCTGTTCAGGATATATTCTCCACCGGAAGGTGTGTCAAGGCATCCCAGAATATTCATCAGGGTAGACTTGCCCGAACCGGAAGGCCCCATAAGTGCGACATATTCTCCCTTGTTGATTGACATGGTAACGCTCCGGAGTGCATGAATTATTTCGCTTCCGATCCGATATGTTCGGCTTATATTTTTGAGTTCAATGACTGACATATGATGGAAGCCAAAAGTAAATTTAATTCTGTTACCGTAAAGTTATATTTGGAGGGGAAACAGATGTAAAATGTAATATGTAATATTTACAACATCAATATAGATTGATGACTATTTGTGATTTTTGACTTTTTCGTAAGGCTTCTAAAATTTAAGTTTAAAATGTTGTTTTGGCAAACTATCACGAAATAGAATTATTCCCAACCGATATAAATCAATACTCAAGGTAACAGCAGGATGGTTTCTGATTTCATTCCATGCCATTGACATTTCTTTACTCCAGTAAATATCATCAAATACAAAAACGGAATCATGGTGATGAAATGGCAGACATGAATTAAAATAGCTGAGGGTGGCGTCTTTTCTGTGGTTCCCGTCAAAATATGCAAAGTCTATTTTTTTAAAATGACTCAGTGCCTGTGGCAGACTCTTGCTGAATTCTCCTGTGACCTGAGTAATATTCCCCATCCCGCACCTTTTAAAATTTTTTCCTGCAACAGCTGAAACGTTAGGACAACCTTCCACTGTAACCAACTTGCTTTTGCTGTCGGGCATAGCAAGGTAAAGGGTTGTAATACCCAATGAAGTTCCCAATTCCAGAATATTCTCAGGCCTGAAAAAATTTACAAGTCTGAAAAGTAACTGCGCCTCCTCTTTCGGCTTGACAAAATTCTTTGTGATATAGTTCAGACTTAATATCCGCTGATTTTTTTCTTCCCCGCCTGTTCCGAAATCATGCACAGGAATATTTTCTTCGGAGAGCAACATTTTAGCCCTTATAGATTCAATCTTTTCGAAAGCATAATACGTACTTTTTGCAGTGATTACATTGGTGTAAAGATCATATACAAATGGTGAATGTATGTCATGTTCATCACCTGCCTTCAGCCTGTTTTTCAAAAATTCAAATGTGCGGAATACCTTATGCATTGGTGGCGAAGATAACATGTGGTTTCAGACAAATTAATACTGTCGTCCACTATTTAATCTTCAACGAGTCTCTTTTCCTGAATCATACTTCGTTGACATCTATCATGTTCTATGTGAAGCAATCAGATTCAAATGTCACTCACGAATAACTTCTTTTCATACTTTAGCGCGGCAAAAATTTTTATCCAAAATGAGCAGTATTTCAACAATAAAAGCAAGGCAGATTCTTGATTCAAGGGGAAATCCAACAATAGAAGTTGACGTTACTACATCAACCGGTGCTTTCGGCCGGGCAGCTGTTCCTTCGGGCGCTTCCACCGGGGTACATGAAGCGGTTGAACTGCGTGATGGCGACAAAACGAAATACCTTGGAAAGGGTGTATTGAAAGCCGTTGAAAATGTAAACACAACTATTTTTCAGAAACTGAAAGGGATGACTGTTTCAGAGCAAAAGAAGATTGATCAGGCAATGATTGACCTTGATGGGACTGAAAATAAATCCAAACTCGGTGCCAATGCAATTCTCGGTGTTTCACTTGCCAGCGCAAAAGCTGCTGCTGATGAAATAAAAAAACCATTGTTCAATTATGTAGGTGGCGACAATGCCAACATTCTTCCCGTGCCGATGTTGAATATATTGAATGGCGGAGCACATGCCGACAATGGTATTGATTTCCAGGAATTCATGGTCATGCCTTTCGGGGCGTCATCATTTACTGAAGCGCTGCGCATGGGGGCTGAAATTTTTCATCACCTGAAAGCCGTATTGAAGAAAAAGGGCTTGAGTACAAATGTCGGGGATGAAGGTGGCTTCGCGCCCAACCTTAAATCCAACGAAGAAGCCATTCAATGTGTAATGGAAGCCATTGGTGTTGCGGGTTACACAGCAGGCAAGGACGTATTCATTGCCATGGATGCGGCCTCTTCAGAATTTTATGACGCCTCAAAAAAGAAATATGTTTTCAAAAAATCAACCGGTGATGAAATGACTTCAGATGAACTTGCGGGTTTCTGGGCCGAATGGGCAAATAAATATCCGATTATTTCTATTGAAGACGGAATGGCTGAAGATGACTGGGACGGATGGAAGAAACTTTCTGAATTGTGCAGCAAAAAAATTCAGCTTGTCGGGGATGACTTATTCGTTACCAATGTAAAAAGACTGAAGGAAGGGATTGATAAAGGCATAGCAAATTCCATCCTCATTAAGGTAAACCAGATAGGCACGCTCACTGAAACGATAGCAGCAGTGAATATGGCTCATGGCAGTGGTTATACAAGCGTAATGAGTCACAGGTCGGGAGAAACGGAGGACAGCACCATTGCCGACCTTGCAGTAGCATTAAGTTGCGGACAGATCAAGACGGGCTCGGCATCGCGGTCAGACAGGGTTGCAAAGTACAATCAGTTGCTGCGTATTGAGGAGATGCTGGGTGAGCGGGCAGCCTTTGGAAGCAAGGGGTTTAAGTTTTTGAACAGTTGAAAGGCAATTATTTTCAAATGAATCAGTATTATCCCGAATGATTTTTTAATTTTATCACGTCATTCTAAAACATAAAATGAGTAGTCAACGAAGTTCAGGACTCTACCCTGAAGATCTCTCTCCGGAAAAGCTCGAACGATTGTTGCGTGAGGGTTACACCATTTCTCCGAACAGCGGCCGGTTACGAAAGAAAATCAGTACGAAAAAAAAATCGAAATTTTTTTCTACGCATAAAACTAAAAAATATACACGGGTGGCACTATGGACGCTTCTGATTCTTGCTTTTCTTGCAAGTCTGGTTATTATCTTACCTGAGATGGCCGTTCAGAACAATCCCAATATTCAGAAAGGTCCCGGACAACCCAATATGCGTCGCTAAAATATCAGCGTCGTAACTGATTAAGAAATAAAAACAAATAATAATAAAAGTGAAGAACGATAAACTAAAAGTAAAATTTGCAAAAGTTGCACTGCCCTTCGCCGCAGAAATGAAGGAGTTTGTAAAAGAAAACGGTAATCAGGTCATTGGATCATACACTATTGATCAGGTTTATAGCGGGATGAAAGGAATGATCGGTATGGTTACAGAAACCAGCAAACTTGATCCGGACGAAGGAATACGATTTCGTGGTTACAGCATACCGGAGCTGAGGGCTAAGTTACCAAAAGCACAGGGCGATACTGAACCATTGCCGGAAGGAATATTTCATTTGATGTTGATCGGTGAATTACCGGATGAAGATGACGTAAGCCATGTGAGTAATGCATGGGCAAGAAGAAGTCATGTACCAAAACATGTGCTCGACATGCTTGATACCCTTCCGCTTACTATGCATCCGATGACACAATTTACCTGTGCCATCATGGCTTTGCAGACCGAAAGCGTATTTGCGGCGTCTTACCGCAAAGGTTTAAACAAAAAAGATTACTGGGATGCGATGTACGAAGATGTGATGAATCTCATCTCACGTCTGCCTCGTGTGGCTGCATATATTTACAGAAGAGTGTACAAGAATAATGTTCATATCGAACCAGATCCTACACTTGACTGGGCGGCAAATTTTGCACATATGCTTGGGTTTGACGACTACAACATGAAACGCCTGATGCGCCTTTACCTCACCATTCATGCTGATCATGAGGGCGGAAACGTTTCTGCACATGCCACACACCTTGTCGGTTCTGCACTGTCTGATCCTTACCTCTCGCTTGCAGCAGGAATGAACGGTCTCGCAGGTCCGCTGCATGGCCTGGCCAACCAGGAGATGGTTCGATGGATCATTGACCTGCGTAATTATTATGACGGAGGACTTCCATCACAGGAGCAGATCAAAGAATACGTGATGAAAACCATTGAAGAAGGAAAAGTAGTTCCGGGATATGGCCATGCCGTATTGCGCAAAACAGATCCACGATTCCTTGCACAAATGGAATTTGCAAAAAAATATATGCCGGATGATGAGAACTGTAAAATCGTACACATGTTGTATGAAGAGGTACCGCCGATACTTTCCGGAATTAAAAAAATTAAAAACCCATGGCCGAATGTGGATGCACACAGCGGAGCATTGCTGATACATTATGGTCTGGTTGAACACGATTTTTATACTGTGCTATTCGGCGTATCTCGTTCTCTTGGCGTTCTTGCTTCATTGCTTTGGGACAGGGCGCTGGGTCATCCGCTTGAACGCCCGGGATCTGTTACCACTGAATGGATGAAAAATCAGGCAGCGAAAGCACACGCCAATCTTTAAATGGGTTATCGGTATTTTAGAACTGAAACTGATCGCAATTAATATTCCGGTATTCAGTTATTGACATTTACCTGAACAATTCAGAAAAAGTAAATTATCTTCCTTTCAAATAAGTATTTGAATTCAGGAATTTATTTTCTGAAAGTTATATTTTCAAATACACCAACGCGCAAATAGTCATTCAACATTTGATTTCACTTTGCCGCCTTTTCCGATTATAAATTCCTGTTAGCGGTTTTCCTTTATTAATTCAATCAGAAAAAAAATTACAAATAATGAAACTCGTCTCCTACCTAAGCAATTCACTTGAACATCTTGGAATTTACCACGAAGGAAAAATCTACAATCTTTCTGATTCAGCAAAAGCACTTGGCAAAAATCCGTTGCCGGATGACATGCTTGCTTTTTTACAACTCGGAGAGAAGGCAATGAAAACAGCAAAGGAGATCAATGAACTTATTATTAAATCTCAAAACCAAGACCTCATTCCGATAATTATCGGGACTCAAACTGAATACCGGCTTCTCGCTCCGGTCCCCCACCCCACTTCCTGTCGCGACGGATATGCTTTCCGTCAACACGTAGCCGCAGCAAGAAGAAACAGAAAAGTGGAAATGATAAAAGAGTTTGACCAATACCCGATTTTTTATTTCACGAACCACAATGCAATTCAGGGCCCCGGCGATATTTTTTGTATGCCCGATCATTTTCAGAAACTGGATTTTGAACTGGAAGCATCTGTTGTCATTGGAAAGAAAGGAAGAAATATCAAAGCATCAGAAGCAGATGAATACATTGCCGGTTATATGATCATGAACGACATGAGTGCACGCACATTACAGATGGAAGAAATGATGCTCAACCTCGGTCCCGCAAAAGGAAAAGATTTTTCGACGGTGATTGGTCCATGGCTTGTTACCCCTGATGAACTGGAACCATTTAAAGTTCCCGCAAAAGAAAATCACGTTGGTAACCGTTACAATCTTGCAATGAAATGTTTGGTAAACGGAAAGCAGGTAAGTGCCGGAAATCTCGTTGACATGGACTGGACGTTTGCAGAAATTATTGAACGGTGTGCATACGGCGTTGACATACTTCCCGGAGATGTAATCGGCAGCGGAACAGTCGGAACAGGATGTTTTCTCGAACTCAATGGAACGGGGCTATTCAATGATCCGAACTTCAAACCACAATGGCTGCAGCCCAATGATGTTGTAGAAATGGAAATTGACGGACTGGGAAAACTGAGTAATACTATCCGTAAAGAGGATAATGACTTTTCGATTCTTGCGTTGAAGAAGGGAGTTTAGTCGAATAGTTTAATGGTTGAATGGTTGAGTGGTTTATTGTTTAGCAGCCACATTCTACATTTTTGGGATATCAACTAATCAACCTTAATCAACCATTCAATCTTCACTTCTACAATTATCACTTTCGCTTTCTACTCCTCAATTCGTATATTCGTACCATTCGTTATTCGTACCCCTATGCAGGAGCAGGTATCCACAACATTTAATGCCGACGAGGAAAAAAAACATATCCTCAACCGTTACCGTGCCTTATTGCGTGCTTGCCGACCGGGCATTACCAAGCATGAGAAAAAAGAAATCCGTCTTGCGTTTAACATGGCCCTTGAAGCGCACAAGGATATGCGCCGCAAAAGCGGACTGCCTTACATCATTCACCCGCTTGCCGTTGCACAGATTGTGGCAGAAGAAATCGGACTCGGAACAGTGGCTATCATCGCTGCACTTTTACATGACACCGTTGAAGATACCCATCTTACACTGAATGATATTGAAAAGAATTTCGGAAAGAAAGTCGGGACCATTGTTGACGGGCTCACAAAAATTTCCGGAGTATTTGAACAGGGCACTTCACTTCAGGCAGAAAATTTCAGGAAAGTTTTACTCACACTTAGCGACGACATCCGTGTCATCCTCATCAAACTTGCCGACCGCCTGCACAACATGCGGACGCTTGATCACATGGCACGGGAGAAACAACTGAAGATTGCAAGTGAAACTGCTTACCTCTATGCACCCCTTGCCCACCGTCTCGGCCTCTATGCCATCAAAGTAGAACTCGACGACCTTGCGATGAAATATACTGATCCTGAAATTTATGATGACATCAATACCAAACTTCAGGAAACGAAAAGAGAACGCCAGCGATTCATCAATGAATTCAGTACGCCCATAGGCGATGAAATAGTGAGACAAGGGTTGAAATGCGAAATCAAAGGACGTCCCAAGTCCATTCATTCCATCTGGACGAAAATGAAAAAGCAGGCAGTGGAATTCGATGAGATCTACGACATCTTTGCCATCCGTATCATTATCGAAGCCAATGAAGAAGACGAAAAAGCATTGTGCTGGAAAGTATATTCCATCGTCACCGATTTTTACCACCCCAATCCTGACCGTTTGCGCGACTGGATTTCAACGCCAAAAAGTACCGGTTATGAATCGCTGCATACCACGGTAATGGGACCCGGCGGACGATGGGTGGAAGTTCAGATCCGCTCCCGCCGCATGGATGAAATTGCTGAGAAAGGCTATGCTGCACACTGGAAATATAAAGAGAGCGCTGCTGAAAGTGCAGTGGATGAATGGATCAGCAAGATCCGCGAGCTTCTTGAAAATCCCGAAAGCGATGCCATTGATTTTATTGACGACTTTAAACTGAATCTTTTCAGTGATGAAATATTTGTGTTTACTCCGAACGGTGAATTGAAATCTTTGCCGGGAGGTAGTACAGCACTTGACTTTGCTTTTGAAATCCACAGCGCACTCGGCAGCAAATGCATCGGTGCAAAGGTGAATCACAAACTCGTTCCGCTCAGTCATAAATTGCGCAGCGGCGACCAGGCCGAGATCCTTACTTCCAATAAACAAACGCCAAAAGAAGACTGGCTGAATTTTGTGGTTACTGCAAAGGCGAAATCCAAAATTAAAAATGCACTGAAGGAAGAAAAGAAAAGTGTGGCCGACGACGGAAAAGAAATCCTCCAGCGAAAACTCAAGCACCTCAAAATAAATTTCAACAACGAAAACATAAACGAACTCCTTGCCTTTTACAAAATTCCGAGTACGCTTGAATTGTATTACCGTATCGCCAAAGGCATCCTCGACATTTATGATTTAAAAGATTTCGCTGAAGAAAAAGGACAGATCAAGGCAAAGGCACCACGCCCACAGGAACAGCAGTCGCTCGAACACATGGTGCGCAGTATTCGTGGCAATAGCGACATGCTCGTGATCGGTGAAAACCTCGACCGTATTGACTACAAGCTATCCACCTGCTGCAATCCCATTCCCGGTGACGACGTTTTTGGATTTGTAACCGTTGGCGAAGGAATAAAAATCCACCGCGTGAATTGCCCGAATGCCATGCAGCTCATGAGCAACTACGCTTACCGCATCGTCAAAGCAAAATGGACTAACCAGCAACAGATCGCATTCCTCGCCGGCATCAGGATGACAGGCATTGATGAAGTTGGAATTGTAAATAAAATTTCAAAAGTCATCAGCAGTCAGTTGAAAGTAAACATGCGCAGCATCAGTATTGATAGCAACGATGGAATTTTTGATGGCACCATCATGCTCTTTGTACACGATACAGAACACCTCCTCAAGCTGATGAAAAAATTAAAAGATATACATGGGATATTGACGGTGAGTCGTGTGGATGCGGGATGAGGAGCCGCCGGAGAGAACAGCCGTCATTGAATCATTGGTCATTGAGACAATAGACAAAATTTGAATTCGGCAATATGAAAATAATTCATCATTCTAAATTCCTTGTTCGTTATTCTTAAATCAAAAAATTTTCAGGAGCAAATGTTCCCCGTTTCATCGTTGTATTCCGTCCCGCTATCCACTTCGCCCTTTGGGCTTCGTTACTATCGGGGCTATTTTAGAATGTGATGTACTTTTGATTTCACATTTAATAATATTAATTGTAGTCAACTCAATTTTCTTCTTCCGGCTACCAGCCTTGATTCCTTTCTCTTCTGCGATTGCAGATGTGATATATGGAAAGCCCTCATCGTAAACCAATTCATTACAATTGTATTTCTGAGTAAAACTTCCTTTGTACTTACCTGATCTATGTTCTTCAATCCTTCGTTCCAAATCACTCGTAACTCCGGTGTAAAGTACAGTGTGATTTTTATTGGTGATAATGTATACGAAACCGCCTTTAGTGTGAAGCATTTTTCAAAGTTAAGGATTGCCTCAGTCGTACCTCCTTCGCAATGACAACTCAAAGGAGAGAAAGGTATTTCTTTGATTACCCCTTTGAGATCTTCTCCACCGCACCCACAAAATAATCCAACTCACCTAATGAAGTATAAACATTCGGCGACACGCGCACGCCTTTGAACTCATCATGTACAATTGGTGTTGTATAGATTTTATAATCACCGAAAAGTTTGTCAATGATTTGTGAAGGCTCCATGCCATCAATACTAAAGTTGCCGATGGCGCCGGAGTATTCGCGTTTCAAAGATGTGTTCAGTTTTACTTTCGGAAGTTTAATAATTTTTTCTGCCCAGTAATTCTTCAGGTAACGCAATCGTTCTTCTTTCCTTTTTATTCCAATGCCATTGTGAAAACTAATGGACTCTCCTATCGCTGCTTCTATCGGAAATGAGCGCGTACCGAGATTTTCAAATTTCTTAATGTCATCGCTTTGCGGTTCAGGATGCGCAAGTAAAGGCCAGATATTTTTAATTTTCTCTTTCTTCATCCATAACATCCCCGTCCCGAAAGGTGCGCACAGCCATTTGTGCAGGCTTGTACCGAAATAATCACAATGCAGTTCCGGGATTCTAAAATCAAGATGTGCGAAAGAATGCGCTCCGTCACAGATCACTTCAATATTTTTTTCATGCGCCATATCGCTCACTGCACGCACAGGCATAATCTGTCCGGTAAGGTTGATGACATGACACATCAATATCACTTTTGTATTTGGCGTGATCGCTTTTCTGAACCGCTCCACGATGATTGACGGATCCTCACATGGAACAGGAACAGAAATTTTCACCACTTTAATTTTATCCCTCAACTCACGCTGGTGCAACGCGCTCATCATGTTCGGATAATCCTGATTGGTGGTCAGCACTTCATCCCCTTCTTTCAGATCCATTCCAAAAATCACCGTCTCCAGCGCTTCAGATGAATTCCTGTTGATGGCAATTTCTTCCGCGCTTACACCGGCAAGATCAGCCAACCCCCTGCGCACATTCTCCCGTTCCATTCCTATTGTTTGCCACATGTAATATGCAGGACCCTGGTTGGCAAGGCGAACATAGCGGTCGAGCGCATCCTGCGTTACAACAGGTTGCGGACTAACGCCACCGTTATTGAGGTTGATGATGTTTGGTGAAACCGTGTATGACTGTCTCACGGTAAACCAGAAGTCCTCGTCCCGGGCAGCGTCTATTGGTGAAAGATATTCTATCTTTTTTGCAGCTGCTTCTACTTTTTCTGCGCTGAAAAGATCCATCAGCGGAAGAACTGATGCCGCCGCTGCAATTGTCCCTGCCTGTTGAATAAATGACCGTCTGTTACCCATGGAGAATGTGTTATATCAATCGAAGGTATTCAAATAAACTCCTTTTAATCAAATAATTTTTTCTTCACGACGGGTCGAATGACCAATGACTAAATGACTAATGACTTTTTACACCCATTGTCCACTTCGGCAAATAATGCACCGCCAACGTAATCAACCCCATCCCGAAAAAGACCAACGCATACAGTCTTGTTGAATCGTTGTAAAAAAATTCTCCGATCATCCATACGCTGTTTGCACAAAGCCAGAATACAACTGCAAGGTTATGAATGAATTCTACTCTTATTTTTCCAGCCTTTGCCGTCAGAAATATTGCAACTGAGATCGTAGGAATAATTAAACTCACTCCAAGAACCCTATAGTCCTGCACCCAGCAAATATCTTTGATCAGCCATAATAATATGTGAAGGTTTTCTGTTGCGCGGATGCGGGGTGGTGTCATGGGTTGTGAGTTAATTTGAGCAGCGAATATAGGAAGGGGTCGGGGAACTTGTTGATTTGTTGATTTGAAACAGCCGGTTCCGTTGAGAAGAATAGTAATCCATTTAACTATTCAACCTTTAAACCATTTTACTAATAAACCATTTAACCCTTCAACCAATAAATTAATCAAACTACCTTTACACCAATTCTAAATTTCTTCAATGAGACTACTTCTTATCTTTTGCAACTTTCTTTTTACTTTCAACATTTGTAACGCACAATCTGATTCCAACCTCGTTCACGTCAACGGGCGCGTGTATGATCCGCTGACAACAAAACCGGATCTTAATAATTTCATGATTGTGGATATGGGAACGCAGCATGGTTTTTACGGAAAGGCAGATGGCTCTTTCAGTATTGACATCAACAAAAATGACACGCTGGTAATTGCAGTTATTGGCTATGAATTTGTAAAATATTGTTTCAGGGATTCTCTGCCAAAACCGCGATATGACGTACTTGTAAGGTTAAAGAGAAAGGAAGTTCAACTTCCCGAAGTCCACGTGATCGCTCCGCGCGACCTGGAAGCCATCGAACGCGACATTCAGAAACTCGGATACAACAAACGGGATTATGAAATCAGCGGCATCAACGCACTTGAAAGTCCCATTACGTTTTTATATGAAGAATTCAGCCGCTTCGAACAATTGCGAAGGCACAATGCACAAATTGTAAATAATGAAAAACGAAGAAACCTGTTGAAGGAATTACTCTCCAGATATGTAGCAGACGACATCATCAACCTCAGCAATGATGAATTTGAACACTTCATAGATTTTTGTGATGTGTCAGAACCTTTCATGAAAACCTCCTCTCAATATGATTTCATGGTTTATATCAAACGAAAATTTGAGCTCTTTCAGGCCATGAATGATTATTACAGACCGAATCGGAAATACAGGTGAATTGGGTGAATGGCTGATTGGTTGATTAGTTGATTTGGTAACAGCCAAAATCAGTTCGCGTTGTTTAATTGTTATCCCGGTCAGCTAATCAACCAATCAACCAATGAACTATCTTTGCTTTATGAAAACAAAACATCAAATATTCTATTCAATACTATTTGTTTTTGCAATCATATTTGCATCCTGTAAGAAAGAAAAAGAAGTTGATTATGATACGCAATCTTCGCAGGACAATGCCCAGGCGGAAAGTATCTTCAATGAGATAAATGAGATTTCCGATCAGGCAGTGGAAGATGGCCAACTCTCTACGCACCGATTTGGCACAGGTGAAGGAAATTTGCTTACCAATTGCGCAGTAATCAATGTTACCATTGATACCGCCAACGGTTCCGGTTCCGGTTCCGCTTCAATAGATTTCGGCTCTCATTTTTGTCGGGGCAACGATAATAAATTCAGAAAAGGACTGATCAATGTAAACTTTACCGGACCGTATAGAAATGCGGGTACTGTGATCACCATTTCAGCAGTAAATTATTTTGTGGGATATGATTCAACCTATGCCACCAAAGTAAATGGTCAGAGAACCGTTACCAACAATGGCTTGAATACTGCCGGTCATCTGAATTATACGATCGTCGCAAATGCAACGCTGGTCAATTACCTCAGCCAGCAAATGATATGGAACAGCACGCGCAACAGAGAATGGATCGCCGGTGATTCAACAGCAACATGGACCGATGATGAATATCTGATTACAGGAATTGCCGGTGGAAACAGTTTTGCGGGAATAAACTTCACCGCCACAATTACCACTGCATTGCATGTAAAACTAAGTTGCCACTGGATCACAGAGGGGAAGTTTACCCTTTCACCTGAAAATAAACCCGAACGTTTATTGGATTATGGTAATGGTGAATGTGATGGAGATGCTACCGTAACCATCGGTGATAAAACATACCAGATTACATTAAGGTAATCCCCTACCGGTAGAATTCTGATGCATTCCATGTACATACTGAAAGTAAGAGGTACTGCCAAAATCCCTGACTACATACAACTCAGGGGTGATGATTTTACGCTACTGGCTTACTTTCGAGTAGATCGTCCCGAAAAGGCGCTGACAAAAGCCGGACTGGCTCATCATTTAGAGAAAATAATTAAAGCCATAGAGGAAATACCATACGGGAAAATGTTGAAACTGGAAATTTAGTTGGGGGATTGGTTGATTTGAAGAAAAGTTGACCGGTTGATTAGGTTAATAGTTAGTAAAATAGAATATGTCAGAAACGATAGTAAAACTTAATGGACTGAATATTTTTCAGTCTAAAAATTTAGTGCTCAGTGATGTAAACCTTCAAATTGACAATGGAGAATTTGTTTACCTCATTGGCAAAACAGGTAGTGGAAAAAGTTCATTGCTGAAAATGATTTATGGTGATGTATTGATAAATGAGGGAGAAGGGCAAGTCGCAGGATTTTCATTGAATCATTTAAAGACTAAACAGGTTCCATTCCTGAGAAGAAAACTCGGAATTGTTTTTCAGGATTTTCAATTGCTTACCGACAGAAGTGTAAACGATAATTTACTTTTTGTACTCAAGGCAACAGGATGGAAAGACAACGCCAAAATGATGACGCGTATAAATGAAGTGCTCGACAAAGTCCACCTGTCAACAAAGGGATTCAAAATGCCGAATGAACTGAGTGGCGGAGAACAACAACGCATTGTAATAGCACGAGCACTGCTCAATGATCCTGAATTAATTCTTGCCGATGAGCCTACGGGCAACCTCGACCCTGAAACATCTGACAGCATTATGCGATTGCTTTTTGAAATCAGCAATTCCGGACGGGCGGTACTGATGGCAACACATAACTATGGACTGATGGAAAAATTTCCGGCGCGGATCATTAAATGCGATAATGGGAAAGTGGTGGAGGAAGTGGGAAGGGAAGTAGACAATAGACATTAGACAATTCGCCATAGGCGAATCCGTCCTCCGGCGGATAGACAATAAGCAGCCAAAAATAAGGATGGTCAGTATATAATATGATGCAACCGATGCGTAGCAAGCAGTAAGTCATCAGTTAAAAGTCAAAAGTTGCAAGTTCTGTATAAATAGTATAAGACAGGTAATGTATATCCGGAGGCCGGGTGGCAAGAAGCAAGTTACAAGTTGCAAGTACATCATTTGATGCAACCAATGCGTAGCCGGCGGCCATGAGCAAGTTTCCAGCAGCAAGTCACGAGTTTTCACCAGGAGCAAATTTCAAAACCTGCAATAATTTCCTTGCATTCGCTACGTTTGAAAAATCCTTGAGTAAAATCTCTTCTCGTTTTTTTCTTTCACGTTCTGTAAATTCTTTTTCAAAAACAGAAACGATTTTTTCCTTCATCGCATCAGCGGAATTTGCCATGATACACAGCGGTTCAAGCCCCGTATTCTCTACCATCGGTTTATTGGCAATACAAAATCTCCCTGCGAAAAGTGCGGAAAGTAATTTCAGTTTAATGCCGGTTGACTGAAACGTCGGAAGAATATTACAATGTGCATCAGCAATATATTCCTGAATCTGTTCGTGGTTAAGGTCGTCGTAAAGTGCAATGTTGGATTTCGTCCGCACCACCTTCACCAATTCTTCCGAAGGCTTGCTGCCCGCAATAATCAACTGTTGACTGAGCGTATTGAATACTTTATTCACCAGAAATAAAGCCGCTTCATTGTTCTCTCCGACTGAAAGATTGCCGTGGTAAAAAGCATACTCCCCTTTGCCCGGCCTGCCCGTCACATTTTCATGCGGATGAAATGCTGTTACATAATGAACATGATCATATTTTCCTGAAAAATATTTTTTGTCATTGGGAGAAATAGCCAATATCCCGGACGCATTTTTTAATACGGGCTCATACTTAAGTAATTTTCCGGCTTCATTATAAAAATAATAACGTTTAAAAATATTGCCTTCTACTTTAGCGAGGTTTTCATAATAGTCGTGTTCTACATTATGCGTGCGCACATACATTTTACGTTTTTCAAAAGCAGGATCCATAAGAAGTCGTGTGGAATGCAGACCCTCCATCAGAATCGGAAAATTATTCTTTAGCAAATTATTTTTCAACTCTTCCGAATCGCGACTCAAAACAATATACGGATACGTATTAAAAAGCTGACTCTTGGAAGTCCGCCGGGAGTAAAACTGCACGGAAGTACAGATCTTTTTCAATTCATCTGCTCCCTTTCTTCCGTATTCAAAACAATGCAAATGAACCTTGATACCGAGGCTATAAAGCGCCTTTATCTTATAGTAAACGTCAATCACGCCCCCGTAATCCGGAGGGTAAGGAACATCAAAAGAAATAATAATCAAGTTCTTTTCAGAGGACGTCACGGAAAATGTGCAGCAGCTTTTTTTCTTCCTTTTCCCAGCATAATTCTGCGGCTGCAAGTTTCAGATTTTCTCCCCACGAGTCAAATCTTTTTTTATCGGAAAACATTTCCCTGATTCGCCCCGATAAATAATCAGGATCATGACTTTCAGCAATCAATCCGACATCGTACCCTTCAACTATTTTTCTCAGTTCCACGAGGTTAGAGGACAAAACGGGCAATCCGGCATGGATATAATCGAAGACTTTATTTGGCAAGGAGTAACGATAATTGATATTGGTGTCTTTATCAAGTGACAATCCGACGTCAGCGATAGCCGTATAAGCCATCAATTCGTCAAAAGGAAGCCGGGGAATAAAGCGGACTTTTTCAGTCAGATTTAAACGTTCAACCATCACCTTTAAAATACTAATTACATCTCCGCCACCGATAAAAAGCAAAAGCGAATCATCAATGTTTTGCATGGCGAGAACGGCCTCTTCTCCTCCCCTGTCAACATTTATTCCTGCACCCTGAAACAACAGAATTTTTTTATCCGCCGGCAGATTCAACTCCATCCTCGACCGCTTTTTCAAATCTTTCAAAGTAACAGGTACGTTTCTGATCACCCCGACTTCCTTGCCATATTCATCGCTGTAAAGCTTTGCGATAGAAGCATTCACCGTCCATACATATTTTAACTTCGGGAATATCCATCGCTCAATCCGCTTCCATATCCGCTGAATCCGTGGCCTGCTCACCAGTTCGGGCACTTCAGTGAAATACTCATGGGAGTCATAAAATAATTTTACCCGTTTAACTTTCGAGATCAGAAAGTTTGGAAGCAGCGTATCGAGGTCATTGGAAACGAGGACGTCAACTTTTGTAAACAGCAGGTAAAAGAAAAGCCGCAAATTGTATGCAGCGTAAAAAAGCGCGCCCTTTTCCCACCAGAGATTAAATCGCACCGTATTATAATTACGCGAAATATCAAGACTATCTTTTTTCCTGCGCCCCACAAGAACCACATCATGCCCTGCATTGTAAAGTGTTGTTGCTGTACGGTGTACCCGTTGATCGGTAACCAGGTCACTCACAACTGAAATTATAATTCGCATCGGATTTTGTAAGGGCAAATAAGTCAAAATTACGGGTAATAACGCGCTACGAAATACTTTATTGTTCAGCACATAATGCGTATTTTTGTTAAAGAAAAAAGGCCGTAAAAACACTGACTTTAATCATTTTTACCGCTGTTATATCCAACTTATTTTGACAGAAACTATGATTATGAATAACATGAGTGAAGAAGAACTGGAAAAACATTTTCACGATCGCATTGAACGCGGTGAAGTGATCGAACCCAAAGACTGGATGCCGGCGCGTTATCGCAAACAACTTATCCGGATGATGAGTCAGCATGCGCACAGTGAAGTGGTTGGTATGTTGCCTGAAGGTAACTGGATTACGCGTGCGCCAAGTCTGAGGCGAAAAGCTGTACTGCTTGCCAAGGTTCAGGATGAAGCGGGGCACGGACTTTATATTTATTGCGGAACAGAAACGCTTGGAATTTCACGCGATGAAATGCTCGATGGATTTCTGATGGGTACGGCAAAATATTCTTCCATCTTCAATTACCCCACGCTGAGCTGGGCCGACATGGGTGCCATTGGCTGGCTGGTTGACGGTGCAGCAATCGTAAACCAAACTGTTCTTGCGAAATGTTCTTACGGTCCTTATGCTCGCGCCATGGTGCGGATATGTAAAGAAGAAAATTTTCATCACAAGCAGGGATATGAAATACTTGCAACGCTGATGAATGGAACGGATGAACAAAAGAAAATGGCGCAGGATTCAGTAAACCGTTTCTGGTGGCCTTCGCTGATGATGTTTGGACCAACGGATAAAGAATCAACGAATAGCGCGGATTTATTAAAATGGAAAGTAAAATTATTTTCCAACGACGATTTACGGCAGCGGTTTATTGACAGAACCATTCCACAGGCTGAACACATCGGCCTTACCATTCCAGATCCAAAACTAAAATGGAATGAAAAAGAAAATCATTACGACTTCGGAGAGATAAACTGGGAAGAATTTTATAATGTGATCAATGGGCGCGGACCATGTAACAAGCAACGCATGAAACAACGGCGCGATGCACATGTGAATGGCGAATGGGTAAGGGCAGCTGTTACCTGTTACGACGAAAAGAAAAAAAACGGAAAAGTTGCTGCATAAAATTAAGACCAATAAAAGAGACAAGCCATGACTAAAGATACACAAGGGCCTTTGTGGGAAGTGTTCTTACAAAAAAAGCAAGGCGCACCGCATGAGCATGCCGGTAGTGTTCATGCTGCCGATAAGGAAATGGCATTGCAAAATGCCCGTGATGTTTATTCAAGGAGAAATGAAGCAATCAGTATATGGGTAGTACCGACTGATGCTATCACTGCAAGTACGCCTGAAGACGTGGGCTCATTCTTTGATCCTGCCAATGACAAGGCATACCGCCACCCGAATTTTTTTAAGACTCCCGGAACAACTTTATAAACTATTTCTATTCATCATCATTTAATGTGGCCTGCCTCCCGCTAATTACCGGAGCAACAATTTAAAAAATGGACAACAAAAATCATTTATTAGAATATACCCTTCGTCTCGCTGACACTTCACTCATCCTTGGACAGCGTCTTGGTGAATGGTGTGGTCATGGGCCTATACTCGAAGAGGATATTGCCTTAACAAATATTTCTCTAGACTGCATCGGACAGGCAAGGGGATTTTATTCCTATGCCGCTAAACTGGATGGCGGAGCAAAAACGGAAGATGATTATGCTTTCCTCAGAGATGAACGTGATTTTAAAAACCTGCTGATCGTAGAACAACCCAACGGAGATTTCGGTCAGACTATTATGAGGCAGTTTTTTGTAAGCACATTTCAGTATTTCTTTTTTGACGCACTGAAAAAATCAAAAGACAAAACCATTGCTGCGCTTGCTGAAAAATCATGGAAGGAAGTTGCCTATCACCTCCGGCATTCATCTGCATGGGTGATCAGATTAGGCGATGGAACTGAAGAAAGTAAGTACAGAATGGAAAATGCAGTCAATGAGCTGTGGATGTTTACGGGTGAAATGTTTGACATGGACGAGACAGATGCATTTCTTTTGAACGAATCCATTGGTGCTGATCTGAAAAAAATAAAACCACTGTGGGAAAATAAGGTGAAAGAAGTTTTTAATGAAGCCATATTGCAAATTCCGGAAAACGTTTTTATGATGAGTGGCAGCAGGGAAGGAAAACATACGGAGAACCTGGGATATATACTTGCAGAAATGCAATCGTTGCACAGGGCGCATCCGGGGGCGGAGTGGTAGTAGAGAATACATAATGAACGATGTACGATTCAAGATGCATAATGTTTAATGTACCGTTTATGTGGTAGTAGGCAGTAGCCAAAAACAAGAATCAAGAATCAAGACGTTAATAAGACGTAGAAAACATAATGCAAGTAGACTGTAAACAATAAATGACAACGGTTCAATCTCATATCTCACATCTTTCCTCACAGATCTCATTAATTCCTGATCCTGAAATTCCTGTGATTACGATTGCTGATCTGGGAATATTGAGAGAAGTAAAAGAAGACGGTGATAAAATTATTGTGACCATTACGCAAACTTACAGTGGTTGTCCGGCAATGAAAGCAATAGAAAATGAAATTGCTGAAGTGCTGAAAAATAATGGCGTAGAAAATTTTGAAATCAAATATACATTTTCTCCTGCATGGACTACAGACTGGCTGAGTGATGCTGCAAAGGAAAAACTACGCGTCTATGGTATTGCTCCGCCGGAAAAAACGAGTTCAGATAAAAGTGTTTTACTGGTTCATCAGAAAACTAAATTATGTCCGCGGTGCAAATCATCCAATACAGAAATGATTTCCACCTTTGGATCTACGGCATGCAAAGCATTGTACCGTTGTAAAAACTGCGGTGAACCATTTGATTATTTTAAATGTCATTGATAAAATATGAGTGAACCGATAATATACCTCGTTGAAAATTCTGTTGCTAAAATTATTCTCAACCGCCCCGATAAATTCAACAGCTTCAACCGGGAGATGGCATTGCAAATGCAGAAAGCACTTGCTGTTGCTGCGGGGGATAAAAACATCAGGGCCGTTTATATTACAGGCGAGGGAAAAGCGTTCTGTGCCGGGCAGGACTTAAGCGAGGCCATTGATCCTTCCGGTCCGGGAATAAAAAAAATCGTTGACGAACATTATAATCCCATCATCAAAAAAATCCGCTCACTTGAAAAACCCGTTGTATGTGGCGCGAATGGTGTTGCCGCAGGCGCCGGAGCCAATATCGCGCTGGCATGTGATGTGGTTATCGCAGCATCATCTGCGTCTTTTCTCCAGGCATTTTCAAAAATCGGTCTGATACCCGACAGCAGCGGAACATTCATGCTGCCACGGCTAATCGGATGGAACCGTGCTTCGGCTTTGATGATGCTGGGAGATAAAGTTACGGCTTCCGATGCCTTACAAATGGGGATGATATATAAAGTATTCGCCGACGACAAACTTCAGGAAGAGGGAATGAAGATTGCCACTACCCTATCCAACATGCCTACCAAAGGAATTGCATTGACAAAAAAGCTTCTGAATGAATCGTTTTTTAATACACTTGATAAACAACTTGACCGAGAGAGAGACTTACAGATAGAGGCCGCCGCCAGCTACGATTACAACGAAGGTGTAAATGCATTTCTTGAAAAACGTAAACCGGAATTTAAAGGAGAATAAATGCAATATTTACTTTCCATATTCACCGCCTTCATCATTGCACTGATGATGATCCCGATACTCATTAAGATCGCAGGAGAAAGAAATATATTTGATGAACCGGGAGAACGCAAACTGCATACAGCGCGCACACCGTTGCTGGGCGGCGTTGCCGTTTTTGCAGGCACAATGATTTCCTTTTTATTTTTCAGCGCTAATTATTTTGAGACGTCTCAGCTATTCGTTCTCGCTTCACTTCTCATTTTATTTGTTGCAGGATTTATTGATGATTTGCAGCCGTTGCGCCCTGTTGTAAAATTATTTTTACAGGTAATCGCCGCACTCATTACAATATTATTTGCAGGAATATCCTGCACCGGTCTTCATGGATTATTGGGAATACATACGCTTCCGGGGATTTTTGCCGTCATCGCTTCCATTGTTTTCATGCTTACCATTATCAACGCCTATAATTTTATTGATGGCATTGACGGACTTGCATCTGCTGTGGGGATTATTTCATCGTTACTTTTCGGGATTTTATTTTTATCAATTGATGACGGACTATTTGCCTTGCTGTCATTTTCATTGTGCGGATCATTGATTGCCTTTATGATTTTAAATTTTCCGCCGGCCAAAATATTTATGGGCGACACCGGCACGCTCATCACGGGATTTATTCTTTCGCTGCTCACCATCCGTTTTACTGAAGTAACAAGAACAAATGCATCCTCTTTTGAATGGCTGAATTATCAATCAGCGCCGGTCTTCGCACTTTCATTCCTGATCATTCCTGTCATTGACTTTATCCGTGTTACAACCGTGCGCATGCTGAATGGCCAGTCGCCGATACGTGCCGACAAGAACCATATTCACCATGTGCTGGTGGATTCAGGAATGAGTCACCGGCAGACAACGCTGCTACTCACTTTTGTAAACCTGGTCTTTATTTCAACTGCCTATCTGATGCGTGAAATGAGTCAGTCGTTTGTATTTTTTTTCCTCCTTGTATCAGGCATATTACTCAGCCAGATCCCTTACTTCTTTGTGAAGCGAAAATTGAAGAAACAGTCCGTATAACTACTGCAACTCATTTGGTTTTTCCCTGTAAAATAATGCTTTCTTTGACTTGAAATTTATGACGAACAGAAAAAAACTTCTTTTCATTTTTGGTACCCGCCCGGAAGCAATAAAACTTGCACCATTGGTTCTTGAATTCAGAAAATACGATCAGTTCGACGTTAAAGTTTGCGTTACCGCGCAACACCGGCAGATGCTGGATCAGGTGATGACCTTTTTTGGAATCACGCCCGACTACGACCTGGACATCATGAAGCCGAATCAGACATTGTTTGACGTGACTTCTGACGGACTGAAAGCAATGGAAAAAGTCCTGAAGACATTTGAGCCATCACTTGTTTTTGTTCAGGGCGATACCACCACATCATTCATCGGTGCGTTGGGCGCTTATTATTGTAAAATTAAAATTGCACATATTGAAGCAGGATTACGCAGCGGAAATAAATACTCTCCTTTCCCCGAAGAACTGAACCGCATACTGGCAGGCCACCTCGCCGACTATCACTTCACGCCTACTCCCAAGAGTGACGAGAACCTGAAAAAAGAAAACATTACCGAAAATATTTTTGGCGTCGGAAATACGGTTGTTGATGCGCTCTTTCTTGGCCTTGATCTTTTGAAAAAACAGGGTGAAGAATCCTTTCTTGCTTTCTTCAAAGGCATAGACTTCACAAAAAAAATAATTCTCATCACCGGTCATCGCAGAGAAAGTTTTGGTGAGCCGTTTGAAAATATTTGCAACGCAATTAAAACCTGTGCAGAAAAATTCCCTTCGATGGAATTTGTATATCCCGTTCACCTAAATCCGAATGTACAGGAACCCGTGAACCGTTTGCTCAACGGACTGAAAAATATCCATCTTATTTCTCCATTGGGTTATGAGCATTTCATCTGGCTGATGAATAAGAGTTATGTCGTACTTACTGATTCAGGCGGGTTGCAGGAAGAAGCACCGGCACTTGGAAAACCTGTGCTCGTAATGCGCGAAGTAACGGAGCGTCAGGAAGGCGTTGACTCAGGCACAGCAAAACTGGTGGGGACAGACAAGGACCTCATCATCAAAGAACTTTCACTGTTGTTGTCAGAACCTGCTGCATACGAGAAAATGGCAAAGGCCATCAACCCGTACGGCGACGGTACTTCCTGTAAAAAAATCGTTGACATTGTTTCCAAACTGAAACTCTGATGTCACGGTTTCTCTACAATTTTTTTTTCCGGCTTGCCGGGTGGAAGGTTGAAGGCGTGATGCCTGCCGAAAAAAAGTACATCATCATTGTAGCGCCGCATACCAGCAACTGGGATTTTATGCTCGGACTTTGCTGTCGCAGTATCCTTCGCTTCGACGCCAAATTCTTCGGCAAGAAAGAACTTTTTCGTTTTCCTTTTGGCGCCCTTTTCCGTTGGCTGGGCGGCGTGCCGGTTGACAGAAGCAAACACTTAAATATGGTTGATGCAGTCGCAGAATTATTTAAGGAGCGGGAAAACTTTATTGTTGCCATTGCACCGGAAGGAACCCGGAAACAGGTTACACAATGGAAAACCGGATTCTATTTCATCGCTGTGAAGGCTAAAGTTCCAATACTGATGGTATCCTTCGACTATAGAAGAAAAACCGTTTTCATCAACAAACCATTTTCTCCCACCGGAAAACTAGCGCCTGACCTGCAAACCATTTTCAGTTTTTACAAGGATAAAGAAGGAAAGTACAAAAAGGAACTTCCCGTATTATATCAGTCTTAAGTGAATTTCCGAAAAAAATATGATGCATTCAGGCCGGTGTATCCCGCCCCGAAACTTCGGGGCGAAAACGATTTGTATTCGGGATAAATATGATGCATTCATCCCGATGAATTTCGAGACCTGACTTGATTTCGGGATAACATTCCCAATTTTCCATTTACGAATGAATAATCATTGTACTGAAAAGTATTTTGAAGCCATTGACAGGCTTGGCGATGGGGTGCTGGAAGAAATGTATTCTCTTCTCGGCTCCGAAAAAATTTCCTTTGCGGCGCTGAGGAATATGAAAAGGAAAAGAGAAATTCAAATGAATAGCTGCAACAAGCGTTCGGTAACAAAAATTGCAAAAGAAAATGGCGTTTCAAGAATGACCGTTTACCGGTTGATCAGAAAAAAAAGAAAAATGAAAATTATGCCAAGAAAAAAGCGTAACAAAAGTGAGAAAAATGTTACACTTCATATTCTTATTTGCCATCGTTAATAACAGAAATATGATTTCATTCTTTCATTACTTTTACGAATGCCTTCACTGTTGAAGGTAAAAATAAATTTACAGTAATGAAAAAAATATTTTTAATCCTGATGTTCACAGTAGCTACTTTTTCTAGTACGATTTCATTCGCGCAAAACCTTGTGCCGAACTGGAGTTTTGAGGATACGGTAAGTTGCCCTACCGGTGGAGGAGCTATTGACTTGGCAATTGGGTGGAGTTCATATGGCCATACTCCAGACTATTGTAATATTTGCAATACTGCATTTCAAGGTATTCCATCTAATCAATGGGGTTACCAAGATCCAAAAACAGGAAATGCATATGCTGGCCTAATTACATTGTAAGCATCCGACCAACTACAGGTAACCATGCATAAAAGTAATGATTATATGCAGGCCGGGAAATTTTTATTATGGTAAGAGTTCTTCCAACCGGTTAGCTTTGTAATCAGGAAGAACTTCAAAAATATTTTTCAGCCATTGAAAAGGTTCTATGCCTTTGAGTTTGCAGGTGCCGAGTAAAGAATAAAACATCGCAGCGTTTTGTGCTGAGGCATGCGATCCCGCGAAGAGATAATTTTTTCTTCCGATTGCGATAGGTCGGATTGAGTTCTCTACAAGATTATTATCGATCTCCAACCTTCCATCGTGTGCATATAGCATTAACCGCTCCCAACGCGGCAGCGCATAACTGATGGCTTTGCCCATGGCCGAGGATGGCGTGACCTGCGTCACCTTTTCTTTCAGCCATTGGTGCATGGATTGCAATACCGGCACCGATTTTTCCTGTCTCATGTCAAGCCGCTGAAAAATATCGCAATTGTCTTCACGGCAATGTTTTTCCACTGCATAAAGCTTTTGGATTTCTTTCAACGTATGACTTGCAAGTTCATTATCATTATCAAGCGCCTGTTCAAAATATCTTCTTGCATGCGCCATACAGAGAACATGCGTGATCTGTTTCTTGTCGAACTGGTTGTAAACTTCGTATCCGTCGGTCTGCAGGTATCCGTCAAAATCTTTGAGCACCTGGGAAGGTCCTGCTCTTCCGCGGCTTTCGTGGTAATCAAAAAACACAAGTCCCGACAGTGGATCGCGATATGTCCAATACCAGCCGCGGTGCGTCTTTGCCCGGCCCTGTAAATTGTTTGGATGGACTTTTTCATCTCTGTCAAGTACCTGGATGCGCGTTTCATCCACCTGCAGATAATGGCTCTGAAGAATTTTCTTTACCAGCGCTTCATACAACGGAGTGATCAGCTGAGCGCCGGTTTTGATCCAGTCACTCATGGTGGAGGATGGAATACTAATCCCCATTCTTTTGAACTGCTCAATCTGGCGGTACAGTGGAAGATGGTCAACGTATTTCTGAACGATCACCAGGGCAAGCACCGAAGAGCCGGCTTTGCCTTTTTCAATCGGCGATGAAGGCAGGTCGGCGATGATCACGCCTTCGTTATTTTCTTTAGCGTACTTGTAACGGATATATCTTGTCACAAATAACTTTCCCGGATCGCATTCCAGGCGTTCGGTGATTTCTTCCCCGATTTTATTCAGGCCTGTGATGTCCTGCAAAGGAGCAATGATCCGATCCACGCGCGGCAGGTGATCCGGTATTTTAAGGCGGCCTTTGTGATTGCTTTTAACTGAAGGCTTCTCACGCTCGTAGGTGATCGTTTCTTTTTTGTTCTCCGGCTCTTCTATCACCGGAAGTTCAAGTCCCAGCGACATCTGTGATGCATTTATAGAAAATTTTTCGCTCCTCTGACCATAGATATGTCTTAGCATCTGCTCAAGCTGATGCTCAAGTTTTTTTATCCGTAAATCTTTTTGCTGATTCTCCGATCTAAGTTTTTCATTTTCTATCCCGATAGTTATCGGGAGCAAATCGGGTGCTGTACTCACGGGTGCAAGTATAAATCATACATGCCCTGAAAGCCCCATTAATGCTGAGTTTTTATCAACAATCGTATGCTCATAACGTATTCTTTTTTTTACCGATGAAAGTACGATGCCCTTCATAATAAATTGCAGTTGTTCGCTGGAAATTTCAATCGCAGTAGATGCGGAATTTGTTTTTGGCATTTCAAAGGTTCCTCTTTCCAGCCGCTTGGAGAAGATTGCAAAGCCATCCCCCTGGAAGTGCAGCACTTTTATCTTGTTGAGTTGCCGCGAAAAAAATACAAACACATCGCCGGTGAGCGGGTCCATTTTGTATTCATTGCGTACGATGCCGCTCAAAGAATCAAAACCTTTGCGCATGTCGCAGGCTCCGCGGTAAACAAAATACCGGAGCCGCTCTGAGAAGAAAAGCTGCATGTTACTTCAACAGCAACTGAAAATATTCCGGCGGAAGCACATGGTAGAAGCGAAAAGTTTTTTCTTTTATCACAACTTCCATGAAGAGCTTGTCACCTGAAGAGATTAATACTTCAGAAAATCCCGATTGGGTTTTTTCTTTCCCAAAACTTTGAAACCATCCCACAAAGGTGCAGTACTTAAGTCCACGCTGCTCTGCAAATTGCTTCTTTGACATCCCGCTCTGTTTCCACTCTGAAATAATTTGCTGTCTCTCTGCACGTGATGCCTTCTTTTTTTCTAAATTGCTCATGATATTTTTTTGAGCAAAGTAA
>JBBRAY010000017.1:0-68499 GCA_038206355.1 Bacteroidia bacterium
ATGCTCTGAACCAGCTGAGCTAAACTCCCCTTTTACTTATTTATCTATCTTCAAAATTACCGGCTGTGACCCTCCCGTTTTTAAGACGGGATGCTCTGAACCAGCTGAGCTAAACTCCCGTTATTTTAAGGGGGGCGCAAATATAGACAGATTTTCAGTTTGACAAAACCTAAAATAAATTTTATCGGACCCCTCTAACAACTAAATACTTGCGTGCATACAGATTGTATTACCACTATTAATTCTGACGAAATATTTGCCTACCATGGATAAGTAAGGCAATTGAATTAATCCACCACATAATCCCCCTCCCTCCATTCCTGATTAATATCACTTGCTAATCTACTTAATATTAATACCTTTGATTCTCTCTTTTGAAAGGCATCCGCTACATATCTAAATCCATTGCCGTTTTAATGCTCGGTATCATGCTGCAAAGTTTGTATTGCTCTGCAGTTTGTGCGGTCGGAATTAATTACTGCTGCACTGAGATGAAGTATGAAAAACCGGATTGCTGTAAAAAGAAACAGAAATCCTGTTGCGCAAATGATGCCGGTGACAAAAATCAAAATAACGGCTGCCAGAAAAAGCATGTTTCCTTTTTTAAAACAATAGGAAAATACTTTGCTGCTCATGCCACGATTGACCTTCAGGTTTACCAGTCATTACTGCCATTTACTTACCCTGAACTGAATTTTCAGTCTGTAGAAAATCAATTTTCTCTTTTCAACAACACAGGATTTCATCCGCCGCCTCCCAATGATGAAGTTGTAGTCCTGACGCACAACTTTCGTATTTGATTTCCTGAACAATTTATTTCCCGGTGGTCCCGAAATTTCGGAGTGCTATCCGGGCTGAATAGTTAGTTTCCGGTATTTGTCATTAATTTTCCCTAAACCATCACTTATCAATCTCATCACAATGAAAAAATCACTATTTCCAACATTCACTGCATTCGTCTGCAGTTGTATTATTGTCAATGCTCAGTCAAATTACCTCGACACTTATATCGGTAGCACGGTAACGCTCACTACCATCGGTACAAGCAACAACCAGATTTCAGCTCCACAGGACCTTGACTTCAAACCGAACTCGAATGAGTTGTGGGTTGTCAACTACGGAGGCAGCAATGGCAGTGACATGGTCATTTTTTACAATGCCGGATTACCAAGCCAGACTAGTCAGTACCGCAAGGACACACATACCAGTCACTTCATGCGCAATTGCAGCTCTTTTGCTTTTGGTGATGATGGAAAGCTTGCCTGTGTGAGTGAAATTCAAAGTACCAATGGTGGCAACTCCACTTTTATGGGACCTGCTTTATGGCTCAGCGACACGAACATTTATGCAAAAGTATTTCAGAACAACTGGGTAAGCGGATTACCACTCGGCAGTCACATCGACATGTTACACCAGAGTCCGAATGCAATGGGAATCGCACACGATACTGCCATGGCTTATTGGGTGATGGATGGCTGGAATGGAAATATTTGCAGATATGATTTTGTAATGGATCACGGTCCTGGCTACGACAATCATTCTGCCGGCGGAATAAAAAGATATACGGATATCCTGGTAACTCGCGTACCGCAGACGCCAAGTCACATGATCCTTGACAAAGCAACAGGATGGCTTTACTTTATTGACGGAGGTCCGAAGCAAATCAAAAGAATGGACACGCATAGCGGAAGCATTACCGGCAACCTCACCGTTCCGTCAACTGCCACTGAAACACTTGCCGCCGGATATAAAAAAGTTGAGTTTGCAACAGTTGAAATCCTGGCGACACTTCCTAGTCAGCCATGCGGAATAGATTTTTATAAAGATCGTCTTGTTGTTTCTGATTTTACGACAGGCGACATTTATCTTTATAGTACCGGTGGTGCTTTTACACTTCTTCAGACCATTCAAACCGGACATCCCGGAATGATGGGAGTGAAAGTAGGACCCGATGGAAAAATATGGTGCGTGAATAAAACTGAAAGTAAAGTTTACCGGCTGGATGTTGCTGCTCCTGCACTTGATGCATCCATTGTGAGTATCACCTCTCCCCTCGTTGAAAATTACAAAAGTAATTTTTACGCAACTAATTTTAATGTATGTAATGGAAACATAACACCTACTGCAGATATCTTCAATAACGGTACGACAACAATTACTGATATGGAAATTCATTACATGCTTGATGGTGGCGTGCATACCATTTATAACTGGACGGGCACTCTTGCGGCAGGAACTTCAACATCTGTCGTCCTTCCGAATTCAGTTGTGACAAACGGCGGCCACCAACTGGATGTAATGATCATGATGGTAAATGGAATGCCAGACGATATTGATTTGAATAACATGGCATCAGGATCATTCCGGTCATTTGATGCAGCATTTGAACAACCAATGATTGAGGGATTTAGTTCAGCGACATTCCCGCCGTCAGGATGGAATTACATCCACTACAATCCGAATAATAAAATGGCCCGCGCAACAGTGGGAGGATTTGGCGCAAGCACAGGCTGTGTAAAAATGGATAACTATTCCGGAGCAGAAGATATCACCGGCCAGATTGATTATCTTTTTACTCCAATGATTGACATGTCGGCAACGACCTCAGCGGCACAACTGAAATTCAGTGTTGCGCATGCACGTTACAATACATCTACGAACGACAGACTAAGGGTTTTAGCATCTCCTGACTGTGGCAGTTCATGGGATGTAATTTATGATAAAGCCGGTGCTACTCTTGCAACTGCACCAACCGTCACTTCTGCTTTTACTCCAACTGCATCGCAATGGAGAAGTGACTCTGTCAGTCTTGCAAATTATGCAGGCTCATCTGAACTGCTGCTTGCATTTACTTCGGTGAGTAATTACGGAAACAACGTTTACATAGATGATATTTTTATAGGGGATTTGTTTACAGGAGTCACTGAAACATTTTCAAATTCCGATATTTCTGTGTACCCAAATCCTACAAGCAATCAACTTTTTATAAGCAGTTCACAGTCTGAAATCGAACGTATAGAGGTATCTGATTTGATTGGACATAAAGTCATAAATCAAATGCCAAAGAACGGTAATGGAAAGCAAATCACTATTAATGTTTCGGAGCTGACTCCGGGAATTTATTTGCTAACCATGTATTACAGAGGTGGTATAAATACCGGAAAAATTATCATTCAATAACTAATAACAAATCAATTACCCAATGAAAAAAATAATATATCTTATTGTGTTCTTGCTCTTTGCAAGCCAACTGTCAAATGCAAAATCAACTTGCAATTCGAGCTTTACTTTTAGTACTGTTGGTCTTACAGTTTCATTTATTGATGCTTCCGGAAGTAGCAATACAATTAGCTCCTGGCAATGGGATTTTGGCGATGGTAATACTTCAACTATTCAAAATCCTACACATACTTATGCAATAGCTGATACTTATTATGTATGCCTTACCATTCACGATAATCATGGTTGCAGCAGTAGTTTTTGTCACCATGTGGTAATTAGTTCGGCGCACCCGTGTCATGCATCATATTCATTTGGCGTTGACTCAACCGGAACTATTGTACACTTCAGCAATGCCTCAACCGGAACAACTGGATCAACTACTTACTATTGGGAATTTGGTGATGGGAATTCCTCAACCCTTGAAAATCCGGTATATACATACCAACATCCCGGACATCATGTTGTCTGCCTTTATATTTCCGATACCACCACAGGCTGTTCTTCACATTTTTGCCACATTGTATATCATTGGCTTACACATCACAATCACCATATAGTGCTTCCTTCGGCAAGGGGAATTGCCGGCGCCGAAGCAGAAAACAAGGATGAGAATTTCAGTGTGTTTCCAAATCCGATTTCATCCACAGCAACCATTGAATACTGGTTAACACAGGATGCGCAGGTATCAATCGAAATGTTTGATTTACTTGGGAGCAAAATCATCGACCCAATGCTTATTACTGAATCAGAAGGATTGCATTCCCATTTTGTCAATGTTTCTAATGTTTCAAACGGAATCTATTTCCTGAAACTGAATGCAAATGATGAATCATACATTAAAAAAATATTTATAATAAATAATTAATCAAAAATGAAAAAATCAATTTTATTATCAGCTGCTTTACTAATTGGAGTTACAATTTCTAAAGCGCAGACAGCAAGGCAATTTTCCGGACTCGATTGCAGCAACAATTCCGTCGACCTCTTTGCAGATCTCGATGCAGGAAAGGCCGTAGTAATTTTCTTCTACATGCCCAATTGCGGATCATGTCCGCCACCGGCGCAAAAAATACAAACGATGGCAAATAATATCAATGCCCTGTATCCCGGTATGGTAAAAGGTTATGCATTTCCTTATAACAACACGACAACCTGTGCTGTATCGACAGCATGGACGACATCAAGTTCAGTGGATCAGTTTTATACTGCCATGGATAGCGGAGCCACAATGGTCGCTTATTATGGTGGCTTCGGAATGCCAACTGTAGTTCTTGTGGGCGGACTTGATCACCGGACAATGTTTTCAACGTTGAGTTTCAGTACAAGTGATACCACCATTATGCGCGATTCTATAATGGCCCTGTATAGTCAGTTGAATGGTGTGAATCAAATCTCTTCCGTGGTTTCCCGGTTTGCGGTTTTTCCAAATCCGGCAACAGACATGATAAATATCAATGTTGATCTGAATGAAACAACAGATCTGCTCATTGATATTGCTGATATTACAGGAAAACAAGTGGCACTTGTTATGGATGAAAAAAGTAGCGGAATTGTATCTAAACAATTTGACACCAATTCTCTTGCGAATGGAAGTTACCTTGTACGATTAACTATAAATGGTAAAACCACAACAAGAAAATTAACAGTCAACCATTGATTTTGAAAAAAATTCTCCAATACATACTATTATCGGTGGCCGGATTTTTTCCGGCTACCGGTAATTCTTTTGGCCAGAACTATTCAATTTCTCCAAATGATTCAGTAGAAATTTCGGGAGTCTTTGAGGACCTGCAAACGCTTATCGTTAATCAAATAAATACGTCAAACGATACACTTCACTTGCAGTGGGAAAAAATAGACGAAAACATTCCACTTCTCTGGGAGGCCTCTGTATGTGATAATTCATTCTGTTATTCTACGCTGGAAGAAAGCGGATACATGGACCCTGTATTGCCGGGGGAGTATGGTTTTTTGCTTTTGCACATCACTCCTCATGTAAATTTCGGCACCTCAGTTATCCGTTATGCTGTATGGGATACCAATTTTCCATTGGTAAAAGACACACTCACCTATATTCTAAAGGTTGATTCAGCCAATGCAATCGGTGAAGCGGGAAAAGGGACAGGAGTGAAACTATATCCGAATCCGGCAACAAATTTTATTCACCTTACCGCCGATTGGGAATCCGGATTTTCTTATTCCATCTCTGATTTATCAGGCAAAGAAATCAATATAGGTATTGCATCCACCGGTTCCATTTCAATTCCTGCAATCAATTTTCAAAACGGAATTTACCAAATTGCAATAACCCGGAAATCAAAAACGACTACCGTTCTGAAATTTATGATTCATCATTAAATGAAAAAAACATACATACTTTTTTTTATTCTACTATCCGGCAAAATTAATTTTGCACAAAATCCTTTATTCATTCCTCCCGCATTAACAGGATCTACTTTTAACCTCAGCATTCAGGATGGCATTACTCAGTTTTACCCCGGGATCAATACACCTACTTATGGCATTAACGGTCCATTACTTGCCCCAACCCTCATTGTAAATAAATGGGACTGGGTAACAATGAATGTCACAAACAACCTGGCAGGAAACGGAAATTCGACAACCATTCACTGGCACGGAATGCACGTACCTGCAATGGATGACGGCGGACCACACCAGGTAATTCTGCAAGGTTCAACATGGAGTCCGGATTTTCAGATCCTGAATTCCGCGGCTACTTTCTGGTACCATCCACACGGTGAAAATAAAACGGACCGCCACGTTTCTAAAGGCCTTGCCGGGCTGATCATCGTTAAAGACAGTTTGGAAGCATCACTTACACTTCCACGCACATATGGCTTAGATGATTTTCCTGTCATTGTTCAATCCAAAGCTTTTGATGTTCTCAATCAGATTGCCATTGCCACTGAAGGCGATACTGCTGTATGTGTGAATGGAACAATGCATCCATATTTAGATGTTCCTGCTCAGGTTGTCCGATTACGTTTGCTGAACGGCTCTTCAATGCGCTCCTACAATTTTGGATTCACCGGCAATAAACCATTTAAAATGATTGCCACAGATGCCGGATTGCTTGACAGTGCAATTAACCTGACCAGAATATTATTAAACCCCGGCGAAAGGGCAGAAATCCTTCTGGACCTCCAGGGCATGATAGGGCAAACAATTTTTTTAAACAGTTACAGTTCCGAATTACCAAATGGTATTTATGGCGCAGCGACTGTAACAGGAATGATGGGCGGTACAATTCCAGAATATGATTTAAATCCTTTGAATGGTGCTGACTTTGGAATACTACAGTTAAACGTAGTTGCACAAACAGGAAATCCCGTTACCACATTTCCTACGACCCTGGAGTCAAATTATCCATGGACCAACTTCTCCCATTCACGAAATTTCACTTTCGCGCCTGATACAATGATGAGTGCACAGGGGCAAGTTGAAGGACCGTTTAATATTAATGGAACACATTTCGACATGGGAGTTATCAATGAAATCACCTATCTCAACACAACAGAAAAGTGGAGAATCACAAATAACACGGGCATCGCACACCCGTTTCATATGCATGATATGCATTTTTACTTGCTGAATATCAATGGCGGAGTTGTTCCGCCTGAGTTGCGGGGAAAAAAAGATGTGGTATTGGTAATGCCCATGCAATATGTGGAGTTCATTACCAGGTTTGAAGATTTTGCTGACGACAGTATTCCTTATATGTATCACTGTCATCTATTACATCATGAAGATGATGGAATGATGGGTTCGTTTGTTGTTGTTGATACGACAGGAACAGCTATTCAGGAGACTGACAGGAACGCCTTTGAGATTTTCCCGAATCCCGCTTCGGGGTTGATCAGTGTAAAGACAATTACCACCATGAACATTGCAGAAATCAACATTTCCGTTTTTGATATTTCGGGTAGAAATATAAAATCAAATACGGTCCAGACTTCAGTTGATCAATTCACACTTGATCTTAATGAGATAGAAGATGGGATTTACTTTATCGCACTCAGATCCGGAAATATGAATGTCACAAAAAAAATTATTATTCATAAATTATAAGAATGTCACCTAAAAGCTTTTATGCTTCCGGAGTACTTCTCCTTTCAGTCCTCCTGTGTTCTTGTAAAAAAGAAGACAAATGCACCGGTGGCTCAGGTGGCAATCTCACATTGAAAATATCTCTCGTTCATCAAACTCATGCTATTATTAATCTGAAAAACTTTCGGGATACCATTTATATTAAATACAATGCAAAAGAATTTCCCGGAACCGATCCCGCTCTTTATGATGCCGTCGTTATTGGTGACTGGCCTGCAGATGATGTTCTCATTCCCGGACTGCATTGCGGCGACTATTTTATTTATGGCGTCGGATATGAATCAGTACATGGGTATCGGGTGAGCGGAGGAATTCCATTTAGTACCGATCAGAAAGAAGGAGAAAAGTCTTTAACGATACCTGTGTCAGAATAATTTCTGACCTGATTACAGAATGAAAGAATAAATTTCTAAAATTAATTCCAATGAAAAAGAAAATAATGTTTATCAGTCTTGCATTTTGTGCATCGACACTAATTTCATGTGCCCAGGCGAAACATGAACAAAAAAGTAAAGAATCAAAGACATCCGTTGTCTTATTTGAGAACACAAATGAGGAAGTAAAGACTCAAATCAATAATCTGCTTTCGGATTATATTAAACTAAAAGACGCCCTTGTAGCCGATGATGCAAAGATGACTGCCGTCAATACAAAAGCATTCCGAAAAACACTTGAGTTGATTGAAATGAATAAAATGACCGGCGCTGAGCATACTTACTTTATGACGATGCAACCAAAACTTGATTATGATGCAGAACATATTCAAGGAGCACCGAATATAGATCACATGCGCGAACATTTTGCAACCCTATCCGACAATTTATTTTCTCTCGTGAAAGCATTTAAAGCAAACAATGGCACTGTTATTTATCTGGATCATTGTCCGATGTACGACAAAGGCGCAAACTGGATCAGCACTGAAGAGTCGATTAGAAATCCTTATTTCGGAAAACAAATGCCTACCTGTGGCAAGGTGACTGAAACACTGAATTAGCATTTCAATATTTTCCGAAGAAAATAAAATACATCCATTCCGTTGAATTATTGATTTGATGGAATGATAAATCTATTCTCATTTTAAATATTTTCTATTAATGGTTCGATCGAATAGAATATCATTCCCACGGATTTCTAAATACGGGAAAAACTTTTTGCGGCTCGTAATCACATTACAGATTATTTCTTCATATGACTTATCGGCACAAAAGGTTGTGCGATACGACCTTTTGGTAAAAGACACCATTGTTAATTTTTCGGGAAAACAAAAACGTGCCATTGCAGTGAACGGACAAATCCCAATGCCGACGCTCACATTTACAGAAGGAGATACGGCAGAAATATATGTGCACAATGAACTGAACGAAGAAACTTCTCTTCATTGGCATGGCTTGTTTTTGCCGAATCAATTTGACGGAGTACCAAATCTTACGCAGATGCCAATCAAGGCGCATCACACCCATTTATATAGATTCCCAATCATACAAAACGGTACGCACTGGTACCATAGTCATTCAGGATTGCAGGAACAGATAGGAATGTATGGATCAATGATCCTTAATAAAAAAGAATCTGATATAACCTATCGTAATGGAATAGATGATTTACCAACAGTTCCAATTATAATCAGTGAATGGACTGATATGAATCCGAGGCAGGTTCACCGGAGATTACACAATGCCTCCGACTGGTTTGCGATAAAGAAAGGAACCACACAAAGTTATGGAGAAGCCATCGTGCAAGGGCATTTCAAAACGAAAGTGGCCAATGAATGGAAACGCATGAATGCAATGGATGTCAGTGATGTCTACTATGACAAATTTTTGATCAATGGTCAAAATCATTTTGCACAATCTCAATTCAAGGCTGGAGATAAGGTCCGGTTAAGAATTTCCAATGGTGGTGCTTCAGATTATTTCTGGCTTACCTATTCCGGCGGCAGGATTACCGTGGTAGCCACTGATGGTAGTGATGTTGAACCTGTTGAGGTTGACAGACTGATCATCGCCGTTTCAGAAACCTACGATGTGATTGTTACTGTTCCTGAAAATATGAGTTATGAATTTCTGGTAACGCCCGAAGATAGAACCAAGTCAGCATCTCTTTGGCTCGGATCAGGCATGAAGATGCCGGCCACACCCTTGCCGAAGTTAAAATATTTTGCCGGAATGAAAATGATGAACGGGATGATGAAGATGAATGGCGATCTTGATGATATGGGAATGAAGATGAGTCTGAATCAGATGGACATGAATAATGTGATGTATCCGGAAATTACAGGAGACGGGAAAAAGAAATCTAAAACGAAATCCGAAGGTCATGACATGCACAACATGCAAATGGGTGAAGATTCAAATTCCCCGGATGCAATGAAGGATATAGTTACACTGAATTATGCAATGCTGAAATCTCCGGTTGCCACAACACTTCCATCAGATGCACCGGTGAAGGAATTATTTTTTGAACTTACCGGTAATATGAACCGCTATGTATGGAGTATAAATAATAAAGTAATTTCCGAGAAAGAAAAAATTCTGATCAGGAAAGGAGAGAATGTACGCATCATATTATACAACAACTCAATGATGCGCCATCCTATGCATTTGCATGGACATGACTTCCGCATATTGAATGGACAAGGCGCACATGCACCGTTAAAAAATGTGTTGGACATCATGCCGATGGAAACCGATACGATTGAATTTAACGCCAATGTTTATGGCGACTGGTTTTTTCATTGCCATATCCTTTATCATATGATGAGCGGTATGGGCAGGATATTCAGTTATGAAAATCAGCCGGCTAATCCTGAAATTACAAATCCCGGACTGGCAAAACGGAAATTTATTTCCGAAGACAGGAAATTTCATTTTATGCTGAGTGCAGGAATTGAAACAAACGGCTCCGACGGAGAGGCAATGTTTGCTAATACCAGATGGAATGCAAAAACCATGTGGCATTTGGGATTTCATTCAGGTCATGGTTATGAAAGTGAAACGATGTTTGGAAGATATTTTGGAAAAATGCAGTGGCTGTATGCATACACAGGCTTTGATTATCATTACAAGACTGATGGTCCGACGCAGAAAAATTTTGTTGATATGGAGGGAAGCCCGAAAAATATTTTCGGGAGTGAGGAAATGAACTGGTTTGGGCAACGCAGTGATAAAAATAACAGGCAGACTGCAGTTTTAGGGATTGCTTATACCCTTCCCATGTTACTCGTTGCTGACATCAGGGTTGACCTCAATTCCAAACTTCGTTTTCAACTAGCGAGAGAAGATATACCTTTAACCAAAAGATTTCGCGGAAGCATCATGTTGAATACGGACAAGGAATACATGATAGGCCTCCACTATATTGCAATGAAACTTATTTCACTTTCAACGCACTATGACAGCGACATGGGTTGGGGTGCGGGCTTGATGTTTACTTACTGAATTCATTTTATAATTTGGCGGTGTGTAAAGCAGCCAGATGATTGAATGAAAACAAATCACTTATGGCTAGAATATTTTCAAAACGTTTTATTTCCTCTGATTTTTTTTCAGTACGACATAATTTGAAATGGATAAAACTTTTCAAATATGATTGAAAAAATAATCAGCTGGAGTATCAGGCACCGGTACGAGGTGGTTTTGTTCACCTTGTTAACCATTGGGTTTGGCTGGTTTGCCCTAAAAAATACGCCTATTGATGCCATTCCCGATTTATCAGAAAACCAGGTAATTGTTTTTACGGAATGGATGGGACGCAGTCCGCAATTAATAGAAGACCAGGTTACCTATCCGCTTGTTTCAAATTTGCAAGGCATACCGAAAGTAAAAAACATACGCGGCACTTCGATGTTCGGAATGAGTTTCGTTTATCTTATTTTTGAAGATGATGTGGATTTATACTGGGCACGGTCACGTGTACTGGAGCGTTTAAATTATGCGCAGCGTTTATTGCCCGAAGGCGTAACCGCCAATCTTGGACCTGACGGCACAGGCGTTGGACATGTTTTCTGGTACACCATAAAAGCGCCCGGTCTGGATTTAGGCGAGCAGCGTGCATTACAGGATTGGTACGTTAAGTTTGCTTTACAAACAGTTCCCGGTGTAAGTGAAGTCGCATCATTTGGCGGATTTGAAAAACAATTTCAGATCACACTTGATCCTCACAAATTAAATTACTACAACATCCCTATGATGGATGTATTGCGCGCAGCCAAGAGTAATAACAATGATGTGGGAGGCCGTAAATTTGAAATGAGCAGCATGGCTTATATTATTCGCGGCTTAGGTTACATAAAAAATCTGGAGGATGTAGAAAACATTCCTGTGGGCGTTTATAATTCCGTTCCAGTAAGGATGAAAGATTTGGGAAGCGTACAGATGGGAGGCGCTTTGCGACTCGGCATATTTGATAACAACGGACAAGGCGAAGCAGTAGGAGGAATTGTGGTGATGCGTTATGGCGAAAACGCTGATAAAGTGATTAATGATGTAAAAGCAAAAATGAAAGATGTTGGCAAAGGGTTACCCGATGGTGTAACCTTTAATATTGCTTATGACAGAAGCGTGCTGATTGAAAGTGCAATGGAAACATTGAAACGAATTCTAACCGAAGAGATGATTATCGTTTCCATTGTAATTATGATTTTTCTTTTTCACCTGCGGAGTTCCCTCATTGTAATTATCACACTACCGATTGCAATTCTCATCAGTTTTATATTAATGTATTGGTTTAAGATTTCTTCCAACATCATGTCGCTCTCCGGAATTGCAATTGCAATAGGAGTAATTGTTGATGCCGCCATTGTGATGATTGAAAATACACATCGTCATTTATCAGATGCACAAATAAAAAAGGAGGCTGAATTATGAATTTGAAATTCTGGAAAAAGCAGCCCAATGATTTACTCTCTAAAGAAGAACGGAAAGCTATAATTGAAAAATCTTCTCACCAGGTTGGTCGTCCAATATTTTTCTCGACCATCATAATTGTCGTTTCTTTTTTGCCTGTATTTATGCTTACAGGAATGGAAGGGAAATTATTTCATCCGCTTGCTTATACAAAAACATTTGTATTGCTTGGCTCTGCATTGCTTGCCATCACTATCGTTCCGGTGCTGATGATTTTATTTATGAAAGGAAAAGTAAAACCCGAAGGTAGTAATCCGGTTTCGCGTTTTTTTGAAAAATTATACGCTCCAGTTTTGCATTTATGTCTGGAATGGAAAAAAACAACACTTGCAATTAATGTTGTGGCATTAATCATCGGAATTTTTCTTACCTTGAATTTGGGTTCAGAATTTATGCCCCCGTTGGATGAAGGCTCTATTTTGCTGATGCCTGTTACCATGCCCGATGTAAGTAACTCCGAAGCAAAGCGCATCATTCAGTTGCAGGACAAAATAATCATGACCGTTCCTGAAGTGCATCATGTACTTGGTAAAGCAGGTCGTGCAAATACAGCAACCGACAATTCCCCTATCAGCATGATTGAAACAATTATTTTGCTGAAACCAAAAACGGAATGGAGAAAAGGAATTTCGAAAGAGGATATTGTGAATGAACTGAATTCGAAATTGCAAATTCCGGGAGTAGTTAACGGCTGGACACAACCTATCATCAACCGCATCAATATGCTTTCAACAGGAATCAGAACGGATGTGGGTTTGAAAGTATATGGTCAGAGTTTGGATACGATTTACAAACTTTCGGTGATGATGAAAAAGGAATTGGAAGATATCCGTGGCGTTAAAGATTTATATGTGGAGCCAATTACCGGAGGAAAATATCTCGACATCAAAATTAAAAAAACGGAAATAGGAAGATATGGTTTGAGTGAGAACGATGTAAACATGCTGGTGGAATCAGCATTGGGCGGAATGAACCTGACCTCTGTAATTGACGGAAGGCAACGCTTTAGTGTGAATGCACGGTTTGCACAAAACTTCCGAAACAGCATTGAAGACATCAAACGATTACTCGTCCAGACGCCTTCATATGGTCCGGTGCCCTTGAGTGCAGTAGCAGACGTTTACATTAGTGAAGGACCACCAATGATAAATTCAGAAAATGCAATGCTCCGCGGAACCGTGTTGTTCAATGTGCGCGACCGCGACCTTGGCGGCACTGTGAATGAAGCCATGAAAAAATTAAATGACATGGTGCAAAAACTTCCCAAAGGATATTACATCGAATGGAGCGGACAATGGGAAAATCAGGTGCGTGCAAACAAGCGATTGTCCATCATCATTCCACTTGCGTTGTTATCCATTTTCATACTTTTATTTTACACCTACAGATCGCTGAAAGAAGCCATTATCACTTCCATCAGTGTTCCGTTTGCATTGATTGGCGGAGTTTATATTATTTATTTCTACGGAATTAATTTATCCGTTGCTGTTGCAGTGGGATTTATTGCATTGCTCGGTGTTGCTGTTGAAACGGGTGTGCTCATGGTAATTTATCTGGATGAAGCAATGATAAAACTCACGGAGGAAAAAGGAAATAACCGTGAGAGTATTACCCCGTTGGATATTCGCAAAGCCGTAGTGGCAGGCTCAGTAAAAAGATTGCGACCGAAACTAATGACGGTGGCTGCTGCAATCATGGGATTGATTCCGATTTTATTATCGGATGCAACAGGCAGTGATGTAATGCGACCCATAGCACTGCCGATGATAGGCGGAATGGTCACTTCAGCAATACATGTACTGTTAGTTACGCCAATTATTTTTTTACTGACAAAGGAATATGAATTTAAGAAACATGGGAAAATTGATGTGCTCAATGCCAAGCATTAATTAATAAAATGAAAAAGAATTGTGTCATCTGTATTTTGATTTTGTTTTTGGGCAGTAGTTGTCTTAAAATAAATGCACAGGTAATTTCTCTCGATTCCATTCTAACGGCTGTGGAGACAAATTACCCGATGCTTAAAATGTATGATGAAAAAATAAAAGCACTAAACGCAAATGCCGAAGGGGCGAAGTCATGGATGCCACCGCAATTCGGGGTTGGTTTGTTTATGACACCTTACAATTTTCAAAAGGATATGGGGGCTGTTATGCTTAGCGGCGAACAAATGATTCCAAATCCGGTGAAACTATCAGCAAATAAAAAATACATGCAAAGTATGTCGGCCGTAGAATCAGATAGTAAATCCTATTCAAAGAACCAGATGTTCGGAATGGCAAAAATGATTTACTACGATTGGGTGGTGATGAAGATGAAAAAACTCGTGCTTACCCGGAATGAAGAACTTTTGAATTTTACCATTGCCAGTGCAGAAAACAGGTACCCCTATGGTAAAGAAAAATTAAATAATATTTATAAAGCCAAAGCCCAATTGTATGAAGTTTATAATATGCAGTTAATGCTTGACAAAGACATTTCTCAGATGAGGATTGCACTGAACACGTTGTTGAACGTTGATAAAAATACAACGTTTGATGTAGACACCAACTTTATAATCCAAAATTATGATGTCAGCTTGGTGGATATTTCATCGTTTAAATCTTTTCGCAGTGACATCAAACTGGCAGAGTCACAAATCAGCATGATGCAATACAAACAGCAGCTTGAAAAGAATGCCCGACTTCCTGATTTTGGTATCAGGTACGATCATATGAATACCCTGGGTAAGTCTTCTAATCTCTTTTCAATTATGGGAATGATTACCATCCCAATTGCTCCATGGTCTTCAGGTATGTACAAGGCAAATGTGAAAGGCCTCGGATTTGAAATTCAATCCAAGCAGTTTCTAAAAGTGGACATCGTAAATGAAGCAGCCGGTAAACTGGAAGATTTGCGAATACAAATTAAATTCAAAAAACAGCAATTGATTCTTTACAGTGATAGCATATTGCCGGCTCTTAAAAACAACTATCAGATTACAATAATAGCATATGATCAAAATACCGATGATTTATTCATGGTTCTTGACGCATGGCAAATGCTCAACATGAAAGAATTGGAATATTACGACCGTGTGGGTGAACTTTTGCAGTTGCAAGTCGGCTATGAAAAAGAAATTGAAAAGCGATAAAGGATGATTAACAGAAAAAATAAATTAAATAAAATATTCTTCATCGTAACGATTTCAATTTCGGCGGCCTTTCTATTTGGCTGTAATGAAAATAATTCATCACATGATGATCACAATCATTTGACTGAAAATAAAATATATACCTGCTCCATGCATCCGCAGATCATTCGAAATGCCCCAGGGAACTGCCCAATTTGCGGAATGAAGCTGATTGAAAAAACACAAGGCGTATCACTTGATGGAAACATCAACATCACTGATGTGGTAAAACCAACAGATGAATCTGTAATTTCAAATGTAAAAACTTTCACGGTAAAAGAATTGATTTTTCGACCTAAAATTACAAGTATTGGAAGTATTGAATATGACACCAGAAGATTTACAAACATTGCATCAACAATTGACGGGCGTATAGAGCATCTGTATGTTAAGTACCAATATCAGGTGATTCATAAAGGAGAAAAACTATACGATATTTATAGTCCGGCTTTACAGACTGAAGTACAGAACTTAATTTATCTTTTAAATCATGAATCGGATAATTCCAATTTAGTTATTGCTTCAAAACTGAAATTGAAATTACTTGGTTTGTCGCATATGCAGCTTGATGAAATATCAACAAACAAACAAGCAACTGCTACCCTCAGCATTTACAGCCCGGCCGACGGATACGTTATAGACAATTCAATGAATGTCGTTTCTTCAAATCAGTCCATGCCAATGGCTACCTTATCACAAAATAAATCTGCATCTACTAATTCTTTTTCAATGAAAGAAGGGCAGTATGTTAAACAAGGGGAAACCGTTTTTAAAGTCATCAACACACAGAAGGTTTGGGCAGTGATGAATATATATGCCGATGAAATTAATCACATTTCGAAAGGACAATCAGTAAAACTGATAATGGATAATATGCGGGATGACACGTTGATCACAAAAATTGATTTTGTGGAACCCGTGTTTGATTCCGGCAACAAATTTTTAAAGCTCCGCGCCTATCTCGATAATCCTACGGGCATGTTGATTCGCGGCAATTTATTTCACTCATATATTCAAACAGAACTCACATCAGGATTTTGGATCCCGAAATCTGCAGTGCTTGATTTAGGCAAAGAAAAAGTAGTGTATGTTCAAAATGAAAATATGTTTTATGCCCGCTTGATAACCACCGGCGCCGCCGTAAATCAGCATGTGCGTATTACTGCCGGATTACATTCAGGAGAAACAATTGCATCAAACGCACAGTATCTAATGGATAGTGAAAGTTTTATAAAAATTAAAACACATGAAAATTAATATACTGCCACTTTTTTTTCTTCTAATATTATTTTCCTGTAATAAAAACAAGGAAAAGCAAATGAATATGACGGAAGAAGAACACAGCTCAATGAACAAATTTATATTCAGTGAAGCACAACTGAAACTCGCCAACATTAAGGTGGAATCAATTGAAATGAAAAACATTTCGGAAGAAATACTATTAACCGGAAAGATCGTACCTGATGAAAATAATGCCACTCAAATCAATTCCCGAATCATGGGGCGAATTGATAAGTTGTATTTCAAATACGCAGGAGAAAGTATCCATAAAGGAAATTTACTATTTGAAATTTATAGTGAAGATTTAATGGTCGCTCAGCGAGATTATTTGCTTGCCCTGCAGCAAACAGAAAACAAATCTTATAACCACGAATACCTGAAACAGCTAAAAACATCTTCAAAAAACAAGTTAATTCTTTGGGGCTTGACTGAATTGCAGCTTGCTGAACTGGAAAAAACCAAAAAAATAAATTCAACTACAAATATTTACAGTGATGTCAGCGGCATCATAACCGATGTAACGGTACGCGAAGGAGATTATGTAATGGAGGGCACCCCTGTATATAAACTAAATGATCTGTCATCGCTTTGGGTGGAAGCTCAATTGTATTCCAATGAACTGCAATCGGTAAAAAAAAATACAGAAGCAGAAATAATAGTTGATGGTTTCACCAATCAAAGTCTAAAGACGAAAATTTCATTTATCAATCCCGAACTGAACAACAACAGTATTGTAAATATCGTCCGTGCAGGAATTCCAAATGCTGATTATAAATTAAAACCCGGCATGATGGCAACTATCCGAATAAAAACAAAATCAAAAAATGCTTTGGTGCTCCCGGTAGATGCAGTACTTCAGGAACCGGATGGTAGTTCGGTATGGGTACAAAATAGCGATGGATCATTTAAGAATAAAATGGTAATGACAGGCATCAGAAATAAAAACGAACTGGAAATAACGATGGGATTGAATGCCGGTGAGAAAGTTGTGGTAAGCGGGGCCTATCTCATCAACAGCGAATTCAGACTCAAGCAAGATTCAGATCCAATGGCAGGAATGAAAATGTAAATTGAAAAAACAATAATATTTCCTCAAGAAAATATTAATTTGTCAAATAGAATGATTAAAATAACCTATTTTCATTAATTCAAAACTCAAAATAACCATGAGAAAATCAAACATCATTTTAACGGCAGCATTTGCTTTAATGCTTTGCGCCTGCAGTACTTCATCCAACAAGAATGAACAATCAAATGCTACTGATAGCGCTGGAGTTCAAAGTACGGCCATGGAACAAATTTTTAATCTGGATACCACAATCCTGGCAAGTGGAGCAACATTTTATCAGTGTGAAATGGATCCCGAAGTTCTTTCAGACAATCCCGGTAGTTGTCCTAAATGCGGAATGTATCTATCGGCGCGTAAGAAAAATTAAAGAGCTCCCAAACGCAAATGTATTCGATATGGATCCATTGAAAAAGATGATGCTTGCATCCTCGCAATTACTCTTATAAACGCAACAAGCGCTAAAAAATAAACCGGTGGAAAGTAACCTTATTCTGAATGCTGTAATTAAATGTCCGGTTTGTGGTTTCAGCAAAATAGAAATAATGCCGGTTGATGCCTGTCAGTACTTTTATGAATGTGAAAATTGCAAAACCATCCTCAAACCTAAGCCCCGTGATTGCTGCGTTTATTGCAGTTATGGATCAGTAAAATGTCCTTCAAAACAGGAAGGAAAAAGTTGTTGCTAAACTAATCAGTTTAAACTTGAAATAGCATAGAATAAAAACCACCGGAATACATCGGGAAAACATTTTGGAAACGAAAGCTGAAAATGAAGTAAGTTGACTTTAAACTTACATCAAAATTTCAATATACTTTTAAGAACTATTTTACTTACGAATTTACATAAGTGTTATTGATGTCTTTATATTCTGAACGAGTCAACCTTTAATATGAGAAAGATCATCTCAATGAATGACAAAAGTCAGATAAATAAGATTCCGCTATTTCCATATTTACTACACAAAAGATGTACAAATCCCTGAATAGAAATTGATGTCTGGATGCCGATCAATGGAAGGAATATTTTACTTCATAATATGTGCATTATAACCAACTGAAAATGTCGGCGCATTACATCAGGAGCAAATTTTGCCCCATGCAAGTGAATGCGTTTACACCTTCTGCATTGAATGGAAATATTCAGATCGACAACGTTTTAATGCGAAAGTCATTTATAGAAACTTTCTCCGGCTTACAGTCCTGACATATGAATTATGTAACTATTTCCAATAATTATATAATGCCCTTCATTAAAAAAAAAGGATCTTTGATGAAAGTAAAATCATTTAAATATTAAACACAAATAAAATGATGAACGAACATTCATGGGGTTGGGGAATGGGTTATGGTATGTGGATCATTCCAATTATACTTCTCATTATTGTTGTCTTTACTTTAAGAAACAGACGGAGAAAAAAATAATAAGACTGTATTAATTTTTAATGACGCAATATACATCCGGGCGACAGCGATACTGAAGAGCGGGTAACAGCGCCTCTGAAATATATTTAAACTAAATTTAAAATGAAAAACAAAAAAATGATTGCCGCCATGTTTGCTTCAATGCTCATGCTGGTTGTATGCATTACTTCAGGTAATTCTTTTGCACAAACCAAGACCGATTCTACAATGATGAAAGATTGCTGTTTGATGAAGGATGGTAAAATGATGCAAATGATGGACGGCAAAATGATGCCAATGGAAAAAGACATGACCATGAAAAATGGAACCATGTGTATGACCAATGGCGAATGTGTGATGAAAGATGGAACAAAGATGATGATGAAAGATGGAGATTGTATGGACATGAGTGGCAAGATGGATAATTGCGCCATGATGATGAAAGGTTCAAAAAGTGGAACCAAAATGGAAAGTGATAAAAAGGATGTGGCTATGACTTACACTTGCCCAATGCATCCCGAAGTTACAAGTGACAAAGCAGGGAAATGCCCGAAATGCGGAATGGATCTGATGGAGAAGAAGTAACAAAAAAACTGACTTCTAAATATGAATATGACGCATACGGATCACTCAAAGATGAATCATTCGGAACACGGGAATGTTCCAATGGGAATGGCAGGTCATAATCATCACAAAATGATGATTGATGATTTCAAGCGACGATTTTATGTGACGCTTGTCATTACCCTTCCTGTCATGCTGCTTTCGCCAATGATTCAGCATTGGTTCCATTTCACCATTGCGTTTCCCGGGTCAACTTATTTACTATTCGGCCTCTCAACTGTTGTCTTTTTTTATGGCGGGCTGCCTTTCCTGAAAGGAATCGTTGATGAACTAAAACAGAAAACGCCCGGCATGATGACATTGATCGCAGTGGCTATTACTACTGCCTATGCCTACAGCGTTGCTACCGTTTTTGGCTTACATGGGATGGATTTTTTCTGGGAACTCTGTACCTTGATCTTAATCATGTTACTTGGGCACTGGATTGAAATGAAATCCGTAGCAGGAGCTTCGAAAGAACTGGAACTCCTCGTGCAACTTATGCCTTCTGATGCACATATGATTATGCCGGCCCACAAAGGTTCAGGCGCCGGTGAAATGATACATGAAGTAAAAACAGATTCACTGAAAGAAGGTGACCTGATTTTAATTAAGCCCGGAGAAAAAGTTGCTGCAGATGGAATCATTTCCCACGGAGAAAGCTACCTGAATGAATCCATGCTCACCGGAGAATCTGTCCCCGTAAAAAAGAACAAGGGAGAAAAAGTTATTGCAGGATCTATCAATGGCAATGGCTCATTAAAAGTTACGGTGAGTCATTCATCAAAAGACTCCTATCTTTCACGCGTAATCAAACTGGTGAATGACGCACAAAAAGCAAAATCAAAAACCCAGCTACTCGTTGATAAGGCAGCACAGATACTTACCATCGTTGCACTCGCATCAGGTTTTGCTACATTTTTTTTCTGGTGGTTAATTGCTAAGGAAACACCTGTATTTGCCATTGAGAGAATGGTAACTGTGATCGTAATCTGCTGCCCGCATGCACTTGGGCTTGCAGTACCATTGGTGGTTGCAATCTCAACATCACTATCTGCTAAAAACGGCCTGCTTATAAAAAACAGAACGTCTTTTGAGAATGCAAGGAAAATTACCACCGTCATATTTGACAAAACAGGAACACTCACTTATGGAAAGTTTGAAGTGGCAAGAATAAAAATCTTAAAACCGGGGCTGGATGAAAAAGAAATCATCCGCATTTCAGCAGCACTCGAACAAAACTCTGAACATCCGATCGCAACAGGAATCATTGCAAAAGCTAAAGAATTTTCACTTAACATTCCCACGGTAAATAATTTCAGGGCCATCACAGGAAAAGGAATAGAAGCTGAGTTGGAAGGGAAGAATGTCAAAGTTGTAAGTCCGGGTTATTTACGTGAGAAAAACATTCATTTACCTGACAATGATTCCGGGACCGCTGCCGAAACCATTGTATTTGTTATTGTCAATGATGAGTTGACCGGATACATTTCACTGGCAGATAAAATCAGACCTGAATCAGCAGAAGCAATTAAAATACTCCATGAAAACAATATCAAATCCATTTTACTCACCGGTGACAATGCAAAAGTTGCAAAGAGTGTAAGTGATGAATTAAAAATGGATGGCTTCTTTGCTGAAGTATTACCACATCAAAAACTTGAAAAAATAAAAGAGTTGCAAAGCAAAGGTGAGTTCATTGCTATGACAGGCGACGGAGTAAACGATGCGCCTGCACTGGCTCAGGCAGATATCGGAATTGCAGTTGGCAGTGGCAGCGACATTGCAGCAGAAACCGCGGGAATCGTTCTTGTCAACAGCAATCCAAAAGACATTTCAAGTCTGATCCTTTTTGGAAAAGCTACCTACAGAAAAATGATTCAGAATTTAATCTGGGCGACAGGATACAATGTCATCGCACTTCCTTTGGCTGCAGGCGTGCTTTACAAATGGGGAATAATGCTGAGTCCGGCGGCAGGAGCAGTACTGATGAGCGTTAGTACAATCGTTGTTGCCATTAATGCAAAAATGCTTCGGGTTACAAATAAATGACGAACTATTTTTTCATTCAATTGATTTCGTCAAAAATGAAGAAAGTAATTTCAGTTGCGAAGGTCACACCACTTCCGCCACCACAAATGTACTCCCGCCCACAAACACAAGATCATTCTCCTCTGCGGAAGATTGAGCGGCATTAAGGGCTGCAGCCACAGACGGATAACTTTCACCTGTAAGATCAAATTCCTTCGCCTTATCTTTCAAATCATTTGCATCAAGTGCCCTTGGAATACCTGCCTTACAGAAATAATAAGTGGCATCTGAAGGCAGCAACTTAAGAACAGATGCAACCTCTTTGTCGTTCACCATTCCCAGTACAAAATGTAAATGACGGAAAGGGATTTTTGAAAGCTGATTAACTACTTCAAAAACTCCGGATTCATTGTGCCCTACATCACAAATGGTCAGTGGATTATCACTGATCCGTTGCCAGCGACCCAAAAGTCCTGTGAGTTGCTTTACGTTTTTCAATCCACCGGAAATGTGCTCATCATTTATTTTCCATCCCTTTATTTGTAACAGTCGAACAGTCTCAAGAACTGCAATTATATTTTTAGACTGATAGCTTCCTTTGAGATCAACCTCATAATGTTGAATAGAACTGCTGTTGTCCTCAACTGCAATCACATTGAAAGCTGCATTTTCCCTTATCACATTTGCGTTGAATTTTTGAGAAGCAAATACAATAGGACTTTTCAATTCTTCAGCACGATGAATAAATACATGATCAATGCTTTCATTTATCTCGCCGATCACAGTAGGAACTCCCCGCTTGATGATGCCTGCTTTTTCAGTTGCAATTTTTTCGAGCGTGTTCCCCAAAAGATTGGTATGGTCAAAACTGATATTGGTAATTACGCATATTTCCGGAGTGATTACGTTGGTGGAGTCGAGACGCCCGCCCAGACCGGTTTCAATTACTGCGATGTCCACTTTTTCACGCGCAAAATAATCGAAGCATAAACCTACCGTCCATTCAAAAAATGACAGATCGATTTTTTCAAATTGCGATTTATGGTTTTCAACAAATGAAACTAATTCCGTATCAGGAATCATCTCACCGTTTATTTTAATCCGCTCACGAAAATCCTTCAGATGTGGAGAAGTATAAAGTCCTGTTTTATAACCTGCTTTCTGCAAAATGGCGGCAAGCATATGCGAGGTACTACCCTTCCCATTCGTTCCCGCAACGTGAATACTTTTGAATTTTGTCTCAGGATGCTTAAGAATTTCGCAAAGCGCCAATGTGTTTTTCAGATCTGCTTTATACGCAGCAGCACCAATGCGCTGATACATCGGTAGTCGGGAAAATAAATAATCAAGTGTTTCCTTGTAAGTCATCTGATCAGGCAAAGAAAGAGGAAACAACTAAATGAAAAGAAGTAAAGGAATAATTAATGTAACACAGTCAGCTTTTGGGCAGCGATCACATTGTTGCTGCGAACGGTAACAAAATATATTCCTGCAATATTAAGATTTACAGAAATCTTTTTTGCCCCGGGTAGATCATGATACACAATTTGCCCCAATGCATTTGTGATCACGACTTCATCCATAACCTGCTTGCTTGTTATCTGAACCTCTGAAGAAGCAGGGTTCGGAAACACAGACAATGAAACAGAAACTGCGGTCTCCTGCACTCCTGTTGTTGAATTAAAAGATCCGGTACGAATCTTTATCGTATTTGACCCATCATCCTGCCAGATCACAAAAACTTTCCCGCCGTAAACCGCTACGTCAGCATTGGTAACATTACTAAGATCTACCGTATCGTATTGCATGGGTAATCCATTTGTAATATCATTGGTAAACCGTATCACGCACTGGTCATTGCCACTCACCACCTGCTTCCACACCACAGCCATCGCCGTTCCGTCACTTGCAATGCGCGGATAATTCTGCAATGAAAGTCCGGGAACAGATCCCGCAAGTGCAATACCCTGCGAGCCATTCATCTCTGAAATGGAAGAAGCATTCATGTACACTAAACTCGTTCCGCTCGCTCCGTTCATGTAAACAGAATAAAGTGAATCTCCTATTATTACAGCATCACCACCTGTAGAAGGGCAGGAAAAAATATTCCAGTTGTTCTGGTCAATCGGCATTCCGTATGAAAATGTATAGCCGCCATCCGTTGAAATGCCGGCCCATGAATCACGATTGTTATTGTCGTTGTCTCTGTAAACCATAGCCACCGTATTCCCGCTGCAGGCCAGTGCTCCCGGACAACAGTCGCAAATCAAAGACGATGCGCTGCTCCATCCGCTTGCCTTGGTATCAATTGAAAATGAGAATCCGAAATCGGTGGATCTGGAAACTGCCCATCGCGAATCTGAAAATGTTGCATCAAATTTCATAAAGGCAACAATGGGATTTCCCAGATCATCAGTAGTAACTGTGGGAAAACGGGAAATGCTGTCTGCAATATCGTCAACCTGAACAGGCGCGGAAAAATTAACTCCTCCATCATAAGAATGCGTGCAAAAAATATGGCAGGTATCTGAATTTTCAGGAGTCTGTTTGAAAACAACATAAACAGTGTCACCGTACGAAGCAATATCAGGCCCCATCCAGGCAGCCCCTGCAACAGTAATATTCATAGGGTTCACGGGCATGGGCATTGTGAATGCATTTCCATCCCAGCGTGTAAACATTGCATTGTTATTATGATTCCAGACAACCAACGGATTTCCACTTCCATCTACAGCAATGCGAGGATGGTTGTTCCCTGATGCAGAATTTATATTCATTCCTGAGTTCCATGTGATGCCTGTCTGTGCCTGACCGAATGAACTTAACAAAAGGAAAGCAATAAATAGGTAAAGATTCTTATTCATGATAAATATTTTGGGTAGTCATGCAATATACAAAAATTCAGCGCGGGATCTCTAATTGCCAGTAAAAAATTCCCTGAAAAGGCCATCTTATCTCCATTCTTAAAACCATTCAGAACTGTCTGGCATTGAACAATCATATTCCGGATTTGAAAAAATAAATTATACCTTTCATTTTTGAAAAACCGGTAAAACCCCAACCAATGAAACACCTCTCCATCACAATTATTTTATTGACTTCTATTTTCGTTGTTAATGCCAGTGGCCAGAGTAATCCTATAGCTCTAAAAGCGGGAATCACTATCAACAGGATTCTCACTGTTCAAAACGGGTCAATTCGGGTTATCAAAGATCCCGTCAGTAGAAATTTATTTTATTCAACAACCGATGGAAAAATATTTGAAGTACATCAGCCATCGGGCAGTGCAGCTTATGATTCACTTGTATTTACATCTGCCGACCACATGGTAACCTATGCACAGGGATTCACCGTTCACGACAGCACATTTTATATTTCCGGAAACGACAGTTCGAATAAGCCGCTCACTTTCGGAATTATTGTACGTGGTGTACTGCAACCAAATGGTACCCGTATGTGGAGCAAGGTAATGCAAACAGATTTTTATGAGACAGGTGATTATTTTGATCACCTTTTTAGTGGACTTGCTGTTACGCCGTCCGGTGATAGTTTATTAATATGCAGCGGCGCAAGAGGAGATCATGGTGAAATCGAAACACGTTATGGACTTTATCCGAATCTTCGAAATGTACCACTGACGACGAATTTATATATCGTTCCCGCAAATGATACGGGCATTGTTGTGCTGCACAATGACTCAGTATGGAATGATACATCTGATCTTCTTTACGCGCGCGGAATCCGCAACACTTTCGACTTGGCATTTGATGGAGGCGGACATTTGTTCGGGGTAGAAAATTCAGGCGACCGCGACCACAACGAAGAAATGAACTGGCTTAGGAGAGGTCGGCATTATGGTTTTCCATGGGTGATGGGCGACACAGATAATCCTCAACAATTTCCGGGATTCATTCCCGCTGCTGACCCGTTGATATCTCACTATTCCAGGTCATGGAGAATCGGTGCTTGGAGTAATGATCCCACCTTTCCTCCTCCTCCAACGGGTGTGGTGTTCGATGCCCCCATTCAAAACTTCGGACCGGATGCAGATAAATACCGGGATCCTGTAACAGGACTTGTAATGGATGCAAGCGATTCTTCTGTTTCGATTGGAACATTTACAGCGCACCGTTCACCGCTTGGACTTGTGTTCGACAACGACAGCGTGATGCATACTGATTACAGAGGTGATGGATTTATGCTGAGCTGGACAAAAGGTCTTGACTCTTGCGGATGTACTGCGATTCCTGATTCCGGTATCGGGCCTTTTGTTGATCCCTCGCAGGACCTCATTCACCTCGACCTTGCTTTTGATTCATTGATTGATAATTTCACGCTTCATGCCACACGTGTCATTGCTGAATTTCAACATCCTGTTGATGATGCTATAGACAGCAATAAAATTTACGTGCTTGAAAACGGTTATGGTGGCACATCCGGGCTTTACGAAGTTGTAATGCCATTCATTCCTGTTTGTGCGCCCGCTTACAGCGCAGCAGTAACGCATTATGCCTGTGATTCGGCAAAAGTTTTTGCTACTGCCAATGCAACAGGTTTTCCGCCCTATATTTATGTATGGAGAGATTCCACCGGACAAACTATTCAAACGGACACACTCAATTCCGATGATTCCCTTTCCATTTTTATGCCCGGTAATTATTCCGTTGAAGTTATCGATAGTTTCGGTTGCAACATGCTGATACCATTTACTATCATCGATCCCGTTCAGTTCAACATTAATCTTTTTAATTTATGTGATTCCGGATTGGCGTTTTCAGTTGCGAATGCTGATGGTACAGGTCCTTTTAGTTATACATGGAGGTCACCTGATTCAACCGGAACCATTATTCAATACCATTCACCGTCACCGGAAACTGATTCACTCTTTAATATTCCACCCGGAAATTATTTTGTGGTAGTCAGTGACAGCATTGGTTGTTCCGTTTCAACATCATTCACCATAGTTGCGCCCATTGTGCTGCATCGTGATTCTGTACATCACACCACATGTATTGGATGCAACAACGGTTCGATTTTCTTTAGTGTTGCTCCCGGGCCGTTTTCACTTGTACTGAATCCTCCGGTCGGGTTCTTCCAGGGAAATTCAATAGACAGTTTACCTCCCGGTGGTTATACACTTTGCGGAACCGATTCTATGGGTTGTAGCAGTTGCATTAATTTTATTATTCAGGAAGATCCGTCATCAATTGCTCCAATTGCCTATCATACATTATCCATTTTTCCAAATCCTGCAGATGGAATTATAACGATTAGGACAAAAATCAATACTGAATCTCCGCTTTCAATTAATATTTTCAATGCCACCGGACAAAAAACCGGCATCGTTGCTGATGAATTGATTTCTGCAGCAAGTGAAAGGGAATTTTCATTAGACACAAAAAATCTTTCACCGGGATGCTATTATGTTGAGTTCAGATTGTCCACGCAAGTGATGCGGGGAAAATTTATTGTGACGAAAAATTAATGGGGTTGGGTAACCGCCCTGTTTCTTAATGCTAATTTACTTTCAGCTGCGAGAGATTTAGCAAGCATTTCTCCTTCTTTTGTAAACGACCAGACGAACAATGTATTTATCGGATGATCTTTGCAGATTGCGTTGATGGCATTCAAACAAACTTTTTTTGTTTCTCCTTTGCCGCGGTATTCAGGCAACGTGGTTGCAGAGCAAAGGTAAATGCAATCGTAAGTCGCGCCTGGTATTGTTCTTTCCGGAATTTCTCTTTCCTGAATTTTTCCATCAAGAAAATCATTCATGACTGATGAAGTAGTTGGAATCACGAGCACCCAGATTACAGGACCATTTTCATTGGCAAGTTCGGAAAGGGCAGCAGGATGAATTTCATTTAGTTTTTTCAAATCACTTTCCGTTACCTGAAGCTGTCCGGCGTCGCTGCGGGTTGCAAAAACCTCGTCAATGAGGGCAAACATTCGAGACATGTTAGGTGAATATTCCGACATTGAAAGAACTTAATTTAAATGATACCTGAAATAACCATATTTAATAATACTTTTTCGTTGAAAGAAATTCCTTCACATACTCACCGACTCCATCTTCCAATGAATAAAAAGAATTTGAATATCCAATACTGCGCAGCTTTTCCATTTTTGCTTCTGTGAAGTATTGGTACTTGTCACGGATGTCAAGCGGGGTATTAATAAATTCTATTTCTTCCTTTTTGTTCATCGCTTTAAAAACGTTTTTTACCAGGTCTAAAAAAGTACGCGCAGTTCCTGAACCAAGATTATATATACCGGAGTTTTTTCTGTGGTGCATTAGCCAGTAGCAAACGTTTACTACATCTTTCACATATACAAAATCACGAAGTTGTTCACCATCTTTGTAAGCGGGGTTGTGTGAACGAAACAATTTCATTTTACCGGATGAAGAAATCTGATTGTATGCGTGAAACATTACAGACGCCATCCGTCCTTTATGATATTCATTCGGACCATAAACATTAAAAAACTTTAATCCCGCCCAGAAGTATGGTGAACCGGGTTCCTCCTGACTGCTGCTGCTATCTTTGCTGCTGCCGCTGCCTCCTGCCGCTTTCCCCACTGCCCATTTATCAAATTCATTCTTAGAATCCCCGTAAGGATTGAGTGGTTTTAACTGCTGAATAATTTCATGGTTATCTTCATACCCCAACTCACCATCTCCGTATGTCGCTGCTGACGAAGCATACACCAATGGCAAGCCAAATTCAACACACAGATTCCACACGTCCTTCGTGTACTGAACATTCAGTTTTTCAAAAATCGCATAATCAAACTCAGTAGTATCCGTTCTTGCACCGATATGAAACACAAACTGAACAAAACGATGATTCTGTTTCAGCCATTCAATAAAATGATCCCGTTCAACGAGCGCTGAATATTTTTTCCCTTTGTAGTTCTCCTCTTTATCCTTTTTTGAAAAGTCATCTACCAGAATGAGATCATAGTACCCCTCATCGTTGAGTTTCCTCACGAGACAACTGCCGATGAATCCTGCTGCTCCTGTTATTACTATCATAATTATCTTTTTCGCAATCCACAACCACTCTGTGCCGATGTTGCGGCTATTTTTCTATAGTACTACTTTTTGACTGACCACAAAAATATCCTGCGGCACAGATTTTATTAACCCGGCATCTTTTGACTTTTGAAATAAAACCCGGATTGCATTTTTACCATCCTCTCCCAAATCAATTGAAAATTCATTCACATACGTTTTAATATGCTTCATCCTTACTTCCTCTTCCATTTCCTGCGCATGTTGCTTTACATAATCTCTTCCTGAATCCTGATTTGCAAATGCAAACTCCACACTTCTTCTCATCACTCTGTCTATCTTTATTTTAAATTCTTCAGGTAAATTTCTTTTTACAGCAATACCTCCTAGGGGAATTGGCTGACTTGTTTCCTGCTCCCATAATTCTCCGAGGTCACAGATTTTTACCAAACCCTTTTGCTGATAGGTGAACCGGTTCTCATGAATGATTACACCTGCATCGGCATGACCTGATAAAACGGCATCTTCAATTTCTGAAAAAATATATTCTGTTATATTTTTTGCTTCCGGAAAATAAAGTGAGAAAAGAAAATTTGCTGTGGTCCGCATTCCGGGAATGGCAATTTTCATGTTGGCAATATGCGACCTGTATTCAGCTAACCTCTCCTCCGCAGACTCCATGCTTTTATTATCCTTACAAACAAGCAATGGCCCAACTCCCTTGCCGAGTGCGCTACCTCCATTCAGTAACTGCCATGAATCCGCCAGTTGAGTGAATGCAGCAAAACTAATTTTCGTAATGTCAGGAATTCCCTTTTCTGCATTGCGGTTAAGTGCCTCCACATCTTCCATCATCACTTCAAAATCCAAACCTTCTGTATCAATTTTATGATGAACCATGGCATCAAACATAAACGTATCATTCGGGCAGGGAGAAAAGCCGAGTTTTAGTTTGTGTTCCGGATGATATGTTTCTGAAAAAGACATAGACTAATTTACACGATCATTTTATCAAGTAAGGTACGCATTGCACCGGAAAGATTTTCAAGCGCCGGTTCAATCTTCCATGCACTTCGGTCCCTCAATTCTACACGGTTGCTGATGGCACGCAGCTGAAGAAAAGGTATATGCTCCATGGCGCAAACATAAAAAAACGCTGCGCCTTCCATCGTTTCAATATCAGGATGAAACTTAATAAAAGTACGGTTAATGCTATCATAATTCCCGTGTACCTTATTCACTGTTATCCCTTTCACTTTTTTTAATGCGCCGATGGATTTATAATTCCCTGCATGTTCATTTTTAATTTTTCCATTCCAGAATGGGAACCCATCTCTGCCTTGCAACTTGAGGTCAAATACTGAAAGAAATTTTTCACCATCTTCAGCACCGAGATCAGCAAATGTATCACTCACCACATTTACCACTTCTCCGATCGAAATTTCATTGCGGAAACTACCAGCGAGACCAACGTTGACTACCAGGTCATATTTTTTTGCTGAAAGTTTTTTGGTAAGCGAATAAACCGTTGGCGTCATTCCCACGCCCGTAACAAGAAAATCAATGGTCATTTTCGACGAGACCGCTCCTGAATAATGATCCCTGGTTGCAGCAATTTCATGCGCTGTAGCCGCAACAATGAGTATTCGCATGGAGCAAATATACGGGATTGGTTGATGTTAATAAAGTTATCTCAGATCCGTTCTGATCCATGTGCGATAGATTCGGAGACTTCTCGCCGTAAAATCCGTTGCCACCATTCTAGTCTCAGTTCCTTTGCTAATACTGACGATACTGGCTTTTGCGAAATAACCATCAGTCAGGCAAACCTTTCCACAAGTCATTTGTTACATTTGCGCCTTTAAAAATAGTATGGTATTCATAACAAGAAAAGAGACCTTCAGCGCAGCTCATAAATTAAGTCGCACCGACTGGGACGAGGAAAAAAATAAATCTGTATTTGGAAAATGTGCCAACCCAAACTGGCATGGGCATAATTACAACCTGTCCGTTACGGTGAAAGGGGAAGTGAATCCGGATACTGGTTTTGTGGCAAACCTTTCCTTGGTTGGGCAAATCCTTAAAACCAAAATCATTGATAAGGTTGATCACAGAAACCTGAACCTTGACGTTGATTTTATGCAAGGCAAATTACCAAGTACTGAGGTGCTTGCGATTGAAATCTGGAACCAGATTGAAAATGAGGTCAATGCACTTGGATGTAAATTGCACTGTGTAAAAATCCAGGAGACAGAAAAAAACTACGTGGAATACTTCGGAAAATAAATCGATTAATTCCCGGAAGAAGGAGTAATGCAAAAAAAAAGATTACGATTTGAAAAAATTAGTTTTTCGTAATTCGCTTATTCGTTTCAGATTAGTTATTCGAAGGGGTTATTAAACATAAAAACAATTGTATGTCACCTAAAAAAGATATGGCAGATGAAAACGAAATGAACGGCTATTTAAAGATAGATAGCTACGATACTGAACTGGTTGAAAAGAATTCAAAACTATATTCTTCAATCATCACCAACCTTGGCGAGGATGTTCACCGCGAAGGACTCTTGAAAACGCCTGAGCGCGTATCGAAGGCCATGCAATACCTCACCCATGGGTACGGCCTGAACCCGGCTGAAATATTGAAGTCTGCGATGTTCAAAGAAGATTATCGTCAGATGGTAATCGTAAAAGACATTGAGATTTATTCTTTATGCGAGCACCACATGCTTCCGTTTTTCGGGAAAGCGCACGTTGCTTATATTCCCAATGGTTGCATCGTAGGGTTAAGTAAAATTCCGCGGATTGTGGATGCTTTTGCAAGGCGATTACAGGTGCAGGAACGGCTAACAACGGAAATCAGGGATTGCATTCAGGATACTTTGAAACCTCTTGGCGTTGCTGTCGTAATTGAAGCCAAACATTTATGTATGCTAATGCGCGGAATTCAGAAACAAAATTCTGTTGCTACGACGTCTGCCTTTACCGGTGAATTTGAAAATGAAAAAACGCGTGGAGAATTCATTCGACTCATATCTGCCAATCTTTCTTAATCTATACCTTTGGCAAATAATTTGACAACAATCAAAATTCAAACAAATAAAAATGGACAATAATCAAAATTGGAATTTCAATGTTCAGAATCAACCGGGGCTTGCCACACAACCGGTAACAAGAACATTCTTCGCAAGCGTATTTATGTGGATGGGTGTGGCTCTCGGCATCAGCGCCATTACCGCTTACGTATTCGGAACTGACATGAGTTATATGCAGTACCTTATCAATACTGAAAAGGGCGGTATGTCAGGACTGGGTTATTTTGTCATGTTTGCCCCACTCGGACTTGTCCTTCTGATGAGTTTCGGAATCAACAAACTTTCATCAACTGCTTTGATTGGCGTCTTTCTTCTTTATTCAGTGCTGATGGGCATGAGTCTCAGCTTTATTTTCATGGCCTATACGCTGGGATCTATTTATGGAGTATTCTTCGCCAGTGCTGCCATGTTTGGTGTGATGGCGGTTCTCGGTTATACCACCAAAACTGACCTTACCAAATTCGGAAGCATCATGATCATGGCTTTGATCGGAATTATCATTGCGGGAGTGATCAATATGTTTATGCGAAGTGACGGACTGAGTTACATCATCAGTTTTATCTCTGTGATTGTTTTCACAGGCCTTACAGCTTATGACGTTCAGAAGATTAAAAACATCGGCGAGCAAGTTGAAAACGGAACAGAAGCTGCAGCCAAGATGGGTATCATGGGAGCACTTACGCTGTATCTTGATTTCATTAACCTGTTCCTGGCGTTGTTGAGATTGTTTGGAAGTAGAAGAAACTAGGGTACGAATAACCAATCATTACAAATTTACAAATGAAAAATCCGGTCGTGCAAAATGCAGATCGGATTTTTTTTTGCAGTCGCGGATTTTATTTCGACTTTGCAACTCCTGAACTATTGAACTATTGAACTATTGAACTATTGAACTTTTGAACTAATCAACAAATCAACTACTCAACCAAATGAAAGCATACATCTTCCCCGGACAAGGCTCACAATTTATCGGAATGGGAAAGGATCTTTACGATTCCTCCACTATTGCCAAAGCGCTTTTTGAAAAAGCAAATTCATTGCTGGGTTTTAATATTACAGATCTGATGTTCAGCGGAACAGATGAGGACCTGAAACAAACAAAGGTCACACAACCGGCTATCTTTTTGCATTCGATTATTCAGGCAATAGTCATGGGTGATTCATTGAAACCGGATATGGTTGCCGGTCATTCGCTCGGCGAGTTCTCTGCACTTGTGGCAAATAAAACACTCACATTTGAAAATGCATTGTTGCTGGTGAAAGAACGTGCCGGTGCCATGCAGGCAGCATGTGAAGCAAATCCTTCCACAATGGCAGCAGTTCTTAGTCTGGAAGATGCTATAGTCGAAAATATTTGCGCTGAAGTATCAGCCTCAGGAGAAATTGTTGTTGCAGCAAATTATAATTGTCCGGGCCAGTTGGTCATCAGTGGAACGATTAACGGAGTAAACATAGCCTGCGAAAAATTAAAAGCTGCCGGCGCCCGTCGGGCATTGGTACTACCTGTTGGCGGCGCATTTCATTCTCCATTGATGGAACCTGCACGCACACGACTTGCCAAAGCCATTGAAGGAACAACATTCTCTGTTCCGGTTTGTCCGGTATATCAAAACGTTACCGCGAAACCGGTAATCAATCCAGATGAAATAAAACAAAATCTCATCGCACAACTCACAGCTCCCGTTCGCTGGACGCAAACCATTCAAAACATGATTGCCGACGGCGCAACACAGTTTATTGAAGTTGGTCCGGGGAAGGTGCTTCAAGGGCTTGTAAAGAAAGTGAATAAAGAGATGGAAGCGGTTTCTGCGTAGGGGAAGTAGGGAGGGGAAGTCGCAAGCGGAAGTCAGTAGGGGAAGTCCCAAGGGGAAGTCAAGAGGAGAAGTCGCTAGGCAACCTCTTGCGACTTCTGTTAGTGAATTCCGATACTGATCCGGATGCCAATAAAATAAACTGTATAAATCAGTTGGCGAGCCCGAATCTACCATATAGTTTTGGGGTTGATGGAAAAAATATTTACTAAAGAAATTAAGTATAGTCATCTGGGATACGAAGGCTTGAATGTTTACCGCTTATCATTCATTTTAGCAATGGATATATTCGAAATTTCTAAAACATTCCCTAAAGAAGAAAAGTATTCCTTAACAGACCAGGTGCGAAGAAGCTCAAGGTCTATATGCGCAAATCTGGCTGAAGGATATCGTAAGCGCATTTACCCAAAATCATTTTCCGCAAAAATGATTGACTGTGCCGGAGAATGTTCAGAAACTTTGGTTCACTTGAAATTTGCCCATTGTTGTAATTATATTACCTCGGAAATTTTAACTTACTTTGAAACAAGATACGATGAGGTGGGGAAAATCCTCAACTACATGTATCAACATCCTGAAAAATTTGCACCGAAATGAAATGGTAACATTAATTAAAACTAAAAATTCACGGCTATTGGATTTGACTCCCTCCTTCCGCTCCCTACTACCTACTAATCGGCTGCTGTTCTTCACTTCCTCCTTCCGCTCCCTACTCGCGACCACTCGGCTGCTGGATTTAACTCCCTCCTTCCGCTCCCTACTTGCGACCACTCGGCTGCTGGATTTACCTCCCTCCTTCCGCTCCCTACTCGCGACCACTCGGCTGCTGGATTTAACTCCCTCCTTCCATCTAAAATACTAATCAACAACAAGTGCCAATCATAAACTCGATACTCTCCTGGTGGATGAAAAAACGAATGCACCAGGTGGAGCTTTTCATCAAGTACCCGCATGAGGTGCAGGAGGACTGGCGTGTGCGGTTGATTCAGGCTGCTAAGATGACGGAATGGGGACGCAAATATGACTACTCAACTATACGGTCGCTGAAAAATTTTAAAGAACGTGTACCGGTTAGCAATTATGATTCGGTTAAACCATTTATTAAACGGATCATGCATGGCGAACAGAATATTTTATGGCCCAGCGATATCAAATGGTTTGCAAAATCTTCCGGAACTACATCCGATAAAAGTAAATTCATTCCTGTCAGCAATGAAGCGATGGAGGAATGTCATTTCAAAGGAGGAAAAGATTGCGTTTCATTTTATTGTACAAACAACCCCGATACAAAAATATTTACAGGAAAGGCGCTGCTACTCGGCGGAAGTCACCAGATCAACACTTTCAGTAATGAATCTTTTTATGGTGACATCTCCGCTGTACTCATGCAGAACCTCCCCTTCTGGATACAGTTCCTTCGAACACCTGATTTATCCATTGCCCTCATGGATAAGTGGGAAGAAAAAATTGAACGACTTGCCGATGCTACTATCAATGAAAACGTAACCAACATCAGTGGTGTTCCTACCTGGACGCTTGTGCTGGCGAAACATGTGATGGAGATGACCGGTAAAAGCAACCTCCTCGAAATATGGCCAAACCTGGAATTGTTTATCCATGGTGCTGTGAGTTTCACTCCTTACCGCGACCAGTTTGCAAAACTGATTCCTTCGGAGAAAATGAGTTACCTGGAAACCTATAATGCCTCAGAAGGTTTTTTTGGTATTCAGGATCAGCCACGCAGCGATGAGATGTTGCTGATGCTCGACTATGGTATTTACTATGAGTTCATGCCGATGGAAGAATACGGAAAAGATTTCCCTGATACCCTTTCACTCGAACAGGTGGAGCTCAATAAAAATTATGCTGTCGTCATTTCCACCAATGCCGGACTGTGGAGATACCTCATCGGCGATACCGTGAGGTTCACTTCTTTGAATCCATACCGGATAAAAATTACAGGACGTACTAAATTATTCATCAATGCCTTTGGCGAAGAGGTGATGATTGAAAATACTGACAATGCTGTACATATTGCCTGTGAGAAAACAGAAGCACTGATCAGGGATTATACTGTTGCTCCTGTTTATTTTTCTGAAAGTGAAAACGGTGCCCATGAATGGCTAATCGAATTTGAAAAAGCACCTGACAACCTTGACTACTTTATTGAAACGCTTGATACTGCTCTCAAATCACTCAACAGCGATTACGAGGCAAAACGGTATAAAAATATGGCGCTCAGAAAACCAATACTAAAGGTACTTCCTGAAAATACATTCTATTCATGGATGAAGAGCAAAGGAAAACTGGGCGGACAGCACAAAGTACCAAGATTGAGTAATGATCGTAAATTTGTGGAGGAGATTCTTCATATGCTGGATCAACAGAATACTAAGGTATAGGAATGAGGATTGAGTATTGAAGTGGGAATGATAAGTCAGAAGTTAAAAGTTAAAAGTTACGAATTACGAGTTTCAAATTGAGGACGAATAAATGACCAATGACGGCTGCTCCTTTCCCCACGTTCACCCCTTCCCCATAGCCATCGGGACCTGAAGGGGGCATTCGCACAGAATATGATATACAATTTTGATTTTGTACTCGATTATAATCCCGTGAACTAATGACTTAATGACGGCTGCTTCTTCTTAAGTCAAAACGCAAAAGTTAAAAGTTACAAGCTACGAATTACGAGTTTCAAATTTACAATGAGCAAATGACTAATGACTTAATGACGGCTGCTTCAATGACGGTTGTTTCAGCAATACTCAAGACGTAAATTAAAATTTATATTAAAAAGTGAAATTGAAAAACCTAATTTCCATCATCACTTGCATCGTACTTGTTTCATTCACTCCGGATGAATTCAGGCTGATCAATTCTTTGCCGTTCACAAGCGCCCGCCTTACAACTGATCGCCTTGGGAACGCATACGTCATTGTTGAAAATCAGCTATTGGAATTTGATTCATTGGGAAAACCGAAAGCCAATTTCGCAGAAACAAATTCCGGAATACTTACTTCAGTTGATGCCGGTAATCCGTTTAAGATAATGCTGTTCTACCGCGACTTTGCCCGTTTGCAATTGCTCAACAATAAACTATCAAAGGAATCTACCATCGAATTACGTGATGCAGGAATCATGCAGCCGCTCGTGGCATGCCAGTCGTATCTTGATGGTTACTGGATTTTTGACCAGCAGGATTTCTCTCTTAAAAAAATAAACCTCAGCCTCCGGCTAGTTTACCAGAGTGGAAACATGAATCAGACACTGGGCTATTCACTGGAACCGGAATCAGTAAAAGAATCCGGCGACAATATTTACATGAACAATCCCGCTACGGGAATGCTGGTTTTTGATAAGTTCGGCACTTACTATAAAACCATTCCGATTACCGGCATTGTCTCATATCAGATTATCGAAAATAATTTATTGTACGTCAAAGACAATAAACTCAACCAGTACAATTTTACCACCTTCGACGACCACGAGGTAATACTCCCTCCTTTTGAATCACTGGTGGCGGCAAGATTTGAACAGCAGAAACTTTTTTTATTAACAACTGCCTCTCTTACTTTTTATTCTTATTAGATTCGCTCGCTGAAACGTTTTTCGTTCACATAATCAGGAAAACAACAACAAAATACTTATTTCGAATTTAACATTATTCAATTTAAACTATGACAGTTAAAAGCGTCCGCAAAAAATCTTCCTCCAAGGCAAGTGTAAAATCAAAAGCACCATCACGTAAAGTAAATGTGACTGTAAAGTCCGAAAAGGAAAAGTACATCCCGACAAAGAAGCAGGTGAATCCGCTTCACATTGCCATTGCCGGGAATATCGGCGCCGGAAAAACAACACTGACCAATCTGCTTTCCAAAAACATGAAATGGGAACCGCATTATGAAGCGGTAGAGGACAATCCATACCTCAACGATTTTTATGAGGACATGCAGCGCTGGAGTTTTAACCTACAAATCTATTTTCTCAATTCCCGCTTTCAGCAGGTGATGAAAATCCGCCAGAGCGGGAAAACAATTATCCAGGACAGGACCATTTATGAAGACGCACACATCTTTGCTCCAAATTTACATAGTATGGGACTGATGACCACCCGCGACTTCAACAATTACCAGGCGTTGTTTGATCTGATGAACAAATTTATTTCTCCGCCTGATTTACTGATCTATCTGCGTGCATCTGTTCCAACGCTGGTAAACCAGATCCAGAAACGTGGTCGCGATTATGAAAATACCATCCGCATTGATTACTTAAAACGATTGAATGAGCGTTATGAAGCATGGATATCAACCTATGAAATGGGAAAAATCTTAGTCATTGACATCGACCACATCAACTTTGCAGAAAACCGCGAAGACCTCGGTGGCATCATCAATAAAATAAATTCACAGATCAACGGATTGTTTTAATTACTTAACATATACTACCCAGCATAAACAATTTGCGAAGTGGTAACTTAGACTTGAAAAGAGGTTGTCTCAAAATTAAAGAGATGGCCTCTTTTTTTTACCCTTATGGTTAGCAGGGATTTCTATTTCAGATTTTAGTTGCCCGCGAGTGGAATACCTTATGATTTTTTTTCGCGCTCTTTAACCCATTCTACTTTTTATCCTGATCAGCGCATTCACAAATTTGCTGCTTTTCTTTTTATTAAACCTCCCGCAGTTTATTTTTTCAAAAATATTTTTTTATCCAATAATTAAATTCCATCTCCAATTTCGATTACGATTCTTAAAACCTATATGCCTGCCTGGATTGTAAGCCCGGCTGTTCTTTTCTTTTTAGCAGCCACATCCGCTTTTTAATGCAACCATCTTCTGATGAAGAAGATTGTGTATTTTTCAAAACTAAAAATATCATTATGAAAATAATAATTCTTCTTTTCGTTCTAAGCATTTCCTTATTGTTAACAACTGCTTCTAAAGCCCAAATAATTCTGGAACATACTCTGGATTCAACTGGCGTTCCCTATTTTTATTATACTGATATCGGGAACAACGATTTTAAATATGTTTTTCTCAATCGAGCATTAAATAGTTTTAGCTTGTTTAATATGGATATGTCACCATTCCTTATAAATATTAGTATCCCTGTAACCAATGATTCAATTTCCCAGGGGTTTGGTGTTATATATATCACGAAAACTTTATTTGATTGCGACTCTACAAACCTTGAATATGTTTATGAAAATCCTTACAGCGTCAATAGTAAGTTTCGTGTATTTAGAACAGACGGAACAATGTTACTTGAGGTGGATAGTGCCAACGGTCCATATTATTTAGGAGGAGGAATTTATGGGGGCTCCAATGATTTCAGACCAATTGCAAATACATCAGATGGAACAAAATTGTTTTTACAGAAATACAATAATAATGGCATACCAGAGATATTAATTTATGGTTTGTGCGGTATTCTTCCATTGCACATTTATGATTTCAGAGACATGAAATCATACGTACAAATATTTCCTAATCCAGTAAATCAGGAATTAAATTTTGAAATCTCGTTGCCAAATAATCATGAAGAATTTCAAATTACAATTTTTGATACGAATTCCAAGGAACAAAAAAAGCAGTGTATTTCATTATCTCAAAACAAATGTGTTCTTGATGTGAGAAATTACAACAGTGGTACCTATTTCTATTCCCTTTCCTCAAAGAATAAAATATATCAAAGTGGTAAATTTATGATATCAAAGTAAAATTAATAAAAATAAATCTTAACTTCAAAAAATAAATACAAATGAAAAATCAATTCAAACTGATAACATTAACCATATTGGTAATCGTCAGTGCCCAATTCAATTCTGCCGTTGGGCAGGTAACAGTTCCTACAAATGGGATTACTTCTACCGATTATGTCGGCAGTAGTAATCCTAATGATGTATTGTTTAAAGGAAATGGAAATCTTTATTTAAAACTATTGCAAAGCAACGGTAATCTTGGTTTAAGTAACCCAACAAATTGGGCTGGCGGTTTTGTTCCTAATTTTAGTTTAGATGTAGATGCCGGAGACATTAATTTAAACACCTTCACCAATGCATATCGTATTGGCGATGGCTCAACAGGTAATAGTGTTCCTGTACTTTGGCATAACGGTATTATCAGCAGTATTTATGTAGGCGTTGGAGCAGGGAACTCAACAAGCGCGGCTACGGAGAATACCTTTGTTGGTAACAATTGCGGAAATATTATTGGACTTGGGGGCTCCAATACTTTTGTAGGGTACAATTCGGGAGCCTTAAATACAGGTGGTTCACTAAACACTTATATTGGTAGCAGCGCCGGTCCGATAAGCACTACAGGAGATGCAAATACTTTTATTGGAAATGAGTCCGGATTTTCTAATATAACCGGCGGGGAAAACACCTTTGTTGGCGCACTCAGCGGCCATACCAGTAATGGCGGTGGCGGAAATACCTTTATTGGTGCAAGGGTATAATCCGGAAATTAAAATCATTTCTCTTTCTGATGGAAATTTTTCTGTATATTTAGTCTCAGTAATCTAAATCAGTAATGGAAACATCCCCTCTCGTTTCTCTTTTACTTTTTATCCTGATCAGCGCATTCACAAATTTGCTGCTTTTCTTTTTATTAAACCTCCCGCAGTTTACTTTTTCAAAAATTTTTTTTTACCCGCTCGGTAAATTCAATCTTACGTTTCGGTTGCAAATCTTAAAACCTGTATGCCTGCCTGGATTGTAAGCCCGGCTGCTCTTTTCTTTTTAGCAGCCACATCCGCTTTTTAATGCAACCATCTTCTGATGAAGAAGATTGTGTATTTTTCAAAAAAATAAAAATTAATTCTATGAAAATAATTCCGTTTGTTTTGATGTTACTGTTAAGTATTTTAAGCAAAGCTCAATTTACTTTTGAGCAAACCTATATAATAGGCGGAGGACATGAATCGCCTTTTCTAACCAATCTTGGAAACAATAATTTCAAGTGGGTTTTGAATGACTATTTCCACGACAAGTTCAGTTTGTACAATTTGGATCACAGTCCATTTTTGGTAAATATACCATACGCCGTTTCTTCTGATTCAGGACAATCGTACGCATTAGGTTATATTACAAATACATTATTTGATTGCGACAGCACAAACATTGAATATACTTTGATGAGCGCATCTCCGAATCCTGCTCGAAAATTTATGGTGTACAGAACGGATGGTACGCTCTTGTTTTCTAAGGACAGCGTTACAGTTCCTTATGCTCTCGGTGCTAATGTTGGAAGCGTTTCATGGCATGGTGTAACTAATACAAATGGAGGAACTAAACTGACGCTCTTTAAAGCCATCTCAGGTCAATTTCAATTTAACATATATGGGCTATGTGGAATATTGCCTGAAAATATAACAGAGATCTACCAATCGTCATCTTTTGTTCAAGTTTCACCTGTGCCATCTTCGAACCAGGTAAAATTCAGGATAATTCCTCCCGGCAACCTGGATGAATACAATTTAATAATTTTTAATTCGGAATATCAAACCATACAAACTACAAGTATTCCCACAGGACGTGAGACTGAAATAAACCTGGACGGCCAGTCTTTAAGTACAGGAACTTATTTCTATTCTCTGCAAAACAAAAACAAAATATTTCAAACAGGAAAATTCATTATTTCAAAATAAAATTCTTTAAACAACATACACTTAATTCTTAAATAAAATGAAAAAAAGTATATCCTTTACAGTTATCATCTGGATAATTATGCTATTTAATTTTAGCATGAATGCACAGACTACCGTCCCTGCAAATTCACCTTCATTAGCTACTGACCATCTTGGATGGGATGTAAACTCTTATTTAACCGTTAATTCTCTCGATATAGCAACTAAAGATGTTGGGGCTAATGCAATTCCTATTAATTTTTATACAGATAATACTTTATTCCTCCAAGTTCTCACCGGTGGAGATTTGAATATCGCGCAACCTACCAATGGCTATATGATAGACAACGATTTTGTGCTGCGGCATAATGGAACCGTATCAAGCATCTATGTAGGCGTTGGCGCAGGGAACTCAACAAGCGCGGCTACGGAGAATACCTTTGTTGGTAACAATTGCGGAAATATTATTGGACTTGGGGCTCCAATACTTTTGTAGGGTACAATTCGGGGGCATTAAATACAGGTGGTTCACTAAACACTTATATTGGTAGCAGCGCCGGTCCGTTAAGCACTACAGGAGATGCAAATACTTTTATTGGAAATGAGTCCGGATTTTCTAATATAACCGGCGGGGAAAACACCTTTGTTGGCGCACTCAGCGGCCATACCAGTAATGGGGGTGGCGGAAATACCTTTATTGGAAATTCGGCCGGATATGTAATGTAGAATAGGAGTGGCTGTACTTTTGTTGGAAATTCGAGCGGCTATAATACAACAGAAAGAGGTAATTCATTTTTCGGCGGTGATGCGGGTGCATCCACAACTGAAGGCACGTATAACACTTTTATTGGCTATGAAGGCGGCAATGGGAATGTGTCAGGGAGTTTCAATTCAGCTATTGGTTTTCAGGCTGGTTTTAATAATGGTTCAGGTAATTACAATACACTTCTGGGCTGCACAGCAACTGTTCAAAGCGGTGCCACTCGTCTTAATTGTACGGCAGTTGGTGCCAATACCATTGTACCAGGGAGTAATCAACTCATACTTGGTGGTAATACTATTGGCACTACTCATAATGATGTAAATGTCGGCATAGGATTATCGGGAGATAATACCGGGGCAAATGGTCTTGGCTATGAAGGACCTGCTGTTAAGCTTGAAATAAACGCAGATGCCAACAGTTTTGCTTATACAAGTGCCGGTAGTGGATTGCGCTTTAGGCAACTTACAACTGCCAATGATGTTACTGCCAACCCCGGACCAGGATTATTGTCAGTAACCGAGGACGGAGATGTTATATATGTTGAAGACATCGGAAATTACTGTAATGAAACACCGCAAAGAGCATTACGTGCTGATTATGAAATTCCGCTTTATGATAATATTGGCATGACAGGTCACGATTATTATTTTACAGGATCATCAATTGGCGTTACGGACATTATTGTTGGGGAACCTGTTTGTGGTACAAACCCCATTCCGAGTTCAAAATTTCAATCCTATCAGTTAATGAATCAGGGCGTTCCGAGCTATGCCGGTTATTTTAAAAATAGTACGGATGACAAAACCGCGGTAGGTGCATTGGGAATATCAGATGCATCACAGAACATTAATTTTGGTCTGCAAGGTTTTGTAAGAGAGTATAGAGGTAAATCTAATTATGGTGTTCTTGGAGCGACCATTCCGAACCCAGCAGCACTAATAGGCAATATTAATATTGGCGTTTATGGCTATGCTAACCTGAATCCTGATCCAGCAATCTCAAAGAGGAACTATGCTGTAGTTGGTGACTTAGGTCCTATGTGTGCCGCTTGTACTTCGGGTACAGCCGGAGGATTTCTTGATTTTGCCGGATATTTTAATGGAGATTTGTTTACAACTGCCGGATTTTACACACCTTCAGATTCAACTCTTAAGGAAAACATTCAGGATATTACTAACCCGATGGATATAATAAATTCATTGAATCCTAAATCGTATACTTTTAAACAGCAAGGTAACGAATCAATGCATTTATCGAGCGGCACGCATTACGGTTTGTTAGCTCAGAATATTGCTTTAGTATTACCTTTCGCAGTAAAAGATTGTATTCATCCGGCTCGATACGATTCACTGGGAAACCAAACGCACGATGAAATAGATTTCAAAGGAGTTAACAATTTAGAAATAATTCCATTCCTGATTGCAGCAGTGAAAGAGCAAGAACAGACGATTGAAGCAATGCAAGCAGAAATTGCTACACTTAATGGCGGAGGCAATCGCCAAAACCATCATAGTGGTGAAGAAGAGAATTCTAGTGATGAAGAACAAGGCACTCGTTCCTCCATTGATGTTGAATTGCAAAACGCAAAATCAATCATCCTCAACCAAAATGTACCTAACCCGTTTGCAGAGCAAACAACCATTACCTACTTTCTTACTGATGATGTAAAGAAAGCACAAATGTTCTTTTATGATAACAAAGGAACGATCTTAAAAACGGTTGACATCAATGAAAAAGGTGAGGGGCAAATTAATGTTTTCGCTGCAGATCTCAGCAGTGGAAACTATACCTACACTCTTGTCGCTGATGGAAAAGTTATGGATACTAAGAAAATGATTAAGACAAACTAAGAACTGATTTTTCGAAATTAATTTTCAGGAAAAGAGTTTGTAGCTTGAAATTATTAAGAGCCCTTCGGTCCCGGATAATAAGAACGAAGGGCTTTTTTGCACTCAAACCTTTTTACACTTCAACAGCGAATGATAAACCCCGATATCATCCGTTTGCTCCGCAATTGTAAATCCTGCCTTCTCCACACATTGCTGAAATACTTTTGAATAATACATCTGACTGTTGCCATTGGCGATAGTGGTGAAGTACAGCGAAGTCATCTGTAAGCAAAAAGCAGAAGTTTCAAAATCCTGTTGGTCCCACAATGTTTCCATAATGTAAACATGCCCGGCTTCCGATACTGCGTCACGGCAGCGACTCAGGATTGAAACAATTTCATCGTCAGAAAAACAATCCAGAAACTGGCTCATCCAGATGGCATCAAATCCCTGAGGAAATTTTTTATCGCCTTCGAGAATATTATTTTCGAAAAATGAAATGCGGTTGCTCAGTCCGAGTTCGGCTACATTTTTCTTCGCCATCTCTAATTGTCCGGGCAAATCCATAATGGTAACATGCACATCGGGATCATGTTTCACGCATTGTATCGCCCACTTGCCCGTGTTGCCACCAATATCAAGCAGGTGTTTGGGCTTGTCTTTGAATATAGCTTTCAATGCATACGGAAAGGCATGGTCAGAATAATAATGATCGAAGCCAAACCAGCTTCGCTGTACATGTACAGGTAGTTTCGACAACCCTTCATACACCGTTTTCCAGTTTCCAAAAACTTTTAGTCCTTCCGGCTTTCCGTTTCTGATGGATTCATCAAGACGAAACAACCCTTCATAGCAAACATCATGTGTGAAGTCCATATTCGCTTTCGTCATCGGATCATTCAGAATAAAATAACCCGTTTTACTCAGGCGGTATTTTTCATCATCCCACAATAACAAACCAATACCCAATCCTGCTTCCATGAGTACACGCGCACCATAATGACTCAGGTTACATTTTTTCTCCACCTGTTCAATGGTTACAGCATTAGGTTTTTGCGATTCTATATATTCCAGTATTCCGAAATCACGCAAGGCACGCGATGCCTGAAAAACAAATGGTGCATAAGCTATCCACTGTGCATTTTCCTTTGCTTCAAGAGCAGTCTTTACTTCCTTTTTGAAAAAATCCATAGGCCGGCAAAGAGAAGAAAAAAATCTTTAATTCACGATAAACTTTCCGTTCATTTTCTGATAATGGCCGGGATAGGTGCAAATGAAATCATACGTTCCTTTTTCAGGAGCAGGAAAAGTGATCTCTGTTTTTTCTTTCGGCGCCGTCATTTTTGTTGACACGAGTACCTGTTTCATTTTTGGAACGTAATCGTTATCAGCTCCTGCTTTCATTCCCTCAGGTCCTACTTTTTCGGCAGAACCTTCATCAATAAGTACAAAATTATGCGACATGGAAACGTCAGTGCTTTCATTGATAAATAAAAGATGGACTGTACTTCCGGCTTTAACACGAAGTTCCTTCAGATCATAACTCATATCAGCCATTGAATTTCCCATTGCTTTGAGCGTCACTTCTACAACCGGCGCAGCAGGATCAATTTTAATAGGATCATAAGCAGGACCTTCATCCATCAGATTGGAAGGAGCTGCAGTTTCGGGTTCAGCAGGAGCCTGTTTTTGCCCGTTGTTGCTGCAGGATGAGATAAAAAAACATGCTGCAATTGAAATTAATGATGCGTACTTTTTCATGGTAAAAGAATTTAGCGTATAAAAGTAGTTATAAAATTTATGGTATCAGGAAAGAATCCCCATGGTGAAGTAGCTCAGATTCAATTTGTAAAAAAATACATGCAACGAATTTCACTAATTAACACTAAACATACAGAAGACATGAAATTCTTAATAAATTGAATTACACAAATAAGGATCCAATTTTGTTAAATAATAACCAACCGATGCATTGGTGTTAATTCGTGAAATTCGTGGCAGATCTTTTCAAAACTTATTCACTACCCTTGCTACATACCCTGCCACATGAAAATAATTTAAGTAATATTGAACCCCGAATTAAAAATTTATGGTTTCAATAGGCGATCGCTACCTGGCGCTGGAGGATTTAATTGCAATTGTGGAACAAAACCGTAAAGTTGAGTTGAATGACACAGCTACACGAAGAGTTTACCAGAGCTATTATTTCCTAAAAGAGTTCATCAAGGAAAAACTGATTTACGGTATTAATACCGGCTTCGGCCCTATGGCCCGTTACCGCATCAATGCTGAAGACCAGGTAGACCTCCAGTTCAACCTCATACGCAGCCATTGCAGCGGAAGCGGTGCCATGATTGACCCACTTTTTGTAAAAGCAACATTGATTGCACGTCTCAATACCTTGCTTTTGGGCTATTCCGGAATCCATCCTGATGCTGTTGAATTGCTGAAGGAGATGATCAACCACGATGTGCTTCCTGTCATATACGAACATGGCGGTTTGGGCGCCAGCGGTGACCTCGTCCAACTTGCACATGTGGCGCTTTCCATGATCGGCGAAGGAAATGTAATTCATGCTGGCACAGTGAAAAAAACCGCCGACGTATTTGCAAAAGAAAAAATTACTCCGTTGCAAGTTCATATCAGAGAAGGACTTGCGTTGATGAACGGCACCTCTGCCATGTGCGGAATTGGTGCTTTGAATATCAGCAATGCAAAAAACCTGATGAACTGGTCGGTGGCCATTTCATCCATGATCGTAGAACTTGTTGAATCGTATGACGACCACTATTCTTCCGAACTGAATAACGTAAAGCAGCATGAAGGCCAGAGAAAGGTGGCCGGAATGATGAGGGCATTTCTGGTTGACAGTAAAATGGTGAAGAGCCGTGAAGAGCATCTGTACAACAGAAAGATTGACGAGAATATCCTAAAGGAAAAAGTACAGGAATATTATTCCATCCGCTGCGTGCCGCAAATTCTCGGACCGGTTTACGACACCATTGCAAACGCGGAAAAAGTGGTGATGGATGAAATCAATTCAGTGAATGACAATCCTGTTATTGATTATGAAAATAAAAATGTTTTTCACGGAGGAAATTTTCACGGAGATTATGTGGCATTGGAGATGGACAAACTAAAAATTGCCGTTGCCAAACTATCTATGTTGTGCGAACGACAACTTAATTTCCTAATGAACGACCACCTGAACGGAAAGCTTCCGCCTTTTGTAAATCTCGGAAAACTCGGATTGAATATCGGCATGCAGGGCACACAGTTTACGGCAACTTCTACCGTTGCAGAAAATCAAATGCTCTCCAACCCGATGTATGTTCACAGCATTCCAAGCAATAACGACAACCAGGATATCGTAAGTATGGGATCAAATGCTGCGCTGATAGCTGCAAAGGTGATCAACAATTCATTTGAAATAATAGCCATTGAATTAATTTCTCTCGTTCAGGCCATTGATTACCTCGGCATTGCAAATAAACTTTCATCAGCATCTAAAGTTGTTTACCATGATGTCAGGAAATTAGTTCCTGTCTTCAAGAGCGATGAGATCATGTACGAGCGTGTAAAAATTGTAAAGGATTTTTTAAAAAACAATAAGAAAAATCTCAATTGAAATAATGTCGGCTGCTCCCAATCAACTTTATCAACCTTTTCACCAATGAAATACGCATTAGTCACCGGAGGATCTCGAGGAATCGGCAAGGCCATTTGTCTGAAACTGGCAGAGCTGGGATATTTTGTGCTCATCAATTATCAGTCAAATAAAAAAGCAGCAGAAGAAACATTAGCTGAAGTAAGAGCAAAAGGAAGTGATGGCGAACTGATGATGTTTGACGTAGCAGACGAAACCCGGGTGAATGCTGTGCTCGGCGGATGGATTGAAAATCACAAAGAAGAACCAATAGAAATTCTCGTCAACAATGCAGGAATAAAAAACGATACTTTGCTGATGTGGATGAGTACGAAGCAATGGAAAGACGTATTGAATACCAGTGTAGATGGTTTCTTTTACGTTACCAAGGTCGTGGTTCAGGGAATGATCGTAAAGAAGTACGGAAGAATTGTGAACGTTGTTTCATTGTCGGGATTAAAAGGAATGCCGGGACAAGTGAATTATTCCGCTGCAAAAGCGGCTGTAATAGGCGCTACAAAAGCACTGGCGCAGGAAGTAGGAAGAAGAAACATTACGGTGAATGCTGTTGCTCCGGGATTTATAAGGACGGACATGACGAAAGAAATTGACGAGAAAAGTTTCAAGCAATTAATTCCGGTGGCGCGTTTCGGAAACCCTGAAGAAGTCGCAGAAGCCGTTTGTTTCCTTGCATCAGAAAAAGCGTCGTATATTACAGGGACCATACTAAACGTCAATGGCGGATTGTACACTTAGTCACATAATCACTTAATCACGTAGTCACTTCCAAAATGAACAGAGTAGTAATAACAGGCATGGGGGTTTATTCCTGCCTGGGGAAAAATTTAGAAGAGGTTCGCAATTCTTTATACACAGGGAAATCAGGTATTGGTTTTGATCCCGAAAGAAAAGCGTTTGGATTTCGATCAGGTCTAACAGGTATTGTAGAAAAACCACAACTGAAAGGAAAACTGGACCGCAGGCTGAGAATTGGATTGGCAGAAGAAGGAGAATACGCATACCTCTCTACCCTCGAAGCATTGGCAAACGCAAAGCTTGATACTGAATATCTTGATTCTCATGAAGCAGGAATTATTTTCGGTAACGATAGTTCTGCACTTGCTGTAGTTGAAGCAACAGATACCATCCGTTTGAAAAAGGATACTACGCTTTTGGGATCTGGGTCTATTTTTCAGAGTATGAACTCAACGGTGAACATGAACCTTGCAACAATTTTCAAACTGAAAGGAATTAATTTCACCGTGAGTGCAGCTTGTGCAAGTGGATCTCATGCGGCAGGATTGGGATTTTTATTTATCAAAGAAGGTTACCAGGACATAGTAATCTGTGGCGGTGCGCAAGAAGTAAATATGTATTCGATGGGAAGTTTCGATGGACTCAGTGCATTCTCCATCAGGGAAAATGAACCGGCAAAAGCTTCACGGCCGTTTGATAAATCACGTGATGGATTAATTCCAAGTGGCGGAGCGGCAACAATTGTACTGGAAAGTTTAGAGAGCGCTCAAAGACGAGGTGCGAATATTCTCGGAGAAATTATCGGATACGGATTTTCATCCAACGGCGACCATATCTCCAATCCCAACGTTGACGGGCCATACCGTTCACTGATGCGCGCCATGAAACAATCCGGTCTAAATATTTCTGACATTGACTATATCAATGCACATGCGACTTCCACTCCCAATGGTGATATGTTTGAAGCACGCGCTATTGATAAACTTTGCGGTGACGTAAAAACAGCTGTCAGTTCTACCAAATCAATGACAGGCCATGAATGCTGGATGGCAGGTGCAAGTGAAATTGTTTATTCATTGCTGATGATGCGCGATTCTTTTGTTGCGCCCAACATCAACTTCGAAACTCCTGATGAAGATTCGGCCAAGCTCAACATTATTGCGAAAACACTCGATAAGAATATTGATATTTTTCTATCCAACTCGTTTGGATTTGGAGGAACCAATTCGACAATTATCGTAAAGAAATTCAGAAATTAAATTTAACCAGGGATCCTGTTTAATCACCGGCACACCACCAGTTTTTTTGTGATGATTCCCCTATCAGTTTTCACGTTGACAAAATAAATCCCTGCCCCAAAGGCACCAATGTCAATTTCGTTTTTTATACCTGTCCTTATTACTCCCTTGTAAACTTCCTTCTGTAGGATATTAAATACTGAAATATCCATGATCTTATCCGGGAACAATACACTTTCCAATACCAATTGAAATTTCCCCATATTGGGATTTGGGAACACCTGCATCATTTCCTGAAGTGAAATGTCATTGGTACCAATCACGGAACAAAGTCCGCTAACCTGAACCGGAGAAGTCGCACTGGTATTATTTCCATTTCCCAATTGACCGTATGAATTGTCTCCCCACGTCCATACCGTTCCGTCATTTTTCAAAACCGTAGAACTGATTTGATTACCCTGCATGGATATTACAGTACTTATGGTATTAACCTGTACAAAAGTGCTGGTACTTGTAGTTGTTCCATTTCCCAATTCACCCCAGTCATTGGTTCCGCAGGCCCAATAGGTTCCGTTATTCTTAAGTACCATTGCATGCTTACCGCCGGCTTCAATGGCAACAATACCGGTTAATGATAAGGCTTGCACAGGAACATTATATGCATTTGCAAAAACGCCCGTACCCATTTGACCTTCGTTATTATCTCCCCATCCCCACACAGTACCGTCACTTTTTAATGCCATAGAATGGGCCACATCGCCTGATATCGCTATTACATTATCTAATCCGCTTACCTGAACCGGTACATTGCTGTTTGTATTATTTCCGTTTCCAAGCTGTCCGTAATTATTATCGCCGGTACACCAAACAGTTCCGTTATTCTTCAGAAAAATACTGTGGTTGGTACCTGCAGCTATTGCACTTACCTCACTCAAAGCGGTTACCTGAACAGGTGTATTTGTATTTGTGGTACTTCCATTTCCAAACTGACCAATATCATTACTGCCCCATGCCCAAACTGTTCCATCATTCCTTATGGCAAGTGAATGTCCGTTCGCGGCTGCGATTGCGACAATACCTGTCAGAGAATTTACATGAACTGGAACGTTGCTGTTTGAATTGGTACCATTACCAAGCTGGCCATAAAGATTAAATCCCCAAGCCCAAACTGAACCATCATTTTTCAATGCCAGGGAATGAAAAACTCCAGCAGCGACAGCTTTTACATCTGTAAGTGTACTCACCTGAACAGGAACATTGCTGCTTGTAGTTGTTCCATTTCCTAGTTGACCATAAGAATTATCTCCCCACGAACGTACGCTGTTATTGGTGCACAAAGCAAGCGAATGATATGAACCACCGGCAATTGACTGTGACCATGAATTACCGGTTGAAATCAAATTTATCAGTAGAATAAAAATGATTGCTGAAAATCCTGACGATAATGATTGTAGTTTTTTATTCATTTTAAATGGCTCAATGTATTTATGTATTGCACAATAATACAAATTCAATTTTGTAATTCATTACAAATCCCGGACTTAGTGCATATCAAAATGAAGAGGAGTTGAATGTGTGATCCGAAAAAAATATGACAAGCCAACTTTTCAACCGCCGTTTTCAAGTTATGAATTATGAATTTTCATAAATCAGTTCTTGTTTTTAATACCAATCGGGGAATCCTCCGGCTGCGCTTTACTTCCGCATTTCATACCGGAATTAAGGGGTCATTTTCTTTGAGATAATCAGCGATGGATTTTTAAAAAAAATGATGTAGGTTTGCCGTTCTTCTTCAAATAACAAACATTTTGAAATGACAGCAACTGACGAAATTATTACAAAAATAAACGCCTTCCTCGTAGACGAGTTTGAGGTTGAGCCTCAGGCAATTACACCCGCCGCCAACCTGAAAGAAACGTTGAACCTCGACAGCTTAGACTATGTGGATCTGGTCGTTGTTATTGAAAGCAATTTCGGCTTTAAGGTAAAAGGAGAGGATTTTGTCAATATAAAGACCTTTCAGGATTTCTACGACTACATCAACTCTAAAGTAGCGGCTAACTGATTTTCTCATGCCTTCATGGAAAGGTAAATCGCAGGGCGGACTTCTCGGATACAAAATATTTGTTTTCATTTTAAAGCTGCACGGATTACGGCTGGCTTATTTTATTCTGAGGTTTGTTGCGTCTTATTACCTTTTATTTTCTTTCAAAACATTTAAATCTTCCTGGAATTTTTACCGGAGAAAATTGAAGTTTAATTTCTTTAAAAGCATTGCTTCAATTTATTCAAGCTATTATAATCTCGGCGTTTCATTGCTCGACAAGTTTGCAATGATGGCAGGCATCAAAACAAACTTTACTTTTAAATTTGTCGGAGAAAAATTTCTTCATGAGATGTCAGATGCCGGACGTGGTGGTGTACTCATCAGCGGGCATCTCGGAAACTGGGACATGGCCGGAAACATGTTGAGGCGCATTGAAACGAAAGTGAACATTGTACTCTTCGAAGGTGAAGCCGAACAGATTAAAAAATACATGGAGCAATTCGCAGGAACACCGTACTATAATATTATCTCTGTGAAAAATGATATGTCGCACATTTTTCAGATTTCAGCGGCGATACAGCGAAATGAATTCATTTGTATTCATGGCGACCGGTTTACAGAGGGAACAAAAACATTTGAAACTGAATTTCTCGGGGAGAAAGCACTATTTCCTGCAGGAGTATTTCAGATTGCACACAAACTGAAAACGCCTTACACTTTTGTTTATGCGATAAAGGAAAGCTCAAAACATTATCACTACTCAGCTACGCAACCAAAAGTAAGCACAACAAGTCCTGAAGATATTTTAAAAGAATACGTTACTTCGCTCGAGGATAAATTAAAACAGTATCCGACGCAGTGGTTTAATTTTTATGACTTCTGGAGGGAAGGAAGAAAGCAGGCCATGTAAAATGTAAGAATTAATATTTAAACGGTAATAAGTAACATTGAGAAATGGACAAGGAACAAATCTTAGCGAAGGGAGATGAGATCCTAAATTACATTCCGCAACGTCCGCCGTTTGTGATGGTTGACAAGTTGTATGCTTGTGATGAAAAATTTGTGAGAACGGGATTTCAACCCGCGAAAGAAAATATATTTTCTTCAGGAGGTTTTTTTACCGAGCCCGGGTTGATCGAAAATATGGCTCAGAGCGCGGCAGCCGGTACGGGATATTTTTTCAAAAGCAGGAATAGGGATGTCCCTGTTGGATTTATCGGTGCCATAAAGGACTTTCAACTATTTCAACTGCCAAAAATAAATGAATTGCTGACTACAGAAATTACAGTGGTTGCCGAAGTTATGAATGCTTCCGTCATCAGGGCAAAAATCAGTTATAATGATGTAGAAATTGCGTCCTGCGAAATGAAAATATTCCTTATGGATACGACGCCGAAGCCCTCCGCGTAAGCTGTTCTTTATGGAGCATTTGTGTGAATTTAACTTTGGGAAAAATAAATTAATCGGTTTATCCGCATACCTTTTTTGTTTTACCTTCGCATACACTAACAAACCACAAGATGAATAAAAATCTACTTCTGTCATTAGTATGTCTGTTTTCCCTCCTCAGAATTAACGCATATGCACAGCCCGCAGATGCTGAAGTTGCAACATTTGCATCGCCTGCAATGCAGTATTTTTGCCCGGCCCAGATGCCAATCACTATTAATATTTATAACAATGACCTGGTTGACATTACCGATGTAGCATTAACATGGACCATCGATGGCGTTTCTCAATCTCCCGTTTCATGGTCAGGTCTGATTGCAGCCGGTGACATCGCTCCCGTTGAACTTACTACTGCTCACGATTTTTTAAGCGGGACCGGTTACAATATCGAAGTTACCATTCAATCAGTAAATGGAATGGCCGATCCGAATTCCGCAAATGATGTCGGTTCAGAAACATTTACTGCGTACGATGTCTTCATTCCCATTTTTTACTGGAACGGATGTTCACTTGAATGCCTGAACTTCACAGATTACATTTCAATACAGTGGTATAAGGATGGAGTACCGGATCCCGATGCTCCTGATAATGCAATTTATACTCCGTCACATAGCGGCTCTTACACGATGATAGGTTTGACTTTTGACTCCTGTGACGCAACTACAGACTCATCTATTTTTGTAACTCCGCCTACACATGATATTACTCCCCTTGGTGTAATTGCCTTTTGTGAAGGCGATTCAGTTGGACTTGTATTCACATCCAGCGAGCAGGTATTTTATTCCTGGAATACAGGAAGCATGGATGATACGATTTACGCAAGTATGGATGGATGGTATGCTGTAAACGGAGTTACCGTGTTTTCCTGTCCGGTTATCGACAGCATTTATGTTACCGTTTATCCTACTCCTGTCGTTTCAATCAGCGACATGAATGATACACTGGTCTCAACATACAGCGGCTTACACCAATGGTATTTTAACGGCAGTCCGATTGGTGGTGCACATGATTCCACTTTTGTGCCAACTGCTTCAGGGATTTATTATACCACCGTAACTGATATTAATGGGTGCACAGGAACGTCCAATTCAATCAACTGGATTTTCCCGGGTATCAGCATTCCTGTTGAAGTGACAGATATCATGATTTATCCGAATCCTGCTAAAGATATAATTAATGTCCGATTCAATAACGGAAATGAAGATCTGGCGTTGACCATTTTTGATGCTGTTGGCCGCCTTGTCCTGCAAGATGAAATCAATGCAGACAAAACCATCAATATTTCCGGATTAAAAGAAGGTGTTTATCAGTGTGTGTTTACAGGAGAAAAGGTAAGATTCTCGAAAAAACTGGTGAAGACTTTTTAAAGCGGTTTTGGGAATTTGTTATTCCGAAAGTTAATACTCACTTACTGAACTGTAAGTACTGAAGCCTCTACCCAGTCACCGTTATCTTTAATAAGGGTGATCAGTTCGTCCACAGCCTGTTCTGTCGGAACACTTTTCTTCATTACTTCTTTGCCTTTATACAAAGTAATTTTTCCGGGACCGGAACCAACATATCCATAGTCTGCATCTGCCATTTCACCGGGGCCGTTGACAATGCAGCCCATGATGCCGATTTTAATTCCTTTCAGATGATCAGTCCTCGAGCGGATTTTCGCAGTCGTTTCCTGTAAATCAAAGAGTGTTCTGCCGCAACTTGGACAAGAGATGTATTCTGTTTTGGAAATGCGCGTACGTGCTGCCTGTAATATCCCGAAAGAAAGACTATTCAAAAGTTTGGGGTTGTACTTCCCTCCTATCCAGATGCCGTCACCAAAACCATCAATGAGCAAACCTCCGCAATCGGTCGAAGCATGAAGCATGAGTGTGTCTTCCGGAAGATTGTTGTACTGACGTCGTATAATAACCGGACAGTAAATATTTTTCTGAAGGAAGTCGAAGAATATTCTTCGCTGCTCTGCCATGCCGTGCATGTTTTCTGAATCAATAACAAATACAACCGGATAAGATTTAATTTTTGCAACATCGAATCCTGAAATTAAATCATTGATACCGGCAGAAACAAAATTCAGCTGAGGAGATCGTTTATCTGCAACTAAAAATTCTTTCAGTGTAAAAAGCGGAAAGCTTCGCGTTTGATTTTCCAGTTGATTCCATTTATCGAAATCGTAAATCAGTCCGAGTGTTCCCGGTATTTCAAATTCAACGGGCAATTGCCCCACGTATAAATAATCACATGCCTGATCAGAAATATTCCATTTATCAAGACCTGCAGAATAATTATATCCGAATGGAAATAAAGTAGCCGGCGTAATTTCCTTTCTGTCACTGATATCGCCAATCACCCGTGGAACCTGGTGTCCACCGAAATTGGCAATTTCGCCGGTCTGCCTTCTGAAGTGTTCAACGGGAGAAAAAAACTTCAGGAGTTTATAAATGTCTTCAATTTCATGAATGGGTTTCTGATTTGCAGCTCTGTCATTATACCGTTTTACAAGTTCCTTTGCTACAGGAATTTCAAATTCAGGATCCTCTGTGAGCGAAACACGAATGGTATCTCCCAGTCCGTCTTCCAGCAATGTTCCGATTCCTGTTGCTGATTTTATCCTGCCGTCTTCTCCTTCTCCTGCTTCCGTAACTCCGAGGTGAAGCGGATAGTTCATGCCTTCCTCCTTCATCTTCATCACGAGCAAGCGGTAAGCCTGTACCATTACCTGTGTATTACTCGACTTCATGGATAGCACAATGTTGAAATAATTTTCGCTTTCACAGATCCTCAGAAACTCCAATGCTGATTCCACCATTCCGAGCGGAGAATCGCCATACCTGCTCATGATTCTGTCACTCAATGAACCGTGGTTGGTTCCGATGCGCATGGCAGTACCATACTCTCTACAAATTTTTACAAGCGGAATAAAACGCTTGCGGATTCTATCCAGCTCCATGTCATAAGAAGCATCGGTATAATCTATCGTTTCAAATTTTTTACGGTCGGCATAGTTTCCCGGATTCACACGTACCTTCTCTACGATGCGTGCCGCAGTTTCTGCAGCATTGGGCGTGAAATGGATGTCAGCACATATTGGTTGTAAATAACCCCTCTTCTTCAATTCAGATTTAATGACTGCAAGGTTATTCGCCTCATTGATACTGGGTGCTGTAATGCGTACCAATTCACATCCTGCTTCAATCATTCGTATAGATTGCTCGACAGTTGCCTTGGTGTCCATCGTATCAGTAGTTGTCATACTCTGTACGCGAATGGGATTACTGCCTCCGATATGAAGACTACCTGCCATCACTTCCCTGGTAATAAAACGGGAATAGCGGGTTAAACTATTACAATAAAGCTGAGGAAGCGGTTGCGCTTGCATAACAAGAGCAAAGATAGGGAATCAGTCTTTGAAAAATTTCTTTATAACAGTGGAATGGTCACTATTCATAACTTCAACAAAGTAAATTCCGCTGCTGCAGGATCCCGTATTAAAGCCTGTAACGGGACCTTTAAACCGCAATACCTCAACACCCATGATGTCAAAAACCCTTACCTGTTCAACTTTTTCAGGATGGGCAATCTGAAGTTCCATTCGTCCACCGGAAGAGCCGGGAAACAATAAAAATGATTGTGCGTTATTGTGTTCTTCGATTCCCACATTAATGAAATACACATTAAAATACAGCGAATCATTCGAAACTGCGAGCGGCATCTGAGATGAAGCCGGCCAAACGACTACAATGTTGTCACCACCATCCAGTTCGGAAGCCTCAAAGGTGTGTGTAATGTGAAGGGTATCATAAAAAGTATTTCCGGAAATAACGTATGCAGGATTATAATAGAGGGTATCAACACCTGAGGAATCACCCAGCGAATGCATCAGGACGACCAGGTCGGCATTAAAAAGAAATCCACCTGAATTGCTGATCAGCAAGTCCATGGTTTTGGATTCGCCAGCATAAACCGTATCAGGAAATCCAATAATTGAATCCAGCTTTATGGTTTGGGCCGAGGTACTTTTTCCAAAAAGAAAAACAGAAATGAAAAGGGTCAGAAATAAAAATAGCTTCTTCATAAAGGGGAAGTTTTGTTGGAAACAAATTTATTAAATCCTTTCTTCGCACCAATATTATTTTTAATTTTCCTTACCTGTTTAAATCCCTATGGACATCCTGAACCAGATTATTGCAAACATGAACAAGGAGCAGGTACGCGGCTATAAACTCTTCGTTAACCGGACCAATGAAAAAGATGACCGGAAGGACATTTTATATTTTGATTATGTGCGCAAAAGTGGCGAGGGTTATGATGAAAAAAAGATTCACAGCAAATTATACAACGGGGCAGATAAAAATACTTTTTACCGTCTGAAGAACAGGGTGCTCAGCGATGTAAGTAAAAGCCTCATGGTTCAGCATTTTGATGATGATGAGCTGATCTACGCATTGCATCTCCTCGCACTTGAAAAATTTCACTTTAACCACAACCGTACGCACATCGCCCATTATTATCTGAAGAAGGCCGAGGCAGAAGCAAAGCGGATTGAGAACTTTGAATTGTTGGACATCATTTATGGAGAATACATCCGGTTGAGCCGGGAAATGATGACAATTAATCCTGAACAATACATTAGCCTAAGAACTTCAAACCAGGAACAGATCAGGCAGTTGCGAGCGATTGACAATATACTTGCAACCGTTACATTCCGACTAAAAACAACTCAGAATTTTTCTACTTCTGAAAATCCGGTGCTGAAGCTGCTGCAGAAAACGGTAAAAGAACTTTCAGCTGATAAAGAACTTCAGCAAAGTGCGAAGCTCCGGTTCAAAATTTATGATGCGGTTACACAAATTCTTTTGCAGAAACGGCAATACCCTGCGCTGGAGGAATACCTGCTGAGCATGTACAATGATTTTGTCAAAGAAAAATTATTCAACAAAAACAACCACGATACCAGGTTGCAGATGTTGGTGTTTATCGTGAACACCTTATTCAAAACAGAGAAACTGAATGAGTCATTGAAATATACGGAGAAGCTGAAATCAGCCATGGAAGAGCATCACAGGCTGCACTATGACAAGTACCTGTTTTTTTATTACAACTCACTGGTGATAAATTATTCACGCCTCGATAGAAAAAAAGCCATTGATATCCTTACTGAAATGAAGGGAAATGAAAAAATCTGTGCCAATAATTTTTATGAACTTTTCATTTACCTGAATCTTGCTGTCGTTTATTTCGATAAAAAAGATTTTCACCAAAGCATCCGTAATCTGCATAAAATTTACCTCCTCGGTGGTTATAAGGATGCCGACAAAGCATTGCAGTTTAAAATAGCCATTGCCGACCTAATCGTGCGATATGAATTGAATGATGAAGATACTTTAGCTTATAAACTGAAACAGGTAAAAAAAGACTTCCGGGTTTTGCTGTTGCAAAAAGAAAATAGCAGGGAAAAAGAAATGATAGACATTATTTCAGGTATGATCAATACGCAGGATATAAAAAGAAATCCGTTGCTGGTTAAAAAAATTCAGGCATTGCTCAAACAAGGTGAAGCCAGCGACACCGAAATCATTCATTACAGAAACTGGCTCAAGGAAAAAATTTAAACGCTTACATTTTTTTAGGAGTCATCAGGTTCTTGCAGGAGTTATCTTTGTACTGATTCTTCAGTTTGTAAGGCTTGAAGAGTGCTGTAGTAAAATAATAAGTGAGGTGAAAATTTGTGTAAACGTACCAATCCTTGTTAGTCGGATTCCCACGCACCCTGTTATGTGCCGCCGGATCAGTACTTCTGTCGGAAAGTTGTACGGCAATTTCACCTTCTTTCGCCCGAAGCTGATTTTTGTCCGGATAGAAAGTACTGACGTCATCGAGATAATCCGTAAAAGTTTTTCTGAAACCGCACTCTCCGCCGAAGTCAAATTTTTGTGTGATTTTTATCATGAATCCGATTCCAAATGGTATACTGATTTGCTGCAGCTGATAAGGTTTTGGGTAATTGCCTCCGAGGTTTTGTCCTTCAGTCCCTACTTTCTGTAATTCATATGTTTTGCCGTTGAAATTGGTTTTAGGGTTGAACATGAAACCGGCAGCGCCGGCAAAAATATATGGCGTAACAAAGTTTCGTTTGGTAAATCCCCGCTTCCGGTTTTGAAATTTGTACATAAACACCAGCGACAACTCATCAATGTCAGTATAAAAATCAAGATTGCGCCTGTTATTGGCAGCGAGTAGTCCACCGTCATGAGCTCCCATGCGACCGTGAAAGAATGCGAGCCGAACGTGGACCCGGCTGAAGAACAATGCAGTGGCATGAATCCCTACCCCCGGCTTTGTAAATTGTAAGGAAAAATTATCATCAAGCTCACCTGCGTAATTGACGGCACCTGCTGAAATACCGAATCCGATCATGCCACGCTTTTCCTGCGCCAGCAGATGAATGGAACATAGAACCAATAGAATAAAAATGAAGTAATATTTTTTCACAACGGTAGAAAATCAAAAATAGCTAAAGTGATGCGATAAAAAAATTATCAGAGGTATTTATCAAGCGAATCAAACTGAAAACCCAACTGTGAAAAATGCTTTATGGTCATTTCAAGTGCCGGCAACATCCTTTCTTTTGCTTTAATACTATCATGAAAAACGATGATGCTTCCCGGTACAGCCTTTCTTATTACTTTATCATAACAAAACAAAGGGCTTCGGTTTTTTTTCCAGTCATAGGTTAATACATCCCACATCACAATTTTATATTTCTTTTTAACTGCAGCGTATTGTGAATATGTCAGCTTTCCGTAAGGCGGACGAAATAACATTTGTGATTGCCTGGACTGACCATTCTTTTCAAGCACTTCTTTGCATTGTTCAATATTATTGAGGTAAGCATCAAATGTATTGTGCCATCCGTTCAAGTGATGAAAAGTGTGGTTACCAACGGCATGACCATCATCTATTATTTGCCTGAAAAGGTCAGGATGCTTGATGATATTTTCACCGATACAGAAAAATGTCGCTTTTGCCTTTTCGCGACCAAGAATTTCAAGAACCTGCGGGGTAGCTTCCGGAACAGGGCCATCATCAAAAGTGAGAAATATTTTTTTCTCATCCGTTTTTATACGACATGTTACTGAAATGAATAACTCAAGGACACGGGGAAGCAAAAAGTTGTTTATTTAAAATTTTGATAAAATAGGCTCTTTCCGTTGAAACTTTTGCCAAGCATACAAAATTACTCAATCATTATTTAATAATTTTTAATCGAAACTTAAGGCGCAATTGCCGTCATCTTAAAAATATATAACCAACCAATACAATAAATACCATGAAAACATTTTAATTCTTAAATAGATGAAATTTATCAAAATTTAACCATTTTTGCTGTATCCATAAATTATTAATACAATTCATACTCATCCATTCAACTATTTATTAATCAGCATATTAAAGTCAAATTATTTTTTATGTGACATTTTAACCGCTTGTATTATGCTAAGTAATTAGCCAATAATATTATGAATTATACCAAATAAAAAGCCACACTCGCACCAATTATATTGATTATTGCCAAAATAATTAAACAATATTGTATTATAATCCTACTTTAGCACCAAAATAAAATTATACTAATTATTAACCATTACTAACAAGGCAATCAATCAATTAAGTTAGTACAAAAAACTCTTCAAAATGAAAAAAATTACATTCATTTGGGCATCTATGTTTTTGCTGTTATTTACGGCAATTACAAGCACATTTGCTATCTCACCTACAAGCGATTGTGGAACCAATGGCAGCCAGCAAATTACTGTTAACAACAATAACTGCAACACGACTTCATTCGATTTCAGTTCATCTATTGGAAGTCCTTCATTGAGTGGCACTTGTGCAAGCGGCGGGACCCAGGATGGCTGGGGATGGTTCAATGCAAATGGAACATCTACAACCGTATCAGCAACACCCTCAGGAAGTAACCCCAGAAACATTGCGCTGATGATTTATACAGGAACATGTGGTTCTTTATCCTTGGTTACATGCATAAATGCCAGTTCAGGGTCGGGTACTGAAAGCGTGACTTTCACTTCAGTAAATGGAGTAAATTACTTTATTAGGGTCGTGAGAATGTCGGGTACGTCAAATAGTTCAGAAAATGATGTTTGTGTTACGAATAATGTCCCTCCTGTTATTTCAGGATTCTCACCTTCATCAGGATGTGTGGGATCAACGTTAACAATTAACGGCACCAATCTTAACAATGCTACATCAGTAAAAATCGGAGGCACCAATGCAGCAATTATCTCCAATAGTTCAACAGTAATAACTGCCACCGTAGGAAGCGGTACTACAGGTATCGTTTCTGTAACATCTTCAGGAGGTACAGCTAACGGTTCAGGAACATTTACTGTAAACCAGCTTCCTGTTCTTTACACGGTTTCCGGTGGCGGTGCTTATTGTCCGGGCGATGCCGGAATGCCGGTTAACCTGAGTAATTCAGAAGTCGGAGTTTCATATCAGTTAAAATTAGGAGCATCCAATTCAGGTTCACCGGTTTCAGGTACGGGCGGTGCATTTTCTTTTGGAAATCAGACAAGCACAGGAACGTATACCGTAGTCGCAACAACCGGAGCCGGCTGCGGACGCACGATGTCGGGAAACGCAGCTGTTAGTACAAACACAAATGCCGGAATCAGTTCTCAACCTCCAAACAGAACCATCTGTGAAAATGCAAATACGAGTTTCTCTGTAACAGCAAATGGTACAGGTCCTTATAGCTATCAATGGCAGGACAACAGCACAGGAAGTATGGCTGACATTTCAGGAGCAACAAATTCTTCTTTTAGTGTTTCCGGCGCATCACTTGGAATGAGTGGTAGACAATACCATGTATTGGTAACGGGCGCCTGTGGTCCGGTTGTAACTTCCAACACGGTTTCACTTACTGTCAATCCGATACCCGTTGTATCAGTTTCACCTACTCCATCAAATGCAATGGTTTGCGGTACAGGATCGGTTACGCTTGCAGCTTCCGGCGCAACAACTTACAGCTGGACACCGGGTGGATCATCTAGTGCATCTATATCAGTATCACCTCTTACAACTACTAACTATACTGTTACAGGTACTACAACAGGATGCTCTTCAACAGCAACACAAAGCGTAACTGTTAATCCGGCGGTTACTGCTCTGGCGTCAGCTTCTCTTACCACGCTTTGTGAAGGCGGTAATTCAGCACTGGCAGCCGCCGGAGGAAATACAACCAATTATAATATCACATCCATACCATACAGCGGCCCGCTTGGATCAGGTTCAAGTGCTGTTTCCGGAGATGATGTCGTTTCAGGATCAGTAACGATACCATTTACATTCAGCTACTACGGTATAAATTATAACAACCTGTATGTTTATACCAATGGTTTTGTTCAGTTGGGAAGCAGTTCAAACTCAACAACTGTTTACGGACAAACACTTCCATCGGCATCAAATCCGAATAATATAATTGCCGGTGTATTGTCTGACCTGAATGCTTCTTCAAATACCATTTCAACTTTTACCACGGGCTCTTCGCCAAATCGTGTGTTTAGTATTTATTATAACAACGTCCAGTTTTATTGCAGCGGAACTTCAGGTGGATGTTCAAGTAACAAAAGAGGAAATGCAAATTTTCAGATACGCTTATATGAGAACTCAAACATCATAGAAGTGCATTTACAAAATGTCGCAAATAGTTCCACCACTTCAGGTTCATTAAAATCCTGTGGACTGGAAAACGCAAATGGTACGTCGGCTAAAGTTCCTACCGGCAGAAATGGCAGTGATGGCAACTGGATGGTTTCTACTCCTGAAGCGTGGCGCTTTACGCCAGGTGGTGGAACGCTTACTTATTCATGGTCTCCTACAACATACCTCACAGACGAAACGATCAGTGATCCGACAGCACAGAATATGTTGTTAAGTCAAAACTATATTGTTACGGTTACTGATCAAAACGGATGTACCGATGTATCACAGGCAGCAGCGATTACTGTAAATCCACTGCCGAATGTTACCATTACTCCTGCCGGACCTACAGCATTTTGCGCAGGGGGAAATGTTACACTAACGGCACCGGCAGGTATGTCATCTTATTCATGGAATACAACCCCGGTACAAACAACACAAAGTATCGTTGTAAATACACAGGCCGGTTATATTGTTACAGGTACCAATTCAAACGGTTGTTCCAATACAGCAACACAGGTAATAACGGTTTATGATACTTTGCCTGCTGCAATTATTGTAATAGGAAACAGTAACCTCTGCACCGGGCAAACAACTACGGATCTTCTGGCATTCCAGTCCAATGCAGTAAGTTATTTATGGAATACATCTTCGGGAACTGATTTGATCACCGTATCCACTTCAGGAATTTATTCTGTATCAGTAACTGACAATCATGGATGCCTGCACAACCAAAGTCAGGCAATAACAGAATCATCAGCGCCGGTAGCTCCCATTATACAAGCCCTGGGATCTATTGTTTTATGTTCTGACGGAATAACAACTACAAGTGTTGTACTCAGTACCACCAACTACTCCTCAGATCTTTTATGGAGTACCAGTGAAACTACGCCGGATATTACCGCAGATTATGGTGACAATTTTATTGTTACCTATACAGATGCCAACGGATGCTATTCATCTTCAAATACAATAACGACTGAAGTGAGGGACTTTTCATTAGATCCTTCATCTGCTTTGAATAACTCATCTTACGGAGAGATATGCTCAGGATCTCCTGCATCACTCACTGTAAACGGAGGTGCATTGGCAGTTGACGCAACCTGGGTGTGGTATGAAGGCGCATGCGGAAATGGTATTGCTGTAGCATCAGGAACATCTGCAGCTCCAATTCCTACAGGTGGTGGGATGCATCATTATTATGTAAGAGCCGAAGGGTATTGCAATGTCACCAATTGCGTCCCGGTATCAGTAAGGGTGCGTACATCAGTTCCTTTATCTACCGTAAATGTGAATTCCGCACCTGCTTCAGCATGTACAGGAAATACGGCAGCGATTTCAGTAAGCACTGTATCAAACGCTTCTTATTATTCATGGAGCGGTCCATCAGGCGTATTGTTTGATGGCGTTGCAGGTCCTTATCAAACTACTGCTACAGGTGTTGTAACCACATTCGGTTCATTACCTTCCGGATCAGGTTATAGTATTTGTGCTTTTGCGGGAAATGCCTGCGGACAAAGCGGTACAATCTGCAAATGGGTTCGCGCCAAACTTACTACTCCCGGTGCAATTTCAGGCAGCACTACCGGTTGCCCGAATACAAATTCGATTTATAGTGTAGATCCTGTGGCAGGTGCTGATACTTATACATGGACAGTATCAGGAAACGATGCAACATTAAACGGAACATCACTTTCAACAACCACAACCTCTACTCCGAATGTATCGGTTGATTTCGCCGCTCCGTTTACAGTTGCTACACTTCAAGTTTATGCTTCACTGAGTTGTGGCTATAACAGCGCATCAAGAAGTCTTGCCATCAGCCGCAATCCTGCAGCGCCGGGAACAATGTCAGGCATTTCATACGTCTGTCCTCAGGGCAGTGCGATGTATTCAATATCCCCGGTAAACGGGGCGGCAAGTTATAACTGGTCATGTTCTGTTCCCGGAGCCATCATAAGCCCGGCAGGAAATACGGCAAACATATTTTTCCCTACCACTATTCCGGGTGGATCTGTGGTTTGCGTAACGGCATTGAGTGGATGCGGATATCCAAGTATAACAAGGTGTAAAGGAATTGCAACAGGTATTCCAAATACACCTGCCAATATCATTGGTCCTGCGCTCGGACAGTGTGGCGAAAACGGAGTATCCTATTCAATACCTCCGGTAAACAGCGCAACTTCATACCAATGGAATGTTTCCAATGGAAATGCATCAATAGTAGGTCCAAATAACCTGAGTTCAATCGCTGTTGATTTCACCGGAAGTCTGAATAATGTACAGTTGTCCGTTTATGCCATCAACAATTGTGGAGTCAGCGTAACACGTACATTGAGCGTCTTCGGCAAACCGGGAAATCCTTCAGCGATCCAGGGGAATAATTCTGTGTGTAATGGATCTGTTGAAAGTTATACTACAGGCGGATCAGCAGGCGCTACAACATTAACATGGGTGGTACCGAATACTGCCACCATTCTTGGAGGACAAGGCTCTGCAAACATCCTGGTGCTTTGGGGAAGTTCAGGTGGTCAGCTAAAAGTAATTGCTGTAAACGATTGCGGAAGTTCCTCATATGTTATCCTGCCGGTTAATGTTACCTGCCGCCAGTCACAAATAAGCAACACATTTGAAAGTGACGTTAAGATTTATCCTAACCCTGCACACGATAAGATGAAAGTGGAAATATCCTCTTTGATTTCTGACCGTGCAAACATTGAATTAATTAATACCATCGGCGAAATTGTTTACCGTTCAGAATTAAAAATTAATGAAGGCACTAACGTGATTGAGCTAAACCTTGAAAATATGGCAAAAGGATTCTATAACCTTTCTGTTAAGGGATCCTCAATCAATGCTCAGCAGCGTATTGTAATTGAATAAAAATAAATCAGAAAAACTTTCAGTGGCTCATCCAAAAGAAAATGCCCTTCAAATTGAAGGGCATTTTCTTTATTAGTAATTTCTACATCCCTGCCTGTGAGGCAAGGTCATTAAACTTCTTATCCAGCTTCTCAGCCAATTCTTTCTGATCCGTTTGTTTCACAATGCCTGATACAGCCTGCAAGATATATAGTGCCTGGTTCATATCCTGTTCTACAAACTTGAAATACTTGGTGCCCTTCAAAGACAAATAATAATTCAGGTTGTCGGCATAAATATCGCTGAGCCGTGTAAGAATTGAGTTTGCTTTATCTACCCATTCTTTTTTCTTACTCAACTCCACATCAGCATTTGCCAGAGCCGGATCAAACGGTATGTTTGTTACGCCTGCCGCGCGGTAGTACAACTCTCCGATCTTCGTCATGAAATAATTGTAAGGAATCGTCTTGTCGGGCGTAACCTCCACGCATTTATCAAGCACAGCAATTGCCGAATCCTTCTTTCCTTCGTTTAGTAATTCCTCAGCCAGACGGCCAAAGTTGATGCGGAAATTCGTCGTCATACGCGTGTTGTTTTCATCGAGATAAACGCGCTCATCATTCATATTTCCCCACACAAATTCAGACATTACATTCTTGTACATCACATCTGTTTCCACTCTGCCGGGAACGATGTCATTTTTCTTTTCGGTACGGATGGGAACAATCCGGTAGGTAAGGCCTTCCAGCTGAAAATATGGTTCAAGGTTCATAAAATTATCTGAACCCACTGTGGTTGCAAAGTAAACCGGTCGCTTCCAGTTGTTATTGGCAAGGATATTCAGCACCATGAGGTCATTCTTCATCAGGTACCCCCCGTCAATAGTCCAGTCCATTACTTTTACAATTTTATCAGCATCTTTAGCAGCTACTGTTCCGCTGTTAACGGCTGCTGCAGAATCCACAGTAATCTTGAAATGTTTGGTTGGATAATAATTCACCGACTCCCCGCCTTGTGTTCTCGCTTTCGCCGACTCATCATCGTTGCCCATAAAGTCAACAATTTCCTTTAATTCAACCGGACCTTTCAGGCCGCGGTCATAAAACGGAATATAATCCCTTTTGCCGAGAGAGTATTTTTCAGTGGCCCATGAAATATTGATCGGATCGCTGTCATAATATTTCCGTTTCAACTGATTGATGTACCAGTCAGTATTCAGGAGCGACAAATTCACTACACGGACATCCGTCCGAACACCTTCCACTTCCTGGGCATACCACAATGGGAATGTATCATTGTCGCCATTTGTAAAGATGATTGCATTGGGTGCACATGAATTCAGGTAGTCTGTCGCAAAGTCACGCGAAGTATAACGGAAAGAACGGTCGTGATCATTCCATTCAGCTTTAGCCATGATTGCAGGTACAACGAGTCCGACAACGGTTGCGAGGACTGCGGCTACATTGCCGGAAGATTTTTTTCGTATCCATTCAAAAATCTGCAGTACACCAATACCGATCCACATTGCAAATGCATAGGTGGAGCCTGCATAAGCATAGTCACGTTCACGCGGCTGAAGCGGAGGACCATTTAAGTAAATCACAATTGCAATTCCTGTAAAGAAGAACAATAACAAAACAATCCAGGCATCGTGCTTGTCGCGTTTAAAATGGAAATATAAACCGAGCAGACCAAGGATGAATGGAATGCCGTAAAGAAAATTCCGCGCCTTGTTATTTTTTAATTGTTCTGATAATTTGTCCTGTGGCCCCAGGCGCATTTCATCAATGAATTTGATACCACTCATCCAGTTTCCTTTGGTGATTCCGCCCGGCCCCTGAATGTCATTCTGACGTCCTACATAATTCCACAAAAAATAACGCCAGTACATTTCTCCAACCTGATAGGTAAAAAAGAATTTAAGATTCTCGCCAAATGTCGGTGTGCGGTCACCTTTGATATCGGCCCACTTTTTATATTCCGCGACATGGTTATCCTGACTGCTGTACATCCGTGGGAAAATGGTGCTTTTGCTGTCATCATAAATAGGAATTACTTTTCTTCCTGCTTCAACATATTTATCCACCCCTTCTATTTTTGCATACTGCATAGAACCTTGTTCCTGGTTCACAACTTTTGCATTGAAATATTGTCCATAGAAAAGCGGCCTGTCCCCATATTGCTCACGGTTGAGGTAACTTACAAAGTTGAATACATTGTCAGGATTGTTTTCGTCGAGTGGAGGTTCTACCTGACTGCGGATTACAATCATGGCAAAGGATGAATATCCGATCAGCACAAAAGCAAAGCTGATCACGGCAGTATTCCAGTGCACTAAATTTTTTCTTTTGGTGTATCTCAATCCCCACACTACACCGATAATAATCAGTGCAATATAAAATGTGAATCCGCTCCAGAATGGAAGTCCCATCGTATTCACAAAAAGCAATTCAAATTTACTTCCCAATACAAATAATCCCTGGATCACCCCGAACTGAATAAATCCGAGAATGAGCATTCCAAGTGAGGCCGTATAAAAAATTCCTTTTTTTGTTGGTTTGTATTTTCTGAAATAATAAACAAAACCCAGTGCAGGGATCGTAAGTAGGTTCAGTAAGTGAACGCCGATAGAGAGTCCCATCAGGTAGGCGATGAGGATAATCCACCGGAGGTTATGCGGTTCATCAGCCAGACTTTCCCATTTGAATATCAGCCAAACGACGATGGCCGTAAAAAAAGATGAGCTGGCATATACTTCACCTTCAACCGCTGAAAACCAGAAAGAATCAGAAAAGGTATATGCGAGTGCACCGACGGCTCCG
>JBBRAY010000018.1:0-66921 GCA_038206355.1 Bacteroidia bacterium
CAGTACTTAAGTCCACGCTGCTCTGCAAATTGCTTCTTTGACATCCCGCTCTGTTTCCACTCTGAAATAATTTGCTGTCTCTCTGCACGTGATGCCTTCTTTTTTTCTAAATTGCTCATGATATTTTTTTGAGCAAAGTAAAATGATGTCTAGGTGTAAATCAAGGTGTACTTCGTCGGATGGTTACCGTATACTAGAACTTCTATAATGAATGTTTGGTTCGGGACGGGCCCATATCCTTTTGATAATGCATTCGATTACAGCACACACGAACCCTACTTTACTAATGGTAGTTTTATTTACGAATTGCTAGGCCCTTTTGAAAGGTAATCAAATTAATAATATTTATTACAACTCATGACTCCTTCAATTATTTGGATTTTATTCTCTTACGCAGTTATACTATTTGGTGAATTTCCATCGCAAAGTCATCCAACAATTGCAGAAAGTAGAAAACGTGAATATGAAATTAGTCTAGAAAAAAATTTCGTTAATAGGCAGGTTACAATCAACCTATACACAGATTCAATTAAAACTGACAGCCTCATATTCACAAACGTAGATCTTAGAGTAGATAGATTATCAAATTTTGGTAATACTTGGTGGTATTATATATTCTCTGAGAACACTTCGTGTTTGCCCACAATTGAAGATAAATTTCAAGTTATCTTCAAACCCCAAAATGGAAAACTTTCAATCGCTCTTTTTATGGATTATCAATGGACTAGATTAAAGGTCGAAAGTGAACAGCGATTCAAGAACGATAGTGAAAAGATTAGTCCTTCCTTTATAAAAATTAATGATATGTATGACTCATTTTGCCAACTTGATTTAGATAGTAATTTTTTTGAAGGTAATTATTTGATTCGTGAAATTATATTTTCGCATAACGCTTATGATTCCTTGTACAGAAAGGGATCTACGAATCGATATAAATTAAAATATAGCAAAGTTAAAAATATATTCTATAATTCAAGCATTATCTTAGACGATACTTGTATTTTTCATTTAACTGAAAATGAATTAATCAAAAAAAAGCTTAATAATGAAAAAGTTTTAATGATAAAATTTTATAATAAGAGAAGTCGATATGTGTATTATGAGGGGAAATGGTATTCATTTTTCCTGAACAACTTTACTTCAATGGACCTCTTTAATACCTGTCCTCCGTAAGCCTCCGAATTGGCTATATTGTCAATTGATGTTTTTCAGCGTATTCGTTGCGAAGGATATTTTTCCAAGTGAGATTCTCTAATTTTGGTCATGTTTTTTGCACGTTTTCCGGTCTTTTCCAAACTCTCAAATTTTTCTTCAGTATACCCAAGTCCTTTAAACCGAAATTTCTTCCCGTTGAAAATAATGCCGGTGGTTTTTCCGCTTCTCTCATAAGTTTTCAAATTATTTTCTCTGAGTGGTTTTAAAAATGAGTCCTTTGAATGCGCTTTCTTATAGCACCCCAAAAGTAGAGAAGATAATTGTTCCCTGTCACTTTCCCTGCCTGTTCGAAGTTTGAACTGATATTCTTTTTCAGAGGAGTGTGTTATATCTTTTCTCCCATGCCGGACAACAGGCAACCTAAAAAATATCTTTTCTCCACCACATTTTCATATCACTAAGAAAAATCTATTTTTGCTTTTATGTATCCGGCGATTCCGAACTTGAAATGGTTTTATATTTTTTTATTCATTGCATGTTGCGGATGCAGTGGCAGGACACATACCCACAACGACAAAAAAGTCTTCCGGTATAATGAGGCCGGCGGCATTACTTCACTTGACCCCGCATTTGCAAGCAATGAAGCCAACACCAGGGCCTGTATGCAACTTTACAGCGGACTGGTTCAGGCAGACAGTGAACTGCATATTAAACCCTGCATCGCTAAAAGCTGGGAGATAAAAGAAAAGGGGACAGTTTTTATTTTTCACCTGCGCGATGACATTTATTTTCATGAGAACAATTCATTTGATATCAGAAAGGAGTTCAGCGTTATTCATAACAAGAGCAACCCGATTCGTGTTTCAAGGAAGGTTGTTGCCGGTGATTTTGTTTACAGTTTGAAAAGATTGACCGATCCCCTTGTGGCATCTCCGTGCGCATGGACGATGAATTATGTAATAAGAAATAGTGCAGGTTATATTTCAGGAATTGAAGCAATGGACGACAGCACACTGCGGATCACATTAAACAGGCCCTTTACGCCTTTTCTCAGTTTACTATCAATGGCATGCTGTTCAGTTGTCCCAAAGGAAGTGGTGGAATATTTCGGCGCTGATTTCAGAAGCCATCCTTGTGGTACCGGCGCATTTATGTTTCGTATTTGGAAACCGGATGTCGAACTTGTATTTCTGAAAAATGAAAATTATTTTGAAGAGGATAACAATGGTGAAAAACTACCTTATCTCGATGCCATTGAAATATCTTTCATCCCTGAAAAAGTTAATGCTTTTATATCGTTTCTGAAGGGGAACCTTGATATTCTGATTGGCCTTGATGACAGGGTGCGCGATCAGTTGCTTACGAGGACAGGCCAGTTGCAGCCGCGATTTGAAAACAGATTTAATTTTGAACTTTCACCATTTTTGAATACTGAATTCCTGAGTGTGGATCTCAAGAATAAGAATGACGATAGTAAAATCAATCCGCTCGTAAATAAACAGATCAGGCAGGCGCTGAGCTATGGCTTTTACAGAAGATATCTCAGAAGATATTTGTACGGCAACATCGGAATTCCCGGTTCTGATGGAATCATTCCTCCGGGATCACCGGCCTTTGATTCTTCGATTGTTGGTTATTATTTTTACCCTTCAAAAGTAAAAGCAATCCTCAAAGAGGCAGGATATGAAAATGGCGAAGGAATTCCTGAAATTATTCTTCATACCAATGTCGAGGCGCAAGACCTTTGCCGGTATATTGAAAGGCAGTGGGAAGATTTTGGCTTTGATATAAAGATTGAAGTGCATTCACATGACGAGCAGATGCGCATGATAGATGAAGGGAGTCTTCCTTTTTTCCGGTCATCGTGGATTGCAGATTATCCTGACGCAGAGAATTATCTTGGTCTCTTCTATTCAAAGAATATTCCGCCGTATGGGAATAACAACACGCATTTTTCAAATGCAGATTATGATGATATCTATGAAAGGGCAATGGAGGAAGTGAATGATTCAATTCGTTTTACTTACTATCACTATATGGATCAGTTGCTGATGGAGAATGCCCCCGTCATCATCGTGTATTATGACAGAAGCGTAAGGCTCACACATTATAATATCAGCGGACTTGCACACAATGCAATGAATTATTTGGTGTTGAAGGAAGTCAGGAAGAATTGAGCGTAATACCAAGAGAATTTCCTATATCCCTTTTTCCTGAATTGATTTTTTTTGCCGGTTACACTTTTGATGTAAAAAAATCGTAGGTTTAGCACTCCAATTACTAATCCAACTACCATGTTAAGACCATTTTTTGCAGCATTGCTTATTTTTTTATCTACTACATCACTTTCACCTGTGTTTGCGGGAAATAATATCGTTCTGTTGAAGAGCAGAACAATTGAAACAAAAAAAGATTTTAATTCCCATGTCGGCGATCCGGTTTTATCCGGTGATATCTCACATGGATATTATTACCGGTTAATACAGTTTGATAATGTTCTTTCAGCCCAACAAAGATTGCTTCTGGAAGGAACGGGTGTCAGGTTGCTAGGTTACGTTCCTTACAATGCATATTATGTTGCCATACCTTCAGGACTGAATTTGTCCTTGTTGAATCCATTTAATCCACGTAGCATCATCACGCTTACTGCACAGGATAAGATGAGCAATCAATTGCGTTATGGAAATATTCCTGATCAGAGCAGAAATAAAAACGGAACAATAAATCTGACATTCATTTATTACGGCAATGTTTCATCTGTTCAGGCGAAACAGGAACTGATGAATAATGGATGCACCGTGCTTGAAAGTTTTGATGAGTCATTTCAGCTTTCAGTAAGCGTGAGCGAAAATAAATGGCATGCAATTACTGAACTGGCTTTTATCAAACACGTTGAACCACTTTATCCTTCAGGTGAAGATGACACGAAAGGAAGAAGCCTTCATCGCAGCAATGCAATCAATAATGATTATGGTGCCGGTCGTCATTATGATGGAGCAGGAGTCAGCATCGGACTGGCCGATGACGGTGAAGTGGGACCTCACATAGACTACACAGGCAGAATGGTGAATACATTCAGTACCGGCCCGGGCGGATCACACGGCGACATGACTTCCGGTATTTGCATGGGCGCAGGAAACCTTGATCCTGTTATCAGAGGGATGGCTACAGGATCACAGATTTATATTTACAACATTGGCCCTTATCCTCCTGATACGACAGCCGGATCATATCCGCATTTGATAAATGCAGCACAGAATCTTACCGACCTCGGAACTGTTGTTTTATCTACGAGTTACAGTGCGGGATGCAATGACTATGATGCATTCGCTTCCATGACAGACAGGATCATGCATAACCTGAAGGTGATATGTCCGGTGTGGAGTGCGGGAAATAACCAGGGTGCTGATTGCGGTTACGGAGCAGGCGGCCAGTGGGGAAATATTACCGGAGGATTTAAGCAGGGGAAGAATGTTATTGACGTTGCCAATCTTGACGCCCATGAAGTGATTGACGGAACAAGTAGCCATGGTCCTGCTTCTGACGGCAGAATAAAACCTGACATCTCCGCCAATGGAAAAGCACAAATGTCAATCGCACAGAATAATACTTTTCAGGTTGGTGGCGGAACAAGTGCTGCATGCCCGAGTGTTGCAGGAGTGACGGCGCAATGCTATCAGGCTTATCGCGAAATTACAGGGCTACAAAATCCGGATGGTTTGCTTATCAAAGGTTGTCTGCTTAACAGCGCATGGGACATTGGAAATTCCGGTCCGGACTATGCATTCGGATACGGCCGTATCAATGGTTTGCGCGCCGTTCAAACACTGGAGCAGCAACATTATTTTATTGATTCAGTTTCAAATGGAGTTACGAAGTCACACACATTGTACGTTCCTCCGAATATTTCTCAGTTAAAAGTGATGCTCGTATGGAGTGATCCGGAGGGCGATGCAAATGCTGCCATTGCACTGGTGAATAACCTTGACCTTACCGTAACAGACCCTGCTATCATCAATTTCAATCCATGGGTGCTGGATCCAACACCGAATGCGACAACCCTTGCGCTTCCTGCTGTTCGGAAAGTAGATACACTTAACAATACGGAACAGGTAACCATTGATAACCCGACATCAGGGGCATATACTATAACAGTGAATGGCTCATCGGTTCCGTTTGGTCCGCAGAAATATTTTATTGTGTATGAATTCTGGGATGACAATATCACGCTTACTTATCCGATGGGAGGCGAAGGATTTGTTCCCGGTGAAACAGAAATTTTACGCTGGGATGCTTTCAGTACCTCCGGAAATTTTCAACTGGAATATTCGATCAACAATGGTTCAACATGGAATACTATTGGTAATGCGACGGGCAGTACAAGACAATATGATTGGCTGATCCCGAATAGTGTTTCAGGGAATTGTCTGGTGCGGATAACCAGGGGCGCTACTTCAGATGGAAGCGATGCTACATTCAGCATCATTGATGATCCGAACAACCTGCACGTTGTGTGGGCATGCGTGGACTCGATGAAACTTGCATGGGATGCCGTGTTCGGAGCAACGGGATACGAAGTAAGTAAACTCGGTGCGAAGTATATGGATTCAGCAGGAACAAGTACGTTGAACGAAATTGTATTACAGGGAATAAGTTCTGCTGATACCAACTGGTTCAGCGTATCCGCGTTGACCAATGGTACCAAAGGAAGAAGGGCGATTGCTATTCCTAAACTTCCCGGACTTAATAATTGTTCGCTGGCACAGGATCTGGCGATGACAGGGCTCATTCCGGTCTCCGGAAATTTTTATGATTGCAATACAGGCCTGGATTCTGTATTAATTACCGCAAATATTACTAACATTGGTTTCAGTAGTGCAACAGGATTCAGTCTTTCCTATTCCATCAATGCAGGAACTCCGGTTACTGAGCCATTTACCGGCTCAATAGCATTCGGCCAATCTGCGAATTTTACTTTCGCTACAACTGCAGACTTCAGTGCAGGCGGATCTTTTACAATTGACGTCACGATTAATTTTCCGGGAGATTTATACCTTGCAAATAATTCGATGTCATCTGCAATCTCTGTTGCTCTCGCTGCAACCGCTCCGTTGATTGAAGATTTCCAGGGACCTGTTTTCCCGCCTTTATACTGGGATACATTGAATTCCAATGCCACCAATACCTGGGCCCGACAAACTGGCGTAACAGGAAGCAGTGGTGCAGCCACAAATGTAGCCGTGTATAATAATTGTGCTTACAATGCCAATGGCGCATCAGACGCATTGATTACGCAGTTGTTTGACATCAGTGGTTTACTATTTCCGTTGATGACATTTGATGTGAGTTACAGGGAATATACCAACTATACTGACGCGCTGCGCATAGATGTATCTGCCGATTGCGGAAACACTTTTGTTCCATCAGGATATTATAAGGAATCGCCGCAGCTGACAACAGTACCCGGAACATCAGGGTGTTTTACGCCGACTTCAGCAAGCGATTGGAGGAGGGATTCTGTTGACTTAAGCGCATTTGCAGGAAATAATATCATATTGAAATTTGTAAACATTGGTGGCTATGGAAATTTGATTTTCATCGACAATGTAAACATCATGGAAAACTATATCCTTAGTGCGGGTGCTATTTCCGGTTCCGATTTTTATCCACGGGTTTATCCAAATCCTTCAGCAGGGATTTTTACGGTTGACTTAAGAAACATTCCCGGAGTTATTATTGAGACAGAAATTCATGATGTTGCAGGCAGATTGGTAGAAGTGAGGGAGATGAAAAATTTGTCTCAGTTACAAAGTACCATTGATCTCAGTTCGGAGCCGAACGGAATATATTTTCTGAAAATAAACAGCAGTGAAAAATTGTATCACCTGCTGCTGACGAAGATGTAATTAATAGAATTGAAAATTAATTATTGATTAAACTTCTTAAATTTTTTAATTATGAAAAGGTGCAAAAATATTTTAGTCATTATTTTTCTGTTGATTTCTTACTGTCATTCTTATGCCTCCAACTATTACTGGGTAGGCGGAACAGGGAATTTCAGCGATACGCTGCATTGGGCAACAACCAGCGGCGGAACAACAAATTATGCTGTTATTCCTACAAATACCGACGATGTTTTCTTTGATTCTAATTCATTTCCCGGTGCAAATGATACGGTCTATTTTGACCTTGCTTATCAGGAGGCCCATCATTTCAGTACTGCGGGTGCAACCAACAATCCAACTTTCTATGACGGGCCGGCAGCACTCTATATGACGGTACTGGGGAATTTTGAACTTACGCCGGGTGTAAACTGGAAATCAATATGTACACTCGAGTTGAATACCGAGGATGTGCAGTCTACCATTATGACAAATGGAGTTTATATTACAAATTCAGTTATAATCGGGGGAAGTGCAATTTCAACTACTTCTTTATTGGACAATTTTTCCTGTGCTAATTTCGAGCTGGATGGAAATGATTTTATTACAAATAACCACAACATCAGTACGGGCGTGTTTATAGTTAACTCCACTGGCGTTTTGCAATTTGGTACCTCAAATATTTCGGCAAGCTCATTTATGAATTTTTTTTTAGGAGGCACGGGATCTTCAACATTTTATTCTGATTCAGCAACTTTTATATCTGAAGGCGTCTTTGATACTGACTACGGAGCTTCAGGGGTTCATTATGGAACTGTGTATGCCCAATCAATGTCGAACAACAATTGTTATTTCAAAGCCATTCATTGCTCAGGCCTTGCAGGCAGTGGAAATCATGTTGAACTTATTGTTGGTGATTTTTGGATCGGTCCTTGGGCAACCCAATATGGTGAACCCAATTACATCACGAAAATTATCGCACCCTATGCAATAGCAGTAGATGGAAGCAACGTGATTGATACAATTATATTTACTCATCCCGGAGCATCATTGGCCATAAAGGATACGCTAACACTGAATGGTGAAATTTATTTCAATAATACGCCGGCTTACCCGGGATCAATCGCATATAATGGATCTGATTCAGGTTACATTTATAAAACAGGCGGCATTGTTTGTTTCGATTTTCTAACTATTCAGAATGTTCATGCTTTTGGAGGTGCTCAATATTTTGCCGGCAGCAACAGCACTGATTTGGGAGGAAGTGTCGGGTGGCAGTTTACAGGATGTACCACTTCCGGTGGCGTATGGCCGGGAGATGCCAATTACGACCTCACCGTAAATAATCTTGACATACTCGCCATCGGTCTGGCAAACGGAGAAACAGGAGCTGTTCGTGCAGGCGCGAGTTCAGCTTGGGTGGAGCAACCCGTAAGCGCATGGGCCAATTCATTTGCATCCGGAGTGAATATGAAACACGCCGATTGCGAGGGCAATGGAATAGTTGACGCAAGTGATACTGCAGCCGTTTCAATTAATTATGGTCTTCATCATCCTGCTTCGAAGATGATAAAACCGGAAATTGCTCCTGCTTCAAGTTCCTATCTTGTGATAGATGTTTCGCCTGATACGGTTGGACCTTCTTCGTCGGTGCACGTGAATATTGACCTTTCCATTGACAGCATTTATGGAATTGCTTTTTCTGTTTATTATAATCCTGCTCTGATAGACGCTGCCTCACTGGTTCCTGATTTCAGTAACTCATGGCTTGGAACATCTGGTGTGAATATGATTGGATTTGCAAAAGCAGATCCTCTTGCAGGACGAATTGATTTTGCAATGACAAGAACGGATCATACGGATGCAATTGGTGGCATTGGACATTTGATCTCATTCGATCTCATAACGGAGAGTTCTATTCCTGCAGGCTCTTCGCTTACGATGGAAGCAGATAATGTGAACGGCGTTTTTCTTTCAGAGAATTATGAAGCAATCACAGGAAGTTCCGATAGCAGTATTGTATCTGTTCTTCCTGTGGCAACAACATATTTAAACCTTGCATCATTCATCAGAAACAATACTATAAGCGTGAACTATTTCAACAGAAAGGAAGGTGAAATAAATTTATCGCTTACTGATATTACAGGAAGGAATATGATGCAGAATAAAATTGCTGCAATAAAAGGAATAAACCATCACGAGATTCCTATCGGTGATCTTGCCAATGGAATTTACCTGCTGACTCTGAATGGGGCAGAGGGAAGCAAAAGTATAAAGGTGATTAAAGAATAAAAGATCCTGAATTGATATGAAAGTGGTTCGTTACGGGAAAGCAATCCGTTATGTATTCTACAGCACCATGTTCTGTTAAACCGAATTGATTAAACTAAAGAATAATTTTCTTCATCAGCTGATTCGATTTCTTCTTCAGACCGGAAGCGAAATTACAAATTGTGTGTATTCATTTATCCTGCTATCCACCGTGATTTCTCCTCCGTGACTCTGTATAATATCGTAGCAAATACTCAACCCTAAACCTGTTCCTTCCCCGGTTGGCTTGGTTGTAAAAAAAGGTTCAAATATTTTTTCTCTGATATTTTCCGGAATGCCTGTACCATTGTCCCGGATAACGATTTCAATATGATTCTCCTTTAACAACGTAAATATTTCAACTTTAGGCCGGTACTTTTCAAGGTCTATACCTTCTATATCGGTTCTTTTTTTGACGGCGTAAAAAGCATTCGTGCATAAATTTAATATGACGCGTGAAAAATCCTGAGGGATGATGTTTAATTTAGGTAGGTGAGGCGAAAGTGATTTTACTTTTTCGCTGTTGAAGCCTGATTCTTTACTTCTCATCCCATGAAATGAAAGATCAATAAATTCATCGCATATTCTGTTGACGTCAGTAAGTTGCTTTTCACCCAGACCGCTGCGTGAATGTTGCAGCATGCTTTTTACAATGTTGTCGGCACGCTTTCCGTGTAAAGAAATTTTATTAAGGTTAGCTTTCAGATCGTCAAGAATTTCATTCCGTTCTTCTTCTGAAGTAATTATTTTAATTTCATCAATCAATTCAAGTGAGAGATCAGAAAAATTATTTACAAAGTTCAGCGGGTTTTTTATTTCATGCGCAATTCCTGCAGTCAGTGAGCCCAGCGAAGCGAGTTTTTCCTGTTGCACCAGTTGCTGCTGCGTTGCTTTCAGATTGTCGTAGGCCTCTGTGAGTTGTTTTGCACTCTTCTGTTTTAACCTGGACCGGTTCATGATAACCAGCAAGAGGACGATCAGCAATATTATTCCGACGATAAATGCATACTGCAGTATTTTCTGTTTTTGTATTTGCGCATTTGAAATGGCTTCTTCTTTTTCCTGTTTTAGCTTTCTGTCATTCAGTTCTTTTTCAAACATGAATTTACTTTTCGATTCAGCAACACGCTGCGCCACACTGTTGTTGAAAATCGAGTCCTTCATTTCCTTAAGTTCCTTCATGTACAGGTATGCATTTACATAATCTTTCTTCAGATAATATGCTTTATTGAGTGTATTTACTGATTCAATGATCGTAATTTCATCGCCCGCTTTTCTTCCAAGACGATAGCTTATCGAAGCATAACGGATGGCCTCGGGAATATTATTCAATTTAAGATGAGCCGTTGACAAAAATGAGAATGGCCTTCCAAAGATTGCACTGTCACTCTCCTGTGGTATCATATTGATGGCCTTATGTAGATAATACATCCCGGTGTCGATCTCATCTATGTTTAAATACATCTTACCGAGATAGATATAACATTCCGTTTTGCCATGGTTGTTTCCGGTTAAATTGTAATCGTTTAATGCCCTGGCGAAATATGTTTTTGCCTCTTCAATCCGATTCAACTCTGAATAGGAAATTGCCGTCAGATAAATAGCCGTCGCCCTGATGTTGGGGTCGTCTTTAGCAAATGAAATCGCCTGTTGCAGGTTCTTTATGGCATCATCATAATAAAGGAGGATGAAACTAACGACACCAAGCTGAAGGAAGGATTTTGAAATGCCGTTGCTATCGTTGATTTTTTCAAAGTTGTACAACCCTTCAAGAAGATCAGAAGTTGCTACGGCATATTTATTAGTTGCAGAAATTTCATGTCTGCCTTTGTTCAGGAATGCAGTGCCCAACCCTTTGTAATATCCAAGCTGTTTACTTAGTAATATAGACTGTGCATTGTATCGGGCTGCCTCCTCCGAATACTTTCTTCCGACTTCTTCCCAATGAGCGTTCGTCAGCTCATTCAAAAGAATAACCTTTAACGTATCATTCCCTGAATTTTCCAGTGCCTTTGTTAATGAATCAATATTCTCTGAAACATTTTCCTGAGCAAAAGCATAAATCCGGAAAAGTGATAAGCAAAATAAAAGAGCTATTCTTTTCATCATGTAGGACTGCGACACGAAAATTTTATTTTTCGAAGCCGCCTTTTCTCTCTGAATATCGGGTGATAAATCCTTATTCAGTATTAAAAAATATTACTTAACAAGGTTTCCGCAAACAGTAGGACAAATCGATTCGGTCACAAAAATATTTGAAGGGACTTTCTGGTCGATTCCATTTTCCACAGCCGTTCCCGGTTCAACGATGAGGTTAAATGTTTCTCCTTTATCGTTAGAGCCCATATACCAGTAAATACCTTTTGCTTCAGGATCTGCTGTGAACATTGCATCCAGCGCCAGTTTGCTTAAGTAGCCGCCTTTTTGACCACTTGTGGCTTTCCATTTTGGAAAATTACTGATGAGCGCCTGTGCGTCCTCTGCAGTGATTGTTTTTCCACCGCCGGTTTCATCTCCGGTAATCGGTTGAATGTTCTTCCCGGGACTGATAAAAGAAAATAATGTTACGGCAATTAATGCAATGGCCGCCCCGGTGAGTTGGTTTACAATTCTGGAGTTTATAAAGGAAGTATTCATAATAGTTTTTGGTTAAGCTAAATTTACTGACCGCAAATTATTCAGATTTGGCTAATAAAAAAATATTTTTTGACGTGCATGTCAATCATTGTCCATGAAAGGAACCAATTGTGGATTTTTTTTCGAATGCTAAAGGCGGGTACTAAAATGTGAGTAGTCTTAGACGCTCTTTACCTTATCCCATTTTTTAATCTGCCAGTCTACCGTAGTGGTACAGAGGTGATTTTGCAACACGTCATAGACGTCTACTGTATTATGAAAAAGGATGGAATCAGCTTTACCCAGCGGAAGGAGGATGTTATTTTCAATTATTTCCTTGCTGATGCGATGAGAAATAACAACATCCATTTTTGCCTGATAATGGTAGGTGATGCTGATGTTTTTCATGATCAATCTGTAATCCGTTCCGATGCATAGCAGGAGAGAAATACCACTGGAATATTCAGCAGCAGTTGCAAGTGCGCAGGCATGAATACCCTTTAAATGATTCAGGTTTTTTCTTCTGTAGGGGAGACGAACATCAACTCCTCCTTCATGAACCCCGGAAATTTTAATCCGGTGTGGTTTGTTAAACGGAATGGCAAAACCAAGAATTGTATTGAGCAGAAACAAATAGAATCCTGAGTGCTTCGCTTTTTCGAAAATGAGGAGTATTCTTTTCATCGATTTTTTTTTCATTTCAAATTCAACCTGAAGTTATCATACGCATCACTGCATTCCTGCATCAGGTCGTTCACAATTTCCTTTACCGTTTTAATATCGGAGATCATCTCAACGCTTTGTCCTGCGCACCATAACTTATGGTAATTACCGGGCTTCACGGCATCTTCGAGCCAGTTCATCCCGCGTTTTGCAACGAGCATCTTGAAGTATTTTTTCGTTCTCGGATTGCGACTCATATACCGCTCAAATCCATTCTGGTGCAGCCCGATTTTTTGTGCATATGAAGTATTGATAATCGTACACGGTGTACCACTGATGCGGTCCGTCATCACTATGTTTTCCATATGCGCATTCACTACTTCATTTTTGTAATCTTCAGTAACACTTGCTTCTGTGCAGGCAATAAAGCGCGTACCGATATAACCTGCATCAGCACCGGAAGTAAGCACACTCAATAAACTACTGCCATGAGAAATTCCTCCGGCAGCAAGAACTACTTTATCCGGAAAATGCTTTTTCAATGTTGCAGTTAACAGCATCAGGGGATTAGGACCTGCATGTCCGCCGGCACCTTGTCCGACAGCAACAAATCCATCGCAGTTATTGTCATAACACTTCTTTGCATGTTCAATATTTGTTACATCACAATATACTTTCGCACCATATCCATGAGCCGCTTCAATCGTTTGCTTCGGATTGCCAAGTGAGGTTATGTAAACCGGTACTTTTTGTTCCACACATATTTTCAGGTGTTTCTCAAAGTAAATGTTGGAGCGCTGCACAATGAGATTGACTCCGTAATTTCCGGGATGCCCTTTTCGCTCAGCAAGCAAACTATTGAGTGATCCGAGAATATTTTTTAAGTCTTCCTCTTTCCTGTAATTAAGTGAAGGAAAGCATCCTAGAATTCCTGCTTCTATACTCTGTTTGAGCATTGATTCATTTGTAACCAGGAACATGGGAGCCATCACCACCGGATAACGGAGGTTGAGGTCTTTCATCAATTGATTTTGAAAATTGATCATAGGGATTGTTATCGCTTTGGCGACATTGGCGAAAATAGGTGATTACACAAGCCGTAAAACGTGGTATATCATCAGTAAATGACGGGTGAATGTTCATTTAGTCTGCGCAAATGTTAATTTGTCCCGTTGAAAGAAATAGCTCTGAAATTCGGGTGCAACTTGTTATTGTTTCCGGTTTGTCATAAAATTTGAAAATCCTTGGGATTAATTTCTTTGTTTTACTATATTTGTTTTGCGGAATTACCCGTGCCATGAAAAAAATTTTCACCTTTTTTTTATTTATTCTCAACGTTCAGTGGCTATTTGCGTCTCATATTGTTGGTGGTGAAATGTATTATCATTTTATCGGGAACGATCAATATGAAATTACGCTTGATGTTTACCGGGATTGTTTTTACGGAGAAACGGGTTATGACGATGAAGCAGCCCTTGGTATCTTTGACAGTCAGGGCAATCTTATTCAGAATGTATTGGTGCCGGTAAATGATTCGGATTTTGTACCCAATGCCATCAATACACCCTGCCTGCTTCCTCCTTTAAATGTATGTGTTAAGGTAGCGCATTATTATACAACCCTTACGCTGCAACCCATTGCAGGAGGTTACATCATTGCATACCAGCGTTGCTGTAGAAATTATTCTTGTGTGAATATTTTTCAATTTACAGGTGCAACTTATACTGCTGTAATCCCTGACCAGCAGTATGCAAATGATGACAACCCTGTTTTCAATAATTTACCTCCGACGTTTATTTGCGCCAATGCACCATTTACATTTGATCATTCAGCAACAGATTTTAACGGAGACTCTCTTGTTTATTCGTTGTACACTCCTTATGACGGCGCCGACGACATTATTCCCCGCCCGACAGTACCTTCAGCTCCACCATATATCCCTATCGTATTTCAGGCTCCGTATTCCATCTCTGATGTAATGGGAGGGGTACCACTTGCGATTAATTCTAATACCGGAATTCTTACTGCTACCCCCTCTGATCCCGGTCAATACGTATATGGTATCCTTGTGCAGGAATACAGAAACGGAGTTTTAATAGGGGAGTCAAGAAGAGACTTTCAGGTGAATGTTACCTATTGTGACAACTATACTGTCGCATCTATCTTTTCACCTACCATTGTATGCGGTACACTGGAAGCAAGTTTTTTGAATACAAGTTATGGCGCTGCAACATATTACTGGACCTTTGGCGATCCCACATCAGTGAACGATACGTCCAGTCTGAAGGACCCGACCTATATGTATCCTGATACCGGCACATATCCATTGGTGCTGGTAGCTTATGCGGCAAATCCAAATTGTAACGATACCGCATTCGGTGAAGCAAGGGTTTATCCGGCCTTCTTTACAAAGTTTGGAGTATCATCACACCCATGTACCAACGCGTTTCAGTTTATTGATTCTTCTTACAGCAATAATTCCAATCCCAACTATTGGTTATGGGACTTCGGTGACAATCAACTTTCCTACGCACAGAATCCATCTCATCAGTATGCCTCCTGGGGAAACTTTACGGTTACACTCATTGCTTCTTCCGACTCCGGATGCACTGATACGGCTTTTGTAAATGTTGATGTGGACCCTGTGCCTGTCAGTGCTTTTAATTTTTCACTGGATACCTGTGCGCATACAGTATCCTTTTTCAATGCTTCTTTGGATGCAAACAATTACGAATGGAGTTTTGGTGACAATAACACCAGCATTGAATCAGATCCTGTTCATGTTTATATGACTGATGGTAATATAACTGCTTACCTCATTGCTGTGAACGACAGTGGGTGTTCTGATACTGCGCAGGTAACTTTCAATCTGCCAATCGTTCCCATCGCTGACTTTACCTGGAGTGTAGACGACTGCGATTCGTTGGTCCGTTTTCAAAACCTGAGCGTAAATGCACCGAATTTCGTATGGGCATTCGGAGACAATTCTCTTGCTTATAACCATGACCCCGTGCATCTTTATTTGCATTCAGGAGCTTATGCGGTGACGATGCGCGCACTGGGAACGAACCTCGTTTGTAATGACCAGATTGTTAAATATATTTATATTAATAAGAAGCCCGCAGCTGATTTCAGCATTGCTCTTGATACGTGTGGTTTTCTTATCCATGCCGTGAACCGGACACCGGATGGCAGTATTTACTACTGGAGTTTCTCTGATGGATTTACCGCCGAAGGGCAAGAAGCAATTCATGCTTTTAACTCTGATGGAATTGTTTCTGTCAGGCTCGTCGCTGAAAATGATTCCGGTTGTACTGATACTGCTTCGCTTTTTGCAACCATTCCGCCGTCGCCACGAAGTGATTTTATATGGTATCATACCGATTGTGACTCACTGGTTACTTTTATAGAGCAATCCACCAATGCTGTTTCTTACCGCTGGTTGTTTGGCGACGGAGAGTCAAATGAAGATGCACAGGCTGAACACATTTATCATATTGCAGGGGATATTCCTGTTGAGTTGATTTCAAAATCTCAATATGGATGCCCTGATACAGCCGGAAAAAATATTCACATCATTGTAAAAACACCGGCCGATTTTGAGGTGTTCCTCGATTCCTGTGCGGGAGAAGTTCATTTCAATAATCTTTCTCCAATTGCAGTTTATTATGACTGGAATTTCGGAGACCAGTCGGCGAGTACCGAAAAAAATCCGGTGCACACTTTTCCAAAAAACGGAGTTGAGTATATTGTTACTTTAACGGTGAATAAAGAATCCAACTGTCAGGAATATATTCAGATGCCGTTGAAATACGAAGTCAACGAAGGTGAAATCATTCATATTCCGAATACCTTCACTCCCAATGGTGACGGACTAAACGACGTATTTAACATGGCATTGTGGAAGCCATGCGATACCTATTCGATTAACATTTTCGACCGCTGGGGACACAATGTATATTCCAATAAAGATGCAGGGTCTATGGCCTGGGATGGAACCTTCCAAGGTCATGACGTGCAGGATGATGTTTACGTTTATGTTCTCGAAGGATTTGAGCTCCGGAAAACAGGTTATGTACTTCTGATCCGGTAATTTTTCTATTCACACTGCTTTTGTTGAGAACATCATACAGGAAAAATAAAGCAGCCCTTCATTCATTTACTTTTGCAGCAGTTGAAAATGCCTGAATCACTCTATATTAATTTTAATGGCAGCATTGCAGATGCCGCACATCCATTGCTGATGCATACTAACCGTGCATTTCAATATGGTGATGCTGTATTCGAAACGATCAGACTGATGAATGGCGAAATCCTTTTTTTTGACAAGCACCTTGCGCGATTGAAAAGGAGTATGGAATATTTGTCAATGCAATGGCATGAGGATTTCACTTTTCAGCACTTACACCTGCTCATCCGCCACCTCGACCAGGTGAATAACCTCAGAGGTAACGGGCGTATACGTCTTGAAGTTTTCCGGAAAGATGGTGGCCTTTATACACCACTTTCCAATGAGGTGAATTATATAATTACAGCCGATGGGATGAATGAGCAGGAGTATCTCCTCAATGACATCGGACTGCGCGTTGATTTATTTACTGAAATTACTAAACCACTGAATAAACTTTCCAACATTAAAAGCTCGAATGCAATGCTTTTTGTGCTGGCCGGATTACACCGTCGGAAAACCGGGTTTGATGACATGCTGATACTTAATTCAGAAGGAAATATTTCAGAAGCTGTATCTTCAAATGTTTTTGTGGTGCAAAATGGTGAACTCAGCACGCCTTCACTGGATCAGGGATGTATAGCAGGGGTAATGCGGGAACGTATTATTGAGCTGATGAATGAAAAGGGTAAAAAATGTGTAGAAAAAAAAATAAGCCTTACTGATTTGTTGCAGTCAGACGAAGTATTTCTCACCAACGCAATCGGCGGAATCCGCTGGATAGGGGGGCTGCGAAATAAAAGGTATTTCAATTCATTCAGCAAGACACTGATAAAAGGATTGACTGAAGTAACATTGAAAAAAGTTTAAAATAGTGTTGTCTTTACTTTACCGTTTTTTTTCTGACACCGGAGATTTTAAGAATTAATTTCTGCTTTGCCTTTTCCTCATTTTTTTTCGCAGCATACTTTGTCAGCTTTTTTAGCAATTGAACCGGTACCGGTTTTTCATTGGGTATCCTGATGGTTCCCTTTGAGGTTTCATATGCTGAAAGCTGCGCGGCAAAATCTTTTGTCACCTGTGCACCGAAGAAAAAGGAATAATGCTTTTTAAACGCGGCATAAAATACCAGCATTCCATGATACCTGAAAGCCGGCATGCCGTAGCTGATTACTTCTTCTGCAGCGGGAATAGTTGATTTTACTGTTTGCCTGATTGTTTTCATCCTGACTTGTATTTCAGGAGACAATTCAGAAATATAATCTTTAAAAGACTTAGCTTTTTTCATGATTTTTTTTCAATGCAGTATTTCCTATCTTAATGGAACAATAAAACACAGTCAATTTCATAAATCAGGTAACAACGATTTTAATTAATTATTAATTTCCCCGTTGATCTGATTCCGTTTTTGTTTTTCACTTCATAAAAATATATTCCCGAGGACAGATTCCCCCGTGATATCCTGATTGAATTACCTGACGTATTTTTAGTAACTACAATTTCACCATAAACATTTATCAGGGTGAATTGGTGTTCAACACCAGTAAAAGATTTGCCAAGCAAAATTTCTGCAACGTCATGAAAAGGATTTGGAAATATTGTGGTGGAATTATCTTGCATGCCGACAAGCGGAACATTAACATAAGGTTCGGAAACAAGTGTATTGCTGACCGTATTTGTAGTGACAGGAAAATTGCTGTCGAAAAATATCGTTGCAAAATTAGAAGTCACTGAAGGGAGTGAAAGATATGTCAGGGGAAGAATTTCATACTGAACATATCCATGACTTTCGGTTTCATTGACCAAGGAATCAGGCAACAGGATATTTTCAAACCTGAATTCAGCCATTCTGTTGGGATAGATTGTGGTTGACATCGGGTGACTGCTACCGGTTATATGAAAAGTATTTATATCAAGTGCGGGGCTGATAAAATCCTGAATAAAAACTGTGAACACCGTATCGTTGCCGGTATTCTGAAAGCGGATTGTGTAAAGCAGGGGATCCGTATATAATGTCTTGTGTTCAAAGCCTACGCCTGAAGGAAAAACGGTTTTATCATTGGGATCATAGGAACAATTTACTATTTGTTGAAAAGCCTGCTCATGAGAAGTATAATAACTGCCAAGAGAATCGTATTGAGAGTATAGATCAAAATTAAGCAGGTTGCCTGCCCCCGGTAATTGAAGTAAAATATTAATCTGTGCTGGTTCGAATGGCCAAAGATTAGTGAAATCATAGAGCAGCGAGTCCCCGGTAATTTGATTGGGAGGAGGAGTACTGCTGATAAATGCAGTACTGTCATCTAATACAAAAATTATTCTTCCGTTCGCCAGCGTTGTTCCTGTATTCTCGTAATTGATACTATAAAACTGAATATCATTACAGCGTGGGAATCCCGGTGAGAGATATACTTCAATTTCAGTATAAAGGTTGGAAGCATTTAACCCAAAGTCATAACCTGCCTGGTTAAGTGAATCATCTGCAACCGTAAAAGTGGTGGAGTCGGTGGTGACGACCCAATCAGATAAGGGTGTTATGCCAATCGTATGATTTCCATTGGTAATAGAATAAAACCGATAGTAACCGGAATTATTTGAAAATGCGGTAATCCCATCCGGCTGGACATTGATTGCACGGTTTGGTAAATTCCTTTCTATAGAGTCTCTCAATCCATTTCCGTTTATGTCATAATAAATATTTCCTGAAAAATATCCGTGAGTTTGCAACGGACCTACAATTGAAGAGTCAAGGGTTACTGTAACTACAAATGAATAAACAGCGATACCTTCAGCCGGACAGTGATTGTCATTAACAGAAACAGTAAAACTATACGGTTGAGGTCTGACATCATTTACAGTAGGATTCCAGCAAAAAACTCCCGTTGGATTGGGGTTGCCTGAAATCGTAAAATTGGCTCCGGGAATTCCATTATTCCATGTCATGGTAGTAGAATCGTTCATATCAGCATCGTAAGAAAAAATATCAAAACAGAAAGGGCCCGGCAATACATTGAATGCTGACAGGGATGTACCATTTACGCCTGTAATCACAGGAAGAGAATTATTGCACTGAATGGAATAAATAATGATGTCGCGAAGCACACTTCCCATTAATATCCCATTGCGGTAATCCTGAATCTGAAAAGTAATGACTCCCACTTCATTGGTTGTCGGGTGAATGAACAGGTCTCCCGTTTGCGAATCAAAACTGACTTGAGGAAGCGAAGTGAGTGGTTGCTGTGCACTGTAGGGAGCGATATAACTTAAATTTGTATTTGCATCAGTCCTGCCGGAAATGAGCGAATAAACCAACGAGTCGCCATCAGAGTCAACCAAGCCATTGTTAAAAACTACATCCTGTCCGATACAGATAAATATGTTTGGATCTACAGTAAACTTTGGTGAGTTATTGTCACCATTTGAATTATTCAATCGGGCTTCTAAATAAAGGCTACCGCCACCGGGATTAATAATTGTAATAATAGCATTACTTCTTGGTGAAAAGGCTGTACTCAATAACCAATCAGAACACTGCCCTGGAAACGAAAAGGTATTTTCATATTCCCACTTCTGAATACCCGGAACAGTTCCACCCTGACAGGTAGAAAAGGATCCCGGACAAAGAATGGTAATTTCCTGACCTGAACCCGGCAACACCGCAAGGGTAATGTTTTGGTTAATGCCGCACTGAGTCGAGGATATGTTAACGATTAAACTGGTAGGTGCCGCAATCCCGAAACAATCTCTGTAAAAAGTACAGTGAATGAGGTATGTATTTCCTGTCAGATGAGTATAAGTAAGCTCTCCTCCTCCGGAGTGGCTTCCGAATACCGGAGAAGAAGCTGCAAGAAATAAATTGAAAAAAAATAATAATACAGGAGTCCTGAAGATTGATTTCATGTTAAAAAAAATTAAAGGTTAGATTATATAATGAAAGGAAGGAACATCAATCTGAAATCGTATGCTAAGATATATTAAATTAAAATTTATTTGCAAGAAAAATCTTGATGAGTTACAGATAAAATAATGCTCAAAAAAAAAGCATCCCGGAATGCCCGGAATGCCTTTCAATAATCTATTAATTAATTTTACTTCTTTGTTGTTGCAGAAGCTTGCTCCATTTCAGATGCCATAGCCATGTTTTTAGAAGTATTTTCTTTAAGCGTAGCAAGTGAAGATGACCATGAGTCAATCTTTGCCTGTGCATCACTCATTTTGGCTTTCCAGTCAGCAAGTCCTTTGGTTGCATCATCAGGAGTTACTTCACCTTTGGTAACCTTAGCAGTCCACTCAGTAAATGCAGTGGTATTCTCATCCCATGAAGTTTTGAAAGAAGCCCACTCAGCTGACATGCCATCCATAGCAGTAGCATCCTGATCAGCCATAGTAGCCATCTCAATAGATTTTGATTTCATCGTCTCATCTTTGCTTGTTGCCATTGCATCAGACATAGCATGAGATTTTGTAGCGAACTCGTGGCACTGTTGAGTTGAAGCTGAAAGATCAGTACTCCAGGCAGTAGCTTGTTCGCCAAGAGATGCCCAATCAGTTCCAAACTGATTGATGTCAGCCATTGTTTTCTCATCAATTTTTTTAGAGCAGGAAGTCAGGGCAATTGCGCCGGCGGCAACAAATGCCAATACTACGTTCGTTTTCATTTTTTTAATTTTTTAGGATTTAGAATGATTGGTTATTTATTTGGCAAAAATAACTATAAAAGAAAGACGATTGCCCGGCAATTACAAGTTTTACAAACATGAAATGTTCATTTCTGCGACGAGGAACTGAATATTCTCCTCACATAATCCATTGTTTTGGCGTCAGAACGCCCATTTCGGAAAACGCCCTGATTTGAAGCCCTTACATCTTCAATTGAATAAAATGCTGCAGGGTTGTGAATACCGATTAATTCCCTGATGATTTCAATGTCCTTTCTGCGGGCAATTGTAAAAATTATTTTTACCGGACCTTTGGCGCCCTGACCGTCAATTACAGTTATCCCGATATTTTCATTTTTCAATGCCACAATTAAATTATTGGAATCCTGATTGGTGATGATACGGATAACCTGAACGCCCAATGCAATACGTGCTTCGATTTTTAATCCCACATAAGTTCCCATGGAAAATCCTCCCGCAAAACTTATATAACACATCACGTTGTCAAGGTGCTGCATGATCTGCCTGATGGAAATTAACCATATCAGTACCTCAAAAAATCCCAGTATTGGTACTACTTTTCTAAGGCCCTTAGAAATAAATACGTTGCGCAAGGTGCCGAGTGTTACATCGCACATCCTTGCAATAAAAATCATGCAAGGCATGATTACCCACCTGAAAAGTTCAGAGTCGAGAAATGAATTATCCATTGTCATTATAGCTGCGAAGGTAAAAGTTGATATCCGATGAATTACACAACTGAAAAATAGAAATCAACGCAATAATTTTTTTACCAACACCGGAACACCATCGCCGGCAGTTGATTTAATAATTTCAAAACCACCGGCTATTCCTGTTGCTCTCGGATCAATATAATATTTTGGAATTGAGGGCGGAGCGTAATGAGTAAGTCCTGCAGCAGGATACACCTGTAGCGATGTGCCGATAACAAGAAAAATATCTGCCATGGAAACGAGCGTAGCTGCAAGTTCCAACTCGGGAACCATTTCACCGAACCAGACAATATGCGGACGAAGTTGCGATCCTCTTTCACAACGATCTCCGGGATTTAATTCCCATCCGGCAATTTTATAAATCAGAGAAGGATCAACTGTGCTCCTGGATTTTAATATTTCTCCGTGAAGATGCAATACCTTTGAAGAACCCCCGCGTTCATGCAGATCATCTATGTTCTGAGTGATGATATTTACGTTGTAATTTTTTTCAAGCGCAGCAAGTGCAATATGAGCTGCATTGGGTTGTGCCGACAAAACCTGCCTTCTTCTGTCGTTGTAAAACTGAAGCACACGGAGATAATCAGATTGCCATGCCTGTGGTGTAGCAACATCCTCAACACGGTGGTTTTCCCATAGTCCATCACTGTCACGAAAAGTTTTTAAACCACTCTCTGCGCTTATACCTGCGCCGGTGAGCACAACAATCTTTTTCATTCGGTAAAGCTGGGGTAAATGTGTTTGCTATTTCTTTCGACGAAAAGAATAAATCAACAAGGAAGCGTTTTTTATTAATGAGATTTGGCTTTTAGAAGTCTGTCCTCAGGCAAGGTAGGGCCATTCATTTTTATGTGAAACGACTGAATACAGAAGAAGCCATTTATATCATCAGGCAGTTTTAAACCGGCGACGGATCAGGAAACAGTAGCCTTCCCCGATTTATCTTTCAATAGAATAAGTCCTGCCACACCGGTACCAATCAACAGTAATGAAATGAGTTGCGCCTGTGTAAATGCAATACCGGCAAGATGATATTTCGAGTTCACCCTGATGGATTCTATAAAAAAACGTTCGACACCATTCAGCAGAAGATACAGTGAAAAGAATTTTCCGGCAGTAGTAAATCTTTTTCGGATACTCCACAGTAAAATAAAAAATCCAATACATATAATGCTTTCATAAAGGGGAGTAGGGAACACAGGTTGCTCAAGCATGAAGCAATGTTTGCCGATACATCCCGGAATTGGAATTCCTTCGCTGATAACATTGTGTGCGTAATTGTAGCTCCAGAACCAGTCGGGCAGAAACCCTAACCATGATGGCTTGGCTGCAACATTTACAATTCCCCAGTCGCCATCACCTGCAACCTGGCAACCAATCCTTCCAAAACCATAGGCCAGCATGAGTCCCGCCGCTGTTGCATCGCATATGTGTAATGGAGCTATTCCATGTTTTCTGCAATACCATATTGTGGCAATGGCACCAACAATTAGTCCACCGTACATCGTCAGTCCGCTGAAAGATAAAAGTGAACCAATGGGATCATTAATCAGATCTTCAGGATATTCAAGATTGTGAAAAATCTTTGCTCCGAGTAGTCCGCTCACTGCTGCAACCATTGTGATGTTACCAACGAGTTCATGAGGAGCAACTATTTCTTCAACCCATTCAGGTTTTTCCTTTTTAGTTTTTTCCTTTTCTCTGTATTTCCAGAAGCCCATGATCAGTGCCGCAATTATTCCTCCTATTAATGTTCCTTCGGTGGATAGCAATGCCTGCTGCGGATTTTCCACGAGCTGTGAATAATGCATTGCGAAATAAATGAGCTTGTAACCAAGGAGAAACCCTACGCTTGCATTGATGCCGATTTCCTGAAATGTTGCCGGTGCGCCATGGAGAATTCGTCTCTTCGATGGGAAAACCAGTCCCAGCGATTCTTTTCTTTTCAGTTCAAGAGAAAGGGTATAGGCCGCAAGTAAAAACGAAATGGCGACAAAAAATCCAAACGACTGAATGGGGAGCGGAATATTGATCCCGAAAAGGTCTTTGAGTAAATCAGAAATGGTGGGATACACGTGGCGAAGATAATATAATTGAAGAAGGAAAAAATTACGCCGTTATAAAATCACTTACGGCACATAAAACTTCCATATGAGTATCGGGTTTAAATATTTCAACGGTCGCCATTTTCTTCACCAGCGCAGGATCATATTCAGTTTTTACCCTGATGTAATTGGATGTAAATCCATGAATGAATCCGTCCTTGTCTTCTGTTTCAAATAATACGGTATAGGTCTTTCCGGTATGTTCGTGGTAAAAATGATTTAACTTCTTCTGAGATAGAATCCTGAGCATTTTTGTCCGTCTCTTTCTTTCTTCCACCGGAACCGGCCCACCCAATGTTATTGCATCAGTGTTGTCGCGCTCTGAAAAAGTAAAGACATGAAGATAGGAAATGTCAAGTTCATTAATGAACTGATAAGAGTCTAAAAAGTCCTGCTCTGTTTCACCCGGAAATCCTGTTATCACATCAACACCAATGCAGCAATGAGGCATCAGAGATTTTATTTTATTGACACGGTTTTGATAAAGGTCACTCAAATATCTTCTTCGCATCAACCGGAGTATCTTGTCTGACCCCGACTGCAGCGGAATGTGAAAATGAGGAACAAATTTTTTCGATCGGGCTACAAATGAAATAATATCATCTGTCAATAGGTTGGGTTCTATTGATGATATCCGGAATCGCTCAATGCCTTCAACAAGGTCAAGTTGTTTTATCAGTGATAAAAAATCTTCCCCGTCTTTTGTTTTAAAGTCGCCGATGTTTACTCCTGTCAGCACAATTTCTTTGATTCCCTGAGTCGCAATATGATTCGCCTGCAGCACTACATTTTCAATATTGTCGCTTCTGCTGATTCCACGGGCCAGCGGAATGGTGCAGTAGCTGCAACTGTAATCACATCCATCCTGTACTTTTAAAAATGCTCGCGTGCGGTCGCCGGTAGAGTAGGATGAGACAAAAACATGTGCTGAATCCACTTCGCACGAATGTATTTCAGCCCTTATCTTTTTATTAATTTCTTTCAGGTAGTCCGGCAGGTTAAATTTTTCAGTCGCCCCCAAAACGATATCCACTCCTTCAATTGCTGCAATTTCATCGGGCTTTAGCTGGGCATAACAACCGATGACGGCAACAAATGCTTCGGGGTTTATTTTTAATGCTTTTCTCACGACAGCGCGGCACTCGCGATCTGCATTTTCAGTTACGGAGCAGGTATTGATTACATAAACATCTGCAGCATTTTCGAAGTCAACCTTTTCATATCCTGAATTTTTCAGCTGACGGGCAATCGTTGAACTTTCAGCAAAATTTAATTTGCATCCAAGGGTGTGAAAAGCAACGGTAGATCCGGAATTCATAAAGGACTGCAAAGATAATTTTGTAGAGGAGAAATGCAGAATAAAAATTAGCGGTCACAACTGAATATATATGCTGCGATAAAAGGGAGCAATGGAATTTGTGATCAGTGGATCTAAGATGTTATCTCAAAGCACGCTTCTGCCTTCATCAACAAAAAAACTCCTTAGCAGATAAGGAGTTCTAAGTATTCTTATTTTGAAAGTCTTATTTCAGGTCATCAAAACTGACATCTGAAAATCCTGTTGATGAGTTTTCTGTTGCCCCTGTTGATGGCGTTTCTTCATCATTTGTTTTTGGTTTCCGCTGATCATAGGGAATAGGAGGGTTCTCCGCAACGAGCTGACCGATCTTATCAGTACATTCATTAAATCCTTCCATAAATTTCTCAAAATCCTCGCGGTACAGAAAAATTTTATGCTTCTCATAAACAGGTGTACCATCATCACCGAACCTGCGTTTGCTTTCTGTAATGGTGAGGTAATAATCATTGGCCCTTGTTGATTTGACGTCGAAAAAGTAGGTGCGCTTACCTGCACGAACACTCTTTGCATAAATTTCTTCCCGCTGAAAATTGCTGTCTGACATATACTGAACTGTTTTTTATTGTTTAATCATTGAATAGTGGTATTGGCAAAAATAGAAAATTATTGAGACGTGCAAATTATAGTCTAGCGGTAAGGTAAATATATCCATAAAAAAAGCCGGCAACGGGGCCGGCACTATTGAAAAAGTAGTTTTTGTGTAATATCCTATTTCAATTTTATCAATTCGGCTTCAAGGGCTTTAAAGGCCGCTAATGACTGTATTTCAACGTTATTGAGCAGTTCCGGCAGCGAATCAAGGTTAGTTTTAGTAGAACTATTGTCTTCAATTACTGCCAGCATCTTATGAATTTCACCGAGGCCGATGTAGGTGTATGAAGGTTTTATCCTGTGCGCGACATTTCGCAGGTCCTCCCAGCTTTGTGCTTTGAATTTTTCATTCATTTCTTCTAAAGCTTCAGGTGTTTTTTGCAGGAACATTTCAATCATTTGCATTATAAAGGCCGGATTATCTCCCCCGATTTGTTTGAGGTAGGATAAATCAATTTTTAGCTCGGAATGATGCATTTCATTTGCAACCGGTTTTTCATTTTTTACCGGTTTACTTTTTTCAGTCGAATGAACTGCAACTGCAGATGTGGGAACTGTTTCAGCAACAGAGTTTGAATCTATTGGTGCTGTCATTACATTCTTACCATGAATAATATTTTCCTGCGTGCCGGTTAAAGAAGCAATCTTCCTTTTCAACTCACCCGGATCAAATGGTTTGCTGATGTATTCATTCATACCGCTGTCGCAACATTTCTGCTTCTCTGTGGTAGTCGCATGCGCCGTCATGGCCATGATGGGAATACTTTTAAAAGGTTCAGGAAGCTCATTGCGGATTTTTCGCGCCGCGGCATTCCCGTCCATCTCCGGCATCTGAATATCCATCAACACAATATCAAATTTTCCCTGTTGTAATTTTTCAACGCATATTTTTCCATTGTCGGCAATTTCAATTGTTGATCCCCAGTCAGAAAAAACTTTTTTAATGATCATCTGATTTATAGTGTTGTCCTCTGCGATCAGTATATTCAGGTGAGTCATATCAATTGCTGCTTCGGCATCAGATGAAGCGCGTGTAATTTCATCCTGCGATGCGCGGCCAAAGGTGAGGTGGAAAAAGAAAGTCGTGCCTTTTCCTACTATGCTTCTGATTCCGACATTTCCTCCCTGTAATTCAATCAGTTTTTTTACAATCGTTAGTCCCAGACCGGTGCCGCCGAATTTCCTTGTCGTATCACTGCTGGCCTGTGTAAAGCTTTCAAAGATGCTGCCCAGGCTTGATTCAGGAATTCCGATTCCGGAATCTGTGACTTCAAAATCAATCGTAAGATTATCATCACGGTCACTTCGTAATTTCACATCAACCGATACGCCACCTGTACTTGTAAATTTAATGGCATTACTCACCAGGTTATTCGTAATCTGGCTGAGTCGGGTAGGGTCACCAAGTATTGCGCCCGGTATTGATTTATCAATCGTATAATTTAAGGTAATATTTTTCTCCTTTGCTTTCGGATCAAACAATTCAAATGTATGCGCAACGATGTCTTCAACATTGAAAGCAACCTTTTCAAAGTTCATCTTTCCCGCTTCAATCTTTGACAAATCGAGGATGTCGTTGATAATGACCAGCAGGTTATCGGAGCAAGTTTTAATACTCTTCAGGTATTTAAATTGTTCTTCTGAAATGGTTGTCCCGAGAAGAATTCTTGTAAGACCTATGATGCCATTCATCGGGGTTCGGATCTCATGACTCATATTGGCCAGGAACTGCTCCTTTATTTTCGCCGTGTCTTCAGCGAACTGTTTGGCATTTTTTAATTCCTCTTCGGCGAGCTTATGAATGGTAATATCGGATGCTACGCCAATAACTCCACTGATTTCTCCATTTTCATTCTTCATCGGAGAATAGAAAACTTCATAAAATTTTTCACCGAGCTGCGCAATGGATGATTTCTCTTTGCCCTGCATGGTCTCATCAAAACATTCTCTTGAAATGGGAATGCTCGCAGTAATATTTTCTATCGGCTTTCCGATTTGCATTTTGGTGTCTATCCCCGTTTCGTGTAAACCCTTGCCTTCAAAAAGGGTAAAGTTTCCTTTCTCATCGAGCAGAAATAAGATGATGGGCGAATTTGCCACTACGGCAGCCAGTCTCATTTGTGTTTCCTGAAGTTCATGCTGAATACGAATGTTCTCTCGTTCTGATTCTTTCATCTTTAAAACGAAACGCAGACTTTGCGCAAGACCTTCGGCACTTAACAGGTTTTTCGGAATATAGTCGCTCGCACCATTCTTCATTGCTTCGACGGCAATCTTTTCATCACCCTGGCTGGTAACAATAATTACGGGCGACTGATTGTTATTTGCCCTGATGAATTTCAACAGTTCAAGTCCGCTTCCTCCGGGAAGATTATAATCCAGAAAAATGCAGTCATAGTCAGTATCAGTTGTTAGCTCTTTACCGGAATCAATATCCTCCGCAAACGTGAGATTAATATTCATCCCCGATGATTTCACCGCCCGCTTAATGATCATGCGGTCAAGTTCATCATCCTCTACACAAAGTACTTTTATTGATTGTTCAGCCATATAAGTTATTCTAAAAATGATTGGGAAGAGCAGAACTCTTCATATTACAACTTATACCATTACATGGCCTTGCAGTTAATCGTAAAGCAGCTCTTTTCTTACATTATAAGATGTTAATGAGCTCATTTTACTGTTTTTTTACAGTGTTACTTTCTTGAGTTGAGAATGTATATTTGAGCCTTTATTCTATGAATCAAAAAAAACTTTTGGTTTTTATCTTCGCATTTTGGGCTATTCAGGCGAAGGCTGGCATTGTTTCCGGAACGGTTACCGATAGTCATCAACCCATTCCATTTTGCAGTGTTTATCTGAAAGGAACTACAGTAGGTACATCTGCAAACAGCGAGGGGCATTATTTTCTTGATGTGGTACCGGGCGATTATGAAATCGTTTTTCGAAGTATCGGATATCAGCTAAACTCCAAAAAAATTTCTGTAGGAATTGATAAAGTGGAACTCAATATTGAACTGGTGGAAGAATCTTATCTCCTTAAAGAAGCCGTTGTAAATGCATCGGCTGAAGATCCTGCATACGGCATCATGCGTAAGGCAATAAAGATGAGAAAGAAATACCTCGATGAAGTGAATACTTTTTCATGCCGTAGCTATGTAAAGTCAACACAAAAATTACTGGAGTATCCGAAAAAATTTCTTGGACAGGAGGTTAAATTTGGTGATTTCCTTGATACCTTATCGGGTATTTTTTACCTCAGTGAATCTGTTGCCAACCTTTCATTTAAAAAGCCGGATAAAATAAAGGAAGAAATGATCTCTTCCAAGGTTAGCGGTCGCCAGAGCTCCTTCAGTTTTAATAAATCGTCTGACTTACTCGTGAATTTTTATCAGAATCTTATCACACTCGGCAACCTCAGTCCGAGGGGAATTGTATCTCCGGTTTCTGTAACAGCGATGCTTTACTACGACTATCGGCTGGAGGGTACATTTATTCAGAATGGGGAGACGGTCAATAAAATAAAGGTGATACCGAAAAGAAAGCACGATCCGGTTTTTAGTGGCGATATTTATATTCTCGATGATTCATGGCGGATTCATTCTCTCGATTTATTTATTACAAAAGATCAGCAAATTGAATTTATAGATACGTTCCGTATTTCTGAAACCTATGTCCCCGTTGAGAAAAATATCTGGATGATGCTGAACAGTGAATTCAAATTTGAATTCAGCCTGTTTGGATTTCGCGGGCGCGGTTTAATCATCGGTGTATTCAACGACTACAATATCCATCCTGATTTCCCGGCTCATTTCTTTAACAATGAAGTGATGAAAATTAACAGAGACGCAAACAAGAAAGATACGGTGTACTGGGAAAAGGAAAGACCTGCTCCTTTGACGCCGGAAGAAAACCGGGACTATGAAAAGCGCGATAGTCTTTATATCGTCCACAATACCAAGGAATACATGGATTCAATGGACGTGGGAAGTAATAAATTTTCGTTTACGCAGTATTTAATTGCAGGATACAGCACGCACAATAGCTATAGGAATTCTACAACATCATTCGCCGGACCTTTACAGAATATTCAATTCAATACTGCTGAGGGCTGGGCTTTAACGCTATCAGGAAGATATTCTAAATCTATAAGTGAAGACGTTCGGAAAAATTTCAGTGTCATTGCTGAATCCCGTTACGGATTTTCCAATAAACATTTGAATGGCAATTTGATGTTCGTGCACAAGTACAATTCAAATAATTTCGGGACATACTTTATTAAAGGCGGAAGTGGTGTGTATGATTTCAATGGCCGCTCAGGATTTTCAAGACTGGTGAATACCGGTTATACTTTGCTTGCCAGAAAAAACTGGTTGAAGTTGTATGAAAAAAGATTCGGATATATTTCACACAGGTTTGAGGTCGTCAACGGCCTCGTTATTAATACCGGTGCTGAATTTGCAGAACGTATTCCATTAATCAATACAACTGATTTTTCATGGATCAGTTCAGGAATAAAATACCTGTCCAATGACCCCGAACACCAGGAAACGGACACACTTCACTTTCAAAGAAATCAATCCTTTATTGTTGATCTTCAGGCACGCATTCGATTCGGTCAGAAATACGTTATGCGCCCGGAGGGAAAATCAATTATTGGTTCCCGATACCCCGAGCTATCAATAATTTACAAGAAGGCAATTCCGGGTGTAGCAGGTTCCGGTATTGACTATGACCTGGTACAGGGAAGTATTTCCGATGAGATCAGAATGGGATTATTCGGTGGGGTCAGGTATAGTTTCAGCTATGGCAAATTTCTAAGGACCGGTAAAATGGAGTTGATGGATTATCATCATTTTAACGGAAACAAAACGATCTTTTCTGATTTTGCACTGTCTGATTTTGGAATCCTGGATTATTATCGTTTTGCTTCCAACAAAGAATATGCTGAAGTGCATGGAGAATACAATATGGGAGGCCTCATCCTGAACAAGATTCCGCTGATCAGAAGCCTGAACCTGAATGAAATTGTTGGAGCACATTATTTATTTGCGCGGTATTCCAATACAACGATTGTAAAAAATTACTACGAAACTTCTTTCGGCATTGAAAAATTAGGATTACTTCGCGCTGATTTTGTTCTTGGCTTTGAGGATTCAGGAAAAGTAAGGTCAGGAATTGTTATCGGTCTAAAGCTCAAAATTTCTAACGGTTCTGTGCGAATCATTGAGTAATTAACAGATTAGTTAAAAATATACAAATGACATATTTACCTCTCAGGAATTTAAAAAAGAATAGTAAAAGCAGAAGGACACTGAAGAAATTTCTAGGCGGACTGGAGAAAAGAAAAATCAGAAGTGTTGATACGCTGGCACAGAAACTAAACGGCGATGCATTCAGGGAAATAGACTGTTTAAAGTGTGCGAATTGCTGTAAGACCATGGCGCCGACATTTAAAAAGACGGAAGTAAAACGCATTGCTGCCCATTTGGGGATGGGTTACGATGCATATTTTAAAAAGTATCTCAAGGTGGACAAAGAAGGCGACATCATGAATAAGAATACGCCATGTCAGCACCTGGGAAAAAATAACATGTGTTCAATTTATGAAATCCGGCCGAAGGATTGCAGTGGATTTCCACATACGCAGAAAAGAGACTTCACTGAGTTTATTCCGGAGACGCATATTCAGAATGTGGACTATTGTCCCGCAACATATTTTGTCGTGGAGAAGATGTTTGAAAAACTGGAGGGAAAAAAGCTTCTCAATTAAGGAAAGCTCTGTCATTATTCAATACTGCTTTTATTTTTCCTGAAAGTGTTTTTCCGATAAATGGATTATTTTTTGATTTCGATTTCAGGTCGGATGTTGATACGGTCCATTGATCTGTCGTATTGAACAACGTAAGATTAGCAACTTCACCTTCTGCGATTATCAATAACGGAAGTGAAATAATTCTTCTCGGCCCGGCTGTAAATTTTTCGATGATCTCTTCAACAGTGAGTACATCCTTAAGTGCTGTGCAGGCTGCGGAGAATGCAGTTTCAATTCCTCCGGCACCAAATGAGGCGAGGTCAAATTCCTTTTGTTTATTCTCGATGTCCTGCGGAATATGATCTGAACAGATGGCATCAATGGTTCTGTCTTTCAATCCGCTTTTCAAAGCAGCGATGTCATCGTAAGTTCGAAGGGGTGGTTTGATTTTATACCGTGTGTCAAATTCTTCAAGGCAGGAATCATTCAGTAATAAATGATGGGCAGCGACATCACATGTTACTTTTAATCCTTTTGCTTTTGCCGACCTGATTAATTCCACCGATCCTTTTGTTGATATGGTGGAGAAGTGAATTCTTGCATCAGCGTATTCGCAAAGCATCAGGTCACGGGCTACCATCAGTTCCTCTGCCAGTGCAGGAATCCCTTTCAGTCCAAGTTGTGTGCTGACATTCCCCTCATTCATCTGACCATTGCCTGAGATGTATTTATCATTCGGAAAACTCATAATAATGCTTTCGAAATTTTTGGAGTAATGAAGTGCACGCAACATCAGTCCCGCATCCTGAATAGATTTTTTGTCGTCAGTAAAACAAACCGCACCACTTTTATGCATGTCAAACATTTCTGTCATATCTATTCCGGCCATATCAACAGACAACGCACCCGCAACTTTTACGTCTAAAAGTTCATTGGAAGTTTTATTGCTTATCAATTCAACCGAAGATCTATTCTGGATGACAGGAAAAGTGGAAGGCATCTGAAGAACGCCTGTGAATCCGCCCGCCATTGCTGCCTTACAGCCGCTCTGCAGGTCTTCTTTGAATTCAAAACCCGACTCACAGAAATTAACATGGAGGTCAAAAAAGCCCGGTGACAGAAAACAATTGCTGCCATCAATTTCTTGTTCAGCTTTTTCAGAGATGTGATCAGCAATTTTTTGGATGAGACCATCGATGACAAGGACATCACAGATTTTATTGTGAAAGGCTGATTGTTTATCAATCACTTTGGCCTGGCGTATGATCAGGTTCATGGTATTGATTTGTTATGTGTTAGTGGTTGAATTTTTTTTAGTGAACATATACCGGATGATCAATACTTCAGCGGCAAGAAACAGCAATGCCAGCCAGATGCAGTATTTCCATAGTCGCTTCCCTTCATTCTGACTTGTGATGGAATGGGTGAGATCTTTGTCACCATCTATTAAGCTGACGGTGAAATTACCTGATTGATCTGCAATGCTTTTTAATTCATCCGCAGAAAAACGGGAAAGATCGCTTTCGCGCCTGTCATAATTGTAGGCAACTGATGAAATTAATTTATTGTCCGCCAGCAGAGAATAATTTCCTGATTTCACCACCCGGTTGTGTAACATGGCTACCGGTTTACCACTTAACATTTTAATTTCCGGAATCACATCAAAACTTTCTTCTTTATTTATCAGGTGAACCATATTCTCACCGTTTAACTGGACAGCAGGAATTTCAATAGCTTCATTTTTTCCAACTACCTGCGGCTGTCCGGAAGAATTGAATCCACTCATGGCCGCTTTCAACATGAGCGGAACAAACAAGGCGTGCCTTGGTAAACTTGTGCTGGTTTCATCCAGCGGGCTTGCGCAAATGAATGCTTTTCCTTTTCCTTTCGGAACTGCTGACATGAAAACATCTCCGCTCTGTAATTTCATCAGCACTTCCTGCGCTGACTGGGTATTTCCTGAGAACCTATAGTGCCTTGTGACAGTTGGATAGTCGGTATTTTCACTGCTGTTTTTCTTTTCAAATACATTTTCAAAAACAGGATTCAGCTTTTCGACAAAAGTGACCTTGTCATCTTCATTAATCAATTGAGCGTACGGATTTACATTCATTGACCGGAAAAATGACTCGTAGGAAGTGGCATTGATTTCAACTGCAGGAAATACAACAAGTGCACCTCCGGTCAATAAATATTTGTTCAGCTCCTGTGACAATCCTGAAGAAATATCTTTCAGATTATTGAGGATAATCAGATTCGCAGTCTTAAATGACGAGTAATCCAGAAGATTTACGGATGAATTTTTCAGTTGATAAAATGCGTCGGAATTAAACAATGCAACAATGTAGGGCGAAGGTTGTTGCTCATTAATACAAAGCACAGATAGGAATTCTTTCACTTCAAATGAAAAGTAATAATTGTCATCAAAAATAACGGGATCATCTGCAATAGAAACCTGCGCCTGCTGCCATCCCGGATGATTAATGGTAAAAGACAATTTTGTTTCTGAGGTGGATAAGGCCGGAAGATTTATGCTGGATAATGAGCGCTGCACACCGTTGATAAAAAGTTTGACGGGTACATTTTCAACTTCTTCATTAGAAGTGTTTCTGATTTTTATTGTCAGCTCATTTTGTGTATTGAGCTGGATAAAAGGTGCAGAGAGTGAGCAGGTATCAATGAAAATATTTTTTTCAGAAGTGGGGGCAAGTGGGATCAGATTTATCTGGAGTGCAGAATCGTTTTTGATGACATCAAGGTCTGTAACTGATTTCTGGAAATCGGAAATTTCATAAAAGATTATTTTTTGAGAGGCATCGTTTGAATTTTTGAGTGCATCATTTTGTCGGGTTACCACTTCAGAAAGTGATTTAACTGCAGATCCGGATTTCACCTCATCAACCAGTTGCAGAAATTCTTCCCGGTTCACGATCCGTTGATGTCTCGCTTCGAAGTCATTGGTCAGTAATTGAAAATGATCTGCGGGCTGGAAGGCATTTGCTATTTCCCTGGCTTTTCTTTTCGCCGACTCGATGAGGCTACCGTTTTTTCCAACGGCATCCATGCTGAAGGAATTGTCAATATAAATTCCAACAGTCTTTGAGCCTGCAACGATCAAGTTTTTATTGGCCGGAATTAATGGTTGTGCAAACGCCAATACTAAAAAAGCAATGGCAAGAAGCCGCGCCAGGAGGATCAGCAGGTGCTTTAATTTTGACCTCGACCTTGTATCCTGTTTGATCTCCTGAAGGAATCTTACGTTGGTGAAAGCTATTTTTTTAAACCGCCTGAAATTAAACAGGTGAATAATAATGGGGACGGAGAGTGCTGAAAGTGCGAAAAGGAATCCGGGATAGACGAATTGCATATTAAAGCGCGAATGTATGAATTGTTATCCGTTTTCCTTTATCCTAAATGGGATTAATGAGAAGTCAGAATTTTTCAAAAACGCCCAAACCAAAAAGCGCAAAGTCAAATTTTGCCGGGTCGGAGGGATCAAGTTCTCTCAACGATTTGTTAAGTTCTTCCACTGCCTTCCAGTCATTCTGCTTCCGTTTCAGTAGTCCGAGCTTTCGGGCTACACGTCCCGAATGCACATCCAGCGGGCAGGAGAGCAGGGCAGGGGATATGGATTTCCAGATGCCGAAATCAACTCCGCATTTGTCCCTGCGAATCATCCACCTCAGAAACATGTTGATGCGCTTTGCTGCAGCGCCACTTTCAGGGTTGGAAAAATGCTTTTCTACCCGGCTTTGATGGGGCAATCGGAAGAAAATATTTCTGCAATAAACGATAGCATTTTTAAGGTCCTCATCATTCTTTTGAATCCCGCAATGAAATGTATTTTCAAGTCCGCCGTGATTGCGGTAAATATTTTGTAATGCAGTGAGAAAAAAGATGCAATCACTGCTGTTAAATGTGCGGTGAACGAAATCTTTAAAACGGGTAGAATCTTTTTTGGTGAAGTTTAAAATGAATTCGAATGGACTTTGATCCATCATTTGCACAAGCAACAACGCATTTCTGATGATGGTGGGTCGCTGTCCCCATGCAATGGTAGCAGTGAGGAAGCCTGCAATTTCAATATCTTCCTTTCGTGAGAACAGATGTGGAATAGAAACAGGATCTGATGCAATAAAATTTGTGCTGTTATAAAGCGCAGATTTCTCTTCCAGAAAATTTTTAATCACCGTAGGTTTTCGTTGCCCCATGACAGCATATGGAGGCAACGAAATTAACACTTACGGCGAACTTAACTTAACTTAACATGAAACACTTAACATTTAATTTGCCCCCGGTTTTTATTTTTTTTGGACCGGGGTAACCAATCGTTCAATTCAATTTTTTAGTTACAGGCAAACAACAGCACTACGCTGAGCGTAAGGACAATTGCAAGTGCCAGGTCGAGTATGAATAGCGGTGACTTTTTCATGCGGCTTGTTTTTTGGCAACCAATACAGATTTGTACTTCTCGAAATTAAAGGTTGATTTGCGTTGCATTGAAGCATGCGGATCGCAGATCATCATGCTGCGGCGAATTAATGCAAGAATTTGTTTTTCAGTTTGCAGGGTTGTTGGGTGAATTTTTTCCATTGTAGTGAGTATTTATTCTTGTTTTTTTGATTGCGGTTTGAGGATACTTGTAGCAGATTTTAGTCGTGTGAAAGAAATTTTCGGACATTTTCAGCATCAAGTGGTTTTACCAGGTAATCGATAACATTTGGATTTGAATAGGTTAAATCAATTGTTTTTTGATCATTTGTTCCTGTTACGATTACTATGCTGCATTTTTGTTTTACAAATTCCGGCATTTTGCTGAATTCATTCAGGAATTCCAGTCCGCTCATTCCCGTCATATTGAGGTCGAGAAATATGAGTTCCGGTACCTCATCCAGTCTTTTGATATTTGATAATTCCTGTATCACTTCCTGTCCTTTTGTTTTTAATTCTATTGTTTTTGCCAGTTTAATTCCCTTCAAAATGATCTTCTCAATCTCCAGGTCAATTTCGCTATCATCTATAATGATGACTTTGTTGTAGCGGGGTAATCTTTGTTGTTTGATTTCATTCCCCGAGGGGTTTGTGTGTTTTGCTGTCATAAAAGTTAAGGTTTTAAGTAGTTAGAAATACATTCAGTTAAGTGGCACAAAGATGCAGCATGCGCATACCCCAGGTAAAGGGACATTTTTAAAGTAAATAGACAGTTGGATGGTGCTTATAGCGAAAGCAATAAAAGCCGAATATTTATCAAAATTGATGATTCGGTATTCTCAAGCGAAAAAATGAGAAATTTAAAGCAATAAATTGTTTATGCCAAAACAAATTTAAATATCTGTTTATTAAGGCATTACTAAAATAAACAACAAAAAAGTTGCGGCAATAATATATTACCCCAACTTTGCGTTGAATTAGACATTCAGATTTAGATCAAAAAACCTGAATCAATATTTAAAGGAGTGAATTACTCCTTTGAAGCCGGACTGGATGAAGGATCGACACCATCATTGACAATTACATCAGAGAATGTTTGACCTTCTGACTTTTGATAAAATTCTGATGACCTCATTTTATCTGTATCTTTTGGTGAAATTTGAACTTCACCGGATTCCAGGATTGTAAACTGAATCCCCAGCGACATTAGTATTGAAATTAATAGTTCCAGCATTTTAGTAGTTTTTTATGTTTTTAATAATGGCAATATGCACTCCACGCCAGACAGAAAAATTGAAAACCGGTCACAAACCTTACATAGTAATAAACTTTAGTTTTTACAGTAAAAAACGCTGAAAATGACGACCTTAAATAGTTTTAAAAACCTGGTGAATAAGTTGAAAAGAGAAGAGGTAAAATCCCTGCTTAAGTATTTGCGCTATTACCAGGATGCAAAGGACGATACAAAAGGAAAAGGGGTAATGCTGATTGAAGCCATTCTTGCAGATCCTGACTGTACTACAAAGGATATTCAAATTGGACTATATGGTTCTGAAAATTACCATGCTTTTAATAAACTCCTCAATCGGACGAAAGATAAGATTTATGAGGTAATGCTTTTTGATCAGAATCTATCGAAAGAATTCTACTCAGATCGAAACAGGGCAGTATTTGAAATAAGAAAAAAATTAGTTCAAAGTGAGATATTATATCTTCGTGGGATGACAGATGAGCTTGAGTCTTTTCAAAATAAGATTATTTCAAAAGCTAAGCAATATGAGGTTTATGATAGCTTAATTGAAGCACTACGAGCTAAGCAGCGATATGTCGGATTTAGATTTGGAAAAACTAGCTATGACCGAATAGAAAATGAAATTTTGAAATATGAGATAAACAGAAAAGCTGTAATACAATCACGAAGCCTCTTTACAAAGATTATGTCTGTAATTAATCAATCCAATACATCCAATGATTATAAGGATGATTTATACCAAGCAATAAATTTACTTACAAAGGATTTTCAAACGACAAGTTCAAGTACCGTTGGTTACTATCTCTATTATTTGCAGGCAGAGTGGTTTCAAATTAATAACTTATATAAAGATGCAGAATCCATACTAAGTAAACTTTTGAAATTGGTTTTAGAAAATCATTCGATTTATACGAAAACTCGTCACGGAGATGTTTTAATGAACCTATCCTTTAATGAACTTCATTTAGGAAATTTTGACTTAGCATTGCAAAATGCTGTTTTGGCGAAATCCTATTATGAAAACAATTCTGTTACAATGGACGTTGCGAAGGAATTGGAATTCTATTGTAGGTTTTTTCTAAAAGATATCGATAATTCCGAAAAACTAATAGACGAAATTTACAACTCAACCCGTAGCAGCAATACCCCATTTCTATATAGTAAACGTGCATACCTTTATGCCTGCCTTAAAACTTTAAAAGGCGATTTTTCCGGTTCAAATGAGTTGCTTCAGGAAGTTAAAGAAATTGAAAAAGATAAAGAAGGGTGGAATCTTGGCAAGCGGATTTTAACCATCATCAACAGGATTGAATCAAAAGACCTTGAAAGTGCCGACCTGAAAGTACTGAGTCTGGAAAAATTTTTAAAGCGAATATTAAAATTCAGGCATGTCAGAAAAAGAGACATAGCCATACTTCGCATTCTCCTGAAACTAATTAATGAAGGGTTTGATTTTGAAAAAGTTTACTTACAAAGGAAAAGGTATTTTGATCTGTTGGAAAGCGATGATCCTGATTATGGATGGAAAATAAAATCACCTGAGATGATTGTTTTTCATCAGTGGTTTAAAACCAAGTTTGGCAAATAGTCATGATAAAAATAGAAATGAATTGTCATTTTCACTTTAAACTTCATTTACTTTTCAGTTTCACGAACATTTGTCAATTTGTAACCCTCAAATCCAAGTACTAACCTGTAAACAACACTAGGCCGGATGACACATTCCATTATTTTACTCAGGGAATTATTGTCAAGATTGACAAAAAAGGAACTGGTATTATTAAAAAAGAAAATTGCAAGCAATCCGGATAGTGAAGGAGTCAGGACAGGCCGTAGCAAAAAACTTGTAAATCTACTTTTATCCAACCCGGAATTTACTTCAACAAAAATTGAAAGGGAAATTTATGGTGGACCTAACCATGCAGCTTTTTCAAAACTCATTGAAAGAACGATTGAAAGAATTGATAAGATATTTTTGAATTTCAACAGGGATTCAGTCCAATTTTATTCCGAGAGAAACTACACATTTTTTAGCCTCAAACGAAAGCTTTTAATCTTACAGATTCGCTTTTTAAGAGGAATTGAGTTTGAAATTTCACTTCAGTTTGAAAAAATAATTTCTTTATCCAAAAAGTATGAGCTTTATGAAATTCTTATAGAGGCATTGATAGTCAAGCAACGGTATGCTGTTTTACATAAGGGCCAAAATGCAATTGATCATATTGAGAAAAAAATTATCAAATATGATGAGATTAGAAAAAAAATTCAGAGGGCAAGGGGATTATGGACAAATTTAGCAGCGCGAATAAACCGATCAATATCTTCAGATGACTATAAAGATGATTTAGCAAGAGCAGTTTCCATTCTAAAGAGTGATTTTGCTGAGACAAATTCGGCTACAATCTGCTACTTTTATTTTTTTCTTGAGGTTGAGTCACATCATATTGTGAGAAAATATGAAGAAGCGGAGGTATTCTTAAAAAAGGCACTTAATTTAATTATGGGAAATAGTTCTTTATATACCTTAGCGAGACACAGCGATGTCTTGATTAATCTGTCAAATAATAATATTTTTCTAGGAAAATTTCAATTAGCAAAAGAGCAGGCCTTAAAAGCCAGAGAATTAATAGATTTAAGATCTGAAAACTCGGACATTACTTTCGAAGTCGAATTCTTTGCAAGATTCTACAATGGAGAGATTGATAATGCAGCAAAAATTATTGAGGAAATTTATCATACTACTCGCTTAAGAAACAGCCCCTTTTTGTTTAGTAAACGCGCCTATCTTTTTGCTTGTATTAAAACTATTCAGGGTGATATAAGGAGATCAAATGAATTAATGCTAGATGTGAAAGCAATTGAAAAAGATAAAAGTGGGTGGAATATCGGCAGACGTGTGCTTACCATTATTAATTGTATTGAAGCAGGCGAATTTGAAAGCGCTGATTTAAAAGTAATGAATCTTGAAAAATATCTCAAGCGCATTACAAAAATGCACAATGTGAGAAAGCGGAATATAATCATCTTCAGAATCCTTCTCAAACTTATGAATGAAGGATTCGATTTTCAGAAAACTTACAAGCGCCGCAAGAAGTACTTTGAGCTCCTCGAAGGCAATGATCCTGATTACAAATGGAATATTAAATCGCCTGAACTCATTATCTTTCATGAATGGTTCAAAGGGAAAATAAAGCAGAAATCCAAGTGATGGAGATTTCAGTGGTCTCTGTTAAGAAAACCTTCACCTATATTTTTACATGTTTTCAATTCCCTAAATGCCTTTATGTGAACACTTTGAAATTCAGGAAACCATTTTTCTCTTTTTGATCCGATGCGGGAGCTTTACTGACTGAAAGAACTCAAGTAGTGAAATGTCCAGCGCTTCACAAACAAGAATCAGTTTTTTCATACTTATGTTTTTGCCGTTTTCCCATCCATAGTAAGCCGACCGGTTCATTTGGTACTGGTAGGCAAAATACTCCGCACATTTATAACCCTTCTGGATTCTCTGTTTGCGGATAGCTGACCCGATACTAAGCATGAGATTTCTTAAATCGGAGGATGAGATGGGACCTTCCGTATTAAGGTAGATTACGTTTTTCATTTTATGTGGTTTTATAGTTTATGGATGCAAAAGAGCACTACCACATAGCGGGAGTAAAGGGACAAAAAGTGTCTCATAAGACATTTTTGAAAAAGCAAATATTTCTACAATGCCCGTATAGACCTGATAGGAACTTCTAATAAAATAAAATCTGTTGAAATAAAATTTTTACAAATCAATCCTTTTCAATCTTGCGCAAGACATAGAAAAGAATGCCCTCATTCTAATTTAATAGAAAATAAATCAGGGACTTTCAACAGAAATCTCCCGGTAATCTGAAAAATATTCCATATTAAAAAACTCAAATTGAATTCCGGAGGCAGTTAAAAACCCATTCTTGCCAGTGGTGTAACATACTGTCCGGTAAAATCTCCATTCAGAAATTTATAATAGCCGGCAATGCCTATCATCGCTGCATTGTCAGTACAAAATTCAAAAGCAGGAATAAATACTTTCCATCCGGCTTCAACTTCCATTTTCAGAAAAGCGCTGCGCAATCCGGAGTTGGCGCTCACACCACCTGCCAGCGCAATGGTTTTAATGCCTGTTTCCGCTGATGCCATTTTCATCTTGCGCAAAAGAATTTCAATAATTGTAAACTGAATGGAAGCACAGATGTCTGCCTTATTTTTTTCTATAAACATTTCATCTTTTGCCTTTGCATCCCTGATGAAATACAGAAATGACGTCTTCAATCCGCTGAATGAAAAATCAAGCCCGGAAATTTTTGGAAACGGAAACGGAAAAGCATGCGGATTGCCTTCTTTCGCATACTTATCAATGAGTGGTCCGCCCGGATAAGGAAGACCAAGAATCTTCGCCGATTTATCAAATGCTTCGCCGGATGCATCATCAAGCGTTTGACCGATCACTTCCATTTCAAGATGACTTTTGACCACCACAATCTGCGTATGTCCCCCTGAAACGGTGAGGCATAGAAACGGGAATGAAGGGACTTCCTGATTTTGATTCCCTCCATTTTCTTTTTTCAGAATAAAGTGCGCCAGAACATGGGCCTGCATGTGGTTCACTTCAATGAGCGGAATGTCAAGCGCCAGCGCAAAGGCCTTTGCAAATGAAACGCCTACCAGCAATGCGCCCATCAGCCCGGGTCCGCGCGTGAATGCAATTGCATGAAGATCGCCTGCCGTGATACCTGCTTTCTTCAGCGCCTCATCTACCACAGGAATAATTTTCTGCTGATGCGCTCGCGACGCCAGTTCCGGTATTACCCCTCCGTAAAACTGATGAATTGCCTGGCTTGCAATGATGTTGGATAACACATGATTATTGCTCATAACCGATGCTGCCGTCTCATCACAACTTGACTCTATTGCAAGTATATTTGTAATCTTGTTCGAAGAAGGATTCCGGTTATCTCGTTGTGACATTTAGTGCAGGTATTAATATCATTTCACCTGTTTGAAGTCAGGATATCTTATTAATGCTATTTTCAATTGAAGGGCAAAACTATCAAAAAACTGAAGCGCATATTTCTCTGGTTTACAGCAGTATTTTTACTGATTGTAGGACTTGCATTTTTGGTTGCAATGGCGCCCCCTGTTCAAACGTGGCTGGCCCATCGTGTTTCAGATTATCTCTCCAAAGAATTAAAGACTAATGTTTACGTTGACAAAGTCCGCATTAATTTTTTCAAATCCCTGACTTTAAAAGGACTTTTAATTGAGGATTTACACCTGGATACGTTGCTTTATGCAGGCGAGCTTTCTCTTAACCTGAACGACATCAGCACAAAGAATCACATCCTCGATATTCATGAGATATCACTTACTGACGGCGGATTTTATCTGAGGGAATACCATGGCGAAGTAAATAACAATCTTGATTTCATCCTTGAATATTTCTCTTCCGGAAGCAGTAATGATACCACTGCCCGGGATTACAAAATAACTGTGGAGAACCTGAAGTTGCAGAATGCCCGTTTTAAATATGAGGTAGAAGACGATACCTTACAGGAGCATGGAATGGATTACACGCACCTGGACATTCATAGCGTCTATGGAGATATCAGCAATATTCATTTTATCAATGATTCAATTTTCGGGAAGATCACCAACCTGTCGGCGAAGGAGCGTTGCGGATTTATTTTGTCTGCTTTTAACGGAGACGCAAAACTTTCTTCCGATGAAATGCGCATCACCGACTTGTCGATAAAAACACCATATACCGATTTACATACTGATCTTACTTTTAATTATGACAGCTTCCCCGACTGGATAGAGTTCAATGACAGGATGAGATGGCATTCAGATTTCAGAGCGTCTAAAATTTCATTTACTGACATCGCATTTTTTGCCGGCGAGTATTTATGGGGCATTCACAATACCGTGAATCTTACAGGTGAATGCAAGGGAACGGTTACCCGTTTCAAATGTAAAAACGTAACGCTTGAATACGGAAAGCAGACATTGTTCAAAGGGAATATAGCACTAACGGGATTGCCGAATATTGAAGAAACTTATTTTGATATTCTTGCTGATAAAATCACCACTGATAAAAGAGATGTGGAAACCATACCACTATATCCGTTTGACAGCGCTTCACATGTGCGGCTGCCGGATAATCTCGCACAGTTAGGTAAGGTGAATTTTAAAGGTAAGTTTTCCGGTTTCTACAATGACTTTGTGGCCTATGGAAATATCAATACAGCACTTGGATATGTATCTTCAGATATAAACCTGAAATTTGATCCCAAACAGAAAAAGGAATTCTACAAGGGGCATCTTGCTGCAAAGGAATTTGACATTGGCCGGCTTTCAGGTGTGGCTGAACTGGGTAATCTTTCGCTTACTGCAGATGTTGACGGAAGCGGACTTCGCCTTGACAACATGGAGACCAAGATGAATGGAGCCATTTCATTGTTTCAGTATAAGGACTATTCCTATCACAACATCAGTGTAAACGGTCAGGTATCAAGAAAACTTTTTGACGGAGCGTTGATCATTAATGAACCAAACATTGACCTGGTATTTAATGGTCAGGTTGATTTTCAGGAAGACATTCCCGTATTTGATTTTACTGCAGATGTCAATCGTCTGCGACTGGATAAACTGAACCTCTTCGTACTGCCCGGGGAAGCAGAGATCAGTTCTCACCTGCAAATAAATTTTTCCGGTAATTCGCCTGATAACTGGGAGGGAGAAGTGGAAGCAAATAACTTTAATTACAAAGTTGATAAGAAGCTCTACCATGTAAACAATGTTTCAATATCGTCTGATTTGGATGCTGTTTCCAGGGGCATTCACATCAGGTCTGACTTTACGGATGGTGATCTGCGGGGGCAGTTTGAATTTAAAACCCTTGCAGACGCGTTTACTCAACTCATCCCCGAGTATTTTCCGGCGCTGATGCCTGACATTGAAAGGGTGGTGAGTAACCAGAATTTTACGTTTGACATTCGCCTGAAGAATACCTCATTAATTACAGAAATATTTCTTCCTTCCTGGAGCGTTGATCCGTCAACCGTTGTCAACGGGCATTTCAACAGCATGTTAAATAAATTTGAATGCAACATCAGCTCTGATGAAATCAGGTATAAGAACTTCAGATTGATGAATGAAAAATTAGCACTCGATGCCGGCAGAGAAGTGGTGTCCGTTCGTGCAACTGCAAATCGCTTATTTTATTCCGATAGTTCTTTTATTGAATCGCCGGTGCTGGCAGCAAGCGGGAGTTTAAATGAAGTGAACTTCTCTTTACATTTTGCCGACAGTGCAGTATTTGCCAACAGGGGAATTTTCAATGGTAAATTTGAAATAAAGTCACCACATCAATATCATCTTAATTTTAAAGATGCCGATGTAACGCTGAATGGAAAAGTATGGAAGATCAATCCTGAAAACGCGCTGGATATTGACAGCAGTGCTTTGGTATTTAACTCATTTGCTTTCGAATCAGAAAAAGCAACGATAGGCTTGCAGGGAATAATTTCAGAAAGTGAAAATGATACGCTTTTTTTCAATACGGCAAATTTTTCTCTTGAAGATCTGAATTCATTTCTCCGGAAATATTCGGTGAGCACCGGCGGAGTTCTCAATGGCAGTGCAAGCATCAGCAACATTTATAATAAACCGCTTCTCCTTGCCGACCTCAGAATTTATTCTCTGGCGGTGAATGAAGACACGCTCGGGAATGCAGTGATCTCAAGTGGCTACGACAATAGGAAAAAATCAATTCATCTTGCGGCAAATGTGATGAAGAATAATTTCAATACCATTCATATTGACGGGGATTATTATTTCAGCCGTGATAATGACAACCTTGACTTTGACATCAAACTGATTAATTTTTACCTCAACCCTTATGAACGGTATATGGCTGATGTGGTCAGAGATGTCAGGGGAAAACTTTCGGCTGAATTAAAGCTGAAAGGGACGTTCAGCAAACCGGCACTGAACGGAACAATGGATTTAAGTAAAGCAAGTTGTAAAGTAACATACTTGAATACTTCTTATGCTGCGAATGACAGGGTATATGTGCATGAAAATTATTTTGAATTCAAAAACTTTACAATTCATGATGCAAATGGAAATCCCGGAAAAGCAAACGGTCGCATCAGTCATTCTTACTTTTCTGATTTCAGATTTAATTTACGGATAGACGTAAATAACTTTGAAGGTCTTCATACTTCTGCATCTCAGAATGAACTGTACTATGGAAATGCATTTGTGACAGGATATGCAAATTTTGACGGACCGCTGGAGAGCATGAAGCTTAACATGCAGCTGAAATCGGAACGGGGAACAGCAATAGCAATACCGCTTTCATCTACAAGTGAACTCTCGCGAAGTAATTATATTACATTCATTAACAGGGGTGATTCAGCGGAGAAAAAAATTACAGGAAAGAATTTTAATCCGGCCGGGATATCACTCGATATGTCGTTTGAAGTAACAGATGATGCTGATCTTGAAATTATTTTTGACGAGAAGATCGGTGATAAAATTACAGGTAACGGTACAGGTAACCTCCGGTTCATTCTTGATGAAGGCGGCAACTTTAATATTTATGGAAGTTATTTCATTACCAGAGGAGATTATCTTTTTACTTTGCAGAATATCATCAACAAACATTTTACTATTCAGGATGGAGTGATCCGCTGGAACGGTGACCCGTTAAATGCTGATATCAACCTCACCGCATATTACAAGGGAGGAACGTCAACATTATATAAGGTGATGCCTGAAGATTCTTCACTCCGCAGAAGGCTGAATTATGAAGTCGTACTTTATCTCACAAACAAACTCATGAATCCGACCATCAATTATGAAATAAAAGTTTCAGGACTCAGCAATGCCACGGCCGGAACAGTTTATAGTCGCGTAAACTCGGAGGCAGAACTGACACGGCAGGTTTTTGGATTGATGCTGCTGAATCAGTTTATCGCACGGCAGAACGGAACACAACAGGTGGATGGTATCAGTGCCGCAGATGGAGCAGAGGCAAGTGCATCAGAATTGCTCAGCAACCAGGTGAGTAACTGGCTTGCACAACTCAGCAAAGATGTGAGTCTGGGATTTAATTATCGCCCCGGTGATACTTACAATAAAGAAGAAATCGAAGTCATGTTTTCGAAAACACTTTTTAACGACCGACTTTCCATTGAAGGTAACGTAGGTGTTGCAAGCGACCAGACAACCCGGAATATCGTTGGTGATTTCAATGCTGAATATTCTCTAACGCTCGATGGGAGAGTGAAACTAAAAGCATTCAACCGTTCAAATATCAACAACGTACTCGACTATACTTCTCCATATACCCAGGGCGTGGGCATTTTTTATCATGAGCAATTTGATACCTGGAAAGAATTGAGAAACCGGCATCGGAAAAAAAAGTTGGATGAAGAAAAACCGGCTGCATCAGGTACATCACCTGCTGATTAACAGGACGTCGATTTCTGAAGACGTCCAATGCGCAATCAATCTTTAAGCAAAAAAAACGAACCTTACGGGGTTCGCTTTTTTTGATTCAACCTTACGGGGTTGTGCTCAGTGTTTCGCCATATGCTTAGAATGGGTTTGTTAACAGGTGCAATATGCTATTGAACTTTAGTAAGTATTTATCTATTCAGTCATGTTTCTTACAGAACTACTTATTAATTGGTTTGTGTGATTTATAATTTAAAATCTAATGAGAGCGGCACTAAAAACAGAAGCAGCAAACCTTACGGGGTTTGCTGCTTTTGATGACAACCTTACGGGGTTGTGGCTGATCCAACTTTTTAATAGGTTATGAAACTAATTACATGACAATGATACTTCCGTTTTGAAAGGGATAGTTGCCGGATAACAGGCACTTCTTACAGTTGTAAGATTTACACTATTCCAAATTTCCCGAAGTCGGTTTTCTCACTGAAATACATGTTGAGTCGTGATCGTCAAAAAGCTACCTTTGCGGCGTTATGAAAGAGAAATTGGATTCTATAGCTGAAGCGATTGCCGACCTGAGAGCCGGAAAGGTCATAATAGTGGTAGATGACGCCAACCGCGAAAATGAAGGTGATTTTGTCACTGTCGCCGAAAATGCCACACCCGATGTGGTTAATTTTATGGCTACCCATGGCAGGGGTCTCATTTGCACTCCGCTTTCGGGTGAACGTTGCGATGAGCTTAACCTCGAGCTGATGGTGCAAAGAAACACCTCATCGCATGAAACCCCTTTTACAGTTTCTGTTGACCTGATCGGACACGGTACCAGCACAGGAATATCGGCGAGCGACAGGTCTAAAACCATTCTTGCACTTATAGATAAAAATACAAAGCCGGAGGATCTCGGCAGGCCCGGACATATTTTTCCGCTGCGTGCCCGCAAAGGGGGCGTACTGAGAAGGACGGGACATACAGAAGCAACGATAGACCTTGCACGGCTGGCGGGTTTCAAGCCTGCAGGTGTATTGGTTGAGATCATGAATGAGGACGGAACAATGGCAAGGATCCCCGACCTTATGAAAATTGCGGATAAGTTTGAACTGAAAATAATAAGTATCGAAGACCTCATTGCTTACCGGTTGAAACAGGAGTCGCTCATTGAGCGCGAAGTGGAAGTTATGCTTCCTACGCTATGGGGCGATTTTAATCTCTTCGCATATAAACAAAAGACTTCCGGTCAGGAGCACCTGGCTCTCATCAAAGGCGAGTGGAAGAAGGATGAGCCGGTTTTGGTTCGTGTTCATTCATCATGTCTTACAGGAGATATTTTCGGATCGTGCCGTTGCGACTGCGGACCTCAACTTCATACGGCCATGAAAATGATTGAAGAGGCAGGCAAGGGTGTTATCGTTTATATGAACCAGGAGGGACGTGGAATCGGTCTGCTGAACAAACTCAAAGCATACAAATTGCAGGAGGAAGGACTGGATACCGTTGAAGCAAATATTAAACTTGGATTTGATTCTGACGAGCGCGATTATGGAGTGGGAGCACAGATCCTTCGTGATCTTGGCGTTAGTAAAATGAGGTTGATGACTAACAATCCTAAAAAACGTGCGGGACTCATTGGTTATGGTCTGGAAATCGTTGAGGTTATTCCAATTGAAATAAAATCAAATGAACACAATAAAGATTACCTGCTCACCAAAAGAAATAAGCTCGGCCATACATTGAAGCTCGACCATTAAAGGGTGTTACAGAATTCTATGATCTGCTTTCCGATGCTTTCATTTGAATAACCTGCAAGAACAAATTTTCTTGCTTCTGATCCAATGGACAGACATAAATTTTTATCATCAAGACATTTTTCAATCTGCATCAATATATCTTCCGGAGAATCAGCAATCAGAATATTTTTTCCGTTTGTATAGCTGATTCCTTCAGCGCCGATGGTTGTGCTGATGATGGTTTTTCCCAATGCCATTCCCTGAATAATTTTAACGCGCATGCCACCGCCACTCTTCAGCGGAACGATCATCAACTGTTTGCCGTCCATAAATTCAATTGCATCCATAATTTCACCCGCGCATGTAACCCCCGAACCGGCTCGATTCATAAGCCAATCAGGAAAACCCCTGCCAGCGAGATATAATTTTAGTGACGGAAATTTTTTATGAATCATATCCCAGCAATCGTCCAGAAACCATTCAATGCCTTCGAGATTAGGCCGCCAGTCCATTGCGCCGAGGTGAAAAATGCAAAGCTGCTCTTCAGGCATGATCTGACTGCTGTATTTACCGGCATCAATGCCCACCGGCGTTACATTCATCGGAACAGTACACCCCAACTTCCTGAAAACCTGTTCGTCATCACCGGTAATGGGAAGGATTGCGTCTACCTGATTGATGATTTGCATTTCATATTTTTTCAACCGGCGCGCCAGCAGCGAAAGATAGGTGCGCCTTAAAATATTTTTTTCATTCTTTGCAAGTCGTTCCCAAATGGTATGTTCAACATTATGTGCACGCATGACTATTCGCGCCCGTGAATTTTTTCTGATGATGGGTATATATGGCGTCATGAACAGACTTTCCATCAATACAATATCATAGTTATCAGTATTCAATACCTGTAATAATTTTTCCTCAAACTCCCGTGAGTGGAAACGCATAACATTATAAGATTGATCAGAAAAAAGATTCTTGAAAGCCCCCGGGATGTTCACGTCGGTATCAATGGGAATTGACTCAATACCATACTTTGATTTTATATCGCCCGGAAATGAATTCAGGTCCACGTGGTGCTTACGCGTATTCAGCGTGAGCATCTTTACGTGAACACCTTGCGCAAGGAGCGCATCAGCAACACTGATGATGGCAATATTACCGCCGTCATTGGCAGGAAATGGAATGCGGTGACAAAGCTGAAGAACCTTCATTGCGGACCGGAAAATCTTTTTGGAATAAATCTGTTGAAGAACTTCGCATACGCATCTCTGTCAAAGAGTGCTGAGTCTGTTGTTGCTTTATACATGAGAAATAATCCCAGTGGTAACAGCAGTGCAGAGGAAAGCCACATCCCTTCATAAACCGGAATAACTCCTTCGCGTGCCATTTTTTCTCCGGTGATAGAGATGATATGGTAGGTGAGAAAAAAGATGACGGAGATAACCAATGGCATTCCCAGTCCGCCTTTGCGGATGATGGATCCCAGTGGTGCGCCAATCAGGAACAAAACCAGTATGGCAAAGGAAAGTGTGAATTTTCTGTTCCACTCAATACGGTGTTTGTACAAACTCTTTTTGCGAACGGTGATATCGTTTGCGGCATCACCTGCAATATTCAAAGAGGTACGTGCCGAATTGAGTGCACTCGAAATAATATTTACCTGCTGAGGTTTGCCAAAATTCAAAATGAAATTTTCATTCGCAAATGGAATCTCATTTCCCGTTTTACGCTGCATTTTTTCGTAATAGCTCCTGTTGTATTTCTGGTAGTAAAGTCTTGTTTCTCCTATCTTTTTTTCAATAGAATCTGCTGAGGAAGACAGCTGTTTCAGATTCAGCATCTGGTAATTGTCTTTGAAAAGCTGTTCATTCGTTCTTGTCAATTTAAAGGCGCTGAGGTCAAAACGGATTACTTCTTTCTGAAACTCCGTCCGCATCATTGGTTTTGTATCGACACCCTTCGGTCTTTTTCTTTCCTCATAACTATTACCATTGTGCAAAGTGAGGATCAGGTAACGGTCATCATCACTCATCTGCATCGTACCTTTATCAGCAAGAATTAACTTTGTATTGCCACGGTTCTCTGTATGGTCATAGATCATTACATTGTGAATTGTCTGGTTGTCCTTATCCTTACTTCCAACCCTGATCACGTATCCTTCAATACCATTATAAAATACACCCGGCTTGATATAAAGCGCCGGTTTCTGATTCCGTACATCGTAAAGCAGAGCACTCATACGGAGGTTTGCAGCCGGTAAAACGTTGTTTGAAAAATAAAATGCGCCAATGCAAATTCCGATGGTGAGAAAAATCAACGGACGCATTATTTTCTGCACGCTCATACCAGCTGATTTGCAGGCGACGAGTTCATAATGTTCGGCCAGATTTCCGAAAGTCATGATGGAAGCCAGTAACATTGCCAGCGGTAGGGCAAGCGGGACAAGGGTTACAGAGACATAGATCATCAACTTGAAAATGACTATCCATTCAAGTCCTTTGCCCACGAGGTCGTCAATATATTTCCATAGGAACTGCATGAGAAGCACGAACAGTGAGATGAAAAAAGTCATCACAAATGGACCCAGGAATGTGCTTATTACTAACGAGCTAATCTTCTTCACGCTATCTTTATCGCAAATTTAAGTAATGACTCAGTTTGAGAGTAGTAAATAAATTACATTTTATGATTTGGGCTACTTCGTGCCTTTGAGCTTTAGTGGCATTACCTCAATAACTAACATAAAAGCCGCAGCACAAAGTTTTACTTAAATATTCTAACTGAATCATTATCCCAATTTAATCTATGGCGCAAGGTACTAAAATCACTTTCAGCGAAGCAGAGCTTGATGTAATTACCAACACTGGTTTTTTCTATACAAAGCACGCAGCAATGCAAAAGGTGATGGATCTGATGAGTGAAACAGAACGTGCCATTCGCGGAGTTATTGCCTCTGAAGAGAAATTAGGTCTGCATACTAAAGTTGATTCACCAAAAATTTTCAGGGGAGAAAACTACAGGCTATTGCCCTACATGATGCTTGATTATCCCCGGTTGTTCAGTGCTTCAACTGTTTTTGCTTTTCGTACGATGTTCTGGTGGGGAAAAGAGTTCAGCTTCACAATTCATCTGCAGGGTGAGGCATGGGAAAAATTCAAACCGGTGATAGCAGAAAAAATCAATAGACTGGAAGGAGAAGAATTTTATTGCTGCGTGCATAAATCACCATGGCAATATTATTTTGAAGAAGATAACTACATTCCGCTTGACGAAATGCTGAATGACAAGGAAAAAATGTCAGCGATGCTATCAGGGAACTTTATAAAAATCAGCAGGAGAATCGGGATTAATGAATTTCAAAATGTACCCGCCTTTGCGACTACTACTTTGCAACTCATCATTAAAATGTTGTTCTGATTTTCAGGAACCAATGGAATGCATCAGTTCATGCACCTGGCTGCTCCACAAGCGTGTATTCTGATCTTTTTCATCCTCTGTGCTGAAATCGGTCACAATTAATGCGATGTCACCGGTGATGTCGTCCTGTACGATGTCGAACTGAAAATAAGTCTCGTCTTTATGATCTTCGGTAATCCATTTAAAACGCACCATCTGGTTATCCTTTTTGCTCATTATGCGTGCGCGCTGTTCCGATTTTCCCCAATGAAAAACATAATCGCCGTCGAGCAAAGTAACCCTGTCAGCAAACCAGCCTTCCATGCCGTCAGGACTGCATAAATGGTTGAATAAAATGCGAGGAGACGACTTTACCTGGAATTCTACTGAATACTTTATCTTGTCGGTTGAAACTTTAGCTTTACTCATCTGAATCAAAAAAATTTAATTGTTGCAAGATAGGTAAAATACTGCAACGATTGAACTGATATAAACCATGGGTACTGTCTCACTTTCAAATTTAACTATGGGCCATGCTTGACCGCTCAAAAATACGGTTTACCTTTGTTGCATAGCAAAGCGAAAGCGACCTTCTGATGTTAATGAACGCGCAAAGTTCATCGTTGATATACCTACAGGGCAAGCAAGCGAATCCGACAAAGATAAAGGTAAAAACCCTGCTGCTATTGCGTTAGGAAGGTTAAGCGGTTTGAAAGGTGGTAAGGCGCGTGCTGCAAAATTATCATCCGTTAAACGTAAAGCGATTGCAAAGAAGGCGGCTGAGAGTAGATGAAAAAAAAATAGAATTAATTTTTTCTTCTCTTAATAGGCGGAGCTTTAAAAATTTTTTTTGGCTTTTTTTCTGGCTCTGTTGATTCCGATCTTGAAACCATTGTTTGCATAAAGTCCTGTAACTTTATTAAAGGCAGATAATAGTCGTGTATAAAAGTTCCCTGTGTTTTCTCTGAAATTGCGCCCCTTGCATGGGATAATGCAGAACCAACAACCAATGTCATTATTGTAGGAGACATATTAAATTCTTTGTTGTTTGGAAGAACAGTTAAAAACCTATCAAGATTTTTTATTTTGTATGAAGTAACACAAACACATGAAAGCATTTCTACCGACTCCCCATTATGCTTGTATGTGTAGATTCCATCAAGAAAAACATTGAATAAATCTTTCTCCAAATCCCAAGAAAATTTAATTTGAAATGAGAAGTTTAAAAGATCCTCATTAAAAGAAGTCCTAATTTCAGAACTTGCATCACTGTAAGACAAATTAAGTACCCTTATATCGTTAATTTTAATACTTAACGGATTTTGCTCTGTTGGCTCTGTCATACTATTTCTCCATTTGAATTGAATATGTTACGGTCTCGTCATGAATAAAATTATCATCTAATTCAGAATATTTTTGATAAGTTCTATTTATACTAATTATCTTTCCCTCGGAAGGCGGACTATAATATGATTGCAAACTATCCCTTTCAATGTATTCTTGTAAATCATCTAATCGTACAATCGGGGCTTTCCCTATTTTCAAGGATAGCTCAATGAACTTACTTAATTTATGATCGAAGTCGCCATTTAATACTTGAGAAACATATCCTTTGCTAACGCCAAGAAGTTCGGCAAACTTTGTTTGATTCATTCCTTTGGTATCTTTAATAAAATCTTCTACTTCCTTATACAGATTGTTTTGAATTTCAGCTAACCAAAATTCTTTAGTATTTATAAACTCTTCTCTTGTCATGGTTTTTTTATTTTAATGATCGTAAATACTCTTGTTTAATTTTTCTAAATTTTTTGATGTCATTATCTTGTTCCGACTTATCATTATCAGCCCAAAGTGTCACAATTTTTCCCGTCCCCTTTAAATGGAACGCGTATATTCTTATATGTTCTGTTCTAAATTCCAAGTCAGTCCCATCAATAGAGTCTGGCAATGTATGAACCTTTTTTCCTAATCTTCTTTCGCCTCTGGAATACATATCCATATATCTCATGATAGTATTCCTTTCGCTATTCAATTGAGGAATGCCAACCTTTGTTGCCATATATTCATTGTATTGATTCCTCCCATCAGCCGTGAGTTGATGGAAAGAATCCTTGCCGGTTATTTCCTTAAATTGTACTAATGCAAATTTAGGCATAAAGTTTAGTTTGAACTAAACTATTTTGATTGAATTCATTACATTTGCCGTCCAAAATACCCGAAATACCATGCGAATTATAGGCAGATGCACAATGTATTGGGAATCAACCAATTAAAATTATACTAAAATTGATCAATCAACACAGTAACAAAGCTGCTTGTTGAAGTTGGTCAGGCTTGTTCTATTTTCCATTACGATACAGTAAAGAATCTGAATACAAAAAAGGCTGAACTGGATGAATGTTGGAGTTTTGCAGGAAAGAAACAGGCGCACGTTGCAAACCCCGAAAAGGGGGATGGCGTTGGGGATGCTTGGACATGGATAGCAATGGATTCAGATTCTAAACTTGTTATCAGTTGGCTCGTTGGCGAACGTGATGCAGAAACAGCAATGTATTTCGTAGAAGATGTGGCGCGCAGACTGAATGACAAAATTCAGTTGACAACAGACGGGCTAAAGGTGTACGTAAATGCAGTTGAAGCAGCATTTGGCAATAACGTTGACTTTGCTCAGCTTGTAAATAGTGTATGGAGGGGCTGACGGGAACAACAACGAAAGAAAATATTCACCCTCTCCATTTGTCAGCGCGAAGAAAACACCGATAACAGGAAACCCTGATCCAAAAAATATTTCTATCAGTTACATCGAGCGGCAAAATTTAACTCTGAGAATGGGAAACAGAAGATTCACCCGCCTCACAAATGCTTTATCTAAGAAACTTGAAAACCATTGTCATTCAATAGCCCTTCACTTTGTTTACTTTAACTTCTGCCGCATACATCAAACGCTAAGAGTTACCCCGGCAATGGAAGCCGGATTGACTCAGGAGATAATGAGTGTTGAACAACTTATATCTCTGATTGACATGTATAAAGGGTAAAAATAATTCATTTCTTACACAAAGTTTTTTCAGACTTTTAGAGCATATTTATCTCTGAAAGTTCATTGAAATAATTACCTTTGAAGTATGTACACTTTCAAAGCAGAGCGCAAAGACGAAATCAATCGAAAGATTAACGGATTGTTTGATATGAGGTGCACCAATAAGGCGTGCCCGCAATACGATAAAGACATTCACCACACCAATGGCATTTTGGATTGGAACGTTACTCCAACAGGAATTGGACGTATTGATTTCAGCCAACTAAAAGAAGGGAATTTTTGTTGTGATGATTTTCGCGATAGACTAAACGCGGGATACCATCAAATAATGAAAGATAATTTTATTCCTCTTTAGGCTTGAACATTCCAATCAGGTTGCCGCCCTTGCAGTTGTAGCAGTTCCCAAACTCATTTTCCCCTGTCTTTCTCTCAAAGGTAAACCCACCATTGGCGTAAAGCGCAATGCGATCACCGTTTTCTTACTCATGGGTAAAGATTATATCTTTCTCCCATTCTTTTTTTTCATTTTCCATTTCACATATAAATTTGTGAAATGATTGAACGACCTTTTTAATCTGCCTAATCAGTAGTTAATTCTCTAACTGAGACACTGCCAAACCATGAGAATAAGACCTTTGTCAAAAGGTGAGAAAATAAATTTTTCAGAGTTTATAAATTTGATTTCATTTACGCATAAATAAAAGAAATTATGGCGCTAATTCATTCTTTTGAGGAAGACGGTAACTGGTTATTCAAACGCAGGGGAATTATCCCGCTGGTACTTTTCGCACTTGCATTGCCGGCAGTTTTTTTCACTGATTATTTCTCAATGAGTAATTCATTTATCACAACCATCAATTATACAGCAGCATTATTAAGTCTGGCCGGCTTTGCCGTAAGGGCTTATACCATAGGTACGACGCCACGCGGCACATCAGGGCGTAATACGGACAAGCAGGTGGCTGAACAACTCAATACTTCAGGAATTTATTCAATGGTTCGTCATCCGCTTTACCTGGGAAATTACCTGATGTGGATTGGGATCGTACTTTTCACAAAGAACTTTTCATTTACAATTATTGTAAGTCTGCTCTACTGGATCTACTATGAGCGCATCATGTTTGCTGAAGAACGGTTTCTTGAAAAAAAATTCGGAGAAGTTTATATGACGTGGTCAAAAAAAGCGCCTGCATTTATTCCGCGTTTCGGTAGTTTCAGAAAAAGCGAGGTCTCTTTTTCAATGAAGAGTGTTTTGCGCAGGGAATATTCGGGCGTTCTGGCAACAGTGATTGGTTTTGTATATGTGGAAGGGCTCATCGGTTTTGTAAAATGGCACGAGTTTCATATCGGAGAAAAATTTGCCTGGGCCCTGGGAGCCGCTGCCTTATCAGCACTCTTCCTGCGTTCATTAAAGCATTATACGAAAGTGCTGAGTGAAGAGGGGAGAAGCTAGGGGGTACGAATAACGAATAAATACGAATATACGGAGTACCAATTACCAATAGATTCGAATTTACGGATTGCGAATTGATGAGAATATTCAAATTAGACTTAACATAATTTTCCAATTTTGTTGAATTGTCCCGACGTGACTCAATATTGGTAACCAAGAAACCTTTTTTTTTGAAAAATCCCACAGGTAAGTAATCCCGTTTACGCCGTTTATGTTGCAATCCGACCTGGTCCTGTAAGGAAGACATGTTGTTCAATGATTGATTAGCAAATTCTAACGAAGATATAAAAGTCGGATAGCCACAAAAGAAAATCCCCGTCAGTATCAGTGACAGGGATTTTTCTCTTGACGTATTGCCGGAACAGAGACGTCAATATTTTTATCTGACAACACTTACGTGGCCGACCCACTCATAGAATACATTGTCATTTCCGATACCGTGAATTTTGTAAACGTAAACGTCTGCTTGCACAGGGCGCCCGTTATAGTTACCATCCCATGAACCTTCCAGCCCATGCCATGATTTAAGCTCCAGTCCCCACCTGTCGAAAATTGTCACATAGATGTCTCTCATCTGCGTCCACTTCGGATAGAATGCATCGTTGATGCCATCGCCGTTCGGTGTAAAACAGTTCGGTGCAAACAACGTACTGCGCGGACCTATTTCAATAGTACGGTAAGTTGTATCACGACAACCATAACTGTTTACCACTACCAATTGCGTTACAAATGAGCCGGTGTCGGCATATACGTGTACAGGGTTCATTTCTGTTGAACTCGTAGTACCGTCACCGAATGTCCACGTGTATGCACTATAACCTGAACTGAGGTTCGTATAGTTAATGACGGGAGAAATATTATCAGCGTTTGGATTATCCATCTGGAAATCTGCCAGCGGAGAAGGGAATGCATTTACAAATCCGTTCTGTTGCAGGAAGGCCTGGCAACCATTACTGCTCACAACTGTCAATGTAACAGGATATGAACCCGCCTGTGCATAAATATGATCAGGATTTTGTAAGGTACTTACATCCCCGTCACCGAAACTCCATAACCACCCACTGATGTTGCCGTAACTACTTGTACTCAGATCGGCAAAGTGTGCAGTGAAATTACTACAGCCATTGCCCCCGCCATTAAATTGTGCTACAGGATTTGGCTTCACAAGTACTGTTCTCAGTGCATTGTTGATACATCCGTGATTGGAAGTGGCAACAAGATTTACATTGTATGTTCCTTCAGTCGTATAAAGGTGATTCGGATTTAATGCGTTTGACGTACCTCCGTCACCAAAGCTCCAGAAGTAATTATTGATGCTTCCGTTTGGAATTGTAGATCCGTTGATAAACGCATTCGGCAAATGCAGACAAACGCTGTCAGCCGCAAACTGTGCATCAGGTAATGGATGAATAGTTACGTGTGCAAGATCAGTGTTGGCGCAACCGTGCTGATTGGCTACGGTGACTGTAACATCATAGTTTCCGTATTGAGCATAGGTATGCATCGGGTTCGCAAGTGATGAACTTGTTCCGTCACCCATATCCCACGTATAGGTGAGAAGTATTGATGAATCGGCAGATGAAATGTCTGCCATGGAAATTGAATCATGCAGACAGGCATCATTTGTTGCTATCTGAGGCGATGGAATTTCCCAGATATTAATTCCCCTTGCGGTCTGATTGCTGCAACCATAAGTTGTCGTAATAGCGAGGTCAACATTGAACTGACCGATGGTGCTGTACATGTGCTGTGGCTGACCGATATTGGCAGATGAATTGTCTCCAAACGTCCAATTCCATGATGCAATGTTTCCGTCGTTGGCAACGCTGTGGTCTATGAAATTAGTAACATGACCGAGGCAGTTGTCGTTGGCATTAAACAATGCAACAGGGAGTCCATGTACCAGTGCCGGTTGCGTAAGTGTACTTACACATCCGTTTGCTGTGGAAATGGTAAGCGTGATATTCTGTGAGCCTACAGAAGTGAAAGTTGTATTCGGATTGTAAAGGGAAGAAGTCTGCCCGTTCCCGAAATCCCATGCCGGCGTAAATGACCCGCCACCGGCTACACTGGATTGATTATAAAACTGTGTTGCGCCGCCAAGACATGGAGCATTGGAAGTAAATGCAACCTGAGGCATAGGGAAGATATTTACATTCTGCGAATAGGTGCTGGTACAACCCTGATCACTGGTGATGTTCAGCAATACATGATAGGTTCCGCTAGTCGCATAATTGTGCGTTGGTTCATCCTGTGTTGATGATGTACTGTCACCAAGATTCCAGCTCCACTGTGCTATACTCCCCGAAGAGATGGAACTGTTGTCGAAGAAATCAACAGCAGAATTCTGACAGGCATCCATGGCCGTAAAATTTGCAACAGGTAATGGATACACACCAATCGGATAACTAATGGTATCACGACAGTTGAAATTTGAAGTGGCAATCAGCGTGACTGTAAATGTATTGGTCGTAGTATAACTATGCGTGGGATTCGCTTGTACCGTAGCTGTACCATCACCGAAATTCCATGAGTAAGAAAGTATGCTCCCTGACGATATGGTAGTCAGGTTAGTAAACGGCATTGTACTGTTCTGACATCCCGCCACCGTGCTGAAATCTGCCACCGGCTTAGGATAAATTGTAACCGGATTGATGAGTGTATCCGAACATCCGAGCGTTGTTGTTACGATAAGTTGCAGATCATAAGTTCCCGGAGTACCATAAATGTGTGAAGGGTTTTGAACAGATGAAGTGCTGCCGTCACCCATGCTCCATTGATAGGAAGATATGGATCCGAAATTTGAATTTGAATTGTTGACGATTGAAACCGTTCTCAGGTCACAGACATTATTCACTGTAAATGCTGCAGACGGCAGTCCGTTTACCACAACCTGATTCTGAACGGTGTCCATACATCCATACGATGAGGTCACAATAAGCGTGGTGGTATATGTTCCTGCAGTTGAATAATTGTGTGGAGCAGACGGTGAACCTGATGTTGTTCCGTCGCCGTAATTCCACAACCAGTCTGTGATTGTACCGCTACCGGCAATGGACTGATCCGTGAATATGCTTGCACTGTTCTGACATACTGTAGTTGTTGCAAAAGCAGCATTGGGTATCTGGTGAACCGCAACATATTGTGTAACGGCTGCACTGCATCCTGCCACTGATGTCACCATTAAAGTGACACCATAAGAACCGATATAACCAAAGGTATAGGACGGATTTGCAACAGAGGCAGAGTAGCCATTTCCAAATCCCCAATAGTATCCTGTAATGCTTCCGCTGCTGATACCCGATAAATTTGTAAATGCAGTTGGTGATCCAAGACAAACATCAGGTGCTGTAAATGCAGGAACAGGAACAGGATTGATGCTAACCGTATTTGCAAATGTTGCAGAACAACCGTTTGCATCAGTAACCTCAACGGTGTATGATCCTGCTGCGTTGACTGAAATAGTTTGTGATGTCGCACCGTTGCTCCACAGATATGTGCTGCCTGCATTACCTGCGCTCAGTGTTCCCGACTGGCCGGTACATAGTGCCAGCAACGTAGGATTGCCTGTAACTGCACCGCCGATAGTTACCTGGGCATTGCCAAGTGTTGAACAACCGTTAGGTGTCGATACTACAACAGTATAAGAACCGGAGTCACTGACAGAAATCGTTTGTGTTGTTTCCCCGGTACTCCATGAATACGATGAACCGGAATTTCCTGCATCAAGTATTGTGCTTGCGCCAAGGCAAACAAAAGTAGGAGGGATGTTTACAACAGGTATTGGATTAACGATAACATTTACCGTATCCGATGACTGACAACCTGCAGCTGAAATACCGACAACCACATAAGTCGAATTTGCATTCGGTGTAACCAGCATCCCTGCGCCGGAAATGTTGCCGGGATACCAGGTCAGATTTGGAGCGCCGGTAGCGACAAGTGAAATTGTTGAACCGTTACAGATCGTCTGATCAGGACCTGCACTGATGGCCGGTATTGCATTTACTACAACCCTTACCGTATCGCGTGCAATACATCCGTTTGCATCCGTTGCTGTAATGATGTAGTTGGTAGAGGTCGTCGGGGTAACAGAAACCGATTGTGTATTTAATGCGCCCGGATTCCATAAATAGGTAACAGAACCGGATGCCGTAGAACTTAGTGTTGCAGAACTTCCATTGCAGATATTCTGATCCACACCTGCATTCACCGTTGGCAGAGTGTGTACATAAACATTCACAGCATCAGTGGCAACACATCCGTTTGCATTTGTAACTGTTACTGTATACGTATTATTTGCTGCAGGATTTACAGAAATGGATGAAGTGGTTCCATTGCCGGGCGTCCACAGATAAGAAGTACCGCCCGATGCAGTAAGCGTAGCTGAACTTCCGATACAAATATCCTGATCTGCACCGGCATCTGCAACGGGCAGTGCATTTACAGTAACAGGAGTTGTAACTGTTCCTGTACATCCGTTTGAAGAGGTCACTGTCATCGTTACATTAAATGTTCCTGATGTAGAATACGTATGCGAAGGATTCGATGCATTCGAAGTTCCGAGGTCGCCGAAGCTCCATGAAACATTTGTTATTCCTCCGGAAGAAATGGTAGAGGTATTGGTGAAATTAGTTACTGAACCGATACATACTGTCGTTGCCGTAAAAGACGCAACCGGTAAAGGATATACAGTAACGGGCTGTGTAATTGAATTGGTACATCCGCCGGCTGTGGTCACCTGAAGGGTTACGTTGAAATTGCCGCTTGTGGAATAACTGTGTGTTGGATTCTGTTGGGTGCTCGTACCGCCATCACCGAAACTCCAGTTGTATGAAGTAATGTTTCCGGATGAAACAGATGACAAATCAGTAAATACAGCATTTGAATTCTGGCATGAATTGAGGGCAGTGAAATTGGCTACCGGTAATGGGTTCACAGGTACATTTCCGGTATATGTGGATACACATCCGGTGCTGGATACGATGGTAAGTGAAACAGCGTGACCTCCTGATGTGCTGAATGTATGTGTTGGATTTTGAACACCGCTTACTCCGCCGTCACCGAAATTCCACGACCATGACGTAATAATGCCTGTTGTAATATTAGAGATGTCCGTAAAGGAAGTTGTGTTTCCGATACAAACATTTGTAGCCGTGAAGTTTGCCGCCGGTAATGGGTTTACCGATGCACTTGCGCTAACTGTTCCTGTACATCCTGTAGCTGTATCCGTGAGGGTTAATGTATAGGTACCCGCATTGTAAACCATTATTGATTGCGTCGTTGCGCCGTTTGACCATGAATACTGATATCCGGAATACCCGGGATTGATCACAACGCTGTCGCCCTGACAAAAAGAAACAGTAGGTAATGTTACATTTAAGCTGCTTCCCAATGTTGCTGTACATGAAGCTGTTGTGCTGCAACCGAATGCGTCAGTTACGGTAACAGAATATGTTCCTCCGGTACTCACAGTAATTGATTGTGTAGTTGCACCATTACTCCATATATAATTCATTCCTGCAACGCCTGCATTAAGTGTGGCATTTGCACCATTACAGATAAAGACCGGATTTAGATTTACGACGGGAGCCTGGTGAACGATTACATTAACCGTATCATACCCAAGACATGCACCATTCGAAACCTGAACCACATAGGTTGTATTACCTGAAGGAGTAATTGAAATAGATGAAGATGTTGATCCGCCCGGAAACCAGCTATAGGAAGATCCACCGGATGCAGTCAATGTAGCTGATGAACCCTGACATATATTCTGGTCGGGACCTGCAACTGCAACAGGAGCAGGATTTACCGTTACCAATACATTATCGTTTGCGGTACAGCCATTTGCATCGGTTACAGTTACTGTATAAGTAGTACTTGAAGAAGGACTGACGACAATAGTAGAAGTAGTTGCACCATTACTCCAGGTATAAGGTCCGCCACCACCGGCGGTTAGTGTAATTGAACCGTTTTGGCAGATCGCAACATCAGGTCCGGCATTAACAACAGGCAAAGGATAGATTGTTACTGTTGTTGTAGCACTATTGGTACAACCGTTTCCATTTGTTGCTGTTAAAGTAACGGTATAAGTTCCGTCACTGTTATATTGATAAACAGGGTTTTGTCCTGTGCCGGTGGCGCCGTTTCCATAATTCCAGTTGTAGCCGCTCAATCCGCCGGTTGACGTAAATGAAATGGGAGAACCAAGACATGCATTGGCACCTGTGATATTAATAACAGGTAAATCAAAAATGGTAATTGTATGGATAACAGTATCAGAACAAGACAATAAATCCCCGGCAATTAATGTAACAACATAGGTTCCTGCAGTTGCATAAGTATGACATGGGCTTTGCGAGGAAGCATTTGTACCGTCACCGAAATTCCAGTTCCAGATGGAAATTGTTCCTGCTGAAGTGGTGGTGTTGTTAAAACATACCGTATTGCCAACGCATCCGTTTGCTGCCGTGAAACCGGCAACAGGAGGAGGTGCAAGCGTAACCGGTAGTGCAATGGTATCGAAACAGCCAAGGGAAGTTCCGATAATCAGTGTTACGATGTAAGTACCATCTGCCGAATAGGTATGAACAGGGTCGGATGTGTTTGATGTTGCACCATCGCCGAATGACCAGTTCCAACTTGTGATAACACCGGATGGAGTGGTGGAGGCATCATGAAACTGGACTGCTGTATTAAAACACGGTGGTACAATATCAGTAAAGTTTGCAGTCGGAATATAAGGTTCTGTCACAACAACTGTATCGGTTGCTGTGCATGAACCATTACTTGCGGTAACTATATAAGTACCGACACCAACCGTAATGGATTGCATGGTTGAGCCATTGCTCCATGAATAAGTGTAAGGACCACCACCGGTAGCGTTTGCTGTAAGCGTCGCAACGTCACTGCAGGCAACGCCTACGTCGGGCCCGGCATCAAGGGTGATACCAATTACTGTAAGGGTATAGGAGTAAATCTGAGATCCCATATACGGACAGGCATCATCAGATACTTTAACTGTAAACGTATAGGTATTTCCGATATCACCTGAATTGGGTGTCCAGCAAAAAGTACCGGTGGGATGTCCTGCCGTACTTGTTGTAAATGTTCCTGCAGGAATACCACTGTCCCAGGTTACGGTCAGGTTTTGACCTGCATCGGGATCATTTGAGAAGATATTAAAACAGGTTTGCTGGTTGGCGCAAATGGTCATTGAAAAATTATTTGTTCCGTTTATACCTGTCAGCGATGGAAGATTGTTTGCGCAGTTCATAACGGTGATTTGCATATCCCGTTCAACAGATCCTATCAATACCCCGTTTCGGTATTCACTCACCAAAACAGCCATCACTGTTACTTCAATACTTTGAGGCGTCATACAAATATCACCTGTATATTGATTAAATGTAACAGCCGGGACTGAATTTAAAGGCTGTGCTGCATTATATGGAGCGTTATAAATGACATTTGTTGTTGCCGTCTGTAATGGTGTGATCAGCGTATAAGCCAGGGAGTCACCATCCACATCATAAGCCCCGTGATTAAAGCAATATTGCTGGCCGTTGCAGACAAAAGGAACCGGTTTATTGGAGAATGTAGGCGAATTGTTACAAGGGGAAATTACATTATTCAACGTTGCATAAATATAGAAAGTACTTGATCCCGGGGTATTGATCGTGGTAATCGCAGCATTTCTGCAGCACAGTGAATAACCAAAAACCCAGTCAGTACATTGCTGAGGAAGGGTAACGATTCCATCATAAACCCATTCCTGAATACCTGTGAAAGTTCCACCATTACAAGTGGTTACCGAGGTAGAACATGCAGGTGTCACTTCCTGTCCTGTGCCCGGGCGTTTATAGCAGGTTACACCAAGCGATTGTCCGCAGGAAGCGGAGTTGATGGTAACAAATGGGTTTACAGGTGCGGCAATACCGATGCAGTCGCGGTAGAAAGTAAGTGTAACTTTATACGTGTTCCCCCCCATGCATGTGTAAGTGAGGTCGGCACCCATGGAGTGACTGGCATCTGCCTGATGGCCGGAAAGCCAAAAGAAAACAAATAGCAAGACTCCTAAATTTTTCAGTTGTAAAATTTTTCTCATAATCCGAGTTTTTATATTCACATCGTCCTTCGATGAGTTTTGTTCATTGCGAATTTTTACGTCTGAAAGTTAGTTTCCACTACAGTCTGCCGTGGCCGAAATACCCTCCATCGGGGGAGGTGTAATTCATTCACGGTTATTATTAAAGAAGTGGTGTGTAGTGCTTAAAAGCAGCCTGTTCTTAAAGGCATTTCGTATTGATTCTGAAGAACAGTTGATGAAATCTGAAAAAGCCGTTGTAAGAATTCGGGTAATATTTTTTCTGAGTTTATGGTTAAATGAAAATAAACCGATCTCATCTGAATTATTACATTTTTTTGAAGACTCCGCGGATGAATTATTTTGTTCAGAATTGGTATTTGCGAGGAAGTGTTTGTCAGAAAATTTTCATTTTGAGATTCGGCTTGTGACTCAGATTCAATTTTAATTAGTGAACGTTAGCCATTAATTTCCCGAATTAACACGAAGAATACAGATGTGGAATTTAATAATTGTTTTTCACTACAGTCCGAGTAAAAATAATTTTACTTTAAAAGATTCTTCGCTGCGCTCTGAATGACAATGTTATCATATGTTTTCAAGGAGGGGGTTGGGTCTCGCGGCAAAGCCGCGAAACCCAACCCCCTCCTTGAAATTTACTCTCCAAAAGCCCTGTCATTCCGAGCGCAGCGAGGAATCTCATAAATTTTAGTCGGACAGTAATAATTGTTTTTGTAAGATGTATACAGCATAAATCCTTTCGAAAAAAGTTAAGCCAATTCCTGATCACGATAAGTATCAGAATTGTGGCCTGCTTCCGGTAACACTTACAAACAATTTGCAGGACATTATTATTACAAATTCCTTCATACTTATTTGTACACATTCGTACTCATTCGTAATTAGTACTTTGTAAATTCGTACCCATTCGTATTTCGTACTCCGTACTTGGTAAATTCGTATTTATTCGTACTTAGTACTTCCTAAATCTTTTATATTTGCACGCGTTTTTCTGATAAAATCAAATGCTTGATCAGCAATTCAATTAACTGAAATTTCAAAAGTCGTTTGATGTAGTCAGGTAAGTAGTATCCGTACTGTTTCTTTCACAGCTTTAATGTCATCTGTTTTCTGAAATAATATATGTTCGAATCTCTCCTCACCATTGAAGGACTCGTTGGTTTAGTTACATTGGTACTCATGGAAATTGTGTTGGGGATCGACAACATCATTTTCATTGCCATCCTCTGCGGCTTTATTCCTGATAAGGCAGATCAGAGAAGAGCACGCACCATCGGACTCACACTTGCCATGGTGATCCGCGTACTGTTGTTGTTTACCATTTCATGGATCATCAAACTGGTGGATCCGTTATTTCACATTTCCGACTTCGGGGTTACCGGCCGCGACCTGATTCTTTTTTCCGGAGGACTGTTTCTTATTTTTAAAACGACACAGGAAATTTTTCACAAACTGAAAGGAGACGGAATGGAACACGGACCAAAAGCAAGGACACTTACAGTTGGTCAGGCGATATTACAGATCACGATCATTGATATTATATTTTCATTTGACTCCATTTTAACCGCCGTCGGACTGAGCCGTGATATCGGCGTCATGGTAACCGCTGTCGTGATCTCGATGATTGTAATGCTTTTATTCGCGCCATACGTCAGTGATTTCATTAACAATTATCCTAGTTTGAAGGTGCTGGCGCTTGCATTCCTCATTGTAATCGGTTTATTGCTTGTGGTTGAAGCCTTGCATTTTCATATTGATAAATCCTATGTTTACGTATCCATGGGTTTTGCATTTGCGGTTGAACTCCTGAATATAAGGATAAGGGGTGTACAACACAGGAAGTAGCTTGAATGAGACTTCGTTTATTTTATAAATTTTTTCACTACTGTCCGACTAAAAGTAATTTTGCTATGAAAGATTCATCGCTACGCTCTGAATGACAATGTTATCAGGTGTTTGCAAGGAGGGGGTTGGGCTTCGCGGCAAAGCCGCGAAGCCCAACCCCCTCCTTGCAAACACCTGA
>JBBRAY010000019.1:0-62988 GCA_038206355.1 Bacteroidia bacterium
CAACCCCCAACCCCCTCCTTGCAAACACATGATAATATTGTCATTCAGAGCGTAGCGAAGAATCCTTTAAAGTAAAATTATTTTAAATATCATTACCGTCTCCAATGCAAATTGGCATGAATAATTTATTTTGCATTTGATATTGCACAGCTTACCCCGCTTAGTGCAGGGGACTGGTATTTGCTGCAATTCCACATATTCCGGAACTGAAATTAAATCCCCATGCTAACGTGAATTTTAAAAAGCACCTTCGAATAAATGCACTTTGCAAGACCGTTTAAAATTGGTGTTCATTAAACCCGACTGTCATTCTGGTTGAAATATTATCTTCATTAAATTGAAGACTTGATAAATTCAGTGGTGGCAATTCATAGTTGATCCCGTTCAGGATATTCCTTGACATTTAAAATATTTCCTCATAGCATTTTTATTTATCGCTTTCCTTTAACTTTGTTTTTAGCAAGGTCAAGCGAAGCTTTGCCTTGATAATGAAACTAAGCAATAAAATTAGCCAATTTAACCTAAAACGGTAGTCAGAATTTTGGGTGACAGTGCTACCTTTGAAGTTCCTACAAGAAATGAAGAAGTTATAATCAAATTGAATCCTTAAATTTAATCTTATGAGCGAAACAGAAATCGTTTGTCCCAAATGTGGTTCAAACCAACTCTCAGCAGACAAAAAGGGTTTTAGTGTTGGCAATGCGCTTAAAGGTGTAGCCGTCGGACTTAGGAATTCCCGGAGGTGTTCTTTGGGGATTAAGGGGCAAGGACAAAATAATCATAACTCGCTTAAAATGCGGCAAACAGTTTAAGCCAGGTGAGGGGAAAACAATTACACACACTCCAATTACTGATACTACACCAAACTACAATCCTCAATTGAAAGAGGAACTTGTTGTAAGAGAAATTGAGAAGCAAAGAAAAAAAGAGGAAGCCGCGGAAAGGAAAAAGGAAAAAGCATGGTATGCAAAGGAAAGAGAACAGGAAAAGGAAAGGAAGGCAAAAGAAAGCCAGGAGGAGAAAGAGTACATTGCAAGTATCTCTATTGAGAGTGTTATGAAAAAAAAAGTTGGTGCGGCAAGTTTTGGCGACCTTGGAATATTTGCAGACAAAATCAATAAGGAAATTAAAAGGGTTTCTCAATTAAAAGAAACACCCGAAAAACAAGATGAAATTCTCAAAATGAAGGAGCGGGTAACTGAAATCCAAACCGAAGTTTATGCAAGAGTAAAGGAAAGAGGAAGAAAGGAAGCAAGACGAATTGAAAAAAAAGAACTGAAAATTACAATCAAAAAGGCAGTGCAGGAGTTGAAAGCAGCACAAGAAAGTTTAGTAAAGATTCACGCTTTCCATCTGCTTCGCACACAAGAGCAAAAAGAGAAACAAGTTCAAGACCAAGAGAAAATTGTCCGCACCAATGAAGCAAGAATTTCGGAAATGAATGCCAAACTATCTGACAATGACTGAAAATATTTTGCGCATTAATTCCGACATTTTCATTTCTCTTTGGAACGAGTTCAGTCAACAATTTACATCAGAAAATTCCGAGTGGCAAGTTTTGTGGGACAGCGACTTCCTCTGGAGTAAGAAGTTTTTAGGAGGCAAAAAGAGTTCATCTGAAACCTCGCCAATCGGACAGTTTTTTCAAGAAAAATTTCAGGATATTCGTTACAGAACAGAAGATGGTTCATTTGACCTTGCATTTTCATTTGCGCCAAACTATGCAGGTATTCCCTACATCAATAGAAATAAAATTGACCACTTCAATCTGGATGACCAATTTTACCCTGCCGCTTACGACATCATTGTAGAAATTGAAAACGGCTGCAATTATGCGTGGCATGAAATGACAAAACTTACTTGGGTTCGTTGCCCGCTTAAAGTCTTAATTACCTACAACGGAAAGTGGAGCAACGAAAATGAAATGCTTGTTCTATCTTTTAGCACAATCATTTCTCAGAGCAATAAAAATTTCAAGGACAATCTTGCTACGGAATACCTTTTGCTTGTAGGTAACAAGACCACAGACAACAAACTAGAATGGAAACATTTCAAATTTGACAGCAATGGAAAAGTTGTTTAAGCATCGTGTTACGATTCAGCTTTAGCGAGAATGGTTCATCGGTTCTAGCAGAGTTTTGTGCGGACTTGAAAGTATTGTCATTCGTGGGAAAAGCAAAACGGTGCAAAAAAAATTCAACCTTCCTCAACTCCCCCCAAATTAATTTTCCTTTGCGCTTGACCTCCGGCCTTGCTTCCGTGTTCCTGTTTGATTTAGTTCAAAAAGTTTTTTGAGACTGGAGGCAATAGCTGTCATCAGCATCACTTTGTAGGTGCCCGATTTTCCTTCCACTGGTATTTTACGAAAACAGTAATAATTAATCGGGTTGCCAAAGACCGGTACACCTATTCCTGCCCGTACGTGCATTGTGCGCTTGGCCTGATGGCTGTGTTGGCAGGTGAAGGCGCGTTCAGTTGGGGTTCTGTCTAAACAGTTTTTGAAGCTGTTCTCTGTTCCTGAAAATCATTATCAGGGACAGCCAACAATTTCGATTGATTAAAATAAGCCCGGGCGATGATGTGATTTGAAATCATTTTTTTTACACCTTCGTCCTATGCAAGCATCTGTTTCAATCAACAAAAAAAATTACCGCATTGATCTTTCAAAGCCAATCGACATTTCAATTCCGCTCAGGGCCGGAAATAAAAATGTAAATGCATTTCACATTCCTGACGTAGAGATATTTCCATTTGTGATTGGAGATTTTGTGGGGGCTGTAAGCAAAGGTGGGTCGTGCAACGTAAATAACATTGCCTTCAATCCGCATGGTAATGGGACGCATACGGAATGCGTGGGGCATATCAGCAAGGAATTTATTTTTCTTAATAATTGCCTGAAGAATTTTTTCTTCACGGCAAAACTGATTACCGTTGAGCCTGAGAAATCAGGGAATGACAAGGTCATTTCTCTTAAACAAATCGTAAAACATTTTTCCAGGAGAGGAAGTGTTGAACCGCCGGAAGCCTTGATTATCCGCACAGTTCCAAATGCGAAAAGTAAACTTACTAAGAAATATTCAGGAACGAATCCTGCTTACCTGTACAAAGATGCCGCAACTTTCATCAGGGAGCAGGGAATCAGTCACCTGTTACTCGATCTGCCTTCGGTAGATAAAGAAATGGATGGTGGGGAATTATCCGCGCACCATTGTTTTTGGAATTACCCGATCAATACGCGCATGAACGCCACCATTACTGAACTGGTATATGTCCCGGATATTGTAAAAGACGGAAACTATTTACTCAACCTGATGATTGCAAGTTTTGAAAATGATGCAAGTCCGAGTAAACCGGTTTTGTATTCGCTGAAAAAGTAGAATTGATTGTTCCGGTTTTTTTCAATCATTGAACACAACACACCGACCGGCAACCATTTCAACATTCCATCTGTAAATTAGAAAATAAAGACCAGCAAATCAATCAGCACCGCAACAACCAAGAACCAGAAAATTACCCGCATTGGCGCCACAGCAATCAGCAATACTTCCACCATTCCTGTGGTAAGGCCGACGATAGAAAGGATAACCAGACTATATTTAAGTGAAACGGCTGCGGCAAATCCTCCGAGACAAGCGGCAAGTACCAGAAATAGTGGCGTCATACCGAAGCGGTCTCTTTCCAGTGTTTCCCAGAAAGCTTTTGTGTTTAATGATAATGTTTTCGAAGTGACGTGTGATGAAACCAATTCTGTATTGATAGTGCTATCCATAATATTATGATTTGATGATAAATTATTTCTGACAAAAAAAGGAGAATGGCAGCATCAGGAGTATGATTTTGGTCAGGAGAAAAATATGATAGAAATCACCATTGTCAATTGATTCTCCAACGTGAAATGATAAACAGAAACAGTCCGGGTTGCAGCATAATTTATGCACATTAGAATGAATAAACATATACCGTTTTTTCAATCGCACCGGTATTGCAAAACATTATGTTTGTGGAAAAATAAAGCGACAATGACATCCACATGGGTACCGCACCCTTCAGCACTTACCGGTAAGCTTGTGCACCTGCTTCCACTTGAGGAAAAACATTTCGATGAACTTCATGACGCCGCTTCGGATAAACGCATCTGGGAATTTTACACCGGCGACTGGAGCGAACGTGAAACGTTTAACCGCATTTTCAATGGCACATTGAAAAAGAGAGAAGAGGGAAATGAATATCCATTTGTTATTCAGCTTCAGTCAACAGGAAAAATAATCGGCTCAACAAGACTGATGGATATTGTTGCCTATGACAAACGTCTCGAAATCGGTGGCACCTGGATGATGCCTCAGTACTGGGCTACAGCCATTAACCCGGATTGCAAACTTGCGCTGCTTAATTTTTCATTTGAAAAACTGAAAGCAAAGCGGGTTCAACTCAAAACTCAGCACGATAACATGCGTTCACGAAAAGCGATTGAAAAAATAGGCGGCATTTACGAAGGCATCATCCGCAAACACATGCTGAAAGACGATGGTACGTACCGGAGTTCCGCATACTTCAGTATTCTTGATGATGAATGGCCGGAGGTAAAATTAAATTTAGAAAAGTTGCTGGATGAAAAAATGAAAGAGTGGAAGTCCTGATGCAATAATATACGCCGTATTGAGAAAGTTTTGACGAATGAAGTTTGTCTTAGCGATCCTTGCGCCTTTGCGTGAAAAAAAACTAAATAATATTTAGGTTTGTGCTTATATTGCAACAATGAAACGCAGAGAATTTATCCGTGGCTCGGCAATCATCGGAGCCACTGCAATTATTCCCGATGTCTTGAAAGCTGCATCAGGAATGCTGATTGGTTCAGGCAGCAGAAGAGTGAGACAGGTACTGACTGCAAATAAAACCATGGTTGGTACACTTCCGGTACTTCGTGCATTTGCAGGTGATAACAATGATTACGTATCGCCATACGTTTTCTTCGATGAGTTCGGTCCGGTAATCGTCAAAGCCAACGACAAGCCCTTGCGCGTGGATGCACATCCGCATGCCGGAATTATTCCCACCACTTATTTTCTCGACGGAAATGGCCATCACCGCGACAGTCTGAATTACGATTTACAAATAGGCAAAGGAGACTTTATGATGTTTACCTCCGGGAAAGGTGCAATCCATATGGAGGAGACCGGAAAAAAATTATTTGACAGTGGCGGATTGTACCACGGATTTCAGATATGGCTGAACATGCCCTCGAAATATAAATTCATTGATCCGGCAACCGATGTTCACCGCACAGAAAAAATGGCCTTCCTCACAGAAAAAAATTATACTGCGAGAATTGTGTTGGGAGATTTGTTTGGCGCAAAATCAAAAATCGAAACACTTTTTCCGGTTTTCTATTTTCATATCACCTTAAATCCCGGCTGCAGGTTAAAAATTCCTGTTGATCCGGTTCATAATGCATTTGTTTATGTGATCAATGGAAAAATTGAAACTGAGGGACGGCGGGAAATAAAGTCCAACCAGGTGGTGTTGTATGAACGTGGAGAAAGCACCATTGATTTATTCAGCGCAGGTGCTTCAGAATTACTTTTATTGGGCGGAATGCCTCATAATGAGCCCGTTTACGCATATGGACCCTTTGTGATGAATTCAGAGGACGAGATCAGAAAGTGCTATAGTGATTATCAGTCGGGGAAAATGGGAAACCCTGAGCTGGTGAATAAAAACGGATTTTAAATAGCGCCATAGTATTTAATTGGTTGGGTTTTACGACAATTGTTTTTAAAAGCATCAATTTTCTGCACATCATCCTAAAAATCCTAATATTTAACAAACCGTTCTTCCACAACATCAGACACTTGCATTAATTGTGAAAAAAATTCTTAACATTATTTCACAGTTATCTTTTCTCTGATAAATTTGCAGCCGTTAAAAAAAATGACGTTTCACTGACCAAGCGCGGGCGATCTTTTTGGCCACCTTCCCGCATTGTCAGGTTTTAAAAAAAGGATCATGACCAACGCATACCTGCACAAATCCATCAAACGCCTTCTACTACTTTCGCTGTCTTTTGCTTTTTCTGTTTGCGTTTCAAATGCGCAGGATGGCGAGGCACTTTTTAATAACAATTGCAAAACGTGTCACTCACCGTTTGAAAAAGTTGTAGGACCTGCACTCAAAGGGGTTGAAACCCGCCATAGTGAAGAGTTTTTGCTGAAGTGGATTAAGAACGCTCCGGCAATGATTAAATCGGGAGATCCGGTTGCCGTGAAGCTCTTCAATGACAACAACAAGTTGCAGATGACGGTTTTTACCAATCTGAAGGATGAAGAAATCAAAGCGATCCTTACTTATATCAAAGATGTAAAACCACCGGCATCAGCAGTAGCGGCCAAAACAACAGATGAGGGTGGAGAAGAAGGTAGTGGCAATACGTGGATTTATTTAATTGTTGCTGCAGTATTGCTTTACCTTATCAGTGGTGTTCTGAGAAGAACTCAGGAAACACTTGCACATGCAGTTCGAAAAAAACAAGGCGTGCCTGATCCTGCACATATGGGTCGCTGGGAGTCTTTTGTACACTGGGCCCGGAACAACAAAAAACTTTTTGCAGTATTACTCATCGTACTTTTTATGTTTGGAAGTGTAAAAGCATGGTACGGACTGATGGAAATTGGCGTTACGCAGGGATACCAGCCGGAGCAGCCGATTAAATATTCCCATAAACTACATGCCGGTGACATGAAGATCAGTTGCATCTACTGTCACAGCGGTGCAGAACGTGGTAAAACTGCCGGTGTTCCTTCGTTGAATGTATGTATGAATTGCCACAAATTTGTGAAGCAGGGACCTACCGGCGATAAAACTGAAATTGCGAAAATTTATAAGGCGCTCGATTACGATCCTGATAAAGGAACCTATGGCAGCAATCCTAAACCCATTCAGTGGGCACGCGTTCACAACCTTCCCGATCTGGCATACTTCAATCACTCGCAGCATTATGTAGTCGGTAAAATAGAATGCCAGACCTGTCATGGACCGGTACAGGACAGCATGACCGTTGCGTATCAGTATTCAAAACTGACAATGGGATGGTGCATTGACTGCCACCGTAAAACGCCTGTTCAAATGGAAGGCAACGCTTATTACAATGATTACCATAAAGAGCTTCTTGCAAAATACGGTTCTGATTCATTGCTCACTGTTGAGCGGATTGGCGGAACTGAATGTGCACGCTGCCATTATTAATAAAACACACCCAAATCCGCCCTGGCGAATTAAGGAATATATCAAGTTGAGTTTAAGAACTTAATTTTAAAAGAATAATGAGTCATAACAACAATCATACACACAGCGAAAATTCAGGAACAGCTGTTGAAACTCCTCCTTTGGAGGGGAAGGGGAGGCGATATTGGAAAGGTGTAGAAGAATTGCAGAACGATGCAAAATTTGTTCAGTTAAAGAACAATGAATTTGCAGAGCATCTTCCGCTGGATGAGATCGTTCAGGAGAAGGCCACTGACATCACTGTAACTCCGCGCCGTGACTTTTTGAAATTCCTCGGCTTCAGCGTAGCGGCTGCTTCACTGGCAGCATGCGAAGCTCCGGTTCGTAAAACAATTCCTTATCTGGTTCGTCCGGAGCAAATCACTCCCGGCGCAAGCAACTGGTATGCTTCCTCTTACCACGATGGTTATGATTATTGTTCAGTATTGGTAAAAACGCGCGAAGGAAGACCGATTAAGATTGAAGGAAATACAAGTTCATCTGTAACCAAAGGCGGAACCAATGCACGCATTCAGGCATCGGTACTCTCTCTTTATGACAATGCCCGTTTAAGAACGCCGATGGCAAACGGTGCCCCGGTAAGCTGGGAAAATCTGGATAAGGAAATTGGAATGAAGCTTCAAAGTGTTGCTTCAGCAGGTGGAAAAATCAGAATACTTTCTTCTACCATTATTTCCCCATCTACCTTAAAGACGATTGAAGAATTCGGAAAAAAATATCAGAATACAAAGCACGTAGTTTATGACGCCGTTTCCTGTTCAGCAATGAAGGCTGCAAACAAGGAAAGTTTTGGCGTTGATGAAATACCATCTTACAATTTCGAAAAAGCGGAAGTCATCGCAGCATTTGATTGTGACTTCCTCATCAACTGGATTTCACCGATTGAATATTCTCGTCAGTATGCTGCTACACGCAAACTGAACGGCGACAAAAAAACAATGTCGAAACATGTGCAATTCGAATCGGCACTTTCTTTAACAGGAAGTAATGCTGACCAACGCCATCATGTGAAGCCAAGTATGCAGGGTGCTGCTATTGCAAATTTGTACAATGCCGTTGCAGCAAAAGCAGGAGCATCATCTGTAAATGCCGGTGCTGTTGGTGATCTCGCTAAAGCAATTTCGATACTTGCAGATGAACTGTGGGCTGCCAGAGGAAAATCAGTTGTGGTAAGTGGAATCAACAACACTGCCATTCAAAATCTGGTAAATGGAATTAACTCTCTTCTCGAAAATTATGGATCTACGATAGACCTTGACAATCACTGTCATCTTCGTCAGGGAAATGATGCAGACGTTACCATGCTGATGAATGAAATGTCAAAAGGCGAAGTAGGTGCACTGCTGATTTATAATACCAATCCCGTTTATACCTCACCGATGGGTAAGCAGTTTGGTGAAGCCCTGGGTAAAGTAAGTTGCAGCATTTCATTTGCCGACCGTGCTGATGAGACTGCTTCCAAATGCCAGTATATATGTCCCGATAATCATCCGCTGGAATCGTGGAATGATGCAGAACCAAAGCTTGGAAAATATTCACTTTCACAGCCGACGATTTCTCCGCTTTTCAGTACACGTCAGTTTCCCGAATCACTTTTAATGTGGGCAGGGAACAACGCCAACTACCATGACTTCATCGCCCAGCAATGGAGTTCAAACATCCTTAAAGGAAAATCATGGAATGAAGTTTTACAGGAAGGGGTACTAGAGAATGAGCAGATGACTGCAAAAAACTATAAGTCTTCTGCAAATCTTTCTGCTTCCGCTGATGCCATTTCTAAAATGAATATTTCAGGAATTGAAATGACTTTCTATGAAAAGACAGGTGTTGGATCCGGAATACAGGCCAACAATCCATGGTTGCAGGAACTTCCTGATCCGGTTTCAAAAATTACCTGGGATAATTACCTGAGCGTATCTCCAAAAGATGCACGCGACAACAGCTGGAAGCAGGGCAATATAGTAGAAGTAAAGGCCAATGGCATAAGCATGAAAGTTCCTGTGGTTATTCAGCCGGGACAAATGCCGGGAACATGTTCTCTTGCACTTGGATATGGCAGAACCAACGCCGGAAAGGTTGCTGATGGAGTTGGAGTGAATGCTTATCCTTTTATCAGTCTCGTTGACGGACAAATGTTGTATGCTGCAGGGGGCGTACAGATCAGCAAAACAGTGGATGATGACCACAAACTTGCTGCAACGCAGACCCACCATACCATGATGGGCCGCGCTATCGTTAAGGAAACAACACTCGAAGAATTTATAAAAGATCCGAACGCAGGAAATGAACCTGAACTTATTTCAGTCAAGATAGGTAAAGAAGAAAAGAAGATGACAACAGAGGAATTAAACCTCTGGAATGATTATGAATCAGGCAATCACCACTTCGGAATGAGCATTGACCTGAATTCATGTATCGGTTGCGGAACATGCGTAATTGCTTGTACTGCAGAAAATAATGTTCCTGTTGTAGGTAAAGAAGAAGTCGTGAACAGCCGCGAGATGCATTGGATTCGCATTGACAGATATTTCTCATCTGATGCAGATCCGAAAGAGCATGAAAGCGGAGACATCAAGGCCATGGAAATTCCTTCCGACAATCCGAAGGTTGTATTCCAGCCGGTAATGTGTCAGCATTGCGCGCATGCACCTTGCGAAACGGTTTGTCCGGTTATCGCTACGAGCCACAGCTCAGAGGGAATGAATCAGATGATTTATAACCGTTGCGTTGGAACACGCTATTGCGCAAACAACTGTCCTTATAAAGTAAGACGTTTCAACTGGTTCCGTTATACCGACAATAAGAAGTTCGATTTTAATATGAACAACGACCTCGGTAAAATGGTGTTGAACCCTGATGTAGTTGTACGGGCACGCGGAGTAATGGAGAAATGTTCGCTTTGTGTACAGCGGTTACAGGAAGGTAAACTCGTTGCCAAGAAACAGGGAAGAAAAGTAAAAGACGGAGATATCAATACAGCATGTGCACAGGCATGTCCTACGCAGGCCATCACTTTTGGTGATTACAAAGACAAGGACAGCAAGATCAATACGATGTGGCAGCCGAAAGGACGAAGCTATCACCTGCTTGAGGAGCTTAATGTGCAGCCGAATGTATTTTATCAGACCAAGGTGCGAAATGTGAAAGCAGAAGGCGGTCACATGGAAGCACACGAGGAAAAACACGGATAATAAATTCACTATCAGTTATCGTCCGCCTGAGTCGGATCAAACGAAAAAGAAAAAATAAATGTCAACAGTTGTAAATGCGAAGTACGAGGCAGAAGTCCGCGACCCGCTGATACTCGGTAAGAAGAGTTATCACCAGATGACGGAAGACATTTGCCGCCCTGTAGAAGGGAAGGCAAATAAATATTGGTGGACTGCTTTCATCATATCAGCAACCACGATGACGTGGGGAATTCTTTGTCTGGCTTATACCATCGGTAATGGAATCGGATCATGGGGTCTGAACAAAACCGTTGGATGGGCATGGGATATTACCAATTTCGTTTGGTGGATCGGTATCGGCCACGCAGGAACGCTGATCTCTGCGATTCTATTATTATTTCGTCAGCGCTGGAGAATGTCCATCAACCGCTCAGCAGAAGCGATGACGATTTTTGCCGTAATCTGCGCAGGTTTATTTCCTTTGTTTCACACCGGACGTCCATGGCTCGATTACTGGATGCTTCCGCTTCCGAATCAGTTCGGATCGTTATGGGTAAATTTCAACTCGCCATTGCTGTGGGACGTATTCGCAATCTCGACGTACTTCTCTGTATCATTGGTATTCTGGTACCTTGGATTGATCCCAGATCTTGCCACCATCCGCGACCGCGCCATTACACCAACGAGAAAATTTATTTACGGATTACTTTCATTTGGCTGGAAAGGCACTGCCCGCGACTGGTTACGTTTTGAAGAAGTAGCACTCGTACTTGCCGGACTATCCACACCACTCGTACTATCCGTTCACACCATCGTATCCTTCGACTTTGCAACGTCCATCGTTCCGGGTTGGCATACCACGATCTTCCCTCCATACTTCGTTGCCGGTGCTATCTTTTCAGGATTCGCTATGGTATTAACGCTGATGCTTGTTGCCCGTAAAGTATTGTCACTCGAAGAATACATCACGATTCAGCACATTGAGTTGATGAATAAAATCATCATACTCACCGGATCTATTGTGGGTGTGGCATACATCACGGAGTTCTTCATTGCATGGTATTCAGGTGTACAATATGAACAGTATGCATTCCAGAACAGGGCCTTCGGTCCATACTGGTGGGCGTACTGGAGTATGATGACTTGCAATGTTATTACGCCGCAGCTTTTCTGGTTCAAGAAAATCCGCAGAAGTGCATTGGCTACTTTCATCATTTCCATCTTTGTAAATATCGGAATGTGGTTTGAGCGATTTGTCATTATCGTAACGTCCATTCACCGTGATTACCTTCCGTCAAGCTGGACGATGTATTCGCCGACATTTATTGAAGTGGGAATATTTGTGGGAACAATCGGATTGTTCTTTACCTGCTTTCTCGTGTTCGCAAGGGTATTCCCTGTTATCGCACTGGCTGAGTTGAAAACGATTATGAAGAAAGCAAGTAATCAGTACAAGCATAAAGGAGTCTGATAGAATTAAATAAGTAAACCGTAAAAGAAAATGTCAAGAGTTATATACGGAATCTACGATGACGAAACCGAACTGATGTCAGGAATAGAAAACCTGCTCGGCAAGGGAGTAAAATGTGTGGATGCGCAAACGCCGTTTCCGATTCACGGAATTGAAAAGTTGCTGAATGTTCCCCGCACGCGCATTTCCATTGCTGCCTTCATGTTTGGAGCCACAGGAACTACACTGGCATTACTGATGACCTGGTACATGATGATTCATGACTGGCCGATCAACATCGGAGGTAAGCCGAACTTCATGTTTTATATGAACCTTCCGGCATTTATTCCTGTCACTTTCGAAAGCACGGTTTTTTGTGCTGCACATGGAATGGTCATCACCTTTTTACTGAGAAGTAAATTAATCCCGGGCGTTACAGCTCCGATACCACACCCGCGATTGACTGATGATAAATTTGTACTGCATGTGTCAGTGAAAGATGATAGCAAACTTGATGAAACTGCAGGTCTGATCAAAGCATCAGGAGCTTCTGAAGTATTGATGAAATCATTGCAATTCGCGTAAGCAGATGAAGATGAAAAATATTCTAAAATATATATTGCCCGTTGCAGCTGTAATTGCTGTTGCCTCATGCAATAATGACAAGAAAAAACCCGGATACGAGTACATGCCCGACATGTACGATGCTATTGGTTATGAGACCAATTCTGCCAATCCGAATTTTAAAGACAGCATCACCGAGCAGCAACCTGTGTCAGGAACTATTGCACGGGGAAATGATATTTATACTGCCATAGACAGAATGCCTTATCCTTTCCAGGATTCACCTGATGGATATGAAGACGCGGGAAAAAATCTGCGCAATCCACTCGAACATTCAGAGGCAAATATGACTGAAGGAAAACGCCTTTATGAAAATTATTGTACGCATTGCCATGGCGCCAAAGGGATGGGAGACGGATTGGTTGTTGAGCACAACGGACCTAAACCACCGGCATACAACAGTGATGCACTGAAGGATCTTCCTGAAGGAAAAGCATTTCACACCACGCAGTTCGGAAAGAACATGATGGGATCACATGCATCACAACTCACGGCTTCACAGCGCTGGAAAATAATCATGTATATTCAGACTTTGCAAAAGCCGGAAGTGGCAGCAGCAGAAGCAACGAAAAGCGGAAATAAAAAAATGTAATGGGTAATAGGTAAAATACAATACCTGACGGTAGATCAAAAGTTTTAAATATTACGTTTAAATATTCAATCAATTAATGGAGCATCTAATTTCTGATCGTAAATACGAACTCACCAGGAATAACAAAATGATTCCTCTCGTCATGATGGCGATTGGCGTAATTGCTATTGTGATGGGTTTCATGACTGATAAAACACGCGCATGGGCCGTGCTTCTGCACAACGATTTTTATTTCACTGCAATTGCCTTGTGTGGAACTTTTTTTATTGCGTTCAATTATGCAGCACAAGCAGGATGGGCCGTGAGTATTAAACGCGTGCCTGAAGCCATGACAGGATTTTTGAAATACGGAATGGCAGGTTTGATTTTAATCTTCATCTTCGGTCACCATGACTTATACCACTGGACGCATCCTGAACTTTATGATACAGCCAGCCCGGAATACGATCATATCCTTGCCGGAAAAAGTGGATTTCTGAATATGCCGTTTTACATCGGCCGTCTTGTAGCGTATGCAATCATCTGGGTTGGATTCTCAATGGCTTTCCGCAAACATTCTTTACTTGAAGATGCTGACGGAAATATTACTCATTATAAGAAATGCGTAACGCTGGGCGCCGTATTTCTGGTATTTTTTGCAGTTACCTCCTCAACTGCTGCATGGGATGTTCTCATGTCCATTGATTCACACTGGTTCTCTACACTCTTCGGCTGGTACTTTTTCGCCGGATTATTTGTGAGCGGACTTGCCACAATATGTATGTTCACACTGTACCTCAAAGGCCGTGGATACATGGATCATGTAAACGAAAATCATTTGCATGACGTCGGTAAATTCATGTTTGCCTTCTCTATCTTCTGGACATACCTCTGGTTTTCTCAGTTCATGTTGATCTGGTATGCCAACCTTCCTGAGGAAGTTGTTTATTTCCATACCCGCTGGTTGCATTACCGTACCATGTGGATCGGAAATTTCTTCGTAAACTTTATTGCGCCTTTCTTAGTCCTGATGACAAGAGATGCAAAACGGCAACGTGCAATTCTCTGGGTCGGTGGTGTTATTATATTCTTTGGCCACTGGATCGACGTTTATTTGATGGTAATGCCGGGAACTGTTGGGACAGATTGGCATCTTGGATTTATTGAATTCGGAACGATGATAGGATTTCTTGGATTGTTCATCTGGTCTACTTTGAGCGAACTTGCAAAAGCTGCAGTTGTACCTCAGCACCACCCGATGTTACAGGAAAGTCTGCATCATCATATTTAAGAATTGGTATTTAGAAATTAAAATTGATAAGAGTTACCGGTGAATTTCCGGCTAACAAATAACCTCAACAAATGCATACACTCTTAGTCTGGATTGTCGTCATTCTCGCCGTCATCACTATAGTGCGGACCATCCGCATCCTTGAACTGGTTAATGAACTTGGTGGCGATGGTCATGAAGATGAAATTACGGAGAAGGATAATAACTTTAATGGTAAGTTGCTGATCTGGTTTTTGGTCGTTGGCCTGGGAGGAATGATTTATTTCACCATTGATGCAAATAAATACCTGTTGCCAATTGCAGCGTCTAAACACGGTGTGCTCACTGATGCTTACCTCTACCAGAACTTTGCGCTCATCGGCATAGTATTTATAATCACACAGATTTTACTTTTCGGGTACGGATATAAATACCGGTATAAAAAAACAAATAAAGCTTACTTCTATCCGGATAATCATAAGCTCGAATTCTGGTGGACCGTAATTCCGGGAATCGTACTGATCGGACTTATCGTTTACGGTTTGAAACTATGGAATGATATTACAGGCCCGGCACCAAAGGATTCAATGATCGTTGAAATATACGGGAAGCAATTTGACTGGACAGCCCGTTATGCCGGCGCCGACAATAAACTTGGAAATTCTTTCTTCCGTTGGATCACCGATGAAAACCAACTGGGAGTTGATGAAAAAGATCTTGCTTCCGCGGATGATAAGATTGCAAAAGAACTTCACATCCCTGTAAACGTTCCGATGCATTTTAAAATCCATGCGCGCGATGTAATACATAGTGTTTACTTGCCTCACCTGCGTTCACAGATGAATGCTGTTCCGGGTATGACTACAGAAATCATGGTAACGCCTACCATCACGACTGCAGAGATGAAAAAAATCACCAACAACCCGAAGTTTGAATACGTGTTGTTGTGTAATAAAATCTGCGGAACAGCGCACTACAATATGAATATGAAAGTGGTGATTGATTCTCCCGAAGATTTTAAAAAATGGTATAAGGAACAGTCGCTCGTATTCCAGCCGACAGAAGAAATTCAGTCGCCGTCATCCATGCCTGCAGACTCAGCAAAAGGAATGGCAACAGGAGATAATGGCGATAAGAAAGTGGTGGCCATCCATTAATTGAAATTAGAATTAAGATTGTTGAACGAATAAAATATCAGATAATGTCAGATCATTCTCTCGAACACACAGCACACGGTCATGATGAACATGAGCATCATGAAACGTTCTGGACAAAATATGTGTTCAGCCAGGATCATAAAATGATCAGCAAGCAGTTTTTGGTTACAGCCATTGTAATGGCTGTGCTTGCCATGTTAATGTCAATGATTTTCCGTCTTCAACTGGGATGGCCCGACAGCAGGTTTCCTTTCCTTGAAACAATTCTCGGTAAATGGGGAAAGGGAGGAAAACTCGATCCGTCATTTTATCTCGGACTCGTTACCATCCATGGAACCATCATGGTGTTCTTTGTACTCACCGGCGGTCTCTCAGGAACTTTCAGTAACCTGTTGATCCCATTTCAGGTTGGTGCGCGTGATATGGCATCAGGATTTTTGAATATGTTATCCTATTGGTTCTTCTTCGGAAGTTGTGTGGTTATGTGTGCTTCACTGGTAATTGAAACCGGACCTGCATCAGGGGGTTGGACGATATATCCTCCGTTGAGTGCATTGCCTCAGGCCATTGAAGGATCCGGATTGGGAATGACGTTGTGGCTTGTGAGTATGGTGTTGTTTATCGGTTCGGCTTTATTGGGAGGTATAAACTACGTAGTTACTGTAATTAATTTGCGTACAAAAGGAATGAGCATGACGCGCCTTCCACTTACCATCTGGGCTTTTACTATCACCGCCATCCTCGGTATCCTTTCATTCCCGGTATTGTTCGCAGCAGCATTGTTGTTGTTGTTCGACAGAAGTTTCGGAACGAGTTTCTACCTTTCAGACATTTTTATCGGAGGTGCGCCACTACATTATTCAGGTGGTAGCCCGATTTTATTCCAGCATTTATTCTGGTTCCTCGGTCACCCGGAAGTATATATCGTTCTCTTGCCGGCCCTGGGACTTGCATCTGAAATTATTGCAACGCAATGCCGCAAACCGATTTTCGGTTACAAGGCGATGATCGGATCAATGCTCGTAATCGCATTCCTTTCTTTCATCGTTTGGGGTCACCATATGTTTATTACAGGAATGAATCCATTCCTCGGATCTGTGTTTGTATTTACAACGCTGCTTGTAGCGATTCCGTCTGCCGTAAAAGTATTTAACTACTTAGCGACGTTGTGGAAAGCGAATATTGTATTGTCACCGGCCATGCTCTTTGCCATGGGACTGGTTTCATTCTTTATCTCCGGAGGACTCACAGGAATTATTCTCGGAGACTCAGCACTCGACATCAACATCCACGACAACTATTTTGTAGTTGCCCACTTTCATATTGTAATGGGAAGTTCAGCGATCTTCGGAATGTTTGCCGGCGTTTATCACTGGTTCCCACGTATGTTCGGACGGATGATGAACAAGCGACTTGGCTATCTTCACTTCTGGCTTACAATCCTCGGTGTTTACGGAACATTCTTCCCGATGCACTTTGTAGGACTTGCAGGAGCACCACGCAGGTATTATGCTTACACAGCTTATTCAGGATTCGACGCAGCCATCAACATCAACTACCTCATCAGTGCATTTGCATTTTTGGGAGGGTTGGCGCAGTTTATTTTTGTGATCAACTTCTTCTACAGTATGTACCGCGGAAAGAAATCAGTTCAGAACCCATGGAAGAGTAATACAATCGAATGGACAGCTCCTGCAATGGGCATTCATGGCAACTGGCCGGGAGAAATTCCGACTGTTTACCGCTGGCCATATGACTACAGCAAGCCGGGACATGATGATGACTTCATTCCGCAGACAACTCCTTATACAGAGACGAAGAATTCGAATCTGCCGGGAGAAGAGTGAAGAGATGTAATAGGTAAGATTTAATATTTAAAATATTTAGTCCTTCGGAAATTCCGGGGGATTTTTTTTGGAAAAAAATTCAACCAATAGGATTCATAAAAGTGTCACTTTAAACGGGAAGAGAATGCCGCAGATGCACAGATGAAAGAAAAAAATATATAAATTTTCACTACTGTCCGACTAAAAATAATTTTGCTTTGAAAGATTCATCGCTACGCTCTGAATGACAATGTTATCAGGTGTTTGCAAGGATATTTACTTTCCAAAAGTCCTGTCATTCAGAGCGCAGCGAGGAATCTCATAAAATTTAGTCGGACAGTAATGATAAATTTTGATCAATCAAATGAGAATGTAATCCCTCTGAAATTCCAGGGTTTTTTTCAGGAAAGTTTTCATGATAATCGGAATTACTAACTTTGAACTATGCCTAAATATTACATAACGCTTTTAGTTTGTTTTTATATGGGATTTACGTTGTGCAATTTTTGTAAAGGACAAACTTATACACCAATTCCATTAGATAGTATCACCTGGCGGATGTTTATTGATTATGAGGTACAATTCTCCTGTCATGAACGTCATGTTTTTGAATATACATTGAAAAGCGATACGGTGATTGGGAGCTATACATATAAAGCAATTACCTCAGATAATTTTGCGCTTTATGCCCATATTTATGGAACTCCATATTGTTCAATATATTCGTTTCTGTTGGGCAATGGAAACTATTTCGGAGCAGTGAGACAGGATACAATTTCAAAAGAAGTATTTTTTGTTCCGCAGGGTGCCTGTTCTGATTCCTTACTTTATGATTTTAGTCTAGTGGTAGGTGATACTTTATTCAGCAGCATTTTAGTACCGTATAATATACCATGCGCTGATCCATTCGATGTAGTTCAGAGTATTGACTCAGTATTGATTGGAGGTTCATACAGAAGAAGATGGAACTTTGATTGCATCCATCCGATCATTGATGGCATTGGTTCTACTTTCAATCCGTTTGGAACAAATCCTGATCCGTTTTTTTTGTCATGTGTTGTGATTGGCGGTGCTGCTTATGATGCTTATGGATGGTCAAAAGACGGATTTCCTGATTCTGTTTTACTCAATAATGCGTGTGCGTTTGTAACAGGAATTTCCTCGATAGAAGAAAACTCAGGTTCTTTAGCTCTATCTCCCAATCCTTGTTTCACCTCCACCGAACTTCGATTTTCAGAGCGTGAATCATTCAAATCAACTGTATCAATTTATGATGAAACAGGAAGGTTGCTTTTTACTGAAATCGTCAATGCAACTCAAGCAGAACTAAACATGGAAAATTTTTCCAACGGAATTTATTTCGTTCGTCTAAGCAGTTCCGGATTTGAAAAGACGTTAAGGTTGGTGAAGATCGAGTAGAAAAAAGAGCATTTTACCGGTTCGCTGAATCATGTATCTTTGTAAAATGAAAACGCTCACCATAAACCTGCCTGACACCATTGATCTGACAGAGAAGGAAACGCTTACTGCCCTCGCTGCCCAGTTGTATGAGATGGGCAAGTTGTCCCTTGGCCAGGCGGCTGAACTTGCCGGTTACACCAAACGGACATTTATGGAATTGCTCGCTGACTATGGCGTTTCCGTTTTTAATTTTTCTGCTGATGAATTAGACAACGATATTGCAAATGCAAAGAACTATCATAGCTGATACCAGTTATCTGATTTTACTTGACAAAATTGGCTTCATTGATCTTTTAAAAACTTTATTCGGAGAACTTTTTGTTACTTCTGTAATTGCAGAGGAGTTTGGAAGCACGTTACCTCCATGGATAAAAGTTGCAGATGCGCAAAATAAGCAGTACCAGAACATACTCCAGGCATCAGTTGATAAAGGTGAAGCAAGTGCAATTGCTTTAGCGGTTGAACAATCAGATTGCCTGCTTATTCTGGATGATCAGAAGGCACGAAAGCTTGCTTCAGAACTCAAACTGAAACATACTGGAACGCTTGCATTAATTGTAGATGCAAAGCTCGCAGGACATATTGATTCGGTAAAGTCGATATTGGATAAAATAAGAAGTACAAATTTTCGTGTATCGCAGGAACTTGAATCGATAATACTGAAAAAATCAGGAGAGTAAATTCGTTTTAAGTATTTTGAGCTGCAACGATATCAAGAATATTATTGTGAAAAAAAATCGGGAATGAGTCGGTTTGCCAATTCGGTAATTTTTCATCTTTGTTGCGCATGACTGACAAACCGTATGGGATCAATCCCCATATAAAAATCTCAGTTTGAAATTCTTCCCTTGTCCAACACCACCATCTCAGACGTCCTCTCCAAATATATTCCTGCCACCGCTGTTCCAATTTGCACCAACTGGATCGTAAAGCTGAACATCCACCTTCGCATAACCAAAAGCAGGGCAAGCAAGTATGGAGATTACAGGCCGATACGTGGGTCGGATGGACATATCATCACAGTCAACTACAATCTGAATCCGTATTCATTCCTCATTACATTTATACATGAAGTAGCCCACCTGATTTGTGAAAATAAATACGCAAGATCTATTTCTCCGCATGGAAGAGAATGGAAGAATGAGTATTCCGCTTTGCTCAATTATTTTCTTTCTAAAAATATTTTTCCGACAGACATTGAATCTGCTTTGCGGCAATATGTTAAAGATCCCGCCGCATCGTCGTGTACAGATGAAAACCTGTTGCGGGTTTTGAAAAGTCACGACAGAAATGAAACGGAAAGCGTTACTTTCCTTGAAGAGCTTCCACATGGATCCATGTTCAGGCTCAACTCTTCCAGGAAAGTTTTTGTAAAAGGAGAATTGATGCGGAAACGGTTTCAGTGTTTTGAGCACTCGTCAAGGGCTGAATACCGTGTGAGCGCGTTGGCTGAAGTTACACACCTGGAAAAGGATGGTGAGCGAATGGCCTGAGTCGTAAATTTAGCAGGATGCCATTTCCCGACTGTAAACAGTGAACTTTTTCAAAAAAGAACTTGCAGGATTTTTTAATTTGCGTGTTCATTTTTGCAAAAAATATGTAAGTTTGTTCACAACAAAACTTTTTTAACATGACTGAAAATGCTGTAGCGTCAAGGCCCCCACTCAAAGTCTCGGAGATGGCCGAAAACCTGATTGGTTCTGAAATTATCAAACTGGCGGGGGAGATCAAGGAAAAGATAAAAAAAGGAGAACGTATTTTCAACTATACAATAGGAGATTTTGACCCTAAATTATTCCCCATTCCGGCCGAGCTGAGTGAAGAAATTGTAAAAGCATACCATAACAACGAAACCAATTATCCGGCGGCAAACGGTGTAGCCGAATTGCGAACTGTCGTTTCTCAGTTTATGCTCGACCGCCAGGGACTGGATTATTCTCCTGATGAATTTTTAATTTCCGGCGGCGCGCGTCCACTCATTTACGGCACTTTCGCCACCGTCATTGACCCGGGGGATAAGGTAATCGTACCACTGCCATCATGGAATAACAATCACTACTGCCATCTTTTCGGTGCCACGCCTGTGTATATACCTACCACACCTGAAAATAACTTTATGCCTACGGCGGATGAGTTGCGCCCGCATGTGAAGGATGCAACCCTTGTTGCACTGTGTTCACCGCTCAATCCTACCGGAACTATTTTTCAAAAGAAGCAACTCGAGGAAATCTGTGACCTGATACTGGAAGAAAATAGAAACAGGAATCCTGATGCAAAGCCATTGTACCTGATGTATGACCAGATTTATTGGGCATTGACTTATGGGGATTCAGAACATTTCAACCCGGTTACGCTGCGTCCTGAAATGCGCGAATACACAATTTTTATTGACGGCATCTCTAAATGCTTTGCTGCTACCGGTGTTCGTGTGGGATGGAGTTTTGGTCCGAGAAGAATTATTGATAAAATGAAAGCCATCCTTTCTCACGTAGGTGCATGGGCGCCACGGGCAGAGCAGGTTGCAACTGCGCGATACCTGAAGAATACAAAGGCCGTTGATCGTTTTCTCAATAGTTTCAAAGATGAAGTAAATGAAAGACTGATAAAATTTTATGAAGGATTTTCTGCTTTGAAGAATGAAGGATACAAGGTGGATTGTATTGCGCCGAAAGCTGCTATTTACCTCACTGTAAAATTTGACCTGAAAGGGATGAAAACGGCTGATGGAAAAATACTTTCTTCGCAAAGTGAAGTTACCACACACATTCTGAATGAAGCGAAACTGGCATTGGTCCCTTTCAATGCATTTGGTTCGTCAAATGATTCAACATGGTATCGCCTGAGTATTGGCACCTGCAGCAAAAATGAAATACCGGAAGTCTTTACCTCACTCAGAAAAGTACTCTCACAACTGAAATAAAATATTATCAATTACATTCTGCACACCTTGTCTCACATCTCACATCTCATATCTCCTTTCTCACTCCCTAAACCCAACTCTATCGGAACACTTTTACGCTGAAAGAACTAACCAATTGAAATTCCGTGATGAGTAACAACTACTGTATTATCATGGCCGGAGGCATCGGAAGCCGCTTTTGGCCAATGAGCAGAAACAATTATCCCAAGCAATTTATTGACATTCTCGGCACAGGGAAATCATTGCTGCAGCAAACCTATGACCGGTTCACCGGCATTTGTCCTAAGGAAAATATCTTTATCGTCACCAATGAATCATATGTGGACCATGTGAAGACGCAGCTTCCATCTCTTAATACAAACCAGATTCTTGCAGAACCGCAAAGAAGAAATACGGCGCCATGCGTAGCGTACGCTGCCTTCAAGATATTTTCAATCAACCCGAATGCCAACATGGTGGTTGCACCCAGCGATCACGTGATCAAAGATGAAGATGGATTTTCACAGGCCATTAATAAGGCGCTTGACTTTACAGAGAAAAATGATTCTTTGCTTACGCTCGGCATTCAACCCAACAGGCCCGATACAGGATATGGATATATTCAGTTTAACGAAGATGATGTCACAGAGAAATTCAAGATCAGCAAAGTGAAGACGTTTACTGAAAAACCCAACCTGGAAATGGCGAAGTTTTTTCTGAAGAGCGGCGACTTCCTCTGGAATGCAGGAATATTTGTGTGGAACATCAATGCCATCTTGCATGCATTCAAACAGAATCTCCCTGAGATGTATTCCATCTTTGAAGAGGGGCGGGATAAATTTAATACGGCTGACGAGGCAGAGTTTGTGAGAAAAGCATATACACAATGCACCAACATTTCCATTGACTATGGCATCATGGAAAAAGCAAAAAACGTTTATGTACTATCGGCTGAATTCGGATGGAGCGACTTAGGAACATGGCGCTCCCTATATGAACACGTGCCGCATGATGAAAACAGCAATGCCATTGTAGGTAATGTGATGATGGAAAATTCTTCCGGTTGCATTATTAATGTTTCAAAAGACAGATTGGCGGTGATACAGGGGCTCCATGATTTTATTGTTGTGCAATCAGAAAATGTGTTGCTGATCTGCAGGAAAGATGATGAACAACTCGTGCGCACGATGGTGAATGATGTGAAGCTGAAAAAGGGGGAGAAATTTGTTTGAAATCATTTTCAAACGAATATTTTTTTTAGCGACTATTCACTAAGCGATAAGTAGTGAAGTAGGAAAAGATTAGTGATAATTGGTGTTAATTAGTGGCTGATAGTAGCAGTGATTCCCACCAAAATATACGGCCACGATCCCGATATCTATCGGGATAGGGGCGATTTTTTTTCAATTTGCCTCGCAATTCATAATTGGAAATATGGAAATCATTTTAGCAAATGCAAAACTTCGTTTCTGGAAGGAAAGCGATGCATCTGCTCTTTCAAAGCATGCGAACAATAAAAAGATCGCCGACAACATGCGCGATGGATTTCCTTTCCCATATTCTATCGATAATGCAAATACTTGGCTGGCCATGGCCACGAAGGAAACAAAACACATTCTTCTTGCAATAGAAGTAGAAGGAGAAGCGGCCGGTGGAATCGGAATTATTTTTAAAGAAAATGTTTATCGTTTCACCGCTGAAATTGGTTACTGGCTTGGGGAAACACACTGGGGAAAAGGAATTACAACAGAAGCAATAATAAAATTATCAGATTATATTTTTGCAAATATTTCTATAGCAAGGTTACAGGCAGAAATATTTTCACCCAATATAGCTTCCATGAAAACTATTTTAAAGGCAGGATATCACCTGGAAGCGATCAATAAGAATGCTGTATATAAAAACGGGAGGTTGTTTGATCAACATGTTTATTGCCGATTGAAACAGTGACAGGCAATTTACTGAACTGAATTCGTTTTCTTCTTTTTCTTCTTGGGATCCTCATAAAAAAAATACCGCAAATCAATCGTGAGATAACTGCCTGATAACGGCTGGTAAACTTCAAGTTCTTTAGCATTGCGCTTATAGCTGACTCTGGTTGTGAGTTCCGAATCAAACGGGCGGTGCAGCGAAGCACCGAGATAAAAATATCCGTTTTGTTCTGACCTGTATTCCCATCCGAGGTTGGCGATGATGGCAGCTTGAAAAGTATGATTGCGAACAGTAAGTGTGGAATGACTCGTGCTGCCTGATTGTACATTGCTTGCATACATATCTGCAGAAGCACCCATTGATGCATTCATAAAAATTTTTTCACCGAGACGGATGTAAACGAGCAGCGAGGCAGGAATTTCATATCCGATGATTCTGAAATCAGAACCTTCAGAAAAATTTTCATCTGATATGTCGAGCCGGTATTTTCTTTTTACATAATTAATCCCTGTCTCCAGTGCAAGCAAATCAGAAAAATTTTTCCGGATCACCATTCCAAAACTATATCCGCTTTTCAGCGAGAGATCAAATTTTACATTTGCCGTATCAACGAGTACAGTTTGTTTTCCTGTTCCGAGAAACCCAATCGGGAATACAGGTTTGATTTGTATGCCGAAGGTGGTGAGGCGGGATTGGGCGGAACAATAGGAAGTAGAGAAAAGGCAAAAGGCGAAAATCAGTAAGCAGTAGGCAATGGGAAATAGGCAAGAATTTCGTTTACCTGAAATATTTTTCTTCAAAACTTGAATATGTAATTCCACAAATAGTTTTATTGTGTTGCAAAAGTACGAATTCGCTATTCGCAAATTCGCAATCTTTCGTTATTCGCACAGGTTATTCACACAATCATCCTTTCCGTTTCTGGAAAAGAGCAATAATCGAAACCAACATCCACACCCCTTCGAGAATAACAAATGGGATGTAATTCAGAAATACCGAAGCTAGTGTGGACAATCCTGCTCCGATGATATTCATCCAGATATACAACCTGTTTGAAACAGTTGCAACTTTTAATAATAATAGCAGATAGGCGATTAGGAGTATAGAAACACCAACGGTGCCGACCCAGTCAACAGTTGTCATGGATTTACAAAAATAGTCTGCGTTTTATCTCAGTGAAGTACGAACAGTTTTATGAAATTATGAATTGCTAAATAGGCACTGTCAGCATTTATTCATTTTATTTTCGTCATGTCTTTTTTGTTATTCGACGGGTCAGCATTTATAATGCTCGAAGATAATTTTTCCAGGGTTTCCAATAGTAATCCGTCCAACCCGATTTTATTCCTGCCACATTCTTATCAGGTATATTCGCATGAACCATGTTGATGACTACATCTTTCCCTTTTTGTTGGAAGGATAAAATAAATGTAGAATCCATTTCACTTTTGGCCCAGTCTGTACCATACCAGCTTTGAACAATAAGCCTGTCTTTTATTAGTTGCAGATTTTTTCCTGTGATGTAACCGCCATGTGCAGAAAACATCGCACCTTCTTTGGCAGAAATTTTTGCGTCATTACCTCCTGTCAATAACGTGTGATGCTTGCTGTCAAGAAACATAGCATATAAATCTGAAACTTTTTGATTTTTGAAGGTAACAGATTGGGTGATGGTTTTGGGCATATTTGGAAGTGCGGATGTAATTTGGTTTCAAATATTTTTCCGACGGAGCTCAATTAATGTTATTCCTCCGCCAGCACAATCCTTTTCGGCGCAGCCTTGAATCGTTTATTCCCCGTCATCATTTTAAGATTGGCCAACTCGAGTTCGGTAAGAAAACGATATTTCCCTCTTGGTAAATCTTTTTTAGTAAGACCTGCATACAATACACGATCCAGTTTCCCTACACGATATCCAAAGTGTTCAAAAATTCTTCTCACAATACGGTTGCGTCCGCTGTGAATTTCAATACCGATAACTGATTTGTCATCGGGGGTATAAGAAATTTCATCCGGACGAATCAAGCCATCTTCAAGCGTTACGCCGTTTCCAATTTCTTCGAAGTGCTCTCTCTTCAGGTTACTATCCAGGTGAACTTCATAAACTTTCTGCACCTCAAAACTTGGATGTGTGAGCTTGTCTGCAAGGTCTCCGTCATTTGTAAAAAGTAAAAGTCCTGTCGTATTTCTGTCAAGACGGCCAACCGGATATACACGTTCCTTGCAGGCATTCTTAATTAATGACATTACCGTCTGCCGGTTTTGCGGATCGTCAACAGTGGTGATGTAATCTTTTGGTTTGTTGAGCAGCAGGTAAACCGGTTTTTCAGATTTCAGTTTTGCATCGTTATACCTGACAACATCTCCGGGTTGAACTTTGTATCCAAGCGTTGTAACAACGGTGCCGTTCACTGAAATCACTCCTGTAGAAATCAAATCGTCGGCTTCTCTTCGCGAACAAATTCCTGCATTCGAAATAAATTTATTTAAGCGCGTAGTTCCATCGTCAATCTTTGGCTCAGCATTGGCAACCGGTTTGTTGAAAGAACGCGGTCTCTTTTTTCTGTCGCCATAGAACTCATGATTTTCCTTACGATTCCATTTTGGACGATCTTCTCCTGAAGCGTCTGCACTGCGTTCACCGTCCGGTTTGCCATATGGTTTCTTGTAACCACCGGGTTTTCCATAGCCACCACTTCCACCTGACGCCGGCCTGCGTGAATCGGATCTTTGATACGGTCTGTCGCTTTTAAAATTTCTTTCGGGTTTTCCTTCTGCTCCTGATTCAGTTCCGCCATCAGGTTTATTTTCCTCATCCGATTTCCTGTATGGCCTTTTGTATCCGCCTGATTTTCCATAACCACCACTTCCACCTGACGCCGGCCTGCGTGAATCGGATCTTTGATATGGTCTGTCGCTTTTAAAATTCCTTTCCGGTTTTCCTTCTGCTCCTGATTCAGATCTTGCATCAGGTTTATTCTCGCCATCAAATTTTCTGTAAGGTCTTTTAAATCCTTCTCGTCTGTCGCCGGCAGGTTTCCCGCGTTCTTTTGAAAAGCGTGGCTTGCTATCTGAAGACCGTCCCTCTCCTTTGTTAAATCGTCCCGCTTTATACCCTCCGCTTTTTGCATATGGCCTGTCGCCGGAAGGTTTTCCTTCGCGTTTTTCCACTTCAGGACTTCTTTCTTTGTAAGGTCTTCCTGTTGATTTACGCGGGGATTTTCCTGCATATCCCTTTCCTTTTTCCTTAAAAGGGCGTTTTTCGGCATCGAGAGGAGTGCCAGATGTCTTTTTGTTGCGGCTTGTACGGCGGCTTCCCGGTCTTGTATTTTTCATTTCCCCGCGAAGATAGACCAATCACACCGAAATTTACGAATGAAAATGAGAATTTTCTGATTTGAATGGCCCGATAAAATAAATTACTTGGGCAACAATCGGGATGACATATAATGGTGAAATAACCCCGAAAAACTATACTCCCGGGGTATAAGCCTCGTCGTAGTGATTAATGATGGTGTATTCCTTATTGGTGATCACTGAAACGATATCAAACTGAGCAGTGACATCATCAGTTCTTTCTTTCATGAAAATATCTGCTGCTTTCATAATCTGCTTCCATTTTTTTATGGGCACCATCAAAGCCGGATCATTGAGGTAAGGCGAAATCCTTGTCTTTACTTCAACGAATACAATCTTATCGTCCTTGCGTGTGATGATATCGATCTCAGATTTTTCCCATTTATAATTTTGCTCAAGAATGATGTGCTTTTTCTTTCGGAGGAATTCTGCTGCCAGTCGTTCGCCGATTTTGCCGAGTTCACTTGGAGTGCTCATTTTAATTTTCAGAATAAGGCTCGTAAATGCCGGACGATTTCTCCGGCGATGTCCCTTTGCAAATTACGAACGTGACAAATTTGTTATCTTTTGGATAGACAATCATCTTCTCTGTCCGCTTTGTATAATGGAAAGTACTTTTAGCTTCTGAAGAATGGATGCACCATAAGAACAGGGCACCACACAAGATAAGGATGGGGGGAGGGGGCATGCTTTTATGATTTGAAAAATATTATTTTAGATTGAATTCAATACCGGAACCGGTTCCTACCGAGAGCCGAACCTTCCTTCCTATCACCAATGGCATGTTATTCCTGATGTGCCCTGAAGGAAATCCATACAGTACAGGATAAGAATATTCTTGAACCGCTTCACTGATTATTTCTTCAGCCGTTTTATTAAAACGGACTTTGTTATCCCTCATGTCACTCATGGCGCCGACTACCAGGCCTGCCAGTTTATAAAGTTTGCCGGCCCGTTTCAATGACATCATCATCCTGTCAATGTGATAAAGGTATTCGTCAATGTCTTCAAGAAAAAGAATCTTACCGTTGGTATCTATGCTGGAAGATGATCCCAGCATGGAGTAAAGTATTGAAAGATTTCCACCCACAAGTTCTCCTTCAGCTTCACCGGTTCTGTTGATGTCGCTGAAAATATTCTCTCCGATTTCATATTTAAGCGGAGCGCCGGTTAAAATATCATTCAGTTTTTGTTTTACTTCATTCGTTACTTTTGAGAGATTGAATGCCATCGGTGCATGGATTGTTTCAATACCCATATGCTGATAAACATGTGAATGCGTAACGGTAACATCGCTGAACCCAATTAACCACTTCGGATTTTCTTTCATGACCGACCAGTCAATCTTATCGATGATGCGTACTGTTCCGTATCCGCCCCTGGCGAAAAGAATTGCTTTAATGGAATTGTCGTTAAGTGCCGCCTGAAAATCTTCAGTTCTCTCTGTATCGGTGCCCGCAAACTGGTTAAGTTCCCTGAAAAGATTTTTTCCAAAGACTGCTTTAAGTCCCCATTGCTGCAACAATTCAACGGCAGGATTCATTTCCGGTTCAGTCACTTTTCGGGCCGTTGAAACGATGGCTACTTTATCGCCCGGGTTAAGGAAAGGTGGAGTAATCATATTGTAGCGACAAAGATGTGATTTATAATTGTTAGTTTTGAACCTTTAATACCTATGAAAACAAGGATTTTATTTTCGGTATTTTTTATTGGATTTCTCCATTTATCAGCACAGCATAAGAAGGTTTCTGTGCTTTTTATCGGGAACAGCTATACCGCGGTAAATAATCTTCCTTTGCTGATTGATGGCCTTGTAACCGCAGGAGGGGATACCCTTGACTGGGATTCCAATGCGCCGGGCGGATATACTTTTAAATTGCATTCCACAGATGCAACTACGCTGGCAAAAATAAATCTGAAGCAATGGGATTATGTGGTGTTGCAGGAGCAAAGCCAGTTGCCTTCATTCCCTCCGGCTACAGTTGATATGGACGTAATTCCTTACGCACTTATTCTTGACAGCGTAATTCACGCAAATAATCCCTGCACACAAGTCGTGTTCTACGAAACCTGGGGACGTAAATACGGTGATGCGTCAAACTGTGCTTTCTATCCTCCACTTTGTACTTATGATGGAATGCAGCAACGACTATTGGAATCCTATAAACTGATGGCAGACACCTGCCATGGAATTGTTGCGCCCGTTGGCGAAGCATATAGAAATTGCATTGCTTATGATACTACAGTAAATCTTTACCAGTCAGATCACAGCCACCCTTCTCTCAATGGTTCATTTCTGGCAGCATCAGTTTTCTACAATATATTTATGCATAAAAGTGCCGTCGGGATTAATTATAATCCGGGGGTGACGCAGCTTACGGCAGACCAGTATCATAATTTTGCGAGACAAACGGTTGCAGACAGTCTGAACTTCTGGAACCTCGGCATCTATGAGCCATGGGCTGAATTTACATGGGAGGAAATACCCGGTTGCAATATCGTTTTCAACGCAAGCAGCAATTCGAATTTTACTCACTTTTGGAATTTCGGCGACAGCACCACTTCAACAGTTACGGATCCTGTTCATCATTATCTTTATTCATCCTATTTTCCTGTTCTGCATATTGTTTACAATGGATGCATGTCGGATACTTTCGTCTTAACCAATAATATGATTTGCAATGACGGAATAAACGAGATCAGGAATGGACTTTTCACGATTTTGCCAAATCCTGTGAAGGAGAATCTGGTGATCAGTAATGAAAAGAATTTTATTAAATCCGTTTCTGTATACAATTTAACAGGGGACAGGATCAAAGATGTTCAGACAGATGGTTTGATGAATACGGTAATAATTCCGGCTTCCGGATATCCTTCCGGTATGTACTTTGTCTTAATTCAGGATGATGGAGGCCATTTTTCATCTGGAAAGTTTGTAGTGATGCATTAGCCGTTTCTCTACTCTTACCAACTAAATTTAACTATTTTTACGTCCCTTAAAAAGTTTAAGGGTTTGAAGTTTAATAGTTTCCCCCTGAATAAGATCCCCTGAATGAGTCGCTACCTTATTACTTCCGCTTTACCTTATGTAAATGGACCTGTTCACATTGGTCATTTGGCTGGCGCCTATTTGCCTGCTGATATTTTTGTGAGATATCTGAGGGCAAAGGGAGAAGACGTTGTATTTATCTGCGGTTCTGATGAACATGGTGTTCCGATTACCCTTCGTGCGAGAAAGGAAAATATTACACCTCAGCAACTGGTAGATAAATATCACGGCATCGTCAAAAAAAGTTTTGAAGACTTCGGAATCTCTTTTGATTTCTACCACCGCACCAGTGATCCACTACATCATCAAACAGCTTCTGATTTTTTTACAAACCTTTACGACAAAAAAATTTTTATTGAAGAGGAGAGCGAACAATACTTTGATGAAGAAGCAAACATGTTTCTTGCCGACCGTTATATTACAGGTACTTGTCCGAACTGTTCGAATCCCAATGCCTACGGAGATCAATGTGAAAAATGCGGAAAGAGTTTATCTCCTGTTGATTTGATCAACCCGCATTCTCAGTTGAGTGGTAAGCCACCGATAAAAAAGAAAACAAAACACTGGTATCTTCCGTTGGATAAAATGCAAGAGGAATGGCTTGAAGCGTGGATCAGGAGCAAGGAAGGAAAATGGAAATCCAATGTTTTCGGTCAGTGCAAGTCGTGGCTTGACCAGGGTTTGCAACCGCGCGCTGTTACGCGTGACCTGGACTGGGGTGTAAAAGTCCCATTGCCAAATACGGAAGGGAAGGTTTTATATGTTTGGTTTGATGCACCCATTGGATATATTTCGGCTACGAAGGCATATTTTGAAAAAGTGGGTAGTGGGCAGTCAGCAAAAAGCAATCATCAGCCGGGTTCCGTTTCGTGGAAAGATTACTGGTGCGATAAAGATTCGAAGCTGATTCATTTCATTGGAAAGGACAACATCGTATTTCATTGTATTATTTTTCCGGCGATGCTGAAAGCACACGGTGAATTTATTTTACCGGAGAATGTTCCGGCCAATGAATTCCTTAATCTGGAAGGAGAAAAAATTTCTACCTCACGCAACTGGGCTGTGTGGCTCAATGAATACCTTGAGGATTTCCCTGACAAGCAAGATGTATTGCGGTATGTGTTGTGTTCTACTTTTCCGGAGAGCAAAGACAATGATTTTACGTGGAAAGATTTTCAGGCACGCAACAACTCTGAACTCGTTGCCATCCTGGGTAATTTCGTAAACCGAACGATGGTTCTTACTCAGAATTATTTTGAGAATAAAGTTCCGCCGCATGGAGCGTTGAATGATACCGATAAAAATTTGATTGAATCAATTAAGAATGCAAAAAAAAGCATCTCTGAAAACATTGAGAAGTATAAATTCAGGGAAGCACAAAGTGCATTGATGGATCTTGCCAGATCAGGAAATAAATACCTTGCTGAAAACGAGCCCTGGAAATTAATCAAAACGGATGCAGACCGAACGGCTACTGTATTGTATATGTCACTTGAAGTGGTTATCTATTTGGCAATTTTGGGAGAGCCCTTTCTTCCCGCAACTTCAGGTAAACTCTGGAGCATGCTGAACATGGAGAGGATAGCATTTAAAGATGCAACAGGAAAAATCCTTAAGCCGGGGCATGAATTGGGAACAGCGGAATTATTGTTCGGAAAAATAGAAGATGATGTAATTGAAAAGCAAATTGCAAAACTTAACGAAACAAAAATGAATCAGAATGCTGAGGGTGCTTCGGATAAACCACAAACGCAAAATGTCAAACCCGAAACCACTTTCGATGATTTCAGCAAAATGGATTTACGGATCGCTACCATACTGGAAGCTGAACGTGTTCCAAAGACAGATAAACTTTTAAAATTAAAAATAGATCTTGGCTTTGAGCAGCGCACCATTGTAAGTGGTATTGCCCATTGTTATGAACCTGAAAAAATTATCGGGCAGCAGGTGACCATCATTGCCAACCTTGCACCACGTAAAATTAAAGGAATTGAATCAAAGGGAATGATACTGATGGCAGAGGATGCTGAAGGGAATTTAAAATTTGTAATGCCATCGGAAAAAACAAATAACGGAAGCGGAGTGAAGTAAACAATTTATCAGATAAGAAATAATACGTAAGAATTGAAATCCAAAATAACCCTTTTTGTTGCAACATTTTTTTTGAATGTTCCGCTTTTATTTTCACAGGCACTAACAGTGAATTCTCAGCAGTTGAATTTCGGATCGGCTTATGAAAATTCACCGGTCAGTTTGCCGTTGACGATCCAGAATACATTGAACAGAACCGTGAATGTAAATGGAATTATATTTTACAACACCTATGGCGCGCCGGCATTTTCGGCAAGCGAAGATCATTTTGCAATTGCACCGGTTTCTTCTCATATCATATGGATTACTTTTTCTCCCCGGCACAATATTTTTCACAATTCAGAAATGGTAATTGTAAATGATGGATTACGAGGATATGTAAGTGTTGACCTGAGAGGGCAGGGTAAATATTCCATCGCTTATTATGATTCAACACAGAATTATTCAGAAGAAGCTTTGAAGACGGCATTGAGTTCTGTTACCGGCGCAGGATTTATTTCGCTTGGATATAACATCGCACGAGATAGCATGTTTATGTCTATCGACAATAAAAAAACAAACGGACAAGGTGCGGCACAGAATACGATTGAATGTATTTATACCGGAAGAGAAGCCGTTGGATATTTTAGTCGTTCCGATTGCCAGACAAATTATTCTTTTAACACTGAACATACTTTTCCCCAGACCTTTTTCGGTGGATTGGAACCAATGAAATCGGACCTCCATCAAATTTTCGGAACTGATGACCTTGCAAATAATTACAGGGCAGACAATCCTTACGGAGTTGTAAACGGCGCCACCATCTGGGCAGTGGGCGGATCAAAGGCCACCAATAGTTTATTTGAGCCACGGGATGCACAAAAAGGAATTGCAGCGCGCGCAATGATGTACTTTGTGTTGCGTTACCAGAACTACGGAGGATTCTTCACTTCCCAGGAAAATATATTGAGAACGTGGAATCAGAATTTTCCTGTTGATGCCTTACAGCGAAAACGCAACAACGACATCAGTCTGATCCAACATAACCGTAACCCGTTTATTGACTATCCTCAATTTATTGAACGGATTAATTCTATTTCAAATAATTCTGTTGCACCTGTTGTGAGATCGGTTGACGTTATTCAAGACACAATTATTTATGGTTATATTCCTGTTGCAACGCCAACTATTTTTCATTATGTATTGGTAAATAAAGGAAATGCTGATGTACAATTGTCGAATTTTAGTTTGTCGCAAACGGAACTCACTTTTCAATCAGGAGGAACCAATACAACTCTTGCTTCAGGGGAAGCACTTTCTGTTGATATTGAATTGCTCACGCAAAATAACAGCAGTATTCACGCTACGTTGAATTTCAATACCAATGATGCAGGTCATTTGTCCGTTTCCGTTCCTGTGTATGCAAATGATTCAGTGTTTGATAATATCAATGAAGAGATTGTAAATGAGTTCATCGTTTTCCCTGTACCAGCGCATGAGCAAATAAGAATATTCGGGAAAAATTCCGGTTTTAAAAAGATAGAAGTTTATGATACAATGGGAAAGATAGTATTTGAATTCCCGTATCAGGTTGGTTCTGATGAAATCACATTTAATATTTCAGGTCTTTCAGCCGGCATATACTTTCTGAAGATGTCAGGCAATGAAAAAATATCTTTCAGGAAATTTGTGAAAGAGTAGTTTTGCTGCGCTTTATTAAACCTGGTCCCGTAGTTCAACGGATAGAATAGGAGTTTCCTAAACTCTAGATGGCAGTTCGATTCTGCCCGGGACTACCAGTGAAGTAGAAAGGCCATGAGATAATCTCGTGGCCTTTTGAAATTTAGGATGGCCATTCACTTCACCGGTATGAAAGGATCTGAGGAACGAAGATCTGCTTCATTAATCAGTTGAAATACTTCAATATTCAAAATATGCTCATCAAAAAAGTTAGCTATTTGGCCATCTTGGGTTACCGAAGCGGACGAAGGAGTGGTTTCACTTCTTTGTTCGTTTATAAAACCGTCTGAATTGCTTGGTAGTTGTTCATTAAGAATTAATTCCTTAACAATTGATCTTACAGAATTTCCCGAAGGGTTTTACTTCATCGTTTTATCAAACTCACAAAAAAATTCAATCCTATCGGTATTTAAATATAGTAACTGCTCAATGAGTATCTGTTAACATCTAATCAGAGAATTCACAGCAGTATGTGATACATTTATTTCCCGTGCCGGCAGGGCTTCGCGCGAAGCTTTTTTGAGCGTGGAGAGACCTGCTGTTTTAAGCAACGAAAACATTTCCTACTTTTAGTGTATCAACTAAAGATGTAAAATCACTTATGCAATGTTGAACAGTCATCGCGTAAGAACCCAGAACCATGCAGCCTCGCTCGAAGACCACTCAATTCCACGCGCCACACGGCTCATTATTTGACTAGGCGAAAAATATTTGCAATTTTTTTTTGTCAACTTGTAAAAGTTACCTATTCTGTATTTACATTTGACTCACTCATTTTTTTACCCAACCAGTAGAGGAATTTTTTTAGGATTAATCCTTTCGGAAGTTTTGACTCTCACAGAGTAAAGTTAAGAACTTCAAACTGCGAACTGGTTGTCCACATCACCCACAGAATGAGTAAAACAGTAGGTACATAATAAATACAAATATGCGCAGTCTATTTAATTATTCAATACTTTACTTGCAGCTATGAAAAAAATTTCATTACTCTTTGTAATTCTCTCCCTGTTTTTGCATGTGCAAGCACAGCAATTGGATTTTTTTCAATTGTACAGTGCATTTCCTGAATTTCAAGCCAGTGATGTAAAGCAAACTTCTGATGGCGGCTACCTGTTGGCGGGCGGTTATCATGCTGTAAACGGAGGCGATTTTATCCTAATGAAAACGGATTCATTGGGCAATGAAAAATGGATATATTCTAACAACCGTTTCGATGGGATGGATGGTTCCAATGTCGTTTACTCATTAGCAGTTAGCGAGCCCTATTACTACTTGGCAGGGTACATTGATACCTTTTACTACAATCAGATTTACGTTGTGAAAATGGATACTGCTCGTAATAAAATTTGGGAGGTTATAGATACAGCATTAGGAGGAATCTCCTCAATCTCAAAAATTAGATTTGATCAAGATCATAACTTACTGCTTACAGGTTTACTATCCAACGCTATAATCGACTCCGCAAAAATATATACCGCAAAAATTGATACTGGGGGTCATTTTATTTGGAAGCATTATTTTACTAATCATATTGGGGCATTTGGCTATGATATTATTGGCATAAATTCAAATCAATTCATTGTTTCAGGAAATTATATAACATACAGTGGCGGATTCATTGATACTACTACTTCCATCATTTTTTCTTTTGATTCAACAGGAAATATAAACTGGAACAATGAATTTCCTGACACGGTTTCCAACGGTTTTACTTCTCTTTTGATCAGCCATGATAGCAGTATTTATTGTGGTCAATATTACAGCCCACAATATTCGAATCCCAATAATCCAAATTCAGCTATTGTTAAGTTTGATTCATCAGGCAACTTTACTTACCGAAAAGATTTTTTGAATTCAAACGGAAGACATGTAGGAATATTCGAAAAGCAAGACAATTCATTTATTACCACATTTGGTTTTTTGAATGTTCTTTTTTTAGATTATCAGGGGGATAGCGTATCGTCATACCGTAATAATAATTTTTTTCCGTTATGCAGTTCTATTATTGACCAACAAGGTAAGGTTATTCTCGTAGGGAATTATCAATCACAAGCGGGTCATCCATACATTAGTTATTTGATGAGAGTTTCAGATACAACATTGACAGGTGTAAGTGATCCTCTTTTTGTCAAAGATGATATTTTTTTATACCCCAATCCCTCTGATGGACACCATCTTTCAATATTATTTACAAAACAGACATCAGCGGAAAAAGCTATTCATGTAATGGATGTCAACGGAAAAATTGTATACTCTTTAAATTCTCTTCCTGATGGCATTGCAAACTTAGATTTAAGCAATTTAAACAATGGTATTTATTTATTGCAATTCATCTTTTCCAATCATCAAAATTTTATATATAAAAAAATAGTAATATTAAAATAAATTCTTAAGTTAAACCAAACAACTATGAAACTACACTTTCACCGGATCAAAGCATTTATTTTATGCTTTTTATTTTTCAATGTTTCCTTTACTCATGCTCAAGTAAAAGGATTATACGTTGATTTCTTTGGCAGCTATATTCTTCATGATGCTACCTTGAAAAGCAACCTAATTGATTATGCGAATGCAAATGGTTTTAACTATTTATTGTTGTACGATGTGCAAAGTTATGTGCTTGATTACACTCTATACACGACCTCTGCACTTACTGCCGATCAAATTTTACTTCGTGATTTTATTGCAACGGCAAAATCAACAATCAGTGGATTGAAAATCGGAGTTACTGGTGGTGCACTAAAGCCGAACCAAACTCAAAATCAATTTTTTAACAATGTTGTTTGGTTTAATAATTTAGTTGCGTCAAATCAAAAAATTGACGTAATGCATCTTGAATATGAGTATTGGTCAGGAGGTGTTACTGAATATAATCATTATATAACTCAGTTGGGCCACATGTGGAATGATCTTAAAAATGGATCTTCAACATTATTTGTGGAAACATACCTTGGCAAAATAAACACTATTGCAACAGTACCCGAAGCTACTCAAGTTAGTGACATTGATCCCATCACCGACAGAATATTATTACATTGCTATATGCCGAATCAATTTATGCAAAATAGATTACAAAGTCCGGGATATGTAAATATGCAGTTTGAATACGATTGGGGTAGTGGTAAGAGATATGAGTTTTTTAAAGGCAATTCAAAGGCGACTCATATCATTCCGATTTTTTCTGCTGAAGCATGTGATATTAGCTTGTCTTCTCAAAATTATTATGGTGACTATCTTTGGTTTCATGGCATTCTGACAAACGGTGTTACTTGTCCTGTCAACACTGCAAATTTACTTGGCTATCCGTTTCTTGATCTAACTTACGAGAATAATATTAACCAACCCATCGTTGATTTTGATTACTCCTACGACAATAATATTGACCCTTATGATGAAGCCGGCAATGCCGGTAGAGGTTATCCATGCGCTGATCCTGTTCCAACCATGACTACATGTACTGATAATGCAAATGTCACAAATGGAAATATTATTGACGGTGAAATTTGGTTTAAGTATGGCTTAATGCCGCTAAAGGATAATGATAAAACTCTCTATCTTGACTGTGGCAGCGATCAAACTTTACAACTTTTAGATAACTACAACATCCATCCTCAGGAAATTTTAACTGCGATAGGAACAACTATTGGCGTTTCACTATCAGTAGTTCAGTATAATTGGTATAAGAACGGAGATTTTTTCCTTACAACATTTCCATCAAGCCCGGACTATACAGCCACGGCTTCCGGGATACCATTTGTAACTGACATCTACACATGTGAAATGATTACTAATGCCTACAGTCCCTACGTGTTTGATTATAGAATAAGAGACGATGTTAAAATTACAAGTGACCCGAATGTCGGAATTGGATTTTATTTGAGCTTTGAAAATACTCCTGCTTCATGTCCGAACTTCAATAATGGTACCGCAACAGTACACCCCCAAACTTGCGGCTGTTCTCCATCCTATATGTGGAGTAATGGTCAAACAACCCAAACAATAACCGGCCTGTCTCCCGGGACTTACACAATAACTGCTTATGCGGGAGGTTTCGGCTATGCCTACGGTTCAGTTACAATTCCTTCCTTCAACAATATTCCCAATCCTGTAATTTTTTCTACCAATCCTTTAGCATCTTGCGACAACCATTTGACCGTTTCTTCAAATTATTCAACTTATCAATGGTATCGTAATGCGTCAATAGTAAGTGGAGCAACATCTCATAATTATAATCCAACTCAAGGTGGTGCTTATACTGTTACTGTAGGCAATTCAAGTGGTTGCTTTAATACTTCGCCTCAGTACAATCTAAATATGTCTGTTAGTGCAGTGATTACAGGAGCAAATTCAACCTGTGGCTCTTTAGTTTATACTGTTCCTAGTGCTGGGATCGGAGCAACCTACAGTTGGCTATTTCCAAGTGGTGCAACGTATCTTCAAAACAAGTATTACATAACCGTCACATGGAACTCCGCCCAATACTCAGGCGGGACAATTTCCTGCACTGTCACAAACGCTTGTGGCAACAGCGCAACAGGAAGCATAGATGTACTCGGCTGCTGCAACACGCCAAACTTCACTCAAAAAAATAATGAAACAGTTACGGCAAACCAAAACTATTGCGGGCAACAAATAAACATCAATGGTGTTTACACAATTCCAGGCGGAAAAACAGTCACGTTTGACAACTGCCAAGTTCAGTTCAGCAATGAAGCAAGAATAGAAGTACAATCAGGTGGAACATTAAATATTAAAAGCATTTGCACCAACGCGAACGGAATCACGCGTTCACACCTTTACGCTTGCGGTACAGGTTGGACAGGCATTCACCTTGACGGAACCACTGCCATTCTCAATATAGATGATGCACTAATTGAAAATGCTTCGAATGCAGTTTACACTGATAACGGAGGCGAGTTTCATATTACGAATTCCGATTTCGATATGAATACTGAATCAATCGCGCCATCAAATGCTAATTACGGTATATGTACAGTTACCGGAAATACATTCAACTGTTCAACTTGTAACGGTAACACAGGAGGCATAATTCATATTGATGCAATTCACGCTGACCAGTTGGCTATTTCTGGCAACAATTTTACGAATTGTTCCATCGGTATAAAAAGTTCCAATCTCTCTTATACTTCTGTTTACGGTAATACCTTCCTTGATATTGACAGAGCAGGTGTTTGGGCAGAGAATGACGGTTATATTGAAGTAACCTCAAACAATATTTTCACCAACTGCAACGTTGGAGTTAATGCAAGCAACTCTGTTGCTACAACTGTTGACGGAAATTATTTTTCCGGTGGCGCAGTCGCCATAGTAACTCAAAGTTGCATGAAAAGAAAAATAGGCATCCAAAACAACGAAATCGTAAATCCATCTTGGATCGGAATTGCAGGTTTCTTCAATTACCCATCATTGCAGCACTATGTCAACAATACCATTTCATTCAACCCAAATCAAATGGTATATGGCATTGCAGTATGGGAAAGCAATCTCATTCAGCCGGGATTAAATAACGTTACGGACATAAACGGTAATCACATTTTTGATGCAGCAGTAGGAATCAATATTGGCAACGACTATAAAACTACTGTTACAGAAAATGATATTCACTTTATCAATTCCAATACACATAAAGTAACAGGAATCCTTGCAGAGAATAGCCACTATCCTCAGATAACAGGAAACATAGTGCGAGATGAATCAGCACTTAAAGAAGCACAATTCGGAATCGTAGTTGAGCAAGGAGGCGGAGCCCTTCTTTGCAGCAACAATGTGTACGCAATGGCACAAGGAATCGTTTTCGGAGGAAACATGCTTGGTACCAATGTTCAGGTTGTTCTTAACACTATGGAAAAATGCGACATCGGTTTTGTACTTCGCAACGGTGGCGATATAGGCAATCAGGGAGGAAATGGAATCTATTACTACAATCAATGGATAAATAATGATTACGATTCCTATTCCTTCGGTTCAAATATCAGCAACACATCTCACTTTCCAGTATTCATAAGTGCGAACAGCGTTCCTTATATTATAACTACTCATAGCAATGACGGACAAAACGGGGCTAACGATATATTATCTCCGGTATCAAGTGCTGTTAGCCAATACACCGCAACTTGTGATGGGAACATAAAAGACCCAACAGATGATGCGAAAAAAGTCATCAATGATGAACTCACATATTCTATTGACTCCGATGCAACTGAATGGATAGGCAAGAATGCCGTACTTGATGCACTCAAATACAAAGATGATTTGAATTCTTCCGATGCAGATATTCAATCATTCGAAGCATCAGCCGATAACGATGCAATGGGAGAGCTAAGAAGTTTGAAAGAGGACTTTTCAACTGCCTTTGCAGATACTACAATCGCAGGAGGTGATTCAACAATAATTGAGCAAGTGAAAGTTTCAAATCAACAAGTGTCAGATCTAAAACCGATTGAAACCTATCTCAAAACCGTTAACGATATTTACCTGAATACGGCTGCTATCAATAAAAAGGAATTTACTTCTCAGCAAACAAGTTCCTTACAATTCATTGCACAACTTTGTCCGTATGAAGGTGGACCAGCGGTTTACACGGCACAATACCTGCTAATGTATAAAGAGGGAGTGTTCTACGCTCCGAATGATTGCAATAGCTATTCTCCCATGCGCTTTGCTCACAGTAACACACCAGCAAGTAGGTTCATTGCATTCCCTAACCCGACAGATTCAAGAATAACTTTCTCTTATGTACTTAACGATAATGATGTTGCCTACTTCGTTCGGGTCTTAGACAATGTTGGCAGAGTATTGATGTTTGAAAAGCTGAATTCAAAATCGACTTCATCAACATTTGACATGAGCAATTTTGCTCCAGGTTTCTACCAGTACGAAATTTTTCAAAACACAAATCAAATTTCTACAGGTAAACTTTCTATCGTTCGTTAACATTCGATTCAAACAACTATAAGAGGACTGTTGATGGGCAGTCCTCTTTTCTTTTTATCCCTCACCCAAAATTCCTTAAGGGATAAATTTCTTTTTCCTTCGAAAAGGACAAGTGCCAATGATGCGGTCAGCAGTTCAACAGTTCAACAAAATTATTGTAATACATGTCAAAAAATTAGGAGGTACTTTATAATACAAATTATCCACATACTGATTTCAGTTCAAGGACACTGTTAATAAATTCCTCAATTTTGAGAAAATCCTCAATAAAAAAGTTAGATATTTGGTCACCTTGGGCTACCAGTGAAGTAGAAAGGCCATGAATTTTCATGGCTTTTCGAAATTAAAACAGGCCATTCACTTCACCGGTATGAAGGGATCTGAGGAACGAAGATCTGCTTCATTAATCAGTTGAAATACTTCAATATTCAAAATATGCTCAACAAAAAAGTTAGCTATTTCGCCACTTCGGGACTGCAAAACAAATCGATCTGATACATCTTGAATGTAGTTTTTGAAAAAATTGCCGTCCCAGCCCCAATAAGTAGTACAATATTTTCGGAAAAATTTGTATTAAACTTTTCGCTGACCTGATCGCCCATTAGCATCAACTGATATTTATTTTTCTGATCATGGTTGGTAATACAATTAATAGCAATGGCAATGCAAAGATAAATCCCCCGATAACTGCAATGGCAAGTGGCTGATGCAATTGTGCGCCCGTACCGATTCCCAGTGCGATTGGCATCAGCGCAATAATGGCACCGAGTGCAGTCATCAACTTTGGACGAAGGCGTGTAGAGATAGAATAAATTATTGCTTCGTCTCTTGACCTTCCTTCCCTTATGGATTCGCGGAACTGTAGTATTGTGAAAATCGCATTTTCTCCAATGATGCCTATTATCATTATCAAACCTGTGTAACTACCGACATTTAATGGAGTGTGTGTGATTAGCAATGCAATTAAACTCCCCGCAATTCCCAATACTGCAATAAATAATATGGAAAGGGCAATCTTAAAATCTTTGTATAAAAATAGAATAACAGCAAACACAAGCAGCGCAGATGTTAATAAAATCATCAGCAATTCTCGGAATGACTGCTGCTGTTCAGCATAAGCCCCGCCATAAACAATATAATAACCTTGTGGCAAGTTTAACAGAGAGGAAATATTTTTTTTGATTTCAACCATCACGCTTCCCAGGTCTCGATTATCAAGACGGGCAGTAACAACTCCCATAGACTGAAGATTTTCACGCTCAATTTCTGCGTCGCCAACATTAATTGTGATGGAGGCTAGACTGGAGAGTGGCTTTAATTTTCCGCTCGGAAGAAACACGCGTTGATTTTTTAAATCTTCAACTGTAAGTTTATTGCTTCCCGGATTCGTCATGCGAATGTTTGTAAGCTGATTTGTTTCATGCAGATTTCCCACAATCGTTCCTTCTAATGAAGTTTGAATTTGGTTTTGAAGATTGGCTGACGTAATTCCAAATTGTGCTAATTGCGATTCATATGGCTGGATACTGATGGATGGACCTGCTATTACAATTCCGTCAAACACGTCAGCAGTTCCTTCTACGTTTTCTACAATAGATGATACCCGCCGTGAAAGCTCTTGCAATATTTTCTTATCGTTTCCGAATATTTTTATTTCCACCGGTTGCACGCTCGTCATCAAATCACCAAGCATGTCACCAATCACCTGTCCGAAATCAATTCGAAGTGCCGGTTGCGTTGCCTCAATTCTTGAACGAATTTCATCAATCACATTAGCAGAAGAGTGCGTTCTTTTATTTCGAAGCTGAATCAGATAATCTCCCCTGTTTGGTTCGGTAATGAAAAAACCCATTTGTGTCCCCGTTCTTCGGGTATACGTCTCAACCTCTGGAATTGTCACAATTATTTTTTCAACTTCCCTTAACATCCTGTCTGTTTCTTCAAGAGAAGTTCCGGGTGGCGAGGAATAATCAAGCACTATGCTCCCTTCATCCATCTCAGGAAGAAAACCGGTTTCGAGTTTTGGAATAATTAAAACGATACTTAGAATAAAACCGGCAACAAAGAGAAAGCTTATCCATGGCCTGGCAATTACAAATTTTATCCATCGCTGCTGTTTTACATTTTGGGCATGTGAAGTTTTTCTCGCGCTGTTAATTTCTTTTTTTGTCAGCAATAAATAAATTACAGGCAGTAAAAGCCATGTTACAAAAAATGAACACACCAACGTTATGATCATTGAGTTGGTCATTACTTTGAAATAAGCACCTGCAACACCCGTCATCAACATGAATGGAAGAAGGATCACTATGGTACTTAATGAAGAGCCAATCATGGCAGGAAATAAATACCTTATCGCTTTTCCGACCAATTCTTTAGAATGCACTTCGGGATGTTCTTCATGTGTTCGATGGATCTGCTCCACGACAACTATTGCATCATCAATGATTAACCCGATAGATGCCGCTATAGCACCCAGCGTCATGATATTGAAAGATTGACCAGTAGCATAAAAAATAATAACTGTAAGTAACAACGTAACCGGAATGGTAAATAAAATTGCAGCGCTCGCTTTCCAAGAGCGAAGAAAAATAATTGCAACAAGTATGGCCAGGAGTAATCCAATCCACAAGCTATCGGTTACACTGCGAATGGAATCTTTGACAAAATCCGCCTGAACATAATATGGTTTGATGGAAATATCTTTGGGCAATGTTGTTTTCAACGCTTTCACTTTCTTATCCATGTCTGTTGAAAGCTGAATAAGGTTTGCGTTCGGTTGCTTAACTACAGCAATTAAAATTCCGTCCTTTCCATTTGCATTAATGCGGATGTACTCCTTTGCTTCTGTAATTTGTACATCAGCAATATCCTTCACAAGCACTATTCTTTTTCCATTGTTGCTGATCACAAGATTCTCCAGTTCTGATTTTTCATCAAGCGAAGCATCTGTGATCGACAAATACATCATGTGGTAGTCGCTCAGGTAACCATTGCTTTTTATAAATCCTGTATTGCTGATAGAAGTGCTGATGGCATCAGGAGTAATACCCAGTGTCGACATTTTCTGAATGTTCAGGGCCAAATGATATTCTTTTGATTTACCACCGATCACGCGGATTTCACTTACACCATCTACCTGTGATAAAAATGGTTTCACGGTGTACTGGGCAATCATTTTCAGTTCAATCGGTGAGCGCGAATTACTTTCGAGTGTATATCCGCTAACAGGGAGAATGCTCGGGTTCATGCGCTCTACCTCAATATTTACTTCAGGGGGGAGCTGATTTTTTATTTCGTTGATTTTTGATTCGATTCGTTGCTGATCAATATCAATGTTGCTGTTCCAGTCCATGAAAGCGGAAAGTTCACAACTGCCACGACTTGTTGTGCTACGTAATAATTTTAATTCGGGAACCTTTTTAATTGCAAGCTCAATCGGCCTCGTTACCGTAAGCATCATTTTGTCCACGGGCATTTGCCCCGCATCAACGATAATTTTTATTTTTGGGAAAGTGATTTCCGGGAAAAGTGAAACCTGCATGCGACTGTAAACAAAAGCGCCACCAAGCAAGATAATAGCGATAACAACCGTAAGTGGGCTTTTGTGTGAATGAAAAAACTTCATTGCGTTAATCGCTATTTAGTGTTTTACAACAATTGATGCAGTGTCAGGTAATCCATAATTTCCGTTTACAAGAATTTTGTCAGCATCAGAAAATAATGGGGACAGAATTTCAACTTTGTCTTTTGTTTCAATTCCTTTTGTTATTGGAATTTTTACAGCAGTTGAATCATTTAGCAATTTCATCACCCAAAAACTACTTTGTGTTTCATCAGTTAGCACTGCTTCTTTCGAAACCGAAACTGCATTTTGCTTTGATGACTTGACCAATAAAACTTTCGCAACTAAATTTTCAGGAATCATTTTGGTGGTGTTGACCGAAATTAAATAGCTCTGTGTCTGAGAGGCAGCATCTACGGTTGGCATGGGCTTAACAATCGTGCCATTCAGTATCGATGAATCAGGAAGCAGTAGCTTAACATTTTTATTCGTATTTAAAAGTGACGTCAACTCATATGGCAATTCAAGTATGAAGGCAAAGCTTGACTTATCACTGATTGTTGCAACCTGTTCACCATCCTGAACATAATCTCCGTTCTGAAAATTGAGTTGTGAAATGTAGCCACTCCCGGTGGCCACAATATTTATTTCACCTTTGAAATGAAAGGAGGTATCAAATTTATTTATCTCGCTTCCGATGTTGTGTGCTTCCTTCGAAGTTACAATCATCAAAATTTCTCCTTTTGTTACAAAATCACCTTGTTTTATTTTAAGGTTTTTGAGATAGCCGTTTGTCACCGATTTCACCTGGGTTTTTAATAGGAAGGAAGAGGTTGCGTTCAACTCAATTGTTTCAGTCAATGCGCCTTTTTCAATCGAGGAAACAGATACCGGAGTTCCTTCCTGTCCTCTTTTCTCGGGACTATCCGCTGTTTTGTTTCTGCAGGAAGTAAGAAATAAAATCAGCAAGAATGCTAAAGTGTTTTTAGTCGTTAAAAGCATAATTAAAAATTCAGATAATTATATTGATTAATGAGCTGCATTTTATTTGTGAGCAATTGCTGAACAGTTACCTGTAATGAAATATAACTTGTAAGTGTTAAAACATATTCAGCGATCCGTAAGTCGCCCGTCTCCAGCAATTTTCGGTTAGCATTTAAAAGGGTATTAGATATTTCAAATAGTCCACGAGCTTCTGAAATCAACTTTTCTGTTTCAGATAATTGCTGCTGCAATTGCATCTGTTTCATGCTATATTGTTTTTTGAAAAATTCAACTTTGCTTAATCGTGTATTTTCAGAGAGTTTAAATTTTTCTATTTGTAATTTACGCTGACTGCCATCATAAATAGGAACGGAAAAATTAAACCCCACGCTTGCTCCGAAATTTCTTTCAGCATGATAAATAAATGTAGTGTTATATCCGGCATCTCCAAGCAGGGTTAGCCTTGGTCTGTAATTAAAATGGAGTTGCTCAATTGAATTCTGAAGCTTTAAGCTGTCAAGATAAAATTGATGATACTGTATTGTCTTTTCATGGCCATTACGATCAGAAATCATTAAAGAAGGATCGGATAAAGAAATGTAACTTGTATCAACAATGCCGCATAGGTAGTTCAATAGGTATATGTCAGTTTGCACCTGTAATTTTTGCTGAGAATAAGAAAGTTCCTGTTGCTTATAGTTGACAAGAAACGACAGATAATCTGTCTGTTTGTATGTGCCCCTCTCAGTAATTCCTTTCAAAATTAAATTTTCCTCTTTCAATATGTCCAGCACATTTTTCGCATTTGAGAGAACTTGTTGTTCGCCATAAACGGTTATGTATTGTGCCGTTACAGCTTGCTTCAGATCGCGTTCGCTTAGTTTTGAATCAAGCTCAAGGATTTGCTTTTGTAAGTTGAAAGCAGAATAACGATTGTTCAGAATATTTTTTCCCGCAATCGTATAATTCACTCCCAACAATGCATTGTAATTTCCTCCATTTGTAATTATTTCATCGTAACCATACCCATTGACAACAGGTGCATAAAAATTATTGCTGGTAAAATTTAGCTGAGGTTTGTAGCTTGCACGAATACGCATGCTGTCAAATTCCACGGATCGAATTTGATTTTGATTGTCAATAAAAACAGGACTATTTTTAATTGCTGTCTGCAGATAGTCATTCAGCGTATTCTGGGAATTGGCAATGAATGCTGATAACAAAAAGAGCAAGAGAGAAAATTCATTTCTCATAGATATCGGGCTAAATTAGCAAAATGTAAATCTCATTTGGCTGTTTCAGTTTTATCTTTAAAACATCGGAATAAAAAAGATCATTTGAAAGTATATGTAAGAATATCAGGCACGGTGATGGTCTGACCATTTTTGGTGATTTCTACGGTTGCAAATACGGGAATTTTAGGAAGCGTAAAATCCACCGTCCCCGTAGTTGATAGTCCTGTTGTATCTTCCGTGTAGACATAAAGCTGGTAAGTCCCTTTCTGTAGATACTTGAATTGATATGAACCATCAAAGGCAGTTTTGTAATTGTTATCATACTGGGCGTGATCAGCACCATAAATGATATAAACTTCCTGGTTGCGCAAGGGATAGCTATTTATTAAGACGCTAAAAGTATTATCCCATTTTTCCTGAATTACCTTTCCTGTGATTTTTGATGTGCCACCTTCACCTGCATCCTTCTTGCAGGAGGAAATAATAAATACTGAAAGAATAATTATTGATGTACTGATTATATTTTTCATTTTGTTAAGAGTATTGAAAAAAATATTTGCTAAAGTTTTAACTTGATAATTGTGATCTTAAATTCCAATTTTTATTCAAGAATACTTTAGCAAAAAAAATGATAAAAGGACACAGCTTTTTTTCAAATGCTGTGTCCTAACAATCTTATTTTTTAATTTCAGTTCCGTCTTCAGTAAAAAATATTTCTACAGTTTTCACTCCCTGTTTTATTTCCACTTCGTATTTCGACTTGCCGTCAGCAGTTTCAATCCTTGAGGCGCTTTTAACGATTGCACCTTTATGGGAGGTGTTAAATGCGTTCCGCACATTTTTAGGAAGCAGGTCGAAAGCAACAGGGCTTTCGGTTTCTATCCATTCACCTTTGTCGTTAAAGTTGGCGGAATATTTTTCTCCTTTCCAGGTAAATTCTGCTTCGTACTCGTGGGCATTTTCCTTATCCCATCGTATATCTGAAGCGTTGGGAAACTTTATTTCAAACGCTGATGTTACAGCAGCAGGTGTTTTGCTTTGAGAAGCGGCGATTGCACCTACAGCGAGAAGCGTGAGTGCTAAGAAAATTATTTTTTTCATTATTTATTTATTTATTTTACTTGTTCAAATGAATTTATTGTTTGCCACCGAATTTCCATTCAATCCCTGGGCGTAATAAAAGAGCATTGTTGTTGTCATAATTAATTCCAAATGAAATCAACAGCTCTTTTCCAAGATAAAGCCCGTAACCCAAAGCACCAACCGTCTCTCCTCCTGTAAGTTCTACATTGTTTGTATTTACACCTGTGCTTACCTCCGCTTCGGAAATTCCGTGTTCACCAATGGCAGAAGTATTTCCATATATTTCTGCATACAAAATGCTTTTTGCAGATGCTTTGAAGATTGTCCCGATCGCGTAGTTGAATAAATTATTTACAACTACACCTGCAGGCTTTCCAAGAAATGTATAGCTAAGATTAATGCTCGTAAAGAATTTACCTGTTGTCTTACTCATGATCAGGTAAGGAGAATAGTCTGTTTTACCTGTACCTATGAGCTTGTTTTTTGAAGTTGGAATTTTTATTTCACCGGAAAGGGAAATAGAAGGCAACACTGTTTTTTCTGAAACAATTTGATAGAACAGTGTCAATTCTAAATCTCCTATTCCTTTAGCACGCTTTCCTGCTTTGGGACGAATACTAGTGAAACCGACCGGCTCTATCAGCAGGGTGAGCTTCTTCGATAAACCATATTCGATTGCCAGAGGCAATGCAGATTCTGTTCCTTCTTTCGAAGTTTGGAACTCCAATCCGGTTCCTATCTCACATTGCCCCGGAATCAGTGGCTTCGATTCTTCAGTTTCTAAAACCTGAGCAAACAGATTGGCCGGTAATATTGACATGAGCAATGCCAATCTTAGTATTATTTTTTTGACTTTCATTTTTTTAGATTTAAATTAATAATTATGCATCACCTGAATTTTAATACAGGTGAGCAAGCAAGAAATAACTATTAAATTAAACTATCGGAGGCCGAAAAATAATTTTGAGAATATCAGAGAAGAAAATATTCTCTTCTATGGCAGGCGCTACATCCTCCAGCGCAGAGAAATTATTCTGCATAACTTTTAACTCACTCGTTGTAAAATAATTCTGCGACTGCTGATGATGAAACTGAACTGGAGCATGAGGTTTCTGTTCATCACCATTATTGTGTTTGTCAAACAAGCAATCAATATTAATGAGGTGATCCGTAATAAAATCTATAGGAGTCATGTCTTTATCCTCTGTTGCTTTGCAGTGGCGGTACATCTGTGGCAAATCCATCACAGCAGAAAAATCACCTTGCGGAAGACAAAGGCTTACTGTTAAGTAATAGCTTAATATCAATAAGGAAATGATGCGCGTCACTTCAATGTAATATGGGCCAAAGGTATATTAATTTTTTCATGAATATTTAGCAAACAATTGCAATTTTCGAGAATGAGAAATAATGTATTTTTTTTTGACAGTTACACTCAGGTTAGGGGGAGAAAGGGTAGTTTCCTAAATTTTTAAATCAGGGTTCGCATAAACAGTATGCTGATGTCGACAAGTAAGACCTGCATTAAATTGTTAAATCCTGTATTTCTGTTCGCCGTAAGTATTAAATTACCATCTCTTACTCCTTATGATTAATTTTCCAAAAACCACATTCGTTTCCAACAATATATAGGGCTGCCCTTCCTTATAGGCTGAAGTGGTGTTGTGGGTTTTCCCGAAGGCATTAATCCGTTTGTCTTCCATTATACTGGCGCCAAAAACAGAATTCATTTCAATCCTCATCGGAATGCTGTCATTGAGAATAAGTTCCCCATTGCCGAAGACTACACTCACTTCTATTTTCCGGTTCTGTGCAGGTGTTTCTATTTTAAAAAGATCTATCGTCCCGCTTCCGAAAACAATATCGTAGTCGTCGTGCTTTGCATCGTATTGCATTTCTGATTCGCCGAAGACGGCTGCGTTCCTCGTTCCTCCTTTCATAAATCCACCGGCAATCATTTTAACACCGAAGTAAATCAGGATGATGCCGAATAAAATTTTTACAAAGGGGATGTGGACGTGAAATACTTCCCGAAGAAGAATTGAAAGTCCGAAAAGAATGATGACCACACCCCAGAAAGTACCTGTTGAAATGAAACTCATTTTATTGGGTTTATACATGTTGAACTATTTTGAAATCAGTATCGGATACAATGTTAAAGAATGATTTTTGTTTGGCAAATTAATTTGAGCCCTTAATTGGAATGGAATAAGAGAGCCACGATCCCGATAGATATCGGGATCGTGGCTGAATTCACATCTGAATACTGATTGTCAGGAATCGAAAATATAAATTCAAAGTAGAAAAAGAACGGGCCACCCATTTAAGTTTAGCCCGTTTATTCGCAGGAAATGTTTTTATTCTATTACAATCTTTTTGCTCTCTGATTTTCCTGAAATATTCAGATTGATAAAGTAAATTCCTTTCGCAAGTCCTTTCAGATCAACTTCTGACTGATGTACTCCTTTTACAAAATCAGCTTTCAAAATATTTTTCACATGTTGTCCGGTCGCATTCATTAATTCAATAATTACTGTGGAATTTTCTGTCAACGTAAACTGAACTGCAGAATGTCCCGTTGACGTCACTGAAGGATAAACTGAAAATTCTGATGCAATGAATGCATGATGAGCAATTCCGGTAAATGATGTTACGATTACTTTTCCGAAATATGGAATCATATTATAAGCTGTTGCCGTAACATCAAGTGTATCTCCCACAATGAGCCCGGTGATATTCTGTAGATTGCACAAGCCAAGCAATGCATGGTGTGTGGAAATGATCTGGTTGTTTTTACTCAGACAAATAAGAGCGCCATCAGTATTACAGTTGATCATAAATGATGTTGCTGATTCTTCAATCAACATGTCATGCGCAACAATCATTGATGCAGGTGTTGCAGTACGAATCACGAGGGAAGGATCACCGAAGCAGGTCCACGTATCAGTCATTTCATCGCCGGCCGCACCGTATTGGTCATTCATATGCATACATCCATTTACGCTGATGCCACCGAAAGTGCGTTTGATATTGGCGCCTTGATACTGATCGGTTAAGATGTCAATGAATTCATCCTGTGCATCCATCGGCGGATCCCAGCTTTGATTTATCGTTGACATAAATGTTGCAATAGCACCTGTTGCTTTTCCGTTTCCATCGGTAGCGCGCATGAATGCTTCTGCAAGGCAAAAGTATCCATTGAACTGTCCGTTCACACATGCAACGGCCCACACAAAAGGAAGCATGTCTGCATTGGTGAGTGAGGGAACATTATTGGTACTAAAACTTGTAGTGCCAAAACTACCACAACTACCATGACCTGTATAAGTGATTACACTTCTTCCGTCATTTAATGAGTTGATGAGATTGTTTGGAGTCGGATTACCGTTAGCATCATTTCCACCCTGTGAGCCGTCAAATAATTCATCGATATCAGTGAATGTATATCCAAGTTCATCGGTTTCCATGTTCCGCTCATGTTCGTAGTCCATTTCATTGTCGTCGCCGGGACCCTGATCAGAACCAATGCACACAGCTTTATGATACCACTGTCCGGTGGGATCAGGAAATGCTTCATAAGTAATAGATCTGTTCACTTGTGTTTCCACGTGTTCAACTGTTTCAGCAGAAAATCTTCCTACAATAACTTCGGCATAAGAATCATTTCCGAGAATATATCCCAGGCTTGGATCGCTCTCTCCGTTTGATGTTGAGGCCACAGGAATCTGAGCGCCGTCGCCAACGAGCAATACAAAAGTGAGTCCTGATGTATTGTAATAGTTTACAATGTAATTTTTCAAATCAATTGCTGTTGTTCCCACTGCAGAAAACGGTACCATCTCTGTGCGCTGTCCGGTTTTATTTTTCCAGTCAACGAAAGGCTGCATGGCAGTAAGAAACTGATCGTAGCAGATGACGAGCATATTGCCTTCTTCTGCCAGAGACGTATATTGAATGCTGTTTGCGTTTACAAAAAGTGAACGGTAAATTCCGTTGAATGCACGGTCAATTTTACTAAGTGGTTGAGTGCGGGAAAGCGAATTGACGCTTGAAATTCCATTCGCTTTTATTATAAAATGAATTTCATTGTACACCCTTAATTCTTTCGTAACAGGATTATACTGAAACGGAAAAACCCATGCGGCTTGTCCGCGGAGGTCGCGCACGATATACGGTTGCTGCAGCTGCACGAGTTGTCCGGGATAAAACTGATTCTGGTTGTATACATTTCCATAAGTAAACGGAACGGTGGAAGGATCAACATTCCTGTATAAATTACCTTTGCAGGGAGCGACTTCAACATTGGTGTAAGTTGTATAAGATGAATTCAATTCATCAACAACCATTGCTGCATGATCAGAAATTGCGATGGAGAAAGCCATCTTAGCAAGGTCGGGTGCGCCCGCTTCAAGTATACGTGTGAGTTTAGAAGAGCTGATGACAAAGGCGTTTCCGTTTGGCGTCAGCACTTGTGATTTTGAAAATCCGGTGAGGGTAAAGAGCAGTTCTGTTTCAGTGCCAGAAGAGTTGACGACAGAAATTGAAGTGTGCTCTTTAAGATTTGAAGCATCAGCAGAAAAATAAGTCCATTGTTTTGTACCTGCTACGGCAGCGAAACATAACATGGAAAAAAGAAAAAGGAAAATGATCCGTGTAAAATTGGTTTTCATGGATGACTTGAATTTTATGAGTCGTAAACATAGGAAGATTAATTGGGATTTGGGATGTGGGGGGAGTAAAAATTATTCCCGGCTGGACAAGACTGTACTTAATAAAGAGTGCGAAAAGGCCGCTTCATCTACCTGCCAAAATTTTTAATTGCAGATTGGAAATTAAATAGATGTTGCTACATTTATCGCGTTATCTTTTCCACGGGTGATGATACCACTGCAAACTTTAAGCAGTGATGACTTTATAATTGTTTTTGCTTCTGTTGCTGCGACTTCTTAAATCTTAAAATAGAATAACTTCAAACATCTTTTTACTTAAATCACTTATCAAAATGAAATTAAAATTTTCCATTATCAAGTACATGCATACTGCCGTATGCATTGGCACATTTGCCGTTGCCGTTCTTAGCTTGCAACCTGCAAAGGCGCAAACAGGAGTAGGTATCAATGCAGCGGGGGCTCCTGCCCATGTATCCTCAGGGCTCGATGTAAATTATACAGATAAAGGGATTCTTATCCCGCGCATTGCCTTAACTGTAACCGGCTCTGCTTCTCCGGTTACAACGCCCGCAGTGAGTTTGCTCGTTTACAACACTACTACTGTAAATGATGTAACCCCCGGCTATTACTATTGGGATGGCACACAATGGGTGCGCCTTGCTACTGGTTCAGGCGGTGGTGGCGGAAGCACTATTAACTGCGGCACTTCTGCAAACAGCGATTACACCGTGAGAGGTAACGGCAGCGGAACATGGGAATGTACGAATGTGCTGCGCACGTCTAACTCAGGTGTAGGAATTAACAATGCGCCCAGCTCTTCTTATGATCTGCGTGTAAACAGCAATATAGGTATTGGTTTTTCTCCAAGTTCATCCTATGCCTTGAGTGTGGACGGCAGTGGTCACTTCACAGACTACATTGGTATCGGCACAACACCTTCATCATCTTACCGCCTTAAAGTTAACGGTGTATCTTATCTTCAGTCTTATGTCGGTATCGGTACCACTCCGTCATCTTCATATGATTTGCGTGTGAATGGAAATGTGGGCATTGGCTTTTCTCCTTCTTCTTCTTTTGAATTAAGTGTAGATGGTCAGGCACATATTACAGATGGCCTGAGAGTGGGTACTTCAACTGCTCCACCATCAGGTGGTATTTTATCAAGCGGAGATGTTAAAATTAATTCGAGCAGCAACTCATTTGTTGTAGGATCAACGAACATTACCGGCTCAGGCAATTCTGTTATCAGTGGAGGACTGAGTGTTGGTACTTCAAGCAGTCCACCTTCAAGCGGATTGAGAACAAGTGGCGGGATTACTTCAGGTGGCACTGTTACAGCTCCTACTTTTAACCTTTCAAGTTCATCTGCAAGTACGGGAACATCTGTAATCAGAACATCGGGTGGAAATCTTCAGCCGCTCAGCTCAACAATAAAAGTAAAAGAGAACATAAAAGATCTTGTAATTGATAAGGAAAAGTTTTTGCAGATACGCCCTGTAAGCTACAATCTGAAAAAGGCATTGGGTGGCGATCCTGATATAGGTCTAATTGCAGAAGAAGTGGAAAAATTTGTTCCTGACCTGGTAGTGTACGGACCGAAAAGAAACTGGATTGGAGAGACAGGTTTAGTGCAGACAGATGCAAACGGAGCGGATGTTGTTTCAAAAACCGAAACAGAATGCTACAGTGTAAAATACGACAGGGTAGCGGTTTACCTTATTAAAATTGTTGCTGATCAGGACAAGCTTATTACCGAGCAGCAAAAGGATATTGCATCTCTTAAAGAAAGACTCGACAGGCAGGAATTGCTTATGTCCAAACTGGCTAAGGGAGATGCAGGTGTGAATAGCACAGAAGCAAGCGTTTCTAAAAAATAATTGTACGATGAGCGGATTATGCAAAGCGAATTTGATTTTCGTTTTACTGATTAGTCCAATCGTATTAATTAAAAAAAATAAAAATGAATCTGACTATTCATAAACTAACAGAAGCATTTCCCGCTGTGAAAATTTCGCGGCTATGGAAGCTTCCCCATTTCCTGCTTGCAGGATTATGGATGCTGTTATTTCCTGACTTGGTTCCCGCGCAATCATTAAACATATCGAACACGGTTGTGAATGTTCCTGCGGGTACTTATATAATTACTGATGGTGGAATTACGATGCAAAATGCCGGTGCCGTTGAAAACAGTGGAGCACTGCAATTGAAAGGTGACTGGACGAACGATGCCAACGGACTTATAAATTCAAGTCCGGGAAAAGTAGTTTTTGACGGAACTTCCAATCAAACGATAACGGGTACATCAATAACTTCTTTTAACGATGTTACTATAAATAACGCAGCAGGTGTAACGCTTGCTTCGGATGCTGATGTGGAAGGGACACTTGATTTTGCAAACGGTAAAATTACCACCGGCAGCAATATACTTACCGTGGATATAAGCGGGACAGTTATCAATGCTGCATCGGGAAAGTATGTATATGGAAATCTTGAAAAGTATATAAGCGCAAGCGGGAATAAAGATTTCGAAATTGGTGATGCAACTGTTTATGCTCCGGTTAATCTTTCTATTTATGGAGTAGGGGGAACAGGATCCGTAACAGCATCAACTTTGCCGGGCGCACCGCCAGATGAAAATAATCCGGTGGCTAACTCATCAGGAATAAATCAGGGTGCGAAAGCAAACAGGTACTGGAACATAACGCAATCGGGTTTTACTTTTTCAAGCTACGATGCTGCGTTTAATTTTGATGCAGGTGAAGCAACGGGCAATCCTTTAAACTATGTGGTACGTAAATTCGATTCTTCATGGAATGCTACAACTACTGGAACCGTGACTTCAACAAGCACGCAGGCAACGGGACTTACATCCTTCAGCGAGTTTGAAACAGGTGAACCGTTTTCTGCAGTAAACATTACCTGCCCCGGGGACATTACAACCTGCAACCCGGTTGTAACATTCACGCCTTCTTCTACAAGTTCACCTGCTCCTTCATTGTCGTGCAGTCCTGCTTCAGGTAGCACATTCTCTGCAGGTACCACTTCAGTTACCTGTACAGCAACAAACATAAACGGAACAGCTTCCTGTTCTTTTAATGTTACGGTACAAACACCATCAACTGCAGCAACCGGTGCAACAAGCAATGCTTTGTATGGCCAGATATGTTTGAACAGCACTGTCACATTAACCGCAAATGGTGGTTCACTCGGAACCGCTGCAAACTGGGTTTGGTATGAAGGTGGCTGTGCAGCAGGTGCATCTATTGGTTCCGGAGCATCTATAACTATTACTCCTCTTACGAATGGTGCTCACCAGTATTTTGTGCGTGCTGAAGGCGCCTGTGGCCCTACTGCATGCCAAAGTGTGACTGTAAATGTGATCTCAGCACCTCCCTCAAATACGATTCACTATACAGCCGGCCTTTCTGACGGTTGTGTGGGAGCACCTCCTGCGACCATCAGTGTAAATGCAGTTGCTAACTGTACCTTCTATCACTGGTCAAGTGCTAATGCCGGTGTCCTCTTCGATGGAAATCCAAGCCCGTTTGAAACAACTACTCCGAATGTGAATGTGACTTTTACATCTTTGCCGGCAACAGGAGCATCCGGATGGAGTATTTGTGTTTTCGGTGGTAATGCATGCGGTAACACAAACAACATTTGTACATGGGTGCGTGCTACTGTTTCTATTCCTTCCGGTATTACAGGTTCAATTATAGGTTGCCCGGGTTCAACGGGTAATATATATTCTACATCTGTTGTTTCAGGTGCTGCCAGTTATCAGTGGACAGGCTCTGCGGGAATAACAGTGAATGGTAACGGTTCACAATCTATAACTGTTGACTTCTCATCAGGATTTGTTTCGGGAACACTTAGTGTTCATGGCCAAACTGCCTGCGGATATAACGGAGGAAACAGAACAATCACTTTAAGCCGGGCTCCTGCTCTTCCCGGTGGTATAAGCGGAACCAGCTATCCATGCCCGAATGCTTCATCTGCTTTCAGCGTAACACCTGTTCCCGGTGCTGTCTCTTATACATGGACCACTTCAGTGCCCGGTGCAGTTGTAACAGGAACTGGTAATACATGTTCTATTGCTTTCCCTGCCAGCATTCCTGGCGGTTCCACCGTTTCTGTTACTGCTAACAGCAGTTGCCCTTATTCTGGTGCGGTCCGCTCAAAAGGTATTGCAAATGGATTGCCGGGCGTTCCTGCAAACATAAACGGACCTGCCAACGGGCAGTGCGGGCAAACAGGAGTTTCTTATTCGATTTCTCCGGTGGTATTTGCAACAGGATATAGCTGGAGTGCTACATGTGGAACCATTCAAGGACCAAACTTCTTAAGTGGTATCACAATGGATTGGGCAGGCAACATGACAAACTGCACGATCAGTGTAATCTCTGTTAATGCGTGCGGGAACAGTGCCCCACGTACTCTTCTCGTAACCGGAGCTCCCAATACTCCCACATCAATTTCAGGAAATACTTCTGTGTGCAACGGAGGAGTGGAACAATATTGCGCAGTCGGATCAAACGGGGCAAATGCTTATCAGTGGACAGTTCCTCCGGGAGCAGTCATTCTCGGTCCTTCAAATGGTGGATGTATTATTGTACAGTGGGGAGCTACCGGTGGAACTATTATTTGTAAAGCATCTAATGGTTGCGGAGTAAGCGGAAGCCAGCTGCTGGCAGTGGCAGTAACTTGTCGCGGATCACAGGTAAATTCAAATGCTGAATCATTCAATGGTTCTGTTTATCCGAATCCTGCAACTGAAAAATCTACGGTGAAATTCACTGCTGCTTCTGCAGGTCAATATCATTTGAACATGACAGATGTACTTGGTCAGAATGTACTCAAAACGGACGGTGAAACGACTGAAGGCATCAACATGATTGAATTGAATCTCAACTCTGTTGCGAAGGGTATGTACATGCTGAATATAATCAGCGGTGATAACAACGGGCAAATCAGAATGGTAGTTGAATAGGAAATAATTTATCTGGAAAATAAAAGGAGAAGCAAATAGCTTCTCCTTTTATTTTGAGCCCGATGTGCAAAGTTGAAAGTGTACGAGGAGATCACAAATCATAAATTCGTGGTGGATTGCATCCACCGTACGCCTACGCTAAAGCTACGGCGTAAGCGTAAGCCCGGAGAAGCTTAAGATATTTTGAATGTTATCTATTATAACAAAATGAAAGGCGAAGCCCTCCTACGCTCTTTGAGCCACGGAGGACGATAGATATGAATTAGACTTCCTTCGTTAGTCACTTCAGGGGTGGAGCTGGTGGGAGTTGAACTCTTAAATGAATGCCCTATCAAATAATGAATTGACCATTATTAACTATCACAGGTGAAACAGTGGTAAACTCAATTTAGAGAAATTTCTTGGAATAGCACTTTTTGAAGCTTCAATTTAGAAGAAATCACAGAAAATTTATTAACGTTGTGAAGCATTTTAATATTCTAACCAACTCATGACTGGAAATTCATTTTTGATTCTTTCAATGATTGCCGCATTTGCTTCAGCTGTAATTGGGTTAGGTGGAGATAAAATACCTAGTCCTGGATGGATAAAAACACTTTTATTTTTTATCGCAGCCATATTAGCTCTTGTATCTGGAATACTCAATTTGTATGGAAGTAAAATCGTTGAATCAGAGAATGCCAAGGAATTAAAGGAGCAATATGACAACCATACAAACGATCTAAAGGAAGCATTTGGTTTAATGAGTCATAGAACTGTAGAGCAATTTCTTTCGGAAAAGGTTCCTTCAAAACTTTCCGAAGAACAGGTCACCATATTAATTAGAAAAGCATTAAATAAATGGATTGAAGATTCTATTGTAAAAGACGTGCAAAGTATTTCTGAAGGTAATGTTCAAATTAGTTATCAAAAAGAACTGCGATTTAAGGAAGGAGATACAAGTTCGATTGGCTGTTGGGTGATAAATTCAGATATCCGATTTAAAAGAAACTGGTTTGAGAAAGCCGGAAATCAAAGCACTTATTATGATGCATATATTTTTAATGAGGAAACTCCAAATGACCACAAATTAATTCATGCTATTATTGACTATGGGGAAGGGCTACCAGAAGGTTCATTTATAACAAATGTACTAACAGAAAAATCAAGGGATCTTTATTTAAAATACTGCAATTGGTACGAAGCAAAACGATCGTATCAAACCACACATCAAACTTATAGTCATATTATTATTATTGTTACTAGGGATCGAGATAAAAGCATGGATGAATTAATTACTGAGGAAATGAATCTGTGGGCTGGGTCAGAAAGAGGTGCCAGAATTAATAGTGAAGAGCTTTCGATAGTTCTTTATAATGAAACCGATCTTAAAAATGAAAAGATAGTATTTGAATAAACCTTCTCTAAAATCGAGATGTCAATGCGTCCACAATTAATTTATTGCCGTGTCAGTATTTTGCATACAATGATCTTTATGTTCCGGTTTTGAAATATTTATGAAATACTTACTTCGAAACTATTTTCAGAAAATTATTAGGTCGGTTTTTTTTAACAATTCCTTCATTCTCGGTTTTGTCTTAGTAAGTGGTGCGCTTCTCTTTATTGTTCCGCTTAATGAAACAATAAATTATTTATTTGTTAAATCATTCTTTAGCAAAGCAGTTAATGATAGCATCAATAGTTTAGTTTTTGTTTCTTCTATCATCTTAATTTTGCTTTTTTATTCTTGGGCAATTTTCAATCACTACAAGAGTAAAACACTTTTAAGCGTAATAATTTTTTGTTTGACCATTTATCATTTCTATTACCGTTTTATTAATTTAAATATCTGGGACTACTACACTATAGGGGATATATTCGATATTAAGTCGATAGCCTATTTCGATATAATAATACTGCTTGCATTTTGTCACACATGGCTCCTTATCAATAATAAAAGATGGTCAAAAGCGGTCAATAAAAAGGGAATCATTAACAAATCATTATTTTCAATTGATCGAACATATTCATCAACCGACAAACTAGACCTGCTACATCGTAAAAATGCCGCCAGAAAAATTGCTGATGAAATAAATTTCTTTAATTCAGACGAAAGCTTGGCAATTGGAGTAATAGGAAAATGGGGTTCTGGTAAATCATATTTCTTAGAGATGGTCATGAGTGAAATTGATTTAATCAATAAGGAAATTCTGACCATAAGATTTAATCCCTGGAGAGGCAAATTTAACTCTGGGATCTTAAACCATTTCTTTTTCACTCTTAAATCCTCCCTATCTCTCTATAGTGGCGAAATAGAAAGCCAGATCGATAACTACTTGCGTCAAATAGCATTTGCGGATAAGTCAGGAATAGTAGATTCATTAAAAAATATTATCTCCCAAGCATCTTCAATTGAAGATGAATTTAGAATTATTAATCAAACTCTGAAGCAAATAAATAAGAAACTGGTTATTTCTATTGACGATTTAGATAGGTTGGATAAAATTGAAATATGTGAAGTATTGAAAATTATTAGAAACAATGCGAACTTTTACAATACAATATTTATTTCTGGTTACGATAAAGATTATATCATAAATGCAATTAGAGAAATTAATGAATATAGTCCTCAGTCGTATCTAGAAAAAATATTTCAAGTAGAATTCTATTTACCAGTCATTCGAAATGAAGTTATTATTAATAATTTTAAATCAATATTAATCGAAAAGTTAGGTAGAACCGAAATTCATATTACGCAAAACATTAATCAATTTTTTTTCAGCAAAGATATCGGAGCTGCACTTGATCAAATTCTAGATATTGAGCAAGATTATGTTTCGAAAAAAGGGTTTACTAACGAGGGTGTTTTCATTCAAAATATTAATACATTACGTGATGTAACAAGGCTATGTAATTCATTTACTTTTCGTTATTCATTTGTTCAGGGCTTTGTAAATTTTGAGGATTATTTGCTTTTAGAAGTCTTGAAATTAAAGCATAATAATTTGTATGGCGAATTAAAATTAAAAACATTTTTGGATTCAAAACAACATTCAGAAGGTAAGTCTTCAATATATTTAATAAATTCAACCTTGCTTGATAGTTATTTAGAAAAATTGGAATACAAGTTGAATGATAAAGATGTCGCAATCGATTTGATAAATAAGATATTTAAGATTCCAGAACCATTTGATAAAAGATCAATTGTTGCTATTCAAAGTTATGATATTTATTTTGCTGATTATTTGCATGAAAAGATCTCTATAATTGAATTCAGCCGGGCACGAGAAACCTCATATGAAAATTTAAAGGCAAAGGTCGATGAATGGATTAAAGAAGCGAAAACGGAAGACTTAATTGATTTTCTTAATAATATAAAGGAGAAAGATTTCGTTAATAAGGAGGACTTTGAAAAAATAGTTAAAATATTCTTCCATCTATTAAGTAGGGATGTCAGGTTTAACATAGATTTTCTTATTCATAGATTAGAAGAATCATACATTACATTAATATCACGTTCTCTTTATGAGAACGATCAAAAGGCTGTAGAAGGTTTTATCACCGATCAATTAACTGCGCTCTCTATTGAATTACAACAATCGTTAATTGGACAATTAATTAGAGGCCACATTTATAAGGATTATCCAACGATTATTCCAATTGATACTTTACAAGATCTTTCAGTCATTAATTTAAGGAAATCAATTCAAAATCTTGAAGGTAAGAAAAATGGTATATCTAAAGAAGATGTTTCTATGTTATTCATAATATACTATTCATGTATCGATAACATTGAGGAAAAAAGTAGTACAATTAATTTATTAAAAAAGGCAAGCTCTGAAATTCGTCAGTTTGTTAACCGACATCCTCATCCTTATCTTGAATTTTTAATCCGCCCATTATATACTCCTTCTGACGATAAGACGTTTACTCTTGAGCCATTTATTCAAAGTGTATTTGTTTCGTATGACCAATTTGAAAGATTTTTAAATGAACAACCAACTACTTTGGTAATATGGGAGCTATTGGATTTCTTTGAAAAGTTTAAGAAAAATTCATATCGTCCAATTCAATTTGAAAAAAACCGATTTGAGATTACAAGTAGTAATAATGTTAGATTCATTGAAGCAGAAGAATTTCCAGACCTGCCAAAGAATTTAGGCTGCATTGAATTTGATCATCCGGCATATACCAATATTACCACAAAAATTCCTGAGTTTAAGAATGCCAAATGGATTGCACACGCGTTTCCAATTTCTAATCGAGAAGCAAAACTTGGAGGTAACTATAATTTACAATATACTCGTATATTGATTTGGGAGAATAGGAAGATTGAAGTTGCGTCAATAACATTTTTTGTTGATGATTACTTAACGCTGAAAATAAATGGAAAATTAATATTTACCCGACAAAATACATTTAACCAAGTGCAAAAAACATTTTCAATTATTTCTGCTTTGAAAGATGGTATAAATCAATTTGAATTTACAATTAATAATATCTCAATGGATAGATCAGATATTAGCGGGATGATTAATCCATATGGTGTTATATTTAAGATTGTAATTAGCTTCAAATAGGACTAGGCTTCTATTCTATAAAAATGAAAACATCAAATATGAAATAACATATTTTATGCCAAAAGAATGTAAAATTAAATCATAAGCAAAAATTGATCTTTTATATGTAAATGGTATTACCATTATAGACACTTTAGCGGGCGCAGACTTTGAGCTACGGAACTATATTCTGAAATCATAGTGGATTGCATCCACCGAAGCCCGACGAACTGAAAATCCCATTTGATTCTCAAATTCCATTTGAAAGGCGAAGCTCTCCTACGCTCTTTGAGCTACGGAGGGCGTAACCCACCTACGCTCTTAGAGCTACGGAGGGCGAAGGTGGACTTCACCGACCAATTTTCAAACTCTTTAATTCAAGAGCTTCAAACTTTGTCCAGTTTAAAGTCCTATTTGGTTTCTTTATAACTTCAAATAACTGGGATAAAGATAGCAATAAAAAAGGTCGGGATTTCCGACCTTTTTACTTTTACTTTTCAGGATAATCCAACAATAACTTCCTTAATTTCTCTCTGCCAGTTGATGTAAGTGAACCGCCCATTTCAAGCCATACATTCGGTGGAACTGCCTCCCGAATTTCGGTATCGGAATTATACATTGCGTGGTGCATTGCGCTATCATAATCGCCCTCATCGTAGTATTTCTTGATGATTTTTAAACTTCTCCAATCGGCAGGGTTTAAATCTTTCGGTTCTGTCCAATCAGGGAATCTTGAAGTGTTCTTTTTTCTTTTACTAATTCCACTTAATTCATTCATTTCACTACTCCCATCCACATCAAATATTTGCATCTCCCCTCCCTGATTAAACCTCCCATTTTGAGTAGCTATGCCTTTTTCGGGGATTTCGATAACCACATCAACATCGTGTTGGAAATGGTTAGAACCCCTGAAATTGCCCTCTTTGGTAGTTTGGTGTATATTCTCATTCATAGTGTACCACCTATTCTCATCTAAAGTGTACCACCCGTTCTCATGCAAAGTGTACCACCCATTCTCATGCAAAGTGTACCACCCATTCTCATGCAAAGTGTACCACCCATTCTCATGCAAAGTGTACCACTCATTCTCATGCAAAGTGTACCACCCTTTTCTC
>JBBRAY010000020.1:0-61241 GCA_038206355.1 Bacteroidia bacterium
CCTCCTTGCAAACACCTGATAACATTGTCATTCAGAGCGTAGCGAGGAATCTTTCAAAGCAAAATTATTCTTAGTCGGACAGTAGTGATTCTTTAATGTAAAAAAACACCACGACAGTTGAAAGTATAATTCTGATTGCTCAGCTTCAGCCGACATCAATTCAAATAAAACCCACAAGTGTCTCCGCTAAACCTGAGAGGCCTTGAACCTCTTTGAGGCTGCTAACCGGGGAGAAACTTTACGCTTTTTTGTGGCTGCTTACTTCGAAAAATCTTTCCGCTTCTTCGCGGCTGTTCACTCCGGAGAAGCTTTTCGCTTCTTCGGAGTTCTTCCCCGTATTTGGCTGCTCCTACCCTCCCCGATGAAAGAAAGACGGAAGTAACCCAGCCCCGATGTAAGCGGAAAGCCCGGACCCTGCAGGGGAGGACTTGCAGCGATCAGCGGGACGGGTGGTTATTTTTGCAGCCCGCTCCGCTCCTAAAAAATTTAAACCTCCCGCTTCATGTATTTCTTCAATACAAAATACACCGGCACACCAATCAGGATAATGATAAGCCCGTTGATGCTTTGTTTACTTTGATAAATGAACATATTAAAAGCTACTGCAGCAGCAAGCAAAATGTATAGTGCAGGAACAACAGGATATCCCCATACTTTATAAGGGCGCTCGAGGCTTGGCATTTTAACACGCAGCACAAACAAACCGGAGATCGTGAGTATATAAAAGAGCATCACGGCAAACATGATGTAAGCAAGCAGGTCATTATATGTACCGCTGAAACAAAGCAGGCAACTCCAGATGCATTGCATCAACAATGAATTTGCGGGCGAGCCATTTTTATTCAGCACTCCCGCTTTTTTGAAAAAGAGATTGTCTTTGGCCATTGCATAATATACACGCGCTGCGGAAAGGATGATGCCGTTGAGACATCCGAATGTTGAAATCATAATCATGGCCGCCATGAAGTAGCGCCCTTTGTCGCCCATGATGGTATTCATTAGCAGCGTGCCCACCCTGTCATTTTCAGCTGTTGCTATTTTTTCTACGCCGAGTACATATACATAAGCGACATTGGTAAGTATATATAAGATGAGCACCGTGCTTGCTCCGATGATCAATGAAAGCGGAAGGTTTCTTTGCGGATTGCGCACCTCTCCTGCAGTGAATGTTACGTTATTCCATGCATCGGCAGAAAAAAGTGAACCCGTAAGCGCAGCTCCGAATACACCAATGGTGGTAAGGGTGATGACGGAAGGAAAAAACGGTTCGAAATTGGAAGTGCTTCCCAGTCCATTCATTCCGAAATAAAGTCCAAGGACAATCAGCAGCAGTAATGCAAATATTTTTGTGATGGTAAAAATATTTTGCAGCAGCGCACCGGATTTCACATGACGAAAATTATAAATACTGAGAAAGATGATGACAATAACTGCAAGGGTTTGCTGTGTCGTTATCTGTACAAAGCCGAGGTCCAGTAAAATGTTCGTTCCTGATATCTGCGGAAAAAAAACACCGGTAAACTTTGCAAAGGCAACTCCTACGGCTGCAATCGTTCCCGTTTGTATGACGCTGAATAACGTCCACCCGTACAAAAAGCCAAACAAGGGACCGAATGCCTCGCGGATATAAACGTATTGTCCGCCCGCTTTGGGCATTGCAGCGGCCAGTTCTCCGTAGCTGAGAGCGCCCAGTATGGTAATGACAAGTGTTACACCCCAAGCCAGCAACAGCATTCCGGGGGTTTGAACCTGTCGCGCGATATCGGCGCTGACAATAAAAATTCCGGAGCCTATCATGGAACCCATGATGATGGTGGTGGAATCGAGGAGAGAGAGTTTCTTTTTTTCGTCTGTTTCGCGCATGGGGTACTTTTTTGCCGGTACTCTATTCACAACAACAGACGGACTAACCCGGAAGTATCAACCGCGTGTCGTGAATTGATTCTCCGCAAGTAAAGAATTTTTATACTTTCACCCGCATGACGAAAGCAGAATTATTTGAACACATAAAAAAGAAACAATCATACCTGTGCGTGGGGCTGGATACGGACATTACTAAAATTCCGAAGCACCTGCTAAAAACGGATGACCCGGTTTTTGAATTCAACAAACAGATCATTGACGCAACAAAGGAGTATTGTGTGGCTTATAAACCGAATATCGCTTTTTATGAATCACTCGGTCCGCGGGGACTGGAGAGCCTCGAGAAAACGGTGAAGTATATTCCTAAAGATTGTTTCACCATTGCTGATGCCAAGCGTGGCGACATCGGAAACACTTCGTCCATGTATGCGAAAACATTTTTTGATTACTATGGATTTGATTCGGTTACGGTAGCGCCCTATATGGGAAAAGATTCCGTAACACCATTTCTTGAATTCAAAAAGAAGTGGGTAATTCTCCTGGCGCTTACTTCCAATGAAGGATCGCGTGATTTCCAGATGCTGGTGCATAGCCGGCAATCAACTGTTGATTCACAGGAACCAAAGACAGCAAGTAAATTGTACGAGGAGGTGCTGACAAAATCACAGGGCTGGGGAACGAAGGAAAACATGATGTATGTGGTTGGCGCGACACACCCCGGAATGTTCACTGAAATCCGCAAAATAGTTCCCGACCATTTTTTGCTGGTTCCCGGAGTGGGCGCCCAGGGCGGAAGTCTGGAAGAAGTTTCCAAAGCAGGAATGAATAAATCATGTGGGTTATTGGTAAATTCTTCGAGACAGATTATATATGCTTCTTCAGGTGCTGACTTTGCAGAAGCCGCAGGTAAAGAAGCAAAGCGGACGCAGATCGAAATGAAAAAACACATGGGCGTTTTATAGCGGTGAAAGATGCTTCCGTTTCCGACATCATTCTTTTTTATTTTTCTATTGAAAACGGTATAATATATAATCCTGTTTATCCCGGATTTATATTCCATTAAGGTATCGGAAATTTGCACCGTCATCCTGCACTTTGCCGGGATTTGGCTGGTCAAATGAATGAAGCTTTTTTACATCACCTCTGGAAATTCAAACTCTTCAATAAGCATCAGTTGTTAACAGTTGACGGAGATGAAATTGAAATACTGAAATGCGGTCAGCACAATACCGATGCCGGTCCTGATTTTTTCAATGCACAAATCAGAATTGGAAATACAACGTGGGCGGGAAACGTAGAGATACACCTGAAGTCCGGCGACTGGAATAAACACCGGCATATTAAGGATGCCGCATACAACAATGTAATTCTTCATGTGGTGTATGAGCACGATACGGACGTGTTTACAAAAGGCAAAACAAAACTTCCGACACTTGAACTCAAAGGCAGGTTCAATCCGGAGATTTTTCAGAATTATTTAACACTGATACAAAGTAATTTATCTGTTCCCTGTGAAAATCACATCGGAAAAGTGGATGCAATCACCATTTCCGGCTGGCTGGAAAGGATGCTCATTGAACGCCTTGAAATTAAATCGGCAGCAATTGCTGATTCATTAAAGCTGAACAAGAATAATTGGGAAGAGACTTTGTATTATCAGGTGGCCAAAAATTTCGGCTTCAAAACAAATGCATTACCATTTGAGATGCTGGCGAAATCACTTCCGCTTTCAGTTCTTTCAAAACACAAAAGCCAACTGAATCAAATCGAAGCCTTGTTGTTTGGACAGGCAGGAATGCTGGAAAAAAAATTCAGGGCAGCATATCCGAAAGCGCTGAAAAAAGAATATCAATTCCTTCGTAAAAAACTTTCCCTCACTCCTATCAATGCATCACAATGGAAATTTCTGCGGCTACGTCCGTCAAACTTTCCAACGGTAAGGCTTGCACAGTTTGCACAGTTCATTCACGGCAACGAACAACTTTTTTCAAAAATACTGGCAGCAAACGATACAAAAGAACTTCTGCCTTTATTCAGCATCACTGCCACAGGATTCTGGAAAACACATTTTACTTTCAGTAAGCCATCTCCCGTGAAAAAGAAATCGCTGGGCAAAGACGCAATGGATATTCTTCTCATCAATACTGTGGTGCCTTTCCTTTATGCCTACGGAAAGCATCATCATGATGAGTCATTGCAATTGAAGGCCATGAAATTCCTCGACGCCATTGCTCCGGAAAAGAACTCAATTATTACGATGTGGGGCAAAATAGGCATAACATCTGCGGATGCAGGCCGTACACAGGCAATGTTGCACCTGAAAAACGAATATTGCAACAAGAAAAAATGTTTATTTTGCAGTGTCGGAAATAAGATACTGACGCAACTACCTTGAGATTTATAGAAAACACAAAGAATTTTTTTGAGCGACAGGCTTTTGGTGTTTGTACAGCCATTGGCGAGCGCCTGCACATGCGTTCATCCGTCATTCGCCTCTTTTTTATCTATACCTCGTTTATCACCATTGGTTCTCCGGTTATCGTTTACATGGTTCTTGCCTTCTGGATCAAGATGAAAAGCTATGTAAACAGCAGAAGAACGAGTGTGTGGGATTTGTAAGCCGGGACTTCTCCTGCCTTTTCAAAGCCATAAAATCTCCGATTAATTATTCTATTTATTTAAACATGATTTATCAGGTTAGTTATCTGATAATTTGTATCTACTTTTCCAACGGAAATGAAACCCGTAAAAATTTTCAGTACAAACTTCGCATGCCCGAAATAAAAACAGCCATTAATCAATAACCAGTATCAACGCATACGATAAACTCATATGAAAACAATTCTGATCACAGGCAGCAATGGACTTACCGGCCAGAAAATAATTTATGCTTTGCGCGGCAAGGAAGGAATCCGGTGTATTGCTACTTCAAAAGGCGATAACAGGACGAAGGCAAAAGACGGTTATGAATATGAATCGCTTGACATCACCAACAGAAAGGAAATCAACGACATTTTTTCAAAATATAATCCTGATGTTGTCATTAATACAGCAGCAATGACCAATGTAGACGCCTGCGAAATTCAAAAAGAAGAATGCCGAAGGATGAATGTGGATGCAGTGGCTTATATTATTGAAGCCAGCAAAAAACACAATACCCATTTCATACACCTCTCCACTGATTTTGTTTTTGACGGAATGAAAGGAAGTGCATATTCAGAAACCGACGAACCCAATCCGGAGAGTTATTATTCTCAGTCGAAATATGACGGTGAATTACTGCTGCAAAAAAGTGATCTGAAATGGACCATCATCCGCACCATTATTATTTATGGCGTGGTTGATGACAATAAAAGGTCGAACCTGGTGCTGTGGACGAAAAATTCTCTCGCCAATAAGCAAACGATTAAAGTAATCACTGATCAGTTCAGGGCACCAACATTGGCAGAAGACCTTGCAGATGCATGCATACAGGCCGCAATAAAAGGCGCGACCGGTATTTATCATGTATCCGGGGATGAAACAAAGAGCATTATTGACTGGGTGGAAATCACCGCTGATTATTTTAACCTTGACAAGTCACTGATCCTGCCTGTAACCACCGCTTCTTTGAATCAACCGGCCAGACGTCCTCCGGTAACAGGTTTCATCATTGATAAAGCAAAACGCGATCTGAATTTCCACCCGCATTCTTTCATGGAAGGATTGGCAATAGTAAAGGAACAACTCAGTAAAGCGGGGTGAACAGAAACGCATTAAGTTTATTCAAATGGCAAACCGAAAAAGGAAACCGGCTTTTCGTGATACGTGGAAAGATTATTTCTCTTTCAGCAACCGTGTAAGACGTGGATTGATCGTACTTTTTGCTTTAATCGTTGTTGAAACCGCGACTTTAATTTATCTCCACTATATCCCTTCTTCATCAGCGGCTGTTGATGTAACGAAATTCAAAAAAGAGATTGACGCTTTTTATGCATCGGCTGCAGAAACCGGCAATCCAAAATCAAATGCAGATTCTGCTGACGATCCCTCTGAAAAGTACCATTCAAAAAGTCCGTACGAAAAAGTTAATCGTCCGGCCCCGCAATTATTTTCATTTAACCCAAACCAGCTCCCGCCGGAAGAATGGAAACGTCTCGGGTTCTCTGAAAAACAAATCCGAAGCATAAAGAACTATGAATCAAAAGGCGGTCATTTCCGAAGTAAAGAAGACGTAAAAAAAATGTATGCCATCAGCAGCAAGGAATTCAGTCGGATAGAACCATTTATTCTGATTCCGGAAACTATAAAAACGGATGATCATTCCGGCGGTGCAGTAAAATCAAAACCGAAACTCATCGTTGACATCGGTACCGCAGATACCGATGAACTTGAAAAACTTCCCATGGTGGGAGAATATCTCGCACAAAAAATTTCCGGCTACAGAGAGAAATTGGGAGGATTTTATTCAATCGAACAGGTTAAAGAAGTGCGCGGAATGCGCGATTCAACTTTCATGGTAATCCTTCCACTCCTGATTTTGAAAGATTCCGCCAATCTGCGAAAGATTAACATCAATTCCGCTGACTTCAATGAACTTAACAGGCATCCTTATATTGACAATGCTCCCGCAAATCTCATTATCAGTTACCGCAAACAACATGGCGCATTCAGGGAAGTTGAAGATTTGCGTAAAGTGGCTTTGGTAGATGCTGAACTTTACCGTAAAATTGCACCCTATTTAAAAGTGGAATAAAATACGTGACGGATGGATTTGCAGTCAAGAATAAAAGCTACAATTCGTGATATCCCCGACTTTCCAAAGCCGGGAATTTTGTTTAAGGACATTACACCTGTGCTTGCTGATACCGCATTGTGCAGGGATATTGTAGATGGTATTTACGGGCAAATGAATTCAAAAAAAATCGACAGTATTGTCGGAATTGAAAGCCGTGGTTTCCTGTTCGGAATGCTCCTTGCACAGAAATTCAATGTTCCTTTTCTTCCTGTACGTAAAAAAGGAAAACTTCCCTTTAAAACGTATTCCTATGAATATACACTTGAATACGGTACTGCTACGGTTGAGATGCACGTTGATTCAGTCACCAAAGGTAGTTCTGTGCTGATTCACGATGACCTTCTTGCTACCGGTGGAACAGCAGCGGCGGCGGCAGAACTGGTGAAAATGCAAGGCGGAAACATTGCCGCATTTTCATTTCTCATCGGCCTGGATTTCCTGAATGGTAAAGAAAAGCTACTCACCCATTCCGATACTATATTATCACTCGTCAATTATTAAAGACTAAAAAAGACAAATGAATTTTTCTCAAACTGAAAATCAAAAATTAATTGCTGAAAGTATCCGCAAATTTGGCGACCAGCACATCCGTCCTAAAATGATGGAATGGGATGAAGACCAGATTTTCCCGGTTGACCTTTTCAAAAAACTCGGAGAGCAGGGATTTATGGGAGTACTCATCCCCACTGAATATGGCGGAAGCGGATTCGGCTATTTTGAATACATCACAGTCATCAGTGAAATTTCAAGGATCTGTGGTTCGATCGGACTCAGCGTAGCAGCGCATAATTCTCTTTGTTCCGGACATATTATGTTGTTTGGCAGTGAGGAACAAAAAAAGAAATACCTTTCTAAATTAGCTACGGGCGAATGGATCGGAGCATGGGGGCTTACAGAAGCCAATACGGGTAGCGATGCCATGCGCATGCAAACTGTTGCCAAGGTTGACGGTGATCATTATATCATTAACGGATCCAAGAACTGGATAACGCATGGAATTAGCGGTGATGTTGCAGTGGTACTTGCGAGAACCGGTGAGCCGCTGGATTCTCATGGCATCACAGCTTTTGTCATTGAAAAAGGAACAAAAGGGTTTTCAGGCGGAAGAAAAGAAAATAAATTAGGGATGAGGGCTAGTGAAACGGCAGAACAGATTTTTCAGGATTGCAGGGTGCATAAAAGTCAGATACTCGGAAAAGTTGGTGACGGATTTGTCCAGGCGATGAAAGTTCTCGATGGTGGTCGAATCTCCATTGCTTCTCTTGCTCTTGGAATTGCAAAAGGCGCTTTTGATGCTTCTTTGAAATATTCCAAAGAGCGCCATCAGTTCGGTCAACCCATTTCCAGTTTCCAGGGGATTTCATTTAAGCTTGCAGACATGGCCACACAAATTGAAGCTGCAGAGCTTCTTACTTTTCAGGCAGCAGCATTAAAAAACAAGGGAGAGAAATGCACGAAAGAAAGTGCCTTTGCAAAATATTATGCGTCTGAGATTTCAGTAAAAGTAAGTACAGAGGCCGTGCAGATTTTTGGCGGATACGGATACACAAAAGATTTTCCGGTAGAAAAATTTTACCGCGACTCTAAACTTTGTACCATCGGAGAAGGAACATCAGAAATTCAGAAAATGGTAATCGCAAGGGAGATCCTGAAATAAAAAATCCTCATTTACGAAAAAGCCCGTCTTACATCATGCAAGACGGGCTTTTCTATTTCTAAATATTATTATTTCTTAAAGCTCTTTGTTCTGTTCTTCGAACCGAAACCTACCGGACTTCCTACACGAACCATTGCGCATCGGAAACCAATATCGTCAGTAGATTGTGTTTCATCCATAAATCTTCTGGTGCCCGGGCTCATCCAGTAAGCACGGTCCTTCCATGAACCGCCTTTGTAAACGCGTGCATGGTCATTGATCAGACTTGACAATGAGTACTGGTATTGGATTTCAGCTTCATCACCGTCGATGTATGAAATATTATCTGCCCTGTTGTAGTTTCTGCGCGGAGCTGCTTCTTCTTCGGTTACACTTCTTTGTGTAATTCTTCCCAAAGAATCTTTTTCAGCAATTGATCCTTCCTCATCCCTTACTTGTGTCTGGTAAACGTTACCACGAAATGCATTGAAGTCACCATTGTCTTCCATTGATAACGGACGATAAACATCCATCACCCACTCACTAACGTTACCGGCCATGCAATACAAACCAAAATCATTCGGCCAGTAAGAAACTACAGGTGCCGGACGGTCAGCAGCATCATTCAGATATCCTGCTGTTCCCATCATATCACCTCGCCCTCGTTTATAGTTGGCAAGCATTTGCCCTTTATTGCGCTCTTCTTTATTACGTATCACGTGACCTGTCCATGGATATAACCTGCGATCAGTTACGCGTTCATATATTGTATTTCCAATTTGAGAAAGTGCTGCATATTCCCATTCTGCTTCAGTCGGCAGGCGGTAACGTGGCAAAAGAATTCCGTCTTCCATGCGCACTTTTCGTGTTCCGTTACTACCTGAGTTTGGATTCAGGTCAACGAGATCACTTTTTACAAGGCCTTCGTACTGGCTGGCGAGGTAAGAATCAGTATTAAAATTATCTTCATTGATCTGATTCGGGTTTATCCGCAGGATACCTTCACGAATCATGATCTGCTCGTTTACGCGGTCAGTTCTCCATGCACAAAAATCATTTGCCTGAAGCCAGTTTACACCAACTACAGGATACTGCTGATAAGCAGGATGACGAAGGTATAATTCAACCATCGGCTCATTGTATTCCAACTGATGACGCCATACCAATGTATCAGGCAATGCTTTTTTATAAACTTCAGGATAATCAGCACCAAAAACGCGGGTGATCCAGTAAAGATATTCCAGGTAATGTACGTTGGCGATTTCCGTTTCATCCATATAAAATGAACTCACTGACATTCGCCTTGGGATATTGTTCCAGTCCTGTGTTACTTCCTGTTCGGTGCGGCCCATGGTAAAAGTACCTCCTTCAATAAGCACCAGTCCGGGACCGGTTTCCTGTTCATCGTATGGTACTACTTCATATCCGCCATTCTTCGGATCATTATAATTCCACCCTGTGACAGATGATTTTTCTTTTCCGCAGGAAGAAAATAAAATCATTGCCGTGGACAATGCGAAGCAATTGATCAGAATTTTTTTCATTGAATTATCAGTTGTTTTATCTCGTTAACGTGAGCCAAATATATTTTATTTTATCGGGGGGCAAAAAAAAATTTCGTGCTTAAAATGACGGGCATTTTACCGCGCGGAAACGTTTCTTTTTCGGATGGCACGGAAACTGAATTCCCATGCTCACTTCATGAGATCCTGCAGATGCATTTGCCAGCTTCGATACAGTGATGTCATAGCTGTAGCCGAATTTGAAAATGCCCTGTTGTATTCCGATCAGTGCAATAAATGAATCGCGGTTACGGTACCACAACCCTCCAACGAGTGGCGGTTTGGCAATGTATACTCCGAGATTAATTTGCTGAAAGTCCCTTTGAAGCTGATACAATACATTGGGTGAAATATAAGTTTCCTCATTCCTTCTTGATGACAAAGGAATAATCGCCCCTGCATGTCCTGTAATTTTCATCGGAAGTTTGCTGCCCGGCGCCGGACGGATGAATGACTCTTCCGGCTCTGTGAGGTGATTGACAGCTACGCCACCGTATATTTTTGCAGAATAAAGAAGTAGTCCCGCAGAGAAATCTGTAAAGCTTTTTGTGGTCGGCGGCCTTACTTCTGTGGTCGGATAAATAAATCCATAACGCGGATCAATCATATCTCCAAAAGTAAGTTTGTCCCAGTCTACTTTGCGTTGCTTGTATGTTGCCTGAAATCCGGCACGGATTGAAAACTCCCTGTTAATATTCAACTGGTATGAATAAAATCCGCTTACGTCTGTAGTATTAAGTGTTCCCTCGCCGGCATTATCAGTAAGTACTAAAATTCCCAGTCCGCTGTTGAGTGCATTGATCTGTCCGTCAAATGATGCTGAGGTAGTGATAAATGTTCCGGTAAGCGCCGGCCACTGGTTACGGTAATTCAGGCACAGCCGTGGACAATGCACAGAGCCCGCAAACGCCGGATTCAGGTAAAGTGGATTTGCATAAAACTGAGTGAACTCAGGATCCTGCGCTCCGGCCTGTAATGAGGCGAATAATAAAATGAAAACCTTTACAATATTTCTCTTCATGACTCTAAATCCTTCAAGAATTTCAAATAGTACGTTTTAGAATATACATAGTTACGTAAGCAGCTTTAGTGCAACCTATCCCAAAGGTTAGAATTGTAAGGTTTTCGGTATTTTTTGTTCAGGCATTTCGGGCTGCAAACGGTAAGGCGAAAAAAGTGATTGCTAAATTAGAAAATAATTTAATGCAAAACCCGTTTTGACTATTTTGTGTTTAAATCATTTTATGCAAATTAAACCAAAACAGCATGTGTTTGCCCGCTATAACGGGATCAAAGGAGGCATTTGGGGGATGCTATTCCCTGATCATAATAAAATGATCATAGAAACAGATTGCACCGATGAAAAATAAATATCTGCCGGCCTTGTTAATCGTCAAACACACCCTTCCTGAAACTATTTTTCCTTCTTTATTGTTAATTGAATCACTTACCTTTGGATGTTAAACCTGTTAAAAACATTTTACCGTTTTTTTAAAATAAAAATTCTGTTCCTCCGTTTGGGGGCATACCATCTATTGAACCACCATCAATGAGAAAAATTCTTATCAGCATTATTACAACTTTTGTTGTTATGCAAGCCACCGGACAGACTCCGGCTTTGCACCGCCGTCTCGACTGGAAATCACCCATCGAAATTTCGCTTAGCGAAACTGAAAAAACAAAATCACTCTATTTCACGGGGGCATCTTATGATGATAACAATATTCCTGTTTTCAGAGAAACAATAGCACTGGAAGGAAATGTTCAGACAGCATCAGTGACGATTGAAAATGCTGTTTATGAAAAACTGGATGAATCCGATCTTGCGCCACCACAGGCAATAGCCAGGATGGAGACCGCAGCAAAAGTTGAGGTCGGTTTTAGAAAAAAGAAATCTTATGCATGTGTTTCAGTTCCTGCCGTGAGAAAATCGGCTACCGGCCAGCTGGAAAAATTAATCTCTTTTGATATCAGCATCAGTCCGGCTTCATACAGGAGCAGCAATCCCGATCAGTCTGCAAGAACGTATTCTCAGTCCTCAGTACTTGCATCAGGAGAATGGTTTAAAATAGGTGTCACCCAAAACGGAATTCATAAAATTACTTACCAGCAGTTAAAGAATATGGGTATTGGTGTGGATCAGATAGATCCGCGCAACCTGAGGATATACGGAAACGGCGCCGGTCAGCTGTCATTCCTCAACAGTACCCCAAGGTATGATGACCTCAAAGAAAATGCAATTTATGTTGAAGGCGAATCTGACGGACATTTTGATCAGAATGATTATATACTTTTTTACGGACAGAAACAGGTTACCTGGAAATACAATACTGCAACGTCAACATACAACCATTCGGTAAATGAATACTCTGATACGACCTATTACTTTATCAGTACATCCCTTCCTTCAGGAAAGCGTATTCAGTCCAGAGCGTCCTCATCATCAACAGCAACGCATATCATCAACTCATTTGATGAATATGATTTTCATGAGGCTGACCTTTACAATTTCTTAAAATCCGGCCGCGGATGGTATGGAGAAGTATTCGACTTACAGCATACGCAACAATCTTTCGAATTCCGGATTCCTAACCTGTTGTGTTCGTCTGCCGATCCGATGAAATTTACTTCAGCCATAGTGGGTAGATCCTTCTCTGACGAGGGTCATTTTAACCTCTACGGAAACGGACAACTTGTTGATTCAAAAACAACTGCCGTAACCAATAATTCAGTTACGGCAGATTATGCCAAAATAAATACACTTCAGGGTATCCTTATAAATTGCCCTGAGTCATTCACGGTAAAGATGAGTTTTTCTTCTTCTGATCAGTCGGCCACCGGATGGCTTGATTATATTGAGATCAACGGAAGACGCAAACTTGATTTTTCCGGCTCAGGTGACCAGATGATTTTCCGGGATTCCCGCTCTTCCGGCTCAGGCAATATCGGCAGTTTTGAAATTTCCAATGCTGTTTCAACGACCAGAATATGGGATGTCACAGATCCGGTTAACGTTATTCAACAAATGACAAGTCAGGGTACCGGCTCTTTTGTTTATCCAACTGATATCATCAGAGAGTACATTGCTTTTAATGGCAGTTCATTTCTGACACCGGTTAACTTCGGAAGAGTTGGAAACCAGAACCTCCATGCCATGCAGCAGGCACAAATGATTATTGTAACCAGTCCGAAGTTTTTATCCGAAGCACTCCGGTTAGGTGAGTTTCACAGATCGCACGACGGATACAATGTAAACGTTGCCACTACCACACAAATATTTAATGAGTTCTCATCAGGATCACAGGATGTATGTGCCATCCGTGATTTCATCAAAATGTTTTTCGACCGCTCTACTTCTCCTGCCGACCTGCCACGCTTTGCGCTGTTGTTTGGAGATGCATCTTACGATAATAAATACCGTCTCTCCAACAACACCAATTATGTAACTTCATACCAATCGGAATCTTCGCTCAACCAGACTACCACCTATATCAGTGATGATTTTTTCGGGTTGATGGATGAAAGTGAAGGTATCTGGTCGCCGTGGGGATCTGCCGAACTGATGGATGTCAGCATTGGACGATTGCCAATTAAATCAACTGTAGAAGCAACGGCAATGGTGAATAAAATTATCGCCTATTCTACTCCGATTGCATCCGATAATGCGGCTGAATCAAACCTTGGCGACTGGAGAAATATCGTTGCATTTGTAGGCGATGATCAGGACAACAATACACACTTCTCCCAATCAGAAACGTTGGCAAATAATGTAAAGACAAATTATCCCGTTTATAACATTGACAAAATATACCTGGATGCATACAAGCAAGTTTCAACTCCCGGTGGTCAACGGTATCCTGATGCCCGAAGCGCCTTGGTGAACCGCGTTCAACGGGGTGCATTGCTGATGACTTACATCGGTCATGGTGGAGAAGTTGGTTGGGCGCATGAACGCGTATTGGAAAATGAAGACATCAACGGATGGACAAACATTAAACACATGCCTGCATTTCTTACGGCAACGTGTGAATTCAGCAGGCCTGATGATCCGGGAAGAACATCAGCAGGAGAACTCGTTATGCTAAATCCGAATGGCGGAGGTATCTGCCTATTTACAACTACCCGACTGGCATTTTCAGGATCGAATTTCAGTCTGGCACAACGCTTCTACGATCATTTTTTTGAACCCATCAATGGTATCATGCCTACCTGTGGTGAAGTTTTCGAACAAACCAAAATTGATTACAACGACCGTTACACGCGCAACTTTGTATTACTCGGTGATCCGGCTGTGCGCCTGGCATATCCAAAGTATGATATTGCAACCAACACCATAAATTCACATGCACTAAGTCTGAATTCTGACACACTTCGTGCGTTAAGCAAGATCACGATAACCGGTGAAGTGAAGGACAGAAACGGGGTGAAAATGACGGGCTTCAATGGCATTGTGTATCCGACCATTTTTGACAAGTCAGTGGTTTATTCAACACTCGGAAATGATTATATGGCCGCTGATGGAGGTAACTCATATGCTGCCCCATTCAATTTGCAAAAAAATATTCTTTATAAAGGCAAAGCACAGGTACACAATGGCGATTTCTCATTTACGTTTGTTGTTCCGAAAGACATCTCATATTTGTACGGAAACGGAAAGATCAGCTATTACGCACATAACGGACAGAGTGATGCCAACGGTTACAGCAAGGATATTGTGGTGGGCGGTCTCAATCCGAATGCCGGCCTTGACAATACCGGCCCGCAGGTAAAACTTTACCTGAACGATGACCTGTTTGTTTTCGGCGGCCTTACTGATGAAAACCCAGTATTATATGCAGAAGTAAGCGACTCCAACGGAATCAATACTGCGGGAACAGGAATCGGGCATGACATTACTTCAACGATTGACAATGACAATGGAAAAATTTCTATTCTGAATGATTATTATGAATCCGACCTTGACAGCTACCAGTCGGGAAAGGTGCGGTTCCCTTATTCAAGTCTTGCATCGGGAAGACATATACTTACTTTTAAAGTTTGGGATGTGTACAATAATTCCAGTGAAGCAAGAACAGAATTTATTGTTGCCGAAACTGCCCAGCTTGCACTTGAACATGTACTGAACTATCCAAATCCATTTACTACGCATACTACTTTTATGTTTGAGCACAACCGCCCGTATCAACAGTTGAGTGCACAGGTTCAGATATTCACTGTGAGTGGAAAATTGATCAAGACCCTGAACCGGGTTGTTACAACAGAAGGTTACAGAAGCAATGATATTGAATGGGATGGCCTGGATGATTATGGCGATCGCATTGGTCGGGGAGTTTATATTTATAAGCTAAAAGTGAAGGATTTCAATGGTTCTTCTTCAGAAAAATTCGAGAAACTGGTAATTCTTCGATAGCAGTGTGAACATATTATTTTTACAAACGTATATTTGCCATCCTTTTACAAAAAAAATGAATTTTAAAACGAAAAAAATAGTTTGTCTGGCCGCGTTCATCGCTTTTATCAGTCAGTCTTTTGCCCAGGGCATTAATACAAAAAGTCGTGATGAATTGCTGGGACAGATCAATACCATTACAACTGCGGTTCCATTCCTGCTCATCGCTCCTGATGCACGTGCCGGCGGAATGGGAGATTATGGTGTTGCCACTTCGCCTGATGCAGCAAGTACACACTGGAATCCGGCCAAACTTGCATTTGCCGATAAGCAAATCGGAGTTTCAATTTCCTATACACCCTGGCTCCGAGCACTTGTGAATGACATTAATCTGGGACACGTTTCTGTTTATGGAAAATTACCAAAAGACCAGGCCTTTGCATTCTCTATGTTATACTTCTCTCTGGGAAGCATTGATTTTACAAATGAAAACGCTGAGAAATATGATGAATTCAATCCAAAAGAATATGCTTTTGACGTAAGTTATTCACGTAAACTGGGTGAAAAACTATCAGGCGGAGTTTCCTTCCGTTACATTTACTCAAACCTCACCGGACATACCGCCCTTGCAGGAGGAGTAACCACCAAGCCCGGACAAACTGTTGCAGCTGATCTTTCTGCTTTCTATCGTACCGATCTTGAACTCGGAGGTAAAAAATCTCAACTTGGTATCGGACTTAATATTTCTAACATCGGTGGTAAAATTTCCTACTCGTCAACAGCATCAAAAGATTTTATCCCGATGAATTTCCGTATCGGAACAAATCTGAAAATGGATCTTGACCAGTATAACTCAATATCATTCGGTGTTGATTTCAATAAATTACTTGTCCCTACACCACCCGTTTACGCAACCGATTCATCAGGAAATTACGTGTATGATACTGACGGAAACCGTGTTGTCCAATATGGTAAAGACCCGACTAACATTTCCGTTCCATCAGCGATATTCTCCAGTTGGGGAGACGCTCCTGCCGGTTTTTCAGAAGAGCTGAATGAGTTTACGTACAGCGTAGGTGCTGAATACTGGTACGACAAACAATTTGCAATTCGTGCAGGATATTTCAATGAAGCACAAACAAAAGGTAACCGTAAATTTTTTACACTTGGTGCCGGCCTCAGATACAATGTATTCGGTCTTGATTTTGCTTACCTGATTCCTACGACTCAGCGCAATCCGCTTGAAAATACGCTTCGGTTTACTTTGACTTTCAATATTGACGGTTTAAAATCGGACAAAAAATCTGACGATTAATAATCAATTAAATAATTTCGAAAAGCGGGTGTATGTGCATCCGCTTTTTTATTTTTATCGCAGCATGCAAAAAATAAAAATTGGCTTCGGCTTTGATGTACATCAGCTTACAAAGGGAAAAGATTTCCTGCTGGGAGGAATAAAGATTGACCATGACAAAGGCGGCGTGGGCCACAGTGATGCCGATGTAATGATACATGCGATCTGTGATGCCTTACTTGGTGCTGCCAATCTGGGTGATATCGGAAAACATTTTCCTGATACATCTGCAGAATTTAAAAATATTGACAGTAAAATTTTATTGAAGCGCGTGACAGAATTGCTTGCCCAAAATAATTTTTCGATTGGAAACGTAGATGTAACGCTGTGTCTGGAAAAACCAAAAATCGCACCTTACATTCCTGAGATGCAGTCCACGCTTGCCGGGGTAATGAATATATCAACAGAAGATATTTCCATCAAAGCCACTACAACAGAAAAACTTGGATATGTGGGAAGAGAAGAAGGTGTGAGCTGTTATGCGGTGGCGCTGATTGAAAAGGGCTGACTACTTTTTTGCATTTTTCATTTCTGTGTTATAACATGTTCTGCATAAAGGGATATAACTTTCCTGTTCTCCCAGCATAATCCGTGACTGATTATTTACGGTACGGTGAGAGATATGGGCGAGGTTTCCACAATTCATGCAGATGGCATGCACTTTCGTTACAAATTCAGCGAGGGCAAGGAGCTGCGGCAACGGGCCGAAAGGCTTTCCAAGAAAATCCATGTCAAGCCCTGCAACGATAACACGCAATCCGCGATTGGCAAGGGTTTCACAGACAGCCGGAAGTTCATCATCAAAGAACTGCGCTTCATCCACGCCAACCACTTCCACATCACCGGTAAGTAAAAGGATCTGTGAAGCTGAGTCCACAGGTGTTGAATGTATAAAATTGGAATCGTGGGAAACCACGTTGGCCTCATCATAGCGCGTGTCAAGTTTCGGTTTAAAAATCTCCACCTTCATTTTGGCGATACGGGCACGTTTCAGCCGCCTGATCAGTTCTTCTGTTTTACCGGAAAACATGGATCCGCAGATCACTTCAACCCAGCCGCGCCTGGGGGTTTCTAAATTGGGATGTTCGAGGAACACTTCGTGTAGTAGATTAGTTGATTAGTTGATTAGTTGAAAGGTTGATTAGGAACAGCCGGTCCGACGTTAGAATCGTATTCTATTACTAATGGCGAATAACTTTTCGGCATGCAAAAATAAAATAAAAGCTTAACCGTTATCTTTACATAAAAATTAAAGGTCTATGAACCGCCAAAGCATTCACCAGCAGATTGATTCATTAATAAAAATAATCCGCGACCAGCATGAGCAGATTAAAAACCACCAGCCATCAATTCCTCAGGTGGAAATTGATTTCATGGTACAAAATCTCCGCCAGCTCTTTGAAGCGGGACTGATGCTTAATCACACCAATGCATTGACCTCGCTTGACGAAGTTAAAGCAGCGGTGACACAAAAAATTCTGGCAGAAAAACGCGCTGTTGAAATGAAGCAGGCTGAAATACCTGAAAAGGAATTACAGGCAACTTCCGCTGTGACGGAACCGGATGTAAAAGTTCAGGAATCAGTTCCTGTCAACCATCCAATGAATGAAATCATTGCCACCGTTGGTACTGCAGAACCAATGCAGGAAGCAACGACAGAAAAAGTAAAAAAGAAAAAGACTTTGTCTGATGTAAATACAAAGTTTGAAGACATCCCTACTTTGGGAGATAAATTCGGAAATGAAGAATCGTTTCATAAAAAGATTTCGTCTTCCTCAGGTTCAAAAACCCTTGGCGACAAACTTCACCATAAACCGATTCTTGATCTGAAAACAGCCATCGGCATCAATGAAAAATTTTTATTTGTGAACCGGCTTTTTGACGGCAACCTTCAAACCTACAGCACGGCGATTGAGAAGATAAATGCAATGGCTGACCTCGCCACTGCAAAACAAGTAGCAGCAGAACTTGCGGGACAGCTGAACTGGGAGGATAACAATGAGCACGTGAAAAATTTCATGGAACTGGTGGAACGAAGATTTAGCCCCTCCCCCGCACTCCCCGAAGGGAAGGGAGTTTAACAGCCTTCCTGCTTCAGATTAAGATGCGATTCACGAATCTGTTTTTACTGATTTTTAATTTTTGTTTTTTTATTTCCGGTTCCACTGCGCAGGATATTCCCTATGCGCATTATATTCTTAACAAACTTACATCCCGGGAATTTGCCGGTCGCGGATACGTGGATGATGGCAATGCAAAAGCAGCGGAATTTATTGCACAACAGTTTGATTCACTTGGATTAATTCCTGTTACCGATAAAAAATACGCACAGCATTTTTCTTTTCCTGTGAATACGTTTCCAACATCAATGATAGTGGCGGTTGATGGAAATAAGCTGCAACCGGGAGATGATTATATCGTCTATCCATTTTCTTCAAGCGCAAATAAAAAATACAGACTTAATAAAGCAGATCATTATTCTTCTCCGGAACTATTCAATTCAAATCCTGATGTCTGCCAGGTCATATTACAGGATAATTTATCAGAGAGCGAACGGTCGTTATTGTTTGGCGATTTACTTTCCGGAAAAATAAAATCAGGCGCACTTATTTTGTTGCAACAAAAGAAACTTACATGGAGTGTTGCGAAAGACCATTACATGATTCCGGTGGTTTCTGTGTTGCAATATTTTATACCGGAGAATGCGAAAGAAATTGACATTGACATCAGAGAAAAATTCATTGATAAATTCGATACCCAAAATTTAGTTGGCATTGTAAGAGGGTCACTGAAGCCGGATTCATTTATTGTTTTTTCCGCGCACTATGATCACCTGGGAATGATGGGGAGTGAAACTATTTTCCCCGGAGCAAATGACAATGCAAGCGGCGTTTCCATGCTGTTGAATCTAGCAAAACATTTTTCGAAAAAAGAAAATCAGCCGCAGTGTTCTATTGCCTTAATTGCTTTTGCAGGAGAAGAAGCAGGATTGGTTGGCTCTAAATTTTATACAGAGCATCCTGTTTTCCCGCTTTCGCAAATAAAATTTCTGATCAATCTTGATTTACTGGGAACAGGAGATGACGGAATGATGGTGGTGAATGCAACGGAATATCCGTATCAGTTTCATCTACTCGACAGTCTGAATACAGCAAACAATTACCTCTCAAAACTCAGCCAGCGCGGCAAAGCAAAAAACAGCGACCACTACTGGTTTTCAGAAAAGGGAGTTCCTTCATTTTTCTTTTATACGATGGGAGGCATACAGGCTTACCATGACGTCAATGATAAAGCAGAGACGCTGCCGTTGACTGAATATGAGGATGTGTTTAGGTTGATCGTTGCGTTTTCAATGTTGTTTTGATCTCAGCGAAGTACTGAAAGCTCAACGAAGTTCGAATAACGAAAGCTTACGAATATACTGAGTACGAATTACCAATACATACGAATATACGAAGAACGAATTGATACCTATGACGGCTGTCGGCTTTTCCCAATGACTCAATGACTTAATGACGGCTGGTCGGCTGTTCCTAATGACTAATGCCTCAATGACGGCTGTTCGGCTGTTGGCTGTTCCCAATGACGGCTGTTTTATTTTTGCCCGTTTCATTTTTGTCTCTACATTGCGAAGCAACAACCAAAGCACTAACCTATGGCAAATGGACACCTGACTAAAAAACCATTATCGGAAATAACTACTGAGTCGGCCGAAACAGAAGGCGGATTAAAACGAACACTTGGTGCATGGAACCTGACATCTCTGGGTATCGGTGCAATCATCGGTGCAGGGCTTTTTTCCATCACCGGACTGGCCGCAGCAAATAATGCAGGACCGGCTGTTACCATTTCATTTGTGATCGCCGCCATCGGTTGTCTGTTTGCAGGGCTCTGCTATGCAGAATTTGCTTCCATGATTCCTGTTGCCGGAAGCGCATACACTTATTCTTATGCTACGATGGGAAGGATGATGGCGTGGATCATCGGATGGGATCTGGTTTTGGAATATGCAGTGGGCGCAGCAACAGTCGCCATCAGCTGGAGCCGTTATCTTAAAAAATTTCTTGACCTGTTCGGACTTCATATGCCCGATCAGCTTGCCATGTCACCCTTCGACAGCGTTACGCTTGCCGATGGTTCGGTGATGAGTGGTATTATCAATCTTCCTGCAGTTTTTATTGTTGTGCTGATGTCCATGGTTTTGATTCGCGGTACAAAAGGATCTGCGCTTATCAATAATCTGATTGTGGCTTTGAAAGTAACCGTCGTACTGGTTTTTATTTTTCTCGGCTGGGCTTATATCAACACGGACAATTACACTCCATATATTCCGCCTAACACCGGCGAATTCGGAAGCTATGGATGGAGCGGAGTCTTCCGTGCTGCAGCGATTATCTTCTTTGCTTACATAGGATTTGATGCAGTTTCCACAGCGGCCCAGGAAGCAAAAAATCCGAAGCGGGATATGCCCATCGGAATACTTTTATCTCTCGGGATTTGTACGGTGCTATACATACTCTTCGCTCACGTAATGACAGGTCTTGCACATTACACTGAATTTCAGGGGCAGGATGGAATTGCACCGGTTGCTGTTGCCATTGCACACACGCCATATGCATTCATGCAAAAGATGATCATCCTCGCCATTCTTGCAGGCTACTCTTCAGTAATCATGGTGATGCTTCTTGGTCAATCGCGGGTGTTTTTCTCTATGTCTAAAGACGGATTTCTTCCAAAGGTTTTTTCTGAGGTGCATACCAAATACAGTACTCCCTGGAAATCGAATATTCTGTTTGCAGTATTTGTAAGTTTGTTTGCGGCATTTGTTCCTGCACGCGTGGTAGGAGAAATGACAAGCATAGGAACCTTATTTGCTTTTGTTCTTGTTTGCATTGGCATCATGGTACTGCGGAAATCCGATCCCAATCATCCGCGTCCATTCAGAACGCCATTTGTTCCACTGGTACCTATTCTTGGAGTTCTAACCTGCTTCGGAATGATGGCTGCGCTGCCGGGAGATACATGGCTACGACTTATCATCTGGATGGTAATCGGAATGATTATTTATTTTGTTTACGGGTCAAAGAGGGCTAAACACTAAAATATCAGCCGGAAATTTCTCCCTCGGTAAACTTGCCGGGCATCGGAAGCTTCCGGATTTGTATAATTGTTATCTATTATGTGCTTTCGTGCACAACATTTTTTCTTCTCATTGGTATAATATACAGGTATCTGATCTTGCCTTTTTACTATGATTTTGCTTGTATTCATACGGCTCCTTGAGGTAAATCTCAACAATCCCATTTTGCGGGACGTCATGTTGCTGCTGGTTAGTTTCCTGATGGTACTGGGAACGTTGTATGTTTATTTTCGTCTTCGTACAAGTACTTTCAGAAGGGTGCGGCATCTGCTGGAAGAACGGGTGGAAGTAAAAACCAAACAGTTATCGGAAAAAAATCTTGAACTGGAAAAATTATCTCTCGTTGCAAGTAAAACGGACAATTCAGTAATCATCGCTGATGAAAGCGGGAAAATAGAATGGGTGAACGATGGCTTTATCCGAATGACAGGCCTTTCGCAGAATATCATCGGAAAAAACGTGAACGATTTGCACGTTTATGAGAACATCAACAACATCATTGCCGAGACACGCGATGGCAAGCACTCAAGTATTTTTGAATCACACATAAAATCAGAAAACGGGACAGAGCGATGGATCAGTTCTACGTTAACTCCGATTTTCGAAGATGACGACAAACTCCGTAAACTTCTCTTTGTGGATACAGATATCACAGAGAGTAAAAAAATGGCCAATCAGATTGTCGCTTCGCTGAAGGAGAAAGATCTGCTGCTGAAAGAAATTCACCACAGGGTTAAGAATAACCTGCAGATCATCATCAGTCTGCTCAACCTGCAATCAGGATATATCAAAGACGAAGAAACGCTGAAGGCAGTTCGGGAAGGCCAGAACCGCGTGCGATCCATGGCGCTGGTGCATGAAAAATTTTATCAGAGCGAGGAACTGGGTGAAATTGATTTTAAAGAATATTCCGAAAAACTTTGTCATTTTCTGAAACAGTCCTATGCCGATCATGATGCTCCGATCAACATTACGGTTCATGCTGATGGTATCGGATTCGATATGGATACAGCAATGCCTTGCGGTTTGTTGATCACAGAAATCGTATCCAACTCTCTTAAATACGGATTCCCGAATAGCAGAGAAGGGGAGATCAGCATTGATTTTAAGAAAGTTCCTGATAAAAAAGTACTGATGACAATTTCAGACAATGGCATCGGGCTTCCGTCCGGTTTTGAAATTGAAAAATCCGACTCCCTGGGAATGCAGCTCATCATTGCGCTTACCAGCCAGCTCGACGGAGAACTAAAATTTTCGGGGGATAACGGAACAAAGTTTTCCATTACCTTCACTTACCCGAAAAGCTGATTGCACAGCATGTTTCGTGTTGAAAACTATTGCAATAGCTAAAAATATTTCAAAAGTTTTTTTCAAATTTGCTTCATTCTAAAACTCTGTACCCATGGCGCTTAAAATTATGATTGTTGAAGATGAGATTATCGTTGCTAAGGACATTCAACGAATTCTCAAAAAGCTGGGTTATGAAGCGTTCGATCCATTTGCCAACGGAAAAAAAGCGGTGGACGCCATTGACAAACTCAATCCGGATCTCATTCTCCTTGACATCAATTTAAAAAACAGTGAGATCGACGGCATCCAGGTCGGCGAAGCGATTCACCAGGATTTTCACATCCCGTTTATTTACCTCACGGCATTCAGCGACAAGAATACACTGGAACGAGCGAAGATGACAGAGCCATACGGATACATCATCAAGCCATTTGAAGAAGACGACATCAGAACTGCTGTTGAAATTGCCTATTACAAATACACGAAGGATCTTGAAGTGGCCAATAAAGGAAACCGTTTTGCGCTTGCCCTCGACAGCGTTGACGTAGCGGTAATTATTACGGACGCCAATGAGAAAGTGATCTTCATGAATAAGATGGCTGAAACCCTTACCGGATGCCTGAAGCAAGAGGCGCTGGGGAAAGACATCAGCCATGCAATGAAAAACAGTGGAAGCGAAACACGCACTGCCCTCAAGACGCTGGCGCACACTGTTGTGGGAGAAACGCATAAAGATAAATCTGATGGAAGTATTGCTATTTCAAATGGAATGGCGGAACATAAAGTAAGTGTAAACACATTCCCGATCCTTACCATAAATAATAAAATTAACGGATGTGCATTTGTGTTGACGGCTCCCGGTCATAAAGAACCGGTGGAAGAACACAATACAACAGACAAGAATCTTTTCAATTTTCTCGAAAATATTTATGCCAACAACAGCTTCTTCATCAAGAAAGACAGCCGATTTGTAAAGGTCAATTTTCAGGACATCATGTGGATTGAAGCACTTGACAACTATGTCATCATTAAGACGTCAAGCAAGGAGCAGTTTATTCTTCACAGTTCGATGAAAGACATTGAGGCAAAACTTCCACAGCTCAATTTTGCACGCGTACACCGCTCCTATATTGTTCAGCTGGAAAAGATCAATGCACTCGAAGAAAATGCATGCATCATTGACGGCAACAGAATTCCGATTGGGAAATCGTACAAGGAGAGTTTGATGAGCAGGATTAACATGCTATAGGGAGTACGAAATACGAATACATACGAATATACGAAGTACTAATGGGGGTGTGAAGGATTAATGTTGCCTCATCATGAGGGCTTCGGCAAAGTGCAAAAGTTCTGATTTCTGATCATGCCCTGCTTTAATAGAATCAAAAGCAGTAATTGCTTTTTGGTAAAAACGCTCCATCTCTACCTCAGCAAGAGTTTTTACTGACAGCGCTCCGAAAATTTCTTTCACAGCGGCGACTTTTTCTTTCGGAACAAATTCACTTAGGGATATCCAGTTTTTCAATTCTTCTTCCTGTGAAGCAGATGCTAGTTCAAGCGCCTTGAGCAGCAAAAAAGTTTTCTTGTTTGCAATGATGTCTCCCCCACTCTGCTTACCGAATTTTTCTTCATCTCCGTATACGTCCAGGATGTCATCGTGCAACTGAAACGCAATACCCAGACAGATACCGAACTCATAAATCAGTTTGCAATTTTCGCCGGAAGTCTTTGCAATGAGTGCCCCGGTTTTCAATGAACAGGCAAGCAATGCAGCCGTTTTCAGTTCAATCATCTGCAGGTACTGACCAATAGAAATATCCGTTTGCGACTGGTACGTCATATCCCATTGCTGGCCTTCACAAACGAGCAATGCAGATTCGAGAAAATGATTCATGACTTCACGGGCAACTTTTTCATTTACCTGCATCATCAATTGGCAGGACTTCACAAACATGGCATCACCGGAAAGAATGGCAATGTCGCTGTTCCATTTGGTGTGCACTGTTTGTTTCGATCTGCGCAATGGCGCTTTGTCCATGATGTCGTCATGCAACAACGTAAAATTGTGAAACACTTCAATACCGAGGGCAGCAGACAATGCATCTTCATATTTCCCTCCGAACATTTCACAACTCATCAGCACCAAAGCAGGACGAATCCTTTTGCCACCCAACTTCAACATGTAACGAACGGGGTCGTAAAGATCAGCGGGTTCTTTTTGAAATGGAAGTTTTTTAATTTCCTCTTCAATCAGATGCTGGAAGTAAGAAAGAGGGCGCATGGGGCGAAGATAGGAAACAGCCGGAAGAAAGTCATTGGTCATTGGAAAAGCCGACAATGGCTAACAATCAATACTCAATTCGAGGTCAAATGATAATCGGATCGTACATCAATGTATGTCAAACAAAGTTCGTCCAATGACTAATGACGAATGACCGTTGACCACTGACCGGTATTCCCTACACCGCCGCGAAATGGCTGGAACGGATAATGGATTTAATACCTTCTTCAAGGGGAGTAAAATCTCTGCTGAGAAGCTCCTGCATGCGTGTGATGTCGGGTTGCCTGCGTGTCATGTCCCCTTCTTTTAAAGCAGGGAGATGGATGAGATTCGATCGGGAGTTGGTAATCCTGATAATTTCTTTAGCAAGATCAATGATGGTCATTTCCTTATCGGTGCCGATATTGGCGACGTCATTCACTACGTGGTTATTATAAAAAGCATTAGTTGTAGCATCAAGGTGGTCTTCAATATAACAGAAAGTACGGGTTTGCATTCCGTCGCCATAAATAGAAATGTCCTTATCCTTCAGCGCAGCTGTCAGAAATTTTGTGATTACAAAATCAGCACTCTGTTTAGGTCCATAGGTATTGAACAAACGGAAAATCGTGAAGTCGAGGTCGTATTCTTTTTTAAAAGAACGGAGGTAAGCTTCTCCTACATTTTTCACGATTGCATAAGGCAAGCGGGAGTTGAGCGGAGTGGTATGCTCGTTTTGCGGAAACTCAACGGGCTCGCCATAAACTTCTGAAGACGAAGTATAAAACACACGTTTTACTCCGGTATTTTTTGACAAGCTGAGGATGTTGTTAATTCCCTTCAGGTCGTTGAGTACCATTACGGGATGAGCCAGCGTGCGCTTCACTCCTACTACTGCAGCGTAATGAAACACATAATCAAATTTATAAGCATTGAAAATGGCGCTGATGTCTTTGAAATAGTTGACGTCGGCTTTGATGAATTTTACATTCTGGTGAATGGATTTCGGGACTTTTGACTGGGAGCCGGTAAGGAGATTGTCTACGACAACCACAAAATTTTCCGGGTCTTTGGCCAGGCGTTCAGCAAGGCTGCTTCCTATAAATCCCGCTCCACCTGTTACAAGTATTTTTCTGGTCATGGGTGCAAGTTAGTTTGTAAAACAGGTGTAAAAATGAAATTTAGTTCTACACCTTTCTCATTTATTTTTCCAATGAACTAAAATATGGGGTGAAGTGAATTAATTGTTAGAGGAAAGAACCTGAGAATACGATTTCAGTAGCCATTCAATTCCCTTTTTAGGCAACGAGCTTAAAGGATCTGTACACATCCGTCATTGTTGCACTGGATTCATCTAATGCAATCGGCAGGTTTTTAGCGATGCAATTCAGCAGTCCGTCTATGTCCTCAATGGAGAGTTTATTATTGAGAGGGATACGAAGTCCGGTATTGTTGAATGACACACTCGGGAATACAGACAGATTTACGTAGTAACCGTTTTTCATCAGTCGGTTTACCATGTTGTATCCTGTATCCGGTTTACCTACGCCAATAAAACCAATCGGTGAATAGGATTCATTGATCAATGGAAGTCCGAGTTGTTTCGTTTTTGCGTTGAAGTAATCTACTTTTTCATGCAGTTCATTCTGCATGGTATAAATCTCATCACTCAAATGAATCTTCGCGGATTCAATTACGGCTCCCAGAACCATCGGCGGCATCTGGATGGAAAAGATAAATGACTTACCCACATTTCTTACCAGCTGATAAGATGCTTTTTCAGGAAATACTAAAAGTCCTCCGGCAACGCCGAATGCTTTTGTCAATCCTGTTGTGAGGTACAGACGTTCATGAAAATCGGTCTGGCTTAAAACATAACCGGTTCCATTAGGCCCTGCCCAGCTCATTCCATGGATATCGTCAATATATAAGTGGAACTGCTCATATTGTTCGAGCATATTGTGCAACTCTTTTACGGGTGCAAAATCTCCCTGCATTGAATAAACGCCATCGCACATGTACCAAACCTTTCGGTATTGTTTGGATAATTCCCTGATGCGCTCTTCCAGAATATCCATTCTGTTGTGCCGCACAAGTTCAACCTTGATGTTGCGCATCCGCAAACCATATACAGCATTCTGAATGCTGTCATGCGCCTGTGAATCGAGGATCACTGCATCATTATCGTCAACTAGTACGGGAATGTTGGTGAGGTGTCCGAGTGTAAGTGATTGTACGAGTACCGTCGGCTTACCGAACATATCAACCATTAAATCCTCTGCTTCCTTATAATACCTCGACGAAACATAAGCGCGTGAAGAAGAGAACTGCGTTCCGTATTTACGGATGGCATCAATCGCTCCTTCACTCAGTCGCTTGTCGTATTCAAGTCCGAGATAGCCACATGAACCAAAAAATAAAAGGTCCTGTCCACGGATACGGATATGCTTTCCGTCGAGTGACATGTCTTCTGTTTCATTGTGTACAATACCAAGTTGGGCAGCAAGGCTGGCCACCTGATTCACGATCTCCATTTGTTGGGCGTGCTTTGTTTTCTGTTCCATAAAATCCTTAAATAAACTTGAAAATGATCCCTCGATAAAAATAAAACAAAATTCTGATAGTACAAAAGGATTGTTAAAAGGGTGCTCGCGGAACCGGATATCTGGTCGCCGGGGGAACCGGAATGGCAGGAATTACAAATTAATATATGAAGCCTACAGTTAGTCCTCCTCCGAGGATAATTGGTAAATTTTTACCGAAATAAAGGTGTGAAAAGGCATAATTAAAGTCTACATCCTGCTCATCCTTAGGCAATGTGGCTTTGTAACTGGAATACTGGAGGGCGAAGCCAATGCCACCAAAGTAATCCATTGTCAGAAAATTATCGATGATATATTGCCTGCCGAAAAGTATATTAAAGCCATAGTTCGAAAAATTAATCTTCCCACTTTCACCTGTTGAAGTATAGCGGCTATAAATAAATTCCGGTTTGAAATAGCTACCCTGCAACGGTGGATTGTGTCGCATTCCTTTTCTGATTTCTTCTGTGAGCCAGATAAATTTTATTCCGGCTTTAACAAAATATCCGACAGCGGGTTTGATTGCCGTTGATATTCTCGGGCCGATGTATGCTGCTTTAATTTCGACATTCATTCCCGGTTTCAGCATTTGTTCATAGCCAATGGTAATATGATTAAGAACAGGTGCAATGAAATCTGCTTTCAGTCCGTGCGTCTTTTCCTTTAATGCCACGTCAGGCGATACTGCCCGTAGGTCATATAGAATAGTAACGTGTGTACCATTCTCAAAAATAATTTCCTTGACATTATTTTTATAAATCTCAATCGGCGGTCCGGTTTTCTGACCCTGACGGCGGAATTTTATTTTATCCCTTCCCACTTCAAGCACCTTTACTTTAATAGAATCATTATTGGTACGGACAATAATATCCTGCGCGAAAGATGACTTGCCTTTCAGCATAAAGGTTACAATGAAAAAACAAAAGGCAAATTGTCTCATTTAATTCCTCACAAATTAACTCTAAAATTTTTAAAATAAAAATTACCCTGCTTTAATAGTGTAAAAAAGGTGAAAGATTTTTTTGATTTTTTAACAAACCATTACAGTCTGGTTTGCGTTTCGCAGGAAAGAAATAAACGCAAACTTATTATGATTACTGAAAAAATGAAAAATCCCAAAATCCTGGCAATTACTGCCACCATCTTTTTAATGGTATCCCTTATTGGAACCGTATTTTATTATCAAAGTAACCGCACTATTAGCGGGATACTTGAAACTGAAAAATCCCGCACTGCTTCTCTTGAGTCAGAAAAAGCAAAACTTACAGGAGAAATTGGACATTACATTCAGACAAACACTGAATTAACCGGTGCAAACGGTACGCTTCAGTCTTCCCTGACAGATGCCAATTCACAAATAAGTGCTAACGAAGCCCGAATTAAAAAACTGACGAAAGATCTGGCTCAGATAGGATTGTTGAAAAACCAGATTGCGCAAATACAACAGTCGAAGAAAGCTGCCGAAGACAAAGCTTTCGCAGATAAACAAGCGCTTACCAATGAAAACATGGCTTTGAATTCGAAGCTTGACCGATTGAAAGGTGAGAATAAAGAACTTGCTGAAAATCTTGATATTCTCAGTGCCATGAATGGTGATAACTTCAGGATTGATGCAACAAAAAGAAAAGACCGCATCACAGTCCTTGCCGGCCGTACAAAAAAAGTACAGGTAAGTTTTGAACTGCCATACAACAGTGAAGCCGATATTAAATTTAACATCACGCGTCCTGATGGAAAAAAACTTACAGGAAACAATGATGGCATCACTTACATCGTAAAAAATGCTGAAACGATGAGCGCCAGTCTTACTAAAACCCCTATCAGCAAAACACCTAAGAAAGTGGAGATGACATATACTCCGAAAGAAAAACTAAAACCCGGTATCTACCAGATTGAAATGGTGAATAAAGGAAAACACGTTGCAACATGCCAGTTTAAGCTGAGATAAGCAACAATTAAATTATTCGAGTAAAGTGAAGAGCCCGTTTCAATGAGACGGGCTCTTCGTTTTTGTAAAGTCTCATCCGAAGCCGTAACCATGTACACAAATTAGTTTTTGCAGAGCGGAATTGTCACTGACGTTTTTTTTACTTTCACAAAAATAAGTCATCATGAAAGCAATTGTATTTGTCACGGCATTTTGTTTTTGCTCCGTCTTTTGTATCGCCCAAAACGAGTTATTAAATCCCGGACTAGAATATTACATTACGTGTCCCGGATTTGGACAGTTTAGCAGTGCTTATATTAATAACTGGAGCAAACCCACATACGGCAGTACCGATTATTATCATTACAACTGTCCGGGAATAATTCCCACACAGCAGGTACCACATTCCGGTGATGCCTATGCCGGAATCATCTGTTACAACTACGGAACAGAATACAGGGAATACATGACCGGAACACTGGCCTCTCCCCTTATTCCCGGTGCTACTTATTACTGCGAATTTTATGTGAGTTTAAATGACGGATACATACAAGCCATTAAAGAAATCGGAGCATACTTCAGCACCACTCCACCCGGCCCCTACCCCAATGCACTGCACGTACCGGTAACGCCTCAGGTGGAAAATACAATAATACTTCTGGATGATACCGCTTCATGGATGCGCATCTCGGGATATTTTCTTGCTGCCGGCGGAGAACAATATATTACCATTGGTAATTTCAACAATGACACGAACACAACTATTGTTCAGGTGGGAAACACCGGTAGCTATGGCGCCTATTATTTCGTGGATGATGCGTGGGTGTCGCTGAGTGAAGGAACGGGAGTGGTGGAAATAGAGAATGGGGAGTTTAATTTATATCCAAATCCCGTGGGGAATAAGTTGGCAGTAAGCAGTGGGCAGTATGCAATTGATGCCGTTTCCATTTTCAATTCTCTTGGAAAAAAGATGCTTACGGTAAGATCAATTCATGAGACAGACTTCAATGGTTATGAATTAGATCTCGGAATGCTATCTCCCGGAATGTATGTAGTTGAAGTTAGATGCGGCGAAAAAGTATTCCGAAAAAAAATTATCCGGCAATAAAAAATACAATCACCTCATACCGATGACACTTATATCAGTTTCATCAGGTATTCGCCATAACCACTTTTTACCAATGGCTCTGCAGCTTTCCGTAACTGATCAATATTGATAAAGCCTCTACGGTAGGCGATCTCTTCAATACAACCAATCTTCTGGCCTTGTCTTTCTTCAATGACCTGCACAAATTGCGATGCCTGCATGAGAGAATTGAAAGTACCTGTGTCGAGCCAGGCTGTTCCGCGTTCAAGGATGCCGACTTTCAGTTTACCTTTTTCCAAATAAATCCGGTTGACATCTGTAATTTCATATTCACCACGGGCGCTTGGTTTCAGTCCTTTGGCAATTTCAACAATGGAGTTGTCGTAAAAATAAAGTCCGGGAACAGCAAAGTTGGATTTTGGTTTTACAGGCTTCTCTTCTATGGAAATGGCTTTAAAGTCTTTATCAAACTCAACCACACCATACCTTTCCGGATCGCTGACGTGGTAGGCAAACACCACTCCACCTTCAGGATTTTTATTGTTCCTCAGTAGTCGGCCCAACCCCTGACCATAAAATATATTGTCACCAAGCACCAACGCAACACTGTCTTTACCGATAAACTTTTCACCGATCACAAATGCCTGTGCCAGTCCATTGGGTACTGCTTGCTCTTCATAGGTAAAAGAACAACCGATGGAAGATCCGTCGCCCAGCAAACGTCGAAAACCCGGCAGGTCGTGGGGTGTGGAGATGATGAGAATTTCCCTGATGTCGGCCATCATTAAAATACTCAGTGGATAATAAATCATCGGCTTATCATAAACCGGCATGAGTTGTTTACTCACTGCAAGTGTGAGCGGATGCAATCGTGTGCCGGAACCGCCGGCGAGAATAATTCCCTTCATTTTTGTTTCGGATAATATTTAATATTCAGTTACCCCTTCGAATAACGAATTGGCTGCGAATATGCGAATTACTAATTGATTAACCCTTCGAATAACGTATCGGTTGCGAATAGACGAATTGCGAAGGTTCGTTCACCGGATCAAGGCTCAACATTAGAGTTTTATATCTGTGAGACATTAATAATTCTCTTGCACTTTACACCTTCCTTCGTAAAATTTAAAAGAATTGCAAGTTTGAGATCACTTTTCTTAATGTAATCAAGGACCTGATCAATATGAGTTTTCGAAAAGCGCTCATCCTTTTTCTGAATTAATAAATTGAAAAGCAAAATTCAGGAATACAATTCAAATACCGGTACTGATAAAATAGAATATCTTTTACCCAATCAACAATTCGAGATTCGCCTATTCGTTTATCTTATTCGCTATTCGAAGGGGTAATTATTCACTCCTTCTCCACAGGAGCACCTTGTATTTGCAGCTCATCCAGTTCCACATCCTCATCTTCATCATAAATTGAAATCAACGGATCTTTCATAAAGGCGCGGGTGAGGACGCGCTTCTCAAGTGAAAGTAAAAGCGCAGGCAGAAAAACAAGGTTGCTGAACATGGCAATAAGAAGTGTTACTGATATCAGTACGCCAAGTGCTGAAGTACCACCGAAATTAGAAGCGGTGAAAATAAAAAATCCGAAAAATAAAATCACTGCAGTATAAACCATGCTTACACCGGTTTCCTGAATCGTAACCGATACTGTTTTGGAAATGCTTCCTGCCTGGCGTTTCAGCTCCTGCCTGTACTTGGTAAGAAAATATAAAGTTCCATCGGATGCAATACCGAAAGCAATGCTGAAGATCAGGATTGTTGAAGGCTTCAATGAGATGTGTGAAAACCCCATGATGCCGGCGGTAATGATTAACGGAACGAGTGAAGGTATGAGTGCAATAATTACCATTCTGAATGACATAAATAACATAAACATGATGCCACCAATAAGCACAATGGCAAGGATTACGCTCTCTTTCAGATTGATTTGAAGATAGTCGTTGTTCTTAAGAAAGATAATTGAATTGCCGGTAAGCGATACATCATAATCCTTCGGATCAAAAACTGAATCCACACGCGGGCGGATTTCATCCAGCAATTTTTTCATTTTAATACTTCCGATATCAGCAACCTGAATACTGATTCGCGTTGCTTGCTTTGTACTATCAAGTATTGAACGGAACATTCTTTCATTTCCCTTTGCAGTGCCTGAATAGTTTTTAAGCCGTCCGAGTTCTTCCACATTTGGAATAATATATCGTCTCGGATCACCGTCATATAAGCCCTGATAAGAAAATTTTATTCCTTCGGCGATTGAAACAGGTTCTGAAAACTCAGGATAACCCGCAAATATTTTCTGGAGGCGATTGATCTTATATAATGTCTGAATGGCCAATGCTCCTCCCGGTTTTCTTGTGTCAATATTCACTTCAAAAGGAAGCACGCCACGAAAATTTTTCTCAAAGAATTTTAAGTCGGTATAAATGACATCTTTTTTAGGAAGGTCATCCACTACATACCCCACTGTGGTCATTTTGGTAATGCCGAAAATACTGATGGCAATTACGACAAGTACAATAAGGTAAAACCTTCTACGGTAGCGGTGAACCCACACATCAATTTTATCCAGGATTAAATTGATTCCTTTCCTGTCGAGGTGACGAATCTGTTTCGGATTCGGTGGAGGCATAAAACTGAAGACTACAGGGATAAAGATAAGGGAGATCATGTACGTCAACATCACATTGAGTGCTGCCGTAATTCCGAATTCCTGTAAGATGGCACTATGCGTAAAATAAAAAACAAAGAAGCCGATGGCAGTAGTTACGTTTGCAAAAAAAGTAGTGACGCCGATTCTTGAAATCGTCCGCGACAGCGCCCTTGCCTGATTGCTATGCTTTGCAAATTCCTGCTGGTATTTATTCAGCAATAAAATACAGTTGGGAACACCGATGACAATAATGAGTGGTGCAATGAGCGAAGACAGGATGGTAATTTTATACCCGAGCAATACGAGCGTTCCGAAACTCCAGATTACACCCATCATCACGACAAGCATTGGAAACAACACAGGATAAAAAGATCGGAAGAAAAAAAGCAGGATGCACGCTGTGATGAGGATCGCGAGTATTAAAAATAATTTCATCTCACTTACCACCTTTGCAGTGACTGCCGTCCTGATATAAGGCAATCCGGAGTAATGCAACTCCAGGTTATTTGCCGCTGCAAATTTGTCGCCTATCTGTTTGATGTGTTGAACTATTTCAATTCGGCTCTTTGTATTGATCTTACTCTGATCCAGCGTGACGGCCATTACCGTCACATTTGTTTCTTTATTGAAAAGCAACCCGTCATAAAATGGCAGTTGCATGAGAATGGATTCCACGGAATCAACTTCTGCCTGTGAAACAGGTTTGCGGGTGAGGATTGGTTTGAAATCGAGTTGTTGCAGGGAATCATTCCTTAGCACATTGAAACTGCGTGCAGTAGAAATAACTTCCTGAATACCCTCAACATTTTTTATTTCCTGTGTGAGGTCGTACCAGTTATTAAAAAGCGCAAGTTTGAAAAGGTCTTCGCTCTGAAAACCAATAATCATCACCGATCCGTCTTCCCCGAATTTCTGTTTGAATTTATTGTAAGTAACAAGTGTGGAGTCATTATCAGGTAGAATCTTAGCTGTCTCGTAACTCAGCTTCACACGAAATGATAAAAACAACATCACTCCGGTAATCAGGCACAGAGAAATGAGCATGATCAACCGGTTCCGTAAAATAATTCTTGCGAGCTTCTCCATTGCGTTCTTTGGGATGCGGGTAAAAATAGTAAAGATTAAATTGCGTCATCGAAAAATTACCACTTTCCGGAAGTATTCATCGCCTATCAATAAATTAAACATTCCCATCAACTTCCCATTTTGTTAATCCAATTACTTGTAATATTATTGTGAGATGCTGTATGCAGCAGATTTTGCAATGCCATTGAGGAAAATATACCTGTTGAGATTATTATTGTCACTCCTGTTGCTATGCACAGGCCGTTTTTCGTATGCACAGAATATCGTTAAGGTGGGTTGTCTGTCAGGCGATTGCATCAATGGTTTTGGAATTATTCAACTGAGTTCAGGCGACAGATATGAAGGCCTTTTTGCAAATAATCTTTTTGAGGGCAAAGGAAAAATGAAATACCGGAATGGCGCCTTGTATGAAGGGGATTTTGCAAAAGGTAAAATGCAGGGCACCGGAATTTACACATATCCTGATGGTACCATTTACAAAGGCAGTTTTTATTCGGGGAAAATGGAAGGGCGCGCCACCATGGATTATCCCAGCGGAAACCGTTATGAGGGTATGTTCATGAACAGCAGAAAGCATGGTATAGGAAAAGCGACTTTCAACGATGGCAGCACTTATGAAGGGATGTATGAAAATGATTTTCCTGAAGGCAAAGGTGCGTGGTACTACCGCAGCGGCGACCGTTACGAAGGAGATTTTTCAAAGGGAAAAAGACACGGAGAAGGCACCTATTTTTTCAATGACGGCACTGTTTACTCCGGACATTTTTTCATGGATAACTTTGACGGAGAAGGAACAATGACGCTGAAAGACGGAAGCGTTTATGAAGGAAACTTCCGCGATGACCTTCAAAATGGATTCGGTATTTTCTTTTATGCTTCGGGAGATGTTTATGAAGGTGATTTTTTTGCAGGTACGCTGCATGGTTGCGGAACGTATTATTATTCCAATGGCGATGTATATACCGGCGATTATAAATTCAATGAGAACAATGGCTTCGGGAAATTCACCACTGCCGACGGGTTGACGACAGAATACAAATACGACATGGGGAAAATTGTGAGCGAAAACGTGCTCTTTGAAAAACCTGTTGTAGAATCAAAACCGACAACTGAAACAAAAGATTTGAAAATAATTGCAAAGAGTTCAGCGAGGGAAACCTCTTCTGAACTTTGTCCGCTATGCTTGGGCGTTGGAAGTATTTCTCAAACTGAAATCAGAAAAAATAAAACGGTTACCAAGGACATCAGCAATGGACTTGGTCCGAGGAATTTTGTTACTTATACCATCAGTGAAGTGGTGCGGACTGCAGGAAGCATAACGTGCAGCAGGTGTGCGGGAACTGGGATGGTGAAGCAATAAGCTGCAGGAGGAAAATGGAAGTACAATGTTGGGTTTGTTGAGGGAATAGGGAGAAAGAAATACGAAATGCGAAATGAATAGGGATAATGTGTGTGGGGAATAAAAATATGTGAGTGAGTTATAATTTTAGAATAATCAGTGTGTGAGGTTCCCCTTTAGGGGTCAGGGGTGAGGGAGGCAATGGAAGAAGAAATGCAAAATGCACAATGCACAATGAAAACCACATCGTTCGATGAAGGAGCAGGAATAAGTTGGCAGTTCGCAGTTGGCAAATGGAAATATAAAATGGGCAATGAAAAATGAAATTCGGTTAATGTGCAGAGGAAATAAGAATGTTTGAATATGTTACAATTTGAAAATAATCCATGTGGAAGGTTCCCCTTTAAGGGGTCAGGGGTGAAGGGAGGAATTGGAAGTAATAATTTCGAAATACAAATCCCGATAGCTATCGGGGCGAAAAACGAAATGAAAACCGCTCGAGAGAATAATTACGTTGAGAATTAAATGTTGAAGAATCTATTCTATACCGCAATATTAATTGTGATTTGCTCAACGGCGAATGCGCAGTCGCTTGCTTCATCGTTGCGGTTTGGAAGACTGAATACCGATGATGGCCTCAGCAACGCGACCGTGTATTGCAGTTTCATGGACAGCCAGGGATATTTGTGGTTTGGCTCGGAAGACGGACTCAATAAATATGACGGATATACTTTTGACATTTATAAATCTATACCGTCAGATTCTGCATCACTCTCCAACAACATCATCCGCTGTATTTTTGAAGACAGCAAGCAGAATCTATTTATCGGAACAGATAATGGACTGAATAAATACAATCGCACCAACGGCACATTCACCCGTTATATGCACGATGGAAACAATAAAAATTCCATCAGCAACAACCTCATCTATGCCATGTGCGAAGATCATGCGGGAACCGTATGGGTGGGTACCAGTTCAGGATTGAATTCCTTCGACCCCAATACAGGGCACTTTGCCGACTTCGACGACGTTCTTCAGAAAACAATTTTACTCAGCAGTAATTTTATCACCGCCCTCCATGCCGATGAAAAAAATAAACTATGGATCGGAACAGCAAAAAACGGGTTGAACATCTATGACATCTCAACTAAGTCTATTGAAATCCTAAAACATGAAGAAGGAAATTCCAAAACGCTAACGGAAGATGAGATCACCTGCTTGTATGAAGACCGATCGGGAAACATATGGATCGGAACATTAAACGGCGGACTGAATAAATACAACCCTGCCACAAAAGCATTCTCCCATTATACAAAAGAATCCACAGAAGGAAAGCTCGGACTGAATAGTGTGTTTTCAATTGCATCAGACCAGAGCGGAGTGATTTGGATTGGTACCATGGGTGGCGGATTGACAGCATTGGATCCATCAACGGGAAAAAATACGCGTTACAACTTCGACCTTCAGAACCCGAATTCTATCAGCAGCGATAAAATATGGAACATCTTCGAAGACCATGCAGGAACCATCTGGTACAGCACAGCCAATGGCGTGAGTAGTTTCAACAGGTCGGTGGATAAATTTGTAACCTATAAATTCACTGAAGCAACGGATGCAGGATCTAACAACAACGTGTTTTGCATTCATGAAGACAATGAAGGAAATGCATGGTGCGGAATACTCGGCTCTAACGGACTGAAAATATTTGACAGGAAAGAAGGACGATTTGCCAATGAAAGACTTCCAAAAATTACGGAGCCACTCCTGCTGGAAAAAAATATTTTCTGCATTGCCGAAGATGAAAATCATTTGTTGTGGATCGGAACGGAAGACGGACTTGTTTCGCTTGAAAAAAAATCGGGCAAGGCAACGGTTTACAGAAATAACAACGGAGGAAAAAATTCCGGCAGCAATGCCATCCGAAGTATTGCAATGGGTAAGTCGGGCGAAATGTGGATCGGCACCTATGGCGGAGGTCTGAATAAATTTGATTCACAAACCGGAACATTTAATGCTTACGTGAACAATCCGGCTGATGCATCTTCCATCAGTAGCAATGTGATCATGGATGTATTCCCCGACAATGACGGAAGCGTGTGGCTGGCTACTTATGGTGGAGGGGTTTCTGTTTTCAATCCTGCATCAGGAAAGTTTACTTCCTATAAGAATGACGCTTCCAAACCACAAAGCATCTCCAGTAATTTTATTCATTGTCTGCATAAAGATTCAAAGGGAACTATTTGGATCGGCACCTATGGCGGAGGACTGAATGCATTCAACAAATCAACCGGCGCATTTATATCTTATACGGAAAGCGCAGGACTTCCGAATAACATCGTGAATGCAATCCTGGAAGATGAGAAAGGAAATCTTTGGATCAGCACGAACAATGGCATCTGTAAATTCAGTACACAGACCAAGGACGTAAGAGATGCCGTACTTACTTCACGCACGTACAAAGCAGAAGACGGACTGCAAAATAAATTCAACGAAAACTCCAGCTACAAAGGAAAAGACGGCTGGCTATTTTTTGGCGGCGGTAACGGACTGAATGTTTTCAATCCTGACAACATCAAGGACAATGCATTCATCCCTCCTATTGTGATCACGCGCTTTTATCTCTTTGAAAAACCGCAGCGAATGGATACGCTCATCACCAGCGAGAAAACCATGTTGCTGCGTTACGACCAGAATTCCTTCTCCTTTGAATATGCTGCGCTCAGTTATCTCTTCCCTGAGAAAAACAGGTATGCGTACATGGTTGACGGGCTCGACAAAGACTGGCATTACATCGGTACACGACATTATACGGCCTATACAAATCTCGATCCCGGCCACTATGTATTCCGTGTGAAAGCCTGCAACAACGACGGCTACTGGAATGAAGAAGGTATAGCCATTGACATCACCATCACACCTCCGTTCTGGAAAACGTGGTGGTTTATGGCAGCAAGTTCAATTGTAATTGCATTGATTATTTTCGGATACATACAGTCGCGCACGCGCAAACTGAGAAAGCAAACTGTACTGCTTGAAAAAAGTGTTGCGGAACGTACGCAGGAGTTGTCCGTAAAAAATATAGAGCTGACGGATACGATGACGAACCTCCGCTCTACGCAAGACCAGTTGATACAAAGTGAAAAGATGGCATCGCTGGGTCAACTTACAGCAGGCATTGCGCATGAAATACAGAACCCGCTCAACTTCGTCAATAATTTTTCGGAATCATCAATAGAATTACTTGAAGAAATAGAAACAGCAGATCCGGAAGAACAAAAGGAACTCATCAGTGACGTAAAACTAAACCTGGAAAAGGTAGTGCATCACGGCAAGCGCGCTGACAGCATTGTAAAAGGAATGTTGATGCACAGCAGGTCGGGTGTTTCAGAAAAACAAATCACCGATATCAATAAACTCGTAACAGAATTTGTTGACCTCGCTTACCATGGCATGCGGGCGAAGGATTCAGGATTCAACTGCACGCTGGAAAAAGATCTTGGCGACGATTTACCAAAGGTGAAAGTCATTCCGCAGGACATCAGCCGCGTGGTGCTGAACATTTTCAACAATGCATTTTATGCGGTGGAAGACAGAAAAAAGAGTGAAGGAGACAAGTACAAGCGCATTGTAAAAGTGCGCACGTATCTCGCCGGAAATAAAGTAGGCATTGCCATCCGCGACAATGGAAAAGGAATTCCTCCCGACATCAAAGAAAAAATCTTCGAACCATTTTTTACTACCAAGCCAACAGGACAAGGCACAGGACTGGGATTGAGCATCAGCTACGACATCATTGCAAGTGGCCATGGCGGCGATTTGCGTGTGGAGTCCAAGCCGGGAGAGTTTACGGAGTTTATAATTGAATTGCCGGGGGTGTAAAAGGAAAAGGATTAGATCCCGTTGTAATTGGACATCTACATTTGGTATTTGGATAATGGACGTAGCAACATGCTCGTTAAGCCAGAGTAATTCCGGCTTCCACAGAAATCCCAATTCCGGCTTTTTTATTCCCTCTTTCCACATTACTTTAGCACCATGACAAAAATAATGATCGTTGATGACGAGCAGGATGTGGAACTGCTGTTCCGTCAGAAATTCCGTAAAGAGTTAAAGAGCGGGGAGTTTGATTTTCATTTTGCTTTCAGCGGAGAAGATGCACTGGGTTTCCTGCGCCAATTGAAACCATTCGACATCGTGCTTGTGCTCAGCGACATCAACATGCCGGGCATGACAGGACTGGAATTGCTGCGCATCATCCGCACGGAATTTCCATTGCTGCGGGTAATGATGGTTACTGCTTATGGCGACGACAACAACTTCGGCAAAGCGATGGAAATCGGGGCAAACGACTTTCTCACAAAACCGGTTGACTTCGTTTTGCTAAAAGAAAAAATGAAGAAGCTGAATTCGGTTGCATAACTGATAGCACAACATTTCGCTATTCAATATCCTGACAGGCATCGGGAAATTTTCTGACGGCAGATGAAGATCTCTCTACGATTCTCTTATTTACTGCCCTTTTTTTGCAAAAAATCATTAGGTTTGTGAAACAATTAAAAAAGACATGACAACTATAGGAACTGCAAGAATACTGGTAGTGGATGATGAACCGGATCTGGAACATTTGATCAGGCAACGGTTCCGGCACCGGATTAAAAGCAATGAGATCCATTTTGATTTTGCAAGCAATGGCGAAGAGGCGTTGAAAAAACTGCAGTCACAGCCCGAAGGATACGACGTCGTGCTTACCGACATCAATATGCCCATCATGGACGGGCTTACGTTACTGGAGAACATAAAAAAACTGCATCACTTTTATAAAGCGGTGGTCGTGAGCGCTTATGGCGATCTGGCTAACATCAGGACAGCGATGAACCGCGGGGCTTTCGACTTCATTACCAAGCCCATTGACTTCGGCGACCTGGAAGCAACGATCAATAAAACACTTTCGGAACTCAACCTTCTCAAGCAAGGAGTACTGGCCCGCGAGCGCCTCGACTCTGCAATCCGCGACAAGGAACATGCGGAAAATTCTGAACGCTTCAAGCAGCAGTTCCTTGCCAATATGAGTCATGAGATCCGCACGCCGATGAATTCGATCGTGGGTGTTACCAACCTGCTGGTGAATTCACAACTCAACGACGGACAAAAAAAATACCTGAACGTGATCCGCAAGTCGGCAGAAAATCTCCTTGTCATCATTAACGACATCCTCGACCTTTCCAAGATTGAAGCGGGAAAAATGGAATTTGAACAAACGCCATTCCTTGTCAGCGATGTGCTGGATACTGCTTACCACACCATGCTTTTCAAAGCAGAAGAAAAAAAGCTTGAATTCATTCTGGATATAAATGAAGACGTTCCAAAAGCACTGATTGGCGACCCCGTTCGACTGACACAGGTGCTGATAAACCTGTGCGGAAATGCGATTAAATTTACCGAGAAAGGAAGCGTGACGATAAAAGTAACCCTGAGAAATAAAACAGAAGAACAGGCAGATGTTGACTTTGCAGTTATTGATTCAGGTATTGGAATTCCTGAAGATAAACTGGGGAAAATTTTTGAAAGCTTTTCTCAGGCCAGCAGCGACACAACCCGAAAGTACGGAGGAACCGGACTTGGACTTACCATTTCAAAACAACTGATCGAGTTGCAGGGTGGAAATATTCAGGTCACCAGTACTTACGGACAAGGCACAACTTTTTCCTTTCACCTCAATTATACGATCGGTAAAATAGAAGATGTCGGCAAGTCAGTACTGCTTGACACAGATGCAAACCCTGAAGAACTGAAAGGCCTTAATATCCTTCTCGTCGAAGACAATCCGTTTAACCAGATGGTGGCTGTGGATACGCTTACTGATCTCGTGAAAGAAATAAATATTGACGTGGCCGACAACGGAAAAATTGCGCTGGATATGCTCATGAAAAAAGATTATGACATCCTGTTGATGGACGTGCAGATGCCTGAGATGGATGGCTTTGAGGCCACACAAAAAATCAGAACGACTTTCGATAAGCCGAAACGCAACGTTCCCATCATGGCCATGACAGCAAACGTAACACTCGATGAGGTGGAAAAATGTTTTGAATCGGGGATGGATCAATATATTTCCAAGCCGTTTGCGCAGCAGGATCTGCTGAATAAGATTGCACAACTCACCGTCAGGAAAAAGCAGGTAAGTGCATGATAAAATATTCTCTTCGATTATTTTTTTTACTGATCCTTTCAGTCAGTAGTCGTCAAAGTTACAGCCAGCAAATATTCCAGCGGATGTATGGCGGAGTGAATCAGGAAATTTCACTTGTTGCATTTCCTTGTCCTGCCGGAGGTATTTATTATCTCGGTGCAACTACATCAACCGGTAACGGTAATGCAGACCCTGTGCTGATGAAACTGGACGACGACGGTCAGGTATTATGGGCACGGGCAATCGGAGGAGTCAACTATGACGTTGCAGGAGCCATGACATTGGCAGATGATGGTGGGCTTGTATTCGCAGGTTCCTCAACCAGCTACAATGGAAATACGCTTGATGATTTGTACTTTTTCAAAACGGATTCGCTTGGAGGTATGGAGTGGGCAAAAACTTTTTCAACGAACGACCTTGATGTTGCAAGTGCAATCATTCGCACAGCAGATAATGGTTTTGCGATTACCGGTTATACCCGTGAAACAGGTTTAAAGAGAGTGTTGCTTATCCGTACCGATTCAAACGGAGATACTTTGTTTACCCGAACATATGGTGGTACTGCCGATGACCAGGGTGTTGAACTTCTTCAAACTGCTGACGGTGGATTTGTAATCGTCGGAAAAACATTTACACAATCACTGGGAGAATCTGACATCTTACTATTGCGCATTGATGCTTCAGGAGATATGATCTGGGCTAAATCATTTGGTGAATTACACTGGGATGAAGGCGCCGGGATTATTCAGCTTATGGATGGAAATTATTTGCTGAGCGGTTCTACCATTAGTTTCGGTCAGGGTGACTTTGATATTCTGCTGATGAAAATGGATACCTCAGGAAATATGATCTGGGGAAAAACCTATGGCGGACCAAAGACGGATGCAGGTTATACTGCAAGAGAAAATGGTGACGGCTCTATTGTTATTTCAGGTTATACGAACAGTATGGGTTATGGTCAGAACCTGAGAATGGCAAGCACTGAAAAGAAAATTGAAAAGACTCATACAACTGATTTCGACCTCAGGACATCCATTCATAATCTTCAGTCGCAGGATCGCGGCGATGATAGCACCAACATTTTTATTATGAAGCTGGACGCGGCAGGTGATACGATATGGACGCGTACCTTTGGCGACGGTGCACAGGATGAAGCATTTCATTTTTCAAAGATGGACGACGGCGGATATTTAATCCCCGGTTTTACGACGAGTTATACCAGTACAACAGACAGCACACAGATGATGCTCATCAGAACTGATTCAACAGGCAGGAGCGGTTGCCATGAACAGGATGCACATCCGAACATCGATACAACAAATTTTATTACGCAAACACTTTTATTTACGGAGACATCAGGGATTGCACAAAATATTGTCACGTCAAATTCACTTGCGTGGAATATCAATGCAGAGGATGCATGTTTGTTTATTAAAATTCCTGAGAATAATCCTGAAGAAGAGATTGTTGTGTATCCGAATCCGGCTAGCAGCCAGTTGGCAGTAGGCAGTGGGCAGTATGCAATAAATTCAGTTTCCATTTATAATTTATTGGGCAAATTAGTGTTAGAAAAAAAATCCGGAAATGAAGTGTGCTCATTGCCCACTGCCTATTGCCTCCCAATAGCTATCGGGATGCCTACTTATTTCATTGATATTTCGAATTTCCAAAACGGACTTTACTTCCTAAAGATTACCACTTCCACCTCTGAGATCATCAAAAAAATAATTATTCAAAAAAATTAATGCTCATGTCAGACACACCTACCATTGATCTCACTTTTTTACAAACCTTTACCGGGGGCAACAAAGAAAAAATGGCGAAGTACATCGGTATTTTTGTTCAGATGGCTCCGGGTCAGTTGGAGGCAATGAAGACACAACTTGGTGCCGGCAACTATGATTCAGTTCGAGGAACAGCGCATGCATTGAAGCCGCAGATAACGTACATGGGAATTAAATCAGGAGAAGACCTCATCAAGAAAATCGAGCGGCATTCGGCTGAAAAAATTGACGTTGAAAATCTGCCACAGTTGCTGGAAGAATTTACGACACTCTGCAATCAGGCCATGGTGGAGTTGAAGGCGGCGATGTAGTTTGCGGATTTACAAATCCTCCCTCACCCCTGACCCCTAAAGTGGGACTCACACACAGACTCCGTTTACATTCAAATTGACTTCTTCGCTTTGATGGAAATAGATTCAGGCAGTACATTTGCAGATTTGCACATTTTCACATCATTCTTGTTTTACGCCGAAACAAACTGCTTCAAAAATCGCACATCATTTTCAGAAAAAAGGCGCAGGTCATTGATGTTGTATTTGAGCATGGCAATGCGCTCAATACCCATTCCGAAAGCAAAGCCGGTATATTTTTTAGAATCTAGTTTACAATTCTCAAGTACATTCGGATCTACCATTCCACAGCCAAGAATTTCCAGCCAGCCGGTATACTTGCAAACGTTGCATCCTTTACCGCTGCAGATGTTGCACGACACATCCATTTCTGCCGATGGTTCAGTAAAAGGAAAATAACTCGGGCGCAAACGGATCTTGGTATCGGCATCAAACATTTCTTTTGCGAAATACATCAGTGTTTGTTTGAGGTCGGCAAAAGAAACGCCTTCATCCACGTACAATCCTTCTACCTGATGAAAGAAACAATGCGCCCTTGCCGAGATGGCTTCATTCCTGTAAACTCGTCCGGGAGCAAGAATCCTGATCGGCGGTTTACGCGTTTCCATGATGCGGACCTGTACCGATGATGTATGCGTACGCAATGCAATATCATCTTTACTATCTTCGCCACTGCGGATGAAAAAAGTGTCCTGCATATCGCGCGCAGGATGATTTTCAGGAAAGTTTAATGCCGTGAAATTGTGCCAGTCGTCTTCGATCTCAGGTCCATACTCCACAGTAAATCCGATGTGAGAAAATATTTCGAGTATGCGACGTCTAACAATTGAAATCGGATGGCGGGCACCAAGACGTTGTGGTTCTCCGGGTAAAGAAAGATCTGGAATATCTTTTTGCTCCGCTGACGACTCCAGCAAATCCCTGAAATGATTCAGCTTCTCTTCAGCCTTATTTTTTAAATCATTCACCAGCAAACCGAAATTCTTCCGCTCTTCAGGAGAAACATTTTTCATCTCACCGAAAAGCGATGGTATGATTCCCTTCTTCGAAAGGTATTTCAGCCGGAATGATTCCACGTCATCCTTAACGGCAACAGTGAAGCCCTCTACTTCAAGAATTAAATTTTTAATCTTCTCTTCCACAATTTATTTATTACCCGGCGAAGTACGAAATGAACCATTACGAAATTACGAATGATGCAGTGCGTACTTCTTTCTTCATTCGTAATTTCGTACTTGATTCGTACTTCGATGAGACCATTTATTATTTAATAACCTTCATCGTCATCCTCACATCTGTCACCGGCCGGTCGCCCGGAGCTGTTTGTACGGCACCGATTTTATCAATCACATCCATACCTTCAATCACTTCGCCGTAAACAGTATATCCCTGATCCAGATGAGGAACGCCACCGATCGTCTTATAAATTTCCCGCTGAGCAGGAGAATATTTGAATGGCTTTACTTTCGCATTGATCATCGGTTGAATGGTGCTTTCAACCAATGCATTTAAGCTGTCACGTTGGTTTGATTGCTGGAGGCGGACAAATGTTTCTTTTAAAGCAGCATTGGCAGGATCATTAATAATTTCCGTGAAAGCACCCTGCATACGGGTTCCGTTATTAATATTATGCTCAAACTGATCCAGCTCGGCATCGGTATATGTTTTTCCCTGTGCAATGTAAAACTGGCATCCGCTACCTGCTTTTTCCGGGTTTTCCGTACGTGCAGCGCACAGTGCTCCTTTCCTGTGAAAAAGTGAATCATTGAATTCGGCAGGAATAGTATAGCCTACGTCACCATTGCCCAACATCACTCCCGGTGCAGCATGTTTTGACTCAGGATCACCGCCCTGTATCATGAAATCCTTGATCACACGGTGGAAAAGAAGGCTGTCATAAAAACCATCCTGTACCAGTTTCACGAAATTATCGCGGCTTTTAGGCGTTTCATTGTAGAGCTTAACTTTCATTACACCATAATCAGTGGTGATCTGAACGATGCGCTCTGCAGGTTCCAAAGGGTTGGTTTTCTTTTTCTGTGCGGTAAGCCCGAGACACAAGAAAAGTGAAATGGTGGTAAGAAGAAATGTTTTAGACATGGCGGAATATTTATATTTTTGCTTTTGATTTTTGGCGCGGCAAAGATATATGATTCAGCATTTAATCCTAAACTGAGGTTCACATATCTTTTTGCGTTCTATCAAGTATAAAATGGCACCTGACAGGAATTTAACCCACTAAAATGAATAACAATAAGAAAAACGGACAATGGATGGCCCTCCTCGTGATAGCCTCATTTACGTTATTAACTTTTTTCTCCTGCAAAAAATCCGGACCTACAGTTGCAATCATAACAGTTGTTGATACTGTCGGAAGGCCTGTTGCCAATGCAAAAGTACGCCTGTGGCAGGATACTTCGCACAGTCAGCAGACAGGTGTGCAATCCACAATTAACGTGAGCAAGACTACTGATGGCAGCGGTAAGGCGCAGTTTGAATTTGACCTCGAAGCATACCTGAATATTGAAGCCATTAAAGGAAGTGATTCTGCCAAAGGATTTATCCGCCTCACAGAACATGAAACTGCAGAGAAGAAAGTTTCTTTTTAACAGCTACAGTTTCTCTTTTTAATCGTTTAATTGATTCCTGTTACGGTTAGAATTAATATCACATTCCGGTTTAAGCTCAGAAAACAGGTTAACCCAGCCACAGTTTTATCAATTTTCGATAGTACCATAATTTGAAAAAAACAGCCACTAATTAACACCAATTTGCACCAATCATTTTCTGCAATTCCCACTTCGCTTAGTGATGATTCGTGGACCCGATATCTATCGTGATCGTGGCCTGTGGTTGATTGTTTAAACTGAAATTGAGGCACTACCTAATATTCAGGAACAGTTGTCTTTCTATAAAAAATCATGTAGGTTTGAAAAAACAATTTCAAATCCTTATGAAACAACTGCTTTTATTGCTTGGCATACTGAGCACACAATCAATCTCTGCCCAACATGAATATGACAACTGGTATTTCGGAACGAATGCCGGCGTCGGTTTTGTCAGCGGCAGCCCGGTGAATTTAACCGGAGGCATGCTCAACACCAACGAAGGCTGTTCATCCATCAGTGATGGCGCAGGAAATTTATTATTTTATACCGATGGACAAACAGTATATGACAGCACACATGCTGTGATGTCAAATGGCACAGGTTTACTCGGAGATTATTCTTCCACTCAATCTGCACTGATTGTAAGTGATCCCGGCAATGCAAACCAGTACTATATTTTTACAACCGATGGATTTGTTGGTAGTGACGGACTGCGCTACTCCATCGTTGACATGACGCTCAACGGCGGACTGGGTGCAATAGGTGCAGTAAAGAATGTGCAACTGCTCAATGCCTGTGACGAGAAAGTAACGGGAATCACCAATGCATCAGGCACAGGATTTTGGATTGTCTCCCACGGACCGAGCAGTACCTCCAACGCTTATTATGCTTATCCGCTGACTTCAGCAGGTGTTGGCGCCCCTGTAATCACTAACGTAGGACCCACTTTTTCCGGAGGTGCCAGCTTTATCGGTTGCATGAAAATATCTCCTGCCGGAACACACATTGCAAGAACCATGTATGATGAGTATGCCGGAGAGATTGCCGAATTCGATAATTCAACGGGCGTGGTTTCTAATCCGGCAAGCTATTATGCACCTGCGAATGATGTAATGTATGGTGTTGAATTTTCCGCTACAGGAAATGTACTTTATATGATGAGCGGCGATTTTACACCTTCCAAACTATTTCAGTTTGACATGCTTGCCGGTAGCACTTCTGCAATTGTTGCAACTGGAACGGTGCTCGATGATGACCCAACTGAACGTTCCGGTGCGATTCAGATTGCCAGCGACAATAAAATTTATGTTTCACATTCCGGAAGTTCATCTCTAGGCATAATCAATGATCCGGATGTATTGGGCATCGGATGCAATTATGTACGCAATGGTTTTGTGCTTACCGGTCAGACAAATATCGGTTTGCCCAATGCCCTCAGCGGGCTTACTCCGCTTGCGCCCGTTGCATTGTTTACGTCTCCCAATCACTTATGTCCCGGTACATGCACTGACTTTACCAATAATTCCCAACATGCAACATCATTCCTGTGGACGTTTACAGGTGCCAATCCGTCAACCAGTGTAGATGCAAATCCCATCAGCATTTGTTATAATACTCCGGGCACCTATACAGTTTCACTGATCGCTACCAATTCCATCGGCAGTGATACGCTGACGTTAAATAATTTCATTACAGTTTATCCTTATCCGTCTCCGCAAGGAATTTCACAAAGCGGGGATACTTTATTTGCCAATCAGGGTTCTGCGGGTTACCAATGGTACTATCAGGGAACATTTATTCCGGGAGCAACGGATTATTTTTATGTCACGCCATTGAGTGGAGATTATGGTGTTGTGGCAACAGATGGAAATGGATGTGAAGTGGAGGCGGTGATATTTGATGTGATAAGCCTCACCCCGGCCCTCTCCAAAGGAGAGGGAGTAACAGCCTTTCCGAATCCTGTTGAGAATCAGTTGACAATACGCAATACGCAGTTCTCAATTGAAAAAATTTCTGTTTATAATGTCATTGGAGAATTAGCATTGGAGAATAAAATTTCAAATAACATCTCCCCTTTGCCTTCAACCTACAGCTCACCGCCTACATCCATTGATGTTTCCACTCTTCCCCATGGCTTCTATTTCCTTGAAATAACAGGCGCTGAAAAAAGTGCCCGGATAAAATTTATTAAGCAATAAGATATAATTCTACTTATTCCGTCGGCTTGTTATCTTCTTTGATTCCATCCGATACATGCGGTGGCGGTGGTTGTGATGCCGCGGTTTGTTGCGTACCGGCCGGAGGAGCAGGCGTTTTCTTCTCCTCTTCCATCAGGTTTACATTTGCTGCAGTGCGCACTTCCCTTTCAATGCCGTTCATTGCGTCTTTGAATTCACGCGTGGCACGGCCCAGTCCGCGCATGAGTTCCGGTATTTGCTTGCTGCCGAAAAACATCAGCACAAAAAGCGCGATGATCATTATTTCACTGGCGCCGAGATTGAGAAAGAGGAAAACCATTGACAAAGAATTTATTCAGGTCATTCAATAATAACGTCGCAAAGGTATGGTTTGAAATGAAAACCAGGTTAAGTATAAACCCAAGCAAAAGCCCCCTGAAATTCAGAGGGCTTTCAATATCTAAAATCAGAAACTTATTTCGCTCCCAGATTTTTTTTCCTTGAAAAATCTACCACGATCGGTGTGGCAATACAGATGGATGAATAAGTTCCGATAACTACACCAATCAGTAATGCAAAAGTAAATCCGCGTATTACTTCTCCTCCAAAAATAAAGATGGAAAGGAGTACAAAGAATATAGTGAGAGACGTATTGATCGTTCTGCTCAATGTTGCATTGAGTGCGTCATTAATTACTTTCTTCTGATCATGCGCATGGTGGTGAATACCCACAAACTCACGGATACGGTCGAATACCACAACGGTATCTGTCATAGAATATCCCATTACTGTGAGGATCGCTGCAATGAATGCCTGGTCAATTTCAAGAGAGAAAGGAAGTATTCCGTTAAAGATGGCGAAAACAGAAAGTACCACCAGCACATCATGCATTAAAGCAGCAACAGCACCCAATCCATACTGCCAGCTTCTGAAACGGACAAAGATGTAAAGGAACACCATTCCGCAAGCGATAATAATCGCCCATGCTGCAGAAGATTTAATATCATCAGCAACGGTAGGTCCTACTTTTTGAGAACTCATCACCTCGTATTTAAGGTTCATCGCCTTCAGTCCGTCATTCAGTTTCTCCACCACCATCGCTTCAGCATCCGGACTTTCATCATCAATGAGATATGATGTCGTGATCCGGAGCTGGTTGTCACCACCGAATGTTTTCACTTCCGGAGATTTGGTAAGCGGTCCTTTTAATTCTTCAATTGCCTGAATCGTTGTTACCGGCTGTTCGAAACGAACCACATACGTTCTTCCTCCCTGAAAGTCAACACCAAAATTTAATCCCTTCATTGCGAAGGCAGAAATTCCAATTGCAATGATAATTCCGCTGAAGATGTAATATGCTTTTCTTCGTTCCACAAAATTGACGTGGATGTTTTTGAATGCGCCTTTGGTATAGCTGTTCCAGAATTTAATCTCTTTATTTTTCTCCAGCATCCATTCAAAAATTATTCTTGAAATAAAGATGGCGCAGAACAAGGAAGAAAGAATTCCGATAATCAACGTCGTTGCAAATCCCTGAATCGGTCCTGATCCGAATACATAAAGGATGATACCGAGGATTAATGTCGTTACGTTGGAATCGATGATGGAAGAAAAGGCATGTTTGTATCCGTCCGATACTGCCAGTCTGATTCCTTTACCCAAAGCAAGCTCCTCACGGATACGCTCAAAGATGAGGATGTTGGCATCCACCGACATACCTATCGTTAGTACGATACCTGCAATTCCCGGAAGCGTGAGTACTGCTCCAAGTGATGCCAGAATTCCCATCACAAAAAATACGTTGATGAATAATGCGATGTCGGCAACTAGTCCTGCATTGTTGTAATAAGAAACCATGAATACGAGTACAAGTATCAGCGCAATCACGAAGGAAAGAAAACCTTTGTGTACGGCTTCAGCACCAAGTGTTGGTCCTACCACAGCATCCTGCACGATACGCGCCGGAGCAGGGAGCTTTCCTACTTTTAAAATGTTGGCAAGATCTTCTGCTTCTTCCAGAGAGAAATTTCCGGTGATGGATGAATTACCTCCGCTGATTTCCTGGATTACATTCGGAAATGAATAGACATAATCATCAAGTACGATGGCAATGGATTTCTGCACATTGTCATGCGTAAGTCGTTTCCACACCTTCGCTCCTTCTGCATTCATCGCCATAGAAATTTCCCAGTTGTCGGTAAACTGCCCGCGCATTTTACGCGCATCGGTAATCACTGATCCGTCAAGCGGAGCAACGGCCTCCCTTGCAGGCGTTTTGATGGCAATCAACTGAACAACTTTTCCGTCTTTGTCGATGGGTTTTACGGTCCAGTACGGACGAAATTCTTTTGGAAATTTAGAACGAACCTGGTCCATCTTAAAAATCTGGTTCACTCGAGCTGTATCTTTCACCAGGGCAGAACCGATTACCGGTCCTTTGCGGAGCTGCTGCTGATTCTGCTCATTTGTTTCTATCGATGGATTGAGTAATGCAAACAACGGGTTGTCTTTTGCAAACTCTTCAAATGTTTTGTCTTTTTTGGTGCTGTCAGATGAAGAAGTATCAGATGATTTTGAAGCCAGCTGCTCTTCAAGTTCAGATTTTTTTGTTGTATCCGCTGAAGCTACATCAGCTGCCTGTCTCAGGGTATCCTGACGAACTGCTAATGAATCGGGATTAAGTCCGGAAGAAGCAGTATCAGTAATACCCATGCTTTTCAAAACCTTGTTTACAGCTTCAAGCATTGGGTAGATGTCCTTGTTATCATACGTCTCCCAGAACTCCAGCTTGGCAGTTCCCTGTAACAGTTTACGCACACGCTCGGGCTCTTTTATACCCGGGAGTTCGACAAGAATTCTTCCGCTTCCGATTTTCTGAACATTGGGTTGTGTAACTCCAAACTTATCAATACGTGTTTTGAGGATCTGGTAGGTACGGTCGAAGGCAGCATCAGACTCCGTTTTTATCACTTTCAACACATCGGCATTTGAAGTATTAAAGTTGATCCTGTCGCTTAAATCTTTTGTAGCGAATATGGCGGATAGTCGTGCATTCGGATCCAGTTTCTGAAACTCATCGCCGAAAAGTGACACAAAATCTTTTTGAGAATTGGACTGCGCCTTTTGAGCATTTGCCAGTGCAGAATTAAATGTTCCGTCATTGCTATGGTTACTCATGGCACGGATCAGGTCCACCAGGGAAACTTCCATGGTAACGTTCATCCCGCCCTTTAAATCCAGTCCGAGGTTGATCTCATTCTCTTTACATTTCTTATAAGAGGTGCCAAAAATGGGATAAGCTTCCAGGGTGCTTACTGAATCGAGGTAAGCTTTTTCCTTTACCGGATCGCCATTGGCATATTCCTTCGCTTTATCCTCAACGTGTTTTGTTACCCATGTGAACGATAGCTGATATAAACAAACTAGAGCCATGAGGATGGCAAAAAGTTTTACAGCGCCTTTACTTTGCATGTCTTTCTTTTAGAATTAGTTAGTGTTAAAATATTTGGGGGTGCAAACCTATAAGAATTTTGCGATTCGGCAAAGGATAACTGTGAGTAAAGAGTCGCAAATACTTCTGAAAAATGACCTGATACGTAGCCTATTCAGATAAGTTCAGCACCTCAGTGAACAAATAGTAATTTTGCAGCTCGATAAAACAGGTTCTATGGAAAAGAATAAAAAGGTAGTACTGATAATTATGGACGGGTGGGGCGAAGGGTCCACCGCCAAAGCCAATGCAATTTACAATTCACGCACTCCTTTTGTGAAGGGACTTTATTCCGGCTACCCACATTCCCATTTGCTTACTTCAGGTGAAAATGTAGGATTGCCGGAAGGACAAATGGGTAATTCAGAGGTGGGGCACCTGAATATTGGCGCGGGAAGGATTGTTTATCAGGACTTTGCAAGAATTAATATTTGTGTAAGGGAAAAATCATTTCATCAGGAAAAGGAAATCATTGCTGCTTTTGATTATGCTATAAAAAACAAAAAGAAGCTTCACCTGATCGGATTGGTAAGTGATGGTGGTGTTCACTCTCACATTGGCCACCTTAAAGCCCTTACTGACGTTGCGAAGGAAAAATCATTTGATAACCTTTTCATTCATTGTTTTACTGATGGCCGTGATACTGATCCACATGGAGCAGCCGGATATATTAATGATCTGGAAAATCATTTGAAAACATCTAAAGGTAAAATTGCATCGGTTATAGGAAGATATTATGCGATGGACCGCGACAAAAGATGGGAGCGTATAAAAATTGCTTATGATCTACTTGTAAAAGGTGAAGGAAAGAAATTTAGCAGCGCTGCTGAAGGCATCAGGGAATCTTACGATAACCAGATAACCGATGAGTTTATTCACCCTATAGTTATCACTGATGATAACAACCAACCTTTGGCCACCATTCATGATGGTGATGCAGTGATCTGTTTTAACTTCCGTACCGACCGTTGCAGGGAAATTACACAGGTGTTAACGCAAAAAGATTTTCCGGAGCAGGAAATGCACCGGATGGATTTATATTATGTCACGATGACAAATTACGACGACACCTATAAAAATGTACACGTCGTTTATGATAAGGAACACCTCCACAATACGCTTGGTGAAGTGCTTTCTGCTGCAGGAAAAAAGCAGATCCGTATTTCAGAGACAGAAAAATACCCGCACGTCACTTTTTTCTTTTCAGGAGGAAGAGAAGAACCATTTAACGGTGAGCGGCGCATTCTCATCCCTTCACCAAAAGTAGCAACCTATGACCTGAAGCCGGAGATGAGCGCTCTGGAAGTTACTGATGCCATCGTTGCCGAACTTGAAAAAGGCGACGTTGACTTTGTTTGTCTGAACTTCGCAAACCCTGACATGGTCGGACATACAGGCGTATATACTGCTATTATTAAAGCCGTTGAGACGATTGATTCCTGCGTGAAAAAAGTCGTTGAGGCCGGACTAAAAAACGGTTATACTTTTCTTATTACAGCCGATCATGGCAATGCAGATTATGTGATCAATGAAGATGGATCACCGAATACAGCCCATACCACTAACCCTGTTCCGTTGTTTTTGGTGGGCAGCACTTTTCAGAAAATCAGTGATGGAAGACTATGTGACATCGCTCCTACTATTCTGAAACTGATGGGTGTGGAAATACCAAAAGAGATGACGGGAAGTGTTTTGGTGTGACAAATCAACACTTTATAGAGATTGTTCTTTTGCCATTCGGCTGATACCGTTATCTTTGCCTCCGTAAAAAAATAAAATCAATTCAAATGGGACAGACAACAACTGAAAAAATCGTTAAATACAAGGTAAAAGACATTTCATTGGCTGAATGGGGTCGCAAAGAAATCATGCTTGCCGAGCAGGAAATGCCCGGATTAATGGCACTCCGCCAGGAGTTTGGAGCGAAAAAGCCGTTAAAAGGAGCCCGTATTGCAGGATGCCTGCACATGACGATTCAGACGGCAGTATTAATTGAAACACTGGTTGAACTTGGCGCGGAAGTAACATGGAGTTCATGTAATATATTCAGTACGCAGGACCATGCAGCAGCAGCAATTGCAGCATCAGGTATCTCTGTTTATGCTTGGAAAGGAATGAATAATGAAGAGTTTGACTGGTGTATTGAGCAGACACTATTTTTCGGAGAAGACCGCAAGCCGTTAAACATGATTCTCGATGACGGCGGCGATCTTACCAATATGGTATTTGACAAATTTCCTGAGCTCATCAAAGAAATTAAGGGTTTGAGCGAAGAAACTACGACGGGTGTTCACCGCTTATATGAGCGTATGAAAAATGGCACATTGGCTGTTCCGGCGATCAATGTAAATGATTCAGTAACTAAATCCAAATTTGACAATAAATACGGTTGCCGTGAATCACTTGTGGATGCTATCCGCCGTGCAACAGATCTTATGCTTGCGGGCAAAGTAGCCGTGGTAGCGGGTTTTGGAGATGTGGGAAAAGGATCTGCTGAGTCTTTGAAAGAGGCCAAGGTTCGTGTTATTGTTACAGAAATAGATCCTATCTGCGCATTACAGGCAGCGATGGAAGGATATGAAGTGAAGAAAATGGATGATGCAGTGAAAGAAGCTGACATCATTGTTACTGCAACAGGAAATTACAACATCATCAAAGACCGTCATTTCAAAGCGATGAAGCACAATGCAGTTGTTTGCAACATCGGTCACTTCGACAATGAAATTGACATGGCGTGGCTGAATAATACCCATGGAAAATCGAAAGACACCATCAAGCCACAGGTTGATAAATATACCGTTGACGGAAAAGACATCATCGTACTTGCTGAAGGGCGCCTGGTAAACCTCGGTTGCGCAATGGGTCATCCTTCATTTGTAATGTCCAATTCATTTACCAATCAAACCCTTGCCCAGCTTGAACTCTGGACCAACGCTTCCGCGTACGAGAACAAGGTTTACACACTTCCTAAACAGCTTGATGAAAAAGTTGCACGCCTTCACTTGTCAAAGATCGGTGTGGAGATTGATATCCTGACCGACGAACAGGCCAAATATATTGGTGTGACGCCACAGGGACCATTTAAATCAGATACTTACAGGTACTAATAACAGTTTACGGTTAACAGAAGCAGCCGCCGGTCGTAAAAGATCAGCGGCTGTTTTTTTATGTTTATTTTTTGTCGTGCATCGTTCAGCAGAAGTAAAATCTCTATTTTTTTCATATTGCAAAAACATTATAATGGTATTGAATTATTCTAATACCTGATTTTTGGTATTCCATTAGTTGGGTTATCAAATCTTTCACCTGAGATTCATTTCTAATAAGAATTAGCACTTTAAAATTTAAGTAACCATCATTTTGAATCACAAGTTTGTTAATGCCATTTTTAAAGGTAAGCATTCCTACACTTGTGAAATGATAATTGTACGATTCATCTTTATAACCTGATTTGTAAAATCTTATATCCCTAACGTTTTCCGGAACTTTTAGATCAATTATTTTTTTCTCTACTTCCAATTTTAAATTATTGCCATTTAAATTGATCGATCCAATTGATCTGTAATTTTTACATAAAAATTTTATCATTAAAAAGAATGTAACACACAGAACAAATATTTTACCACAAAGAATTTGTAAAGCTGAATTAAAAAAGCCATAAAGGATACATCCCAACCCAATTCCAAGCAGGACATATCTAATAGAAATATTTGCTTTTTTATATTTTATTACTTCTAAAATCATTCTCTTAAGTCATTGCCCCCCCCCGCCAGGCGTAGCATGTTTCTACGCCTGATTCCAATTACTTTCATCCGTTCAAAACTAATCGAAAAAATTCTATTTTATCGGTCTTTTGAAATAAAAAACGGATCCATCATGCAACAAGCGAGGTTCATTGGCCGGCTAAAATCGCATACAAATAAAAAACCGGTTGAGCGCATCTGCAATGAATCCGAAAGCCTGCGTAAATGTATGTTTGATTTATTTATTTACTGAAGCCCGGCTCAAACACCGGCGAAATTCTATACCAGTCTTGTGTGAATTTCCTAAAAATAAATGATACATTCAGACTGGCATTCCCGATGAATTTGTATAGCAGCGCTGTTAATTATTTTGGAAAAAAAAGGATTGGCTCCTGTTGTTATCATTCATCCACATTTGTTATTCAGGTAAGGGACGTAGCAACATGCTACATCCAGCGATGGTAAAATGAAATCTGCGAATTAATGATTAATTATGTAGGTAGGTTCTAAATACTGATAAATGGATCATTTTTTTTAGCTCGAAACTTTTGTAATAATAATGTTCATTATAATGAACAAAATGTATATTTTTGTCTATAATAGTGAACAAAATGAAGACTCGAAAATATCCTCCCATTCCTGCACTTGACAAGCTTCTGCATGTGGCAGGAGAAAATATAAAGCTTGCCAGATTACGAAGAAGACTGCGTTCAACTCAGGTTGCTGAACGGGCAGGTCTTAGCCGTACAACATTGGTAGCTATTGAAAAGGGTGCAGGCAGCGTGGCTATCGGCGCATATTTACAAGTGTTGTTTGTGTTAGGCCTCGAAAAAGATTTTTTAAAAATAGGGGCTGACGATGCGCTGGGAAGAAAACTCCAGGATGCTAAATTGATTGTGAGAGAAAGAGCGAAAAAGAAGAAAAAGGATGCGTGAGAAAAAAGAAATATTCGTTTATGCACATTGGGTAGGAATTGAAACACCGCTACTCATGGGAAAGCTTTCGGCAATACCATCAAAAGGAAAAGAAGTTTTCTCATTTGAATATAGCGATAAATGGCTGAAGTCTGAATTTACTTTTATGCTTGATCCGGAATTGCAAAATTATTCCGGACAATTCTTTCCATCAAACGAAAAACAAAACTTCGGAGTTTTTTTAGATTCTTGTCCTGACAGATGGGGAAGAGTTCTCATGAATCGAAGAGAGGCTGCATTGGCAAGAAAGGAAGATCGAAAAGCAAAGAACTTATTAGAATCGGATTATTTATTGGGTGTTTATGATGGCCAACGAATGGGAGGACTGAGATTCAAGTTAAGTGAAGATGGTAATTTTCTGAATGATGATTCAATTATGGCTGTTCCCCCCTGGGTGAGGTTGAGAGCGCTCGAAAATGCAGCCCGTAAATTTGAAGAAGATGAAATGGATGATCCTGAATATCTGAAATGGATAACCTTATTAATTGCGCCCGGTTCTTCATTGGGAGGTGCGCGACCCAAAGCAGGTGTCAGGGATGAAAAAGGACATTTGTGGATCGCAAAATTTCCAAGCCTGAATGACGATAAGGATGTTGGGGCCTGGGAAATGGTGGCCAGCGAACTTGCAGCCATGGTCAAAATCAGTTTACCAACAAATAAAGTCACGCGGTTTACAAGTAAATACCATACCTTTTTGACAAAGAGATTTGACAGGAATCAAAGCGAGAGAATACATTTTGCTTCTGCGATGACTTTGTTGGGTTTCACCGACGGTGCCGGATCTGATACCGGTGCAAGCTATCTTGATCTGGTAACTTTCATTTCAAAGCATGGCGCAAATGTGAACGCTGATTTAGAAGAGCTTTGGAAAAGAATTGTATTTAATATCCGCATTAAAAATACGGACGATCATCTCAGGAACCATGGATTTCTGCTGACCGGACATGGGTGGAAACTTTCGCCGGCGTACGATATGAACCCGAATGAATTTGGCACCGGACTAAGTCTCAATATTTCAGAGACAGACAACTCCCTGGAGATTGATCTGGCAATGAGCGTTCATGAATATTTTCGTATTGAAAAAAAGAAAGCAGAAAAAATTTCTGAGCAAATAAAGTCGTCGGTTCAGAACTGGAAAAAAATTGCAAAGAAAATTGGAATTTCTAATTCAGAGCAAGAACGGATGAGAGGCGCTTTTGAATGAAATCAAATTTAACTAAAGTCATCACAAATTCAGCTACTTCTTTTTCACCTCTTCATATTTTTCATTTGCCTGTTTATATCTTTAAAAGTTTTTTCCCATAGTCCCTGAGCGATAGCATGGTCAATGCCTGCTATTTCGGAAAGCTCCTTGATGTCAATTTGACCGCCCTTATTAAAAGCCGAAATAGCCATATCCAAGAACCTGTTGAGTTTAACCAACTCTTCTTTATTTGATTTATCGGAATCAGCAGTAAACATATCCTCATATTGATTCAGCACAATTTTTTTCCCTAAAATTTCCTTTGCAGCCACCATCATTCCGGTAGAAACAGCAATCGTTGCTTCTGCAGTGAGATGCTTTATGTTTTGTGAAAGCGCCTCTGAAAGTTTATCAAAACCCATTTCTGTCATCGAAGTACGGATCAATTGCTTCTCTCGTTCATCGAAGTAGGCCACGGCAAAATGTGGAAATCCACCCATTCGCTTTAACTTAAGTTGGAGGACGTCATCCTTTTTCTTCATCGTAAATGAGTGCGCCAGATCCGCAGCGGGAAAAGAATCCAAATCATCAATGGATTGAAACATTCTGATTTCATGTCCGCGAGAAACTACCGATGGTACCTCTGAATATAATAGGAGGAAGAAAAACGGAAATGGATTATGCTCAACTTCCTTAAGCAGCATTTCTGAATTTTCTATAGCTGGATTTATCTCTGTGGCAAAAAAGAAAAAATCATCAGCGAGAAAATTTTTTAATCCGATATTCAATCCGAACGTCTGCCAGCATTTTCCATTGTAACCCAAAAGAATTAACCAGGTCCGGTTCTCAAGATCCGGGGTTTTCTGTATCGATGGTGAATGGAGAAGATAAACTTCTCCGGAAAAAACATCTTCCATTACAAAAAAATTTGGCGCAGGATTGTTGAGAACACAACTAAAGCTCAGCCGCCAAGGAATTTGAGCATTCAATGCCAGTAATTCATATTGTTCAACCGGAAGATTTTTGATTGCCGAATGGTTCAGGTATTTTGAAATGTAACCTCCTGTTTTAAAAATTTTAAAGGCGATGTATTCAGCTTTCAGGTAGCCCATTGAATCCTCGGGAATCCTATCCGCAGTTGGGCGGTATCGCCTTAGTTTACCATCCATTTCACCTTCAAGTTTCTCTCTGTCGGCGGCGTAGTAAATCAAAAACTCATCTATGGTCTCAGCGCTTATTTGACTGATCTTTCTGCAGTGAAGTTCTATTAAGGAATAGTTGTCCATAATTTTCAAATACTTTTAGTCGTACGATATTCACATAAACAATTCAGAATAAAAAATTGTATTCATGGGGCTTTAGTTACGTCTTGGTGACAAAGATAATCTTAGGTTCTAAAAGGGAATGAAAACGCCTTCCATTCAGACAAAAACGAGGCTTTTTTTACTTTTGTTTCCCCGGAGGGATTAACACCGTAGATCCCTTGAGGTGCAATCATTCTCGTTCAGAATAATGCCGGAAAACGTGCCTATTCACCCCGACGAAATTAAAAGAGGCCGTTCATCACTGAACGACCTCTTTAATAATCTGAATATTAATAAAAATTATTCTTCCCTGATGAGCATCATGCGTCCGGTTTCAACCTGATCACCGCATATGATACGGTACATGTAGATTCCTTCGCGTGCGTCAGCATTCCATTTCACCATGTATTCTTTTCCGGTTTCAACTTCTCCGTCGAAGATGGTGGCTACTTTGGCGCCATCAATAGCATAAATCTCTACAACTCCATGATTACTGTCCTTATCATTCGAACGGAACTGAATCGTAGTTGAACTAATGAACGGATTCGGATAAACACTGGCCTTGATGCCCGGAAGTGTGAGGATATATTTCTCTGTAACCGTTGATCCATCTGCATCAGTTACAGTTACCGCATATTCACCGGATGACTTCACATTAATGGTAGGTGTTGTTTCACCTGTTTTAGTATGCCACTGATATGAATACGGTGCCATTCCATCTTCTCCGACTGCTGTCAATGTTCCATCATCTGTATTCTGAATGAAACGGCAATGCACCCTGATATAAGTAACGCATACACTGCAAGTACTGGTGCAACCACTGCTATTCGAAACGGTTACTGAATAAGTGCCTGCACAGTTTACAGTGATGCAACGTGAATGTGATCCGTTACTCCATGTGTAAGAATATCCGATGCCTGAAGGAGCACAAAGCGAAGTTGATGATCCCTGGTAAATCGCCGTAGTACCGGAAATTGTACACGATGGTTTCGGATTCACAGTGATTGTCTTGCTGCATGAGCTCGAACATCCACCGGCACTGGTAACCGTTACGGTGTAAGTTCCACCGGTAGTTACATTGATGCAACGTGAATGCGAACCGTTACTCCATGTATAAGTATATCCGATACCTGTAGGCGCACACAGACTTGCTGTTTGTCCCTGACAAATCGTGTTGTTGTTTCCGCAACCTGTTACAGTAATTGAACATGAAGGAGGAGCAACCACATTAATTGTCTTGCTGCATGTGCTTGAACAACCATTGCTGTTTGTTACAGTTACAGAATAGGTACCCGCTGAAGAAACATTGATACAACGTGAAATTGAACCATTACTCAAGGTATAAGTATATCCGATACCTGACGGAGCGCAAAGACTTGCGGTTTGTCCCTGACAAATGGTATTGTTGTTTCCACATCCTGTTACAGTAATTGAACATGAAGGAGGAGAAACCATATTGATCGTCTTGCTACAAGTGC
>JBBRAY010000021.1:0-59180 GCA_038206355.1 Bacteroidia bacterium
ACCCTTGACACGGACAAGCGCGGAATGCTACCGGCGGATAATAATTTTGACATTTTTTATTATGATTATGCAACGCGTTCCAATGCATTAAGGCGCATCACCAATACACCGGGATTCAATGAGACAAATCCGGTTCCGTACGACTCATCGAGTTTTGCTTATCTCAGCGACGAGAACGGAATCATCAACAGACATGCAGCATACCTTGACAGTACTTTGAGTGCAGTAGATACTGTTGAACACTATTCATTGATTGTTACCAGTTATCCCCAAACCAATTATCCGCGAAATATTATTTCTCAAGATGTAAACAGCAGAATGAACAGGGTAGGAGAGACGTTCTACAAAAACGGGAGGATGTACATGTATGTAAGTCCGTTGAAGCCTGTTGATACGGGATTAACTGAACCGGATAACACCCAGTTCAGAAAAGAGTCGTTTAAATATAACACTTCTCAGAAACAAAGTGAAGATTCGCAGGCAGATGTTGCTTCAGATAAAGGACAGACGCTTCGTGATTCCAACTATGTTGACATTGAGAATTATGTTTTTCAGAATGACTTTGCGAAATCAAAAAATAAAAAGGCTGAAAAGAAAAGGGAAAAGATTGAGCAGATGAAACTGGAGAATAATAATGAGGAAGATGCTGCTCCGCAAAAAGATTCTTTAGCATTTGTTTTACCGAAGCAACGCAATTACGACCCGAGTTTTTCATCCAATTACTTTGTAAGTCAACTCGACAATTCTTTACTCAATAATACATACCAGGTTTTCAGCGGCGGCGGCGGCGTTTATTTTAATCCTTCTTTGAATGGTTTTTTCAAAATCGGCATTTCAGACCTGCTCGACGATTATAAAATCGTGGGTGGATTCAAACTGGCCGGCGATCTTAACAGCAATGAGTATTTCCTCAGCTATGAAAACCTGAAACACAGAATAGATCACAAACTCACATTCTATCGCCAGGGCAGATTTGATACCGATGGTTTCAGTCTGAATAAGATTCATACCCATGAACTCCGCTATTCAGCAAGCTATCCATTCAGCGACATCACTTCTCTCCGTGCTTCCATTGCAGGGCGTAACGACAGGATTGTATTTCTTGCAACAGAAAATAAATATCTGCTGAAGGAAAACCTGAACCTGAACTGGGCCAATGGCCGTCTTGAATTTGTTTTTGACAATTCATTGCAGACAGGACTTAATCTTTACAATGGTACAAGGATGAAAATCTTTGGGGAATATTACAGACAGCTCGACAAGAAAAATTCAAACATGTATATCTTTGGTCTTGACTACAGATTTTACAAAAAGATACACCGTGAATTGATATGGGCAAACCGATTTGCAGCGAGTACTTCAATAGGCGATCAGAAACTGATATACTACATGGGCGGAACTGACGGCTGGCTTGTTCCACGTTTTAGTTCTGAAACACCGATTGATTATTCGCAGAACTATGCATATCAGGCTGTAGCTACCAATATGCGTGGCTTCAATCAGAATGTACGCAATGGCAACAGCTTTGCATTATTCAACTCAGAAATTCGTGTACCGATTTTTAAATATTTACTCAACCGGCCGATCAAGAGCGACTTTGTACGCAATTTTCAGGTCGTAACCTTTGGTGATATCGGAACTGCATGGACAGGTTCTAATCCTTATGATTCAACCAATGCACTCAATCGTCAGGTGCAACAATACGGTCCGTTCCTCAAGATCACACTTTATAGTCAGCACGATCCGCTGGTGGGTGGTTTTGGTTTTGGATTGCGAAGCCGCATTCTGGGATATTTCCTCCGTGCCGACTGGGCATGGGGTGTGCAGGATGGAGAAGTTCTTCCGTTCAAATTTTATTTATCGCTGGCCCTGGATTTTTAATTGCTACTCACATATTTTCTTTCTGATTACCATTGCAGCCATTAAACTCTTTTACATCTTTGCTGAACCATCATGAATATCAAAGAACAAATCATATTACTTGCGAAAAAACACCATGCCGATATCGTTTCCTGTCGCCGGCATCTGCATCAGCATCCTGAACTTTCTTTTAAGGAATTTGAAACACAAAAATTCGTTGAACAAAAGCTGAATGAATATGGAATTACCGATCATCAGAGAATGGCCAATACCGGAGTCGTTGCATTGATCAAAGGAAAAAATCCGGATAAAAGGGTCGTTGCCCTTCGTGGAGATATGGATGCTTTGCCAATTCAGGAGTCGGGAGCGAAGGATTACAAATCAAAAAATGACGGGGTAATGCATGCCTGCGGACATGACGTTCACACTTCATCGCTTCTTGGTACAGGGCGAATATTGAATGAGTTAAGAAATGAATTTGAAGGAACAGTAAAGCTGATATTCCAACCGGGTGAAGAGAAACTTCCGGGTGGAGCAAGCATGATGATTAAAGAAGGTGTATTGGAAAATCCCAAACCACACAGCGTAATCGGTCAGCATGTAATGCCTCAGATTGACGCGGGAAAAGTCGGCTTCAGAAACGGATTATACATGGCAAGTACTGATGAGATTTATGTGACCATTACCGGTAAGGGTGGTCACGGGGCCATGCCACACCTTACCATTGACCCTGTACTGATAGCATCAAACATGGTAGTATCACTGCAGCAGATCGTCAGTCGGAATGCAAAGCCTTCGCTTCCTTCGGTACTTACTTTTGGGAAATTTATTGCCAACGGTGCTACGAATGTGATTCCGGATTGCGTTTATCTGGAAGGAACCTTCCGGACATTAAACGAGGAATGGCGAAATGAAGCGCATCAGAAAATGAAATTTATGGCCGAGCATATCGTAGAAGGAATGGGTGGCAAATGTGATTTCAATATTGTAAAAGGGTATCCTTTCCTAGTCAATGATGACGACCTCACCAACAGGATCAGGCAGTACACGGGAGATTTTCTTGGCAATGAAAAAATCGAGGAGTTGGAAATATGGATGGCGGCAGAGGATTTTGCATTTTATTCCCAGCAGTCTCAGGCCTGTTTTTACCGCCTTGGTGTACGCAATGAAAAAGAGGGTATAACATCATCGGTGCATACGTCAACGTTTGACGTGGATGAAAAAGCCCTGGAAACCGCAATTGGATTAATGTCCTGGATTGCCGTTCAGGAATTGAGGCATGACGGATAACATGCCCTTTGACTTGTTTGTAACTTGTCAAAAAAAAATTGCAGATAGGATTTATTTGTTTAGATTGCAGACGTTTTTAGTATATCAGCAGAAATAAAATTTTACAAAGCGTGCAACTTTTAATCCTATAAAAGGCACTTACTGAAACGGAATTAGGACTTATGTCTGAGGCAGAAAAACAACAGGAACTTAAATTAGGGAAGCAGGAGCAATTTATGCTGCTGTATAAACCTATTCACGAAAGGCTGAATCGCTTCGTGCATTCCATGGTGTGGGATAGAGAAGATGCCAGAGACATTGTTGCTGATACCGTTTTAAAAGCTTACGAATCATTTGATAAAGTGGAGCACCATGAAGTATTTATGTACTACATGTTTGGCATTGCCAGCCGTCTTGCGAAACGTAGAAGCCGCAGACTTAAATTCTGGGCTCCTTTTGAAAGCCATCACCACGATACACTCATGGATAACAGCACAGGAAGTGTTGCCCGTCAGATGGAAATAGAATCGTTGTACCGCGCAATGAAACGTTTGCCTGAGAAACAGAGGGAAGCAGTTTCTCTGTATGAAATTTCGGGCTTTTCACTTGCAGAAGTTCAGCAGATTCAGGGCGGAAGTCTGAGTGGAGTAAAATCCAGGATTACCCGTGGACGCGAAGCCCTCGCTGAAATATTAATCAAAGAACATGTTCTTGAAAATCGCATGCATATTGAATCAACTTTAAAAAAAGCAGCTATCAGTTAACATTTTTTTACTATGGAAATACATAAGAATACGAACAAACAAATGAATGATCTCCTCAATGAGGCGCGTCACGAAAAACCCGTGATGAATCTCATGGAAGTAGAGGGTATTATCGCTCGGGGGAAATATACTCCTGCAGGCGGAGGAACCGGATTTCATATCGGAATGAATAACCTTATTGTGGTCTGCGGTATTGTTGTATCATCATTCCTTGCTTATATGGCCCTGAAGGTGGATAAAGGTGACCTGGTAACATCAGAAATATCAGCACAACACAAAATAAATTCTGCAGCGGAAAATAATCTTTCGAATGCAGTCCTTTCTCCTGCTGTTGATCAATCTGAGAATATTGTTTCAGCGCCTGTTACTGAAAAGAAAGAACCGGCAATCAAAAGTGCTGACAGAGAAATGCCTGTTCAAAATCAAAATACACTTTTGGCAAGTAATAAAAATATGGTAGCATCGGCCTCGGAATCTGATGAAGAGATTTCCATTCCTGTTGCCGCGAAAATACCGAGCGGGGAGTATGTCATTACTTTCAATTACGCAGGTCAGGATATCAGAATGAAATTATTGGGGGATGAAGTATCTGAATTCAGTGTTGATGGCAATCCCATATCTTCCGATCAGTACAATGACTTTGACGATATCCTTTCAGAAGGAAAAAATTATCTGATCGGTAATACACATGCGGCAGAAGGCGCATCAAGTTTAAACCTGATCAGGTTTTTTGACGGCCAGTTGCGGTCAGATAAAATTCTCACTAAAGAAGTTCAGTATCATTTTGAACTTACTTCTTCTTTGTTGATGATCAACAGCGAAGTGCAATCTGATGATATCTTCAAAAAGTACAGGAAGTTGTATGAATCGAAAACAGGAAAGTCTATTACTGAAGGATCGGTTTATAAATTCGAACGCGGCGCCCGTTCTGAATAATACCTGATAAAAAAAATCAAAGCCATCTTTACGGGTGGCTTTTTTTTTGACCGATGTTGAAAGGTCTTTTCTAAAACAGCAATCGCCATTGACACCGTTGGCATAAAACCTATACTTTCGGAACATATTTAGAAGTGTCAGAAATTATGATCAACAAATTCTGGATAAAACTCACCAACAGACACGACCTCGTTTACAAGTATTTTCTCATACTGGTAACAGTCATGCTCATTGTGATTGCCCTTCCAAAACAAACGCAGTTCAATTATTCCTACCGTACAGGAAAGCCGTGGGTGTATGAGAGCCTGATGGCACCATTTGATTTTGCAATTAATAAATCAGAGGCGGAACTCAATGATGAGCGTGCCGAAGTGCTCCATACGATGCATCCGTTTTACAAATTTGTAAATGGTGTTGCAGCGCAACGGATGGCGGCATTTAAGAATGAACTGAATGCTGTATTCAGGCAGCAGGAAGAATCGAATACTAAACAAAAGAATAACGATGCCAGGGCAGCAAGGCAGAAGTCGCTGGAAGAGAAGGGTGTTTCAATATTGAATGAAATTTATTCAAGGGGAATTATTCTCATCAATACAGAGAACTTTCCCGATGACGGTGTAATAAGTATTGTGAGGAACAATATTTCTGAGGACGTAAATATCAATTCGATGTACACGATTAAATCGGCTGTAGATGTGATCAGCGCCAGGATTTCAGGAATGGGTGATGATAGACAACTTATTGCTCCCTTGCTTGAGAACGCCCTTGCGCACAACATCCTTTATGATGACCAGAGCACGCGGCAGTGGACGAAGCAAATGCTCGAGCACGTTTCCCTCACCAGGGGCATGGTGCAGAATGGTGAAGTGATTGTGCTGAAAGGCCAGGTCGTGGATGAAACCATTCAGCGTAAAATAGAATCGTTCCGGAAGGAAATGAAAAACCAGGAATTCACAGGCGGTGCAAAGTGGATGCTTTTATCCGGACATTTTATTCTCGTCTCCCTGGCCATGACGATGTTGTTGTTGTTCCTTTATTTGTTCAGAAGGGAATTTTATCTCGACAACGGCCGCATCATGTTGCTCATGATCCTCATGCTGCTCGTCACCTATCTTTTCTTGTGGGCACGGAAGATTGATCTCATTGATATGTACCTCGTACCGATTTGTATTCTGCCGATTATCGTCAGAGCATTTTACGATTCTCGTACGGCCTTATTCACCCATGTGATTACATTGCTTATCATCGGATTTGAAGCACCGAGTGGATTTGAATTTATGTTCATCCAGACCATTGCCGGAATGGTGGCCACATTCAGTATTTTCAGTATGAACCGCAGGTCACAGTTTTTTATTTCTGCCGTGCTCATCTTTGCATCGTATACCATTTCATTTGCAGGAGTAGCGATAATTCATGAAGCCAATTTCAAAACGATTGACTGGATGAATCTGAAGTGGTTTGCAGGTAACAGCATCATCACCTTGTTTGCATTTCCGCTCATTTTTGTTTTTGAAAAAGTATTTGGATTGCTGAGTGATGTTTCATTGATGGAATTGTGTGATTCTAATTCAAAGGTACTTCGTGAACTGGCCTACAAAGCACCGGGTACTTTTCAGCATTCATTACAGGTTGCCAATCTGGCTGAAGCGGCAACATTCAAGATAGGAGGGAACCCGTTGCTGGCAAGGGCAGGTGCCATGTACCATGACATCGGTAAAATTGATTCACCCGGATATTTTATTGAGAATCTTACCACTCAAAAAAATCCGCACGATGATTTACCATTTGAAGAAAGCGCCCGCATCATTAAAAATCATGTGATAAAGGGAATAGAGAAAGCGAGAAAAAATAAAATCCCTGAACCCATTATTGATTTTATCCGCACACACCATGGCTCTACACGGCTGCAGTATTTCTATCAGTCATTCCTGAAAAACTATCCCGATAAAGTTCCTGATGAAAAACAGTTCCGTTACCCCGGGCCGCTTCCATTCTCCAAAGAAACGTCTGTACTTATGATGGCGGATTCTGTAGAGGCCTCTTCCCGCGCTTTGCAACATCCTGATGAAAAATCAATCACCGAACTCATCGAAAAAATCATCGGCGGACAAATCGAGCAGCAGCAGTTCGTCAATTGCCCGATTACTATGAAAGACATTTCTGATATCAAAGTGATCTTTAAGAAAATGCTGATGAGCATCTACCATGTACGGATTGAATATCCTGAATAGGGAATTATAAAATGGAGATGACTTATTATCCCGTGGAATAACGAAGTAGACCAAACGGAAAGGCGAATTGCGAATACAGTTAATTGTCGTTCAATTTGCATTATTAAATGAAACTTTGTGGCTTAGTGTCTTCGTGGCAGTCTTTTTTTTTCGCCACTAAGACGAAGACACGAATGATTCCAAATCGGAAAATGAGAAAATTAGAATTGAAAATTATACCTGTTGATTTGCTGGAGCAGTTTTGCCGTCAGGTGGGAGATGGTGCGAAGAAGAACTTTGAGGCCTTGTCCGACAGCGAAATGAGCCGGGAAACATTTAGTTTTTATATCTCTGTTTCTGCGGTGTACAGTTCTAAAATTGAGGGTGAGGATATTGAACTTGATTCCTATATCAAACATAAAAGTATGGGAGCTCATTTTCTTCCTGACTACACCCGTAAGACAGATGATTTATATGATGCTTACTTATTTGCACAAAATCATAAACTCAGTGCCGCCAACCTGGAGCAAGCACATGCAATACTGACACGCCACATTTTACAAAAAGCACAGCAGGGAAATTTTCGGAAAGGAAATATGTTCGTCGTTACCATGGACGGAAAGATTGAATATGTAGCGGCTGCTCCGGAGGTTGTGGAAACGGATATGGCAAAATTATATGCCGACATAGAAGAATTATTGTCTGTTAAATTGAATTTTAAAGAAGTATTATTTTTTGCTTCCATGCTTCATATTGTATTTGTAAAAATTCATCCGTTTGAAGATGGCAATGGCAGGATGGCGCGATTGCTTGAAAAATGGTTCATCGCTGAAAAGGCCGGAGACAATGCATGGTTCATTCAGTCAGAAAAAAAGTATTACGACAATCATCAAACCTATTATGACAACATCAGAAAGTTGGGCTTAGAGTATGTTGAATTGGATTATTCAAAAGCGCAGCCGTTTTTATTGATGCTTCCGGATTCAATTGAAAAGCAAGCCTGAGGATTTAACAAAAGCGTTCTTAACCACATGATATTATACGTTCAATTTTATACATCTCTAGTTCAAACGTATTACGAATCTTATTAATCCGTCCTGTTCCTTAATTATTTGCAGGTAATCAACTAATCAACCAATAAACCATTCAACTCCCTATTTCTTTTCAAGCAATTTCTCCAAATCATACAACTCATCCCTGATCCTCGCCGCTTCAATAAAATCCAGATCCTTCGCAGCGCGCTCCATTTTTCTTCTCGTTTCAGAAATCAGTTTTTTCAGTTTGTCAGCACTCATGTATTGCACAATGGGATCTGCAGCTACACTTGCATGTTCGGGTTCTATATAAGCATGGGCTTCCATGTGATTTGAATCGGCTACTTTCGTTTGCGACATGATACTATCCTTGGAACGGTGAATCTGCGTCGGAACAATTCCATGGTCGGCATTGTATTCGGCTTGTTTTATTCTACGGAGGTTTGTCTGGTCAATCGTTTTCTGCATACTGTCCGTCATCTTATCGGCGTAGAAAATTACTTTTCCGTTTACATTTCTTGCCGCACGGCCGGCAGTCTGTGTAAGGGAGCGGTTGCTTCTGAGAAATCCTTCTTTGTCCGCATCAAGGATGGCGACCAGTGAAACTTCCGGCAAGTCCAATCCTTCCCGAAGGAGATTGATGCCGATGAGTACATCAAAATTTCCAAGTCGCAAATCACGCAAAAGTTCAACCCTATCGAGCGTATCCACTTCTGAATGGATGTACCGGCAGTTGATGTTTAATTTCGTCATGTACTTCGCAAGTTCTTCGGCCATGCGTTTTGTCAACGTCGTTACCAGAACGCGCTCACCTTTTTTTGTTGTCCTGTCAATTTCATCAAGCAAATCATCTACCTGGTTGAGACTCGGCCGCACTTCAATAATAGGATCCAGCAAACCGGTCGGACGAATTACCTGTTCTACCAATATACCCTCACTTTGCTGAAGTTCGTAATCGGCAGGAGTGGCGCTGACATAAATCACCTGGTTCAGGATAGAATCAAATTCTTCAAACTTCAACGGACGATTATCCAGTGCTGCCGGTAAACGGAATCCATAATCAACAAGATTTATTTTTCTGGAGCGATCGCCTCCATACATGGCGCGCACCTGCGATACGGTGACGTGACTTTCATCAATCACCATCAAAAAATTATCAGGAAAATAATCCATCAAACAAAACGGGCGGCTTCCGGTATCGCGTCCGTCAAAATAGCGGGAGTAATTTTCAATGCCGCTGCAGTAGCCCAGTTCACGGATCATCTCAAGGTCGTAGGTTACGCGGTCTTCCAGTCGTTTGGCTTCAACAATTTTCCCCAGTGATTTCAAATATTCCACCTGCGACACCATGTCTTCTCCGATTTTCCAGATGGCTTCGAGCTGGCGGTCGGCACTGGTTACAAAAATATTTGCAGGGTAAATGATTACGGAGTCATGTTTCTCAATTGTCATACCTGAAATCGGATCAATGGAAGCGATCTCATCAATTTCATCACCGAAAAAAACAATGCGGTAAGCAATGTCACCATAAGCAATGAAGACATCTACATTTTCTCCGCGCACACGAAACGTCCCGCGTTTGAATTCAACGTCGGTTCTGGAATAAAGCGATGTAACAAGTTTGTGCAAAAAAGCATTACGGCTGATTTTATCCCCCGCTTTCACACGCAATGTATTTTCTTTCAGGTCAGCGGGATTTCCGATACCGTAAATGCATGAAACACTACTGACAACAATAATATCTTCCCTTCCCGAAAGCAGCGAAGTGGTTGTACTCAGCCGCATTTTTTCTATTTCTTCATTGATGGATAAATCTTTTTCAATGTAGGTTCCGCTGGAAGGAATAAATGCTTCCGGCTGGTAATAGTCATAGTAAGAAACGAAATACTCTACTTTATTTTCGGGAAAAAATTGTTTGAACTCGCCATACAATTGTGCCGCCAGTGTTTTATTATGGCTGAGAATTAACGTCGGTCGCTGCACTTTTTCAATGACGTTGGCAATTGTAAACGTTTTACCCGAACCCGTTACACCGAGTAATGTTTGCGCCCTGTCGCCGCGTTCAATGCCTTCCGCAAGTTGTCTGATTGCTTCGGGCTGGTCGCCGGTGGGTTTGAAGTCAGAGATTACTTTTAGCTTCACAAAGGGAAAAGGTTGATTGGTTTAAAGGTTGATTTGGTAAATTGTTCAATCGTTCCATTGAAATTCATGATATTGATTTTAATAATTTTAAAGTTGATTTGTCTCCGGATTTGCGTTTTTTCGGGTAGGAAATATAGCCATTAATTAGTCTAAGGCATTCGGAGAATTTCAGTCGTAATTCTGAAAGTTTATGCTGATCGATATAGCCTTCATCATTTGCAAGGATAAGGTGATCCAGCGTTTCAGTAAGTGATCCCCGTGCTACTCTGCAGAATTGTATATTTTCCTGGTAATGAAATCTTCCATGTCCTTCAGCAATATTAGCTGTTACACTCCTTGACGACCTGTGGATTTGACTTACGAGTTTATATTTTTCTTCAGCAGGAAAATTCTTAGAAAGGGCAGAAATTGATAGTCTGAATTCCCGTCCGGCTTTCCATGCATCTAGTTCTTCAAATGATTGATATGACATAGTTGTAATAGATTGGTGATTAAATTTTACTTCCCAAAAATAACTTTGGAAACAAAATCTCAAAACCAATATATTATAATTTTAATCAACTAATCAACCAACCTCTCAACCCCTCACGCGTACACCTGCTGATTCCATATTTCCCACGCCTTATCCGCCTGCAACCTTAGCATCCGAAATCCATTGTGGATAAATGCGCCTTTCTCTTTTCCTTTCATCAGGTAAGCCGTTTGGGCGGGGTTATAAACGAGGTCGAACAATAAGTTTTTGTGATTCAGAAATTCATAAGGGATATCGGGGAAAGTATGAATATCAGGATCCATTCCAAGCGGCGTACAATTCACGATGACCTGGAATGCCTTCATGGTGTTCATGTTGAGGTCCTTGTAAGTATAATGAAAGCGCGAGTCTTCCCGCGTCACGAAAAAATGTTCAAGGTTCAGTTTGCGGAAAACGTACGATACTGCTTTTGCAGAACCACCTGTTCCAAGTATCAAAGCCCTGCGGTGATGCGGGCGTAGGATCGGACGGATGGCCAGTTCAAAGCCCCATGCATCGGTATTGTATCCATGTAACTCTACCTTTCCGTTCTCTCCGCGTACAATTTTAATGCAGTTCACTGCTCCGATACGCTGTGCAATGTCATCTACATTATCCATTATCGGAAGTATATCCAGTTTGTGCGGAAGCGTTACATTGAGACCAACGAGGTCGGGGTTATCGTGTACAATCTGTTTCAGATCCGACGCATTTGATGATTCAAAATTTTCATATGAATAATCATGCTTGCCTTCTTTCAGAAATTTTTCTGTAAAATATTTTTTAGAAAAGGAATGCCCGAGCGGGTATCCAAAGAGTCCGAACTTTTTCATTTGCCTTGATTTAAAAAGTTAGTAAGTAATTATGTCATTTTTTTGTGGTGAAGCGATGGCGTATAAATGCAATAACCATCGGGAGCAGGGACAGGATGATTATGCCGAATACCACCAGCGTGAAATTTTGTTTTACAATTGGTATGTTGCCAAAAAGAAATCCGATTGTAGTAAAACTGACAATCCATAAAACATTTCCGAGGATACAGAAAAGCAGAAACCGCCTGTAAGTCATCGAGCCAAGGCCGGCCACGAAAGGGGCGAAGGTCCTCAGGATGGGCATGAAGCGGGCGATGATGACTGTTTTACCTCCATGCTTTTCATAAAAGGCATGCGTTCTGTCAAGGTATTCTTTACGGATTAGCTTACGTTTTGCATTGATAATTTTGTGTCCGACGAAATTTCCTATGAAATAGTTGGTATTGTCACCGGAAAAAGCAGCAGCGAATAAAATGACAATCAGCAGTGGTAAACTCAGTGCTCCGGCTCCGGCAAGTGCACCGGCGGCAAATAGTAATGAATCACCGGGAAGAAAAGGAGTGAATACAAATCCTGTTTCGCAAAAAATAATCAGTGCGAGTAAAAGGTAAGTGTAGTTGTGGTATTCCAATACCCATTCCTGAAGGTACACGTCAATGTGTGCAATAAAATCAATCAGCTGATGAAGCAAATCCATAAGTGCCTTGTAAGAAAAATCTAAAAACTCAATTCCTGCAAAAAGAAAACTTCAAAATGTCGTCATCGGGCAGGAAAAATAATACACAAACCTACATGAATTATGCGATAAATCAAAACACCCAAAAAGCAGTTGCAATTGGTTCATTGGCAGAGCCATTGCGCTAACAGTCGTGTGCTTCAATATACTGACAGACTTTGGTCAATATCCCTTGCATAAGCGAGGATTCCCCCTTTCAAATTATAAAGGTTTGTGAAGCCGAATTTATTTTCAAGATTCATGATTGCACTTGCGCTCCTGATTCCGCTTTTACAGTGAAGGACTACGGTTTTGTCTTTTGAAATCAGTTCTGATTTTTCCAGTATGGATGCCAGCGGAATTAATTCCCCGCCAATATTTGCAATCTCATATTCATATTCCTCCCGTACATCAATAATCTGAATATCTTCCTTGCTATCGAATTTTTGTTTGAGTTCCAGTGGAGTAATTTCTTTCATATCTCTAAATTGCTGCAAATATATCAATGAATCACAGTACAAAATGCAAAATGCATAATTCACAATGTACAATTCAGAGAGCAATCTTCAATTGAACATTATATAATCAAATCAAATCAAATCAACCAATCAACCAATCTACCAATGTCGGATTTCCTCTGCATTTTCCTTTCTTTGCGCCATGAAAGAATTGATTGAACAGGCATGGAATAACAGGGAACTTTTAAAGGAAGAAAGTTACAGAGAAGTAGTCAGAAATGTAATCGAAGAGCTTGATAAAGGGAGACTTCGTGTTGCTGAACCTTCGCCTTCCGGATGGGTTGTTAATGAGTGGATTAAGAAAGCAGTAATCCTTTATTTTCCCATTCAGCAAATGAATGTGATGGAAGCAGGGCCAATGGAATTCCACGATAAAATTCCGCTGAAGAAAGATTATGCATCCCTTGGTGTAAGGGTTGTCCCACATGGCATTGCGCGATATGGCAGCTATTTGTCGCGTGGGGTTATTCTGATGCCATCGTATGTGAATATCGGTGCCTATGTAGATGAAGGTACGATGGTAGATACCTGGGCAACCGTTGGTAGCTGCGCGCAGATAGGCAAGCACGTTCATCTCAGTGGTGGCGTCGGTATTGGCGGCGTGCTGGAACCCGTTCAGGCAGCGCCCGTCATCATTGAAGACAATTGCTTTATAGGATCGCGATGTATCGTAGTTGAAGGTGTGAGGGTGGAAAAGGAAGCTGTACTTGGCGCCAATGTCGTACTAACTCAGTCTACAAAAATCATTGACGTGAGTGGAAGTGAACCGAAGGAATTCAGGGGAATAGTTCCATCGCGCTCAGTGGTAATTCCCGGCACGCTTCCAAAGAAATTTCCGGCAGGTGAATTCCATGTACCCTGTGCATTGATTATCGGAAAAAGAAAAGAAAGCACGGATACAAAAACTTCTCTCAACGATGCCCTCCGTGACTACAGCGTTTCAGCATGACAGTTTTGGGCTGTTAATCAATCAACCATTCAACCAATCATCCAATCAACATTTTCCCCAATCAACCAAGCCATGAAAATCGGTTTTGACGCAAAGCGTGCTTTTATGAATTCCAGTGGTCTCGGAAATTATTCCCGTACGTTGATGGAGTCATTGCTACAATATTTTCCTGAGCATCAATACACCGCTTTCACTCCTGAAATAAAAGGTGAATTGGGAAAAAAAATGCGATCAACAGGTAAATTAAAGGTGGTTTTTCCGCCTCAGTTGCTGCGTGGATTTCTTTCTCCCTTGTGGCGCTCTTCCATGATCAGCGAAGATATCCGTTCTGAAAACATTGATGTGTTTCATGGACTAAGCAATGAATTACCGAAACGCATTTCGCCATCTGTAAAAAAGATTGTGACCATTCACGATTTGATTTTTCTCCGGCATCCTGAGTGGTTTCCCATCATTGACAGGAATATTTATTTTAAAAAATTTCGTTTAGCATGCAGACAGGCTGATACCATCGTTGCTGTGAGTAAAAACACAAAAAAAGATATCATACATTTCTTCAATACTTCTGATGAAAAAATAGAAGTTATATATCAGAGTTGTGATGAACAGTTTTTAATTCAGGAGCATGATTCTGTAAAGCTGGAATTCCGCAGGAAAAATAACCTGCCTGAGAAGTATATTCTATACGTGGGAACAATTGAGGAAAGGAAAAATTTGATTTCGTTACTACAGGCGCTGGTGAAGGTGAAGGACGTTTCTCTCGTCGTAATCGGGCGGAAGAAAAAATATTTTGAAAAAGTGTATGCATTTATCAAATCCAATAATTTGGAGTCAAGGGTTATATTTCCGGAGGTAGCGGGTAGCGCTGAATTAAAACTTTATTACCAATGCGCAAGTGTATTTGTCTTCCCCGGTTTTTATGAAGGCTTCGGTATTCCCGTTATTGAAGCTTTGAGTAGCGGAATTCCTGTTATCACTTCAAATGTATCGGCATTGCCGGAAGCAGGAGGGGAGGGATCAATGTATGTGAATCCTGAAGATGCAGATGAGATTGCAGACAAAATTCAATTGGTCTTGCAGGATAATACCCTTCGTGAAAAAATGGTCCTTACCGGATATGAACACGTGAAGAGATTTGAACCGAAACGTATCGCTACTCAAATGATGCAGCTTTATACAGGAGGGAAAAACGATGAATGAATTGATGAAGGTTGAAATAGAAAATTGCCTCCGGATTCTTAATGCCGGTGGAATTATACTTTATCCTACTGATACCATCTGGGGAATCGGATGTGATGCGACCAATGAAATGGCAGTCGCTAAAATATTTGCACTGAAGAACAGGATTGATTCTAAAAGCATGATCATTTTACTCGACCAGACCGGACGGCTTTCGGGATATATCAGGGAGGTTCCTCAACAGGCTTATGAATTAATTGAACTCAGCGAGGAGCCATTAACGCTTGTGCTTGACGGGGCAAAAAATGTAGCATCCAACCTCATTGCTGACGACGGATCCATTGGGGTGAGAGTTACGAAGGATGAATTTTGCAGAAACCTGATGACCAGATTCAGAAAACCCATTGTATCCACTTCAGCCAATATCAGCGGGCAGAATTCGCCTTCGGATTTTTCAGAAGTCTGCGAAAAAATAAAAACAGGTGTGGATTATATAGTAGGTTTGCGCCAGGAAGAAAAAGCAAATAAAAAGCCTTCCACCATTCTCAAAATTGGTTTGAAGGGAGAGATTAAATTTATCAGAAAATAATTACGTGACAATTCAGTTCCATCATTGAAATTTGGAGCGAAACATTTATCACCCGTTTGAAGAAGCACCTTGCACATCCCGTTTTCAGTATCATTGCCGAGCAGGCGCTTGCATTAAATGCAGAAGCATTTGTGGTAGGTGGATACGTGCGCGATATCTTATTAAAGCGCGATTCCAAAGACATTGACATAGTAGTAACAGGCAGCGGAATTGAACTGGCTAAAAATGTTGCTGCAAATCTCGGAGCAGACATTCCTGTCAGTTATTTCAAAAATTTCGGCACGGCAATGATAAAATTTGACGGTCTTGAAATTGAATTTGTTGGTGCCAGGAAAGAATCTTACAGGAGTGATTCAAGAAAGCCCATTGTAGAAAGCGGTACGCTTGAAGAGGATCAGAAGAGAAGGGATTTTACGATTAATGCAATGGCGATCCACCTGACTCAATCAAACTTTGGTGAGCTTGTTGATCCGTTTAACGGTGTACAGGATTTGCACGATCACCTGATCCGTACACCGCTGGATCCTGATATTACTTTCAGCGATGATCCGTTGCGGATGATGCGCGCCATCAGGTTTGCATCTCAGTTGCATTTTACGATTCATCCTCCTTCATTAAGAGCCATCAGGAAAAATAAGGATAGAATAAAAATTGTTTCTATGGAGCGGATTACTGATGAGCTCAATAAAATTATTTTATCCTCAAAACCATCAATTGGATTTAATCTTTTGTTTGATACCGGTTTACTGGAAATTATTTTTCCTCAGTTCTGTGCGTTGCATGGCGTTGATTATGTTAACGGAAAAGGCCATAAGGATAATTTTTATCATACCCTTCAGGTGCTCGACAATGTATGTCGCGCCAGTGATGATTTGTGGCTGAGGTGGGCTGCGATTTTGCATGACATTGCCAAGCCTGCGACAAAGCGATTTGAAGAAGGCCATGGATGGACCTTTCATGGGCATGAAGACAAGGGTGCCAGAATGGTGAAACATATTTTCAGGCATTTAAAGTTGCCGATGAATGAAAAAATGAAGTTTGTGGAAAAGCTTGTGCAGTTGCATTTGCGTCCCATCGTATTGGCACAGGAAGTTGTAACGGATTCTGCTGTAAGGAGGTTGTTGTTTGACGCCGGTAATGATGTTGAAGCATTGATGATGCTTTGTCATGCCGACGTAACCACAAAGAATGAATACAAAATAAAAAAGTACAAGCAGAATTTTGAAGTTGTAACCGCCAAGTTGAAGGAAGTAGAGGAGAAGGACCGGATCAGAAACTGGCAGCCGCCGATAACAGGAGAATATGTGATGAAGGTATTTGATCTGCCGCCCGGAAGAATCGTCGGTGAAATAAAAAATGCAATCAGGGAAGCCATTCTCGATGGAAAAATCTCCAACAATTTCGAAGAGGCCTATCAACTCATGTTGTTGAAAGGGAAAGAACTGGGCATCGAGCCAAAACACAATATCGAAACTAACGGTGGAATAAAAAAGGAATAAATATTTTATTCAGAAATTTCTCAGCAGGATTTATTTCTACTTTTAACGCGGATTCACAAATTAATTTTAATCATGGCAGTTTATAAATTCAGAATTACATTTGAAGACTATGACGATGTTTCCAGGGACATTGAAATAAAAGCAACGCAGACTTTCGAAGATTTGCACTATGCCATTCATAGTTACATCGGCTTTGACGCATCAAAGGATGCTTCTTTTTTTATGAGTGATGATTACTGGAAAAAGGGTAAGGAGATTACCAGCCGGGATTTAAAAGGTGACGATAAAACTACTGTTGCTGCATTCCGCAATTCCCGGCTTTGTGATTTTATCATTGATCCACACCAGAAGATCTACTATATTTTTGACCTTCAGGAAAAATGGACATTTCGTATTGAGTTAATTAAAATACTTACAACAGAAGATAATTCTTCGTCATATCCGAAATGCGTCAGAACCATAGGCGAAGCTCCAAAACAATATCCTCCTATACCCGGTGCTGCATTACCACTTCCTGAAGACTTTGATGAGGCAGCAGTAGCCGAAATCGAAACTGAAGAGGAACCGGAGGCAGAAGCAGGTGTTGATGCAGACGAAATCCCTGAAGGTGTTGAAGAAATTAAGGGCGAAGAGGGCGATGGCGAGGACATGGAAGGTGAGTTAGATGAGATCGCAGAAGATGATTCTAATGACGACGATGAAGTCTGAGTTATATACCGTGGTAACATTTAATCTCTTTTTTCATTAAACATTTAATCGTTATTGTCGGACCTACCGCAGCAGGTAAAACAGCGCTGGCCATTAAACTTGCGAAGCAATTCAATACTGAAATTGTTTCTGCTGATTCAAGGCAATTTTTTCGGGAAATGAATGTGGGTACTGCCAAACCCTCGATTGCGGAACTGGCTGAAGTAAAGCATCATTTAATCAACTCACTTTCCGTTTCTGATAATTATAGTGCCGGTCAGTTTGAATCGGATGCATTGGAAAGTATCGTGAAAATATTTTCATCCGCTGATTATGCCATTCTTTGTGGTGGTTCAGGATTGTATGTGGACCTCGTTTGTAAAGGCACGGATGATATGCCTGCGAGAAATGATGAATTGCGATCTCAACTCAATGAGGAGTATAAAACATCAGGCATTGGCGTTTTGCAGGAAAAGCTTAAGAAGTTGGATCCGGAGTTTTATGAAACGATTGACCTCAGCAATCCCCACCGTTTAATCCGTGCTATTGAAGTTTGTATTACCTCAGGAAAAAAATATTCAGAGCTTCGGACGAACTCAAAAAGTAAAAGGCCATTCAATATTATTAAAATTGGACTGGAAGATGAACGAGAAAAACTATACGAGCGGATAGATGAACGTGTGGATTCAATGATGAAGAATAATTTGCTTGCAGAAGCACAATCATTAATTGAATACCGTTCTCTCAATGCATTACAGACGGTCGGCTATTCGGAGTTGTTTGAATTTATGGATGGTAAATTAAGCCTGGAAGAAGCCGTGCATCTGATTAAACAGCATACCCGGAACTATGCAAAACGACAATGGACATGGTTCAGGAAAGACAAGCAAATCCATTGGTTTACCCCACGCAGTAGATTTGAGGATATTGTTTCCTGCATTGTTTCAGAAGCAGGCTGAATTAAAACTATTTCTTTTTCTGCTGAAGGCCACGCTCTTTTGCCATTTGCTCAAGTCGCTGCTGAAATCCTGATTTCTTTATTGGCTTCTTTTTATTTTCCTGCATTTTCCGATGAATGGCTTCCTCATCAATAAATGATTTGAAAAGATACTGTTGTCCAAGTCCGAAAATGTTACTTAAGAAATAATAGTAGCTCAATCCGGCAGAGTAATTATTAAATACGCCAAGAAATATTACAGGCATCAGGTACATCATCCACTTCATCTGCGGATTGGTAGCACTTGTCATCTGCATATTCAGTTTTGTGAAAAGCAATGTTGATATCGTCATCAGTAATGTAAATAAACTGACGTGGTCACCATAAAACGGAATATTAAATCCAAGATCGAGAATGGAATCATAGGTTGAAAGATCATGCGCCCAGAGAAAACTTTCCTGCCTCAGTTCAATAGATGTCGGAAAGAAATTAAACATGGCAATCAGGATAGGTAACTGCAGCAGTCCCGGTATGCAGCCACCAAGCGGATTCACGCCGGCTTTTTTGTATAAAGCCATTGTTTCCTGTTGCTTTTTCATCGCATCATCGCCGTATTTATCAGTGATCTCTTTTATCTCCGGGGCGAGGACTTTAATTTTCGCCTGCGACTTAAACGATCCGAACGTCAACGGAAGAATAATAATGCGGATGATGATGGTGAGTATCAGAATGATGATACCATAATTCAGGTTAAAGCCATTCAGGAAATTGAAAATGGGAATTACGATAAACCGGTTTACATATCCGAAAATTCCCCATCCCAGCTCAATCTGTTTTTCAAGACCAAGGTCGTCAACCTTTTTTAAAGTTTGGTAATGATTCGGACCAAAATAAAATTTCATCCCGAAACTTTCCGAAGGTTTATGGTCATATGGAAGTGCAAATGAGGTGGAAAGTTTTTTAACAAACTTAGTCTGGCCTTCATCAACCTGCGTTTCAACAATGGGTGAGTCGAAAGAATTGTCAGCAATCAATACTGACGTAAAAAACTGTTGCTTGAATGCAATCCATTTTACCTTTGTTTTTAACGACTGAGATTCTGATTTAGCCGGATTTATTTTATCAACTTCATCATCCATAAAGTGATAATAAACAGTGGTAGCGGCCCGTTCCGTTTGTATGCTGTGTTCCTGCTGAACAACGTTTTCCTTCCAGTCGAAAGCGAGGTAAGTAGCGTTCGGGGCTATGACATCATTCAGATTAACAACATCTATATTGAAACCTACGAGGTAACTACCATCAGTGATCGAATAATTAAAGTTTACGTATTTGTCATCACCGGCATTCAGTCTGAATGAAATCACCTTCACTGTTCCTTTGGTCGCAACTCCTGCCGACGTGAAATACATATCCGTTGAATTGATGGATCTGTTTTGCGCCGGGAAGGAAAGATTAAAAATTGATGAATCTCCCCGCATTAATTGAACAGGTTTGCCTTCGAAGGTTTTATAGTTTTTCAGTACTACTGATTTAATAAGGGCGCCTTTGGAAGAGAATGAAACTTTTATCAGGTCATTTTCAAAAGTATAGAGTTCTTCAGTTCCGGCAGAGGCACCGGAAAAATTACCAAAAGTCTGTACTGCCAGATCTTTTTTTGCGGAGTCAGAAAGTACTATGTCAGTGATTGCTGTATTCGTTGTAGTCTGCTGCAGTTCTATTGCATGTTGTTTCTCAACTGCTCTTTTTACAGCAGCAATTGAATCTGCTGTATGTTGTGTAGCCAGTCGATCCTGCTCCGATGGTTGAGTATAAACTGAATAGGCAACGATAAGAATGCCGATGAGGAAAAGCCCGATGACGGAGTTTCTGTCCATGTATAATTATTTGGGGGCGCAAATATAGAAATTAGACACGCATATGTATTCAAATTAAAATGCCGCCCTGAATTGCTTCGGAGCGGCATCATTTTTATTAATTTCCGATAATCAATACTTCAGGAACTTCACCTGTCTGGTTGTTTCGCCCTGATCATTACTATTTTTAAGTTGCAGGTAATAAAATCCATTACTGAGGTGCTCAATTTGCATTTCAAAATTATTGAGATCTTTTTTAACAAGGAATTCTATGCTGGAAACCAGGCTACCATACATGTCAATGACGTCAAGAATTAATTTTCCATCACCGGCCTCTACAAAACTGATATTGATCTTGGTATTCGATGGATTTGGATAAACGGAAATGATGTCATTTTTTTCCTTGCATCTTACAGCAACAGGATTGCTGTATGAATACCGGCCGTCAATGTCAACTTGTTTCAATCGGTAATAGTTGATACCACTACACTGGTCTTTGTCGCGGAATGAATAGTAGTGGTTTTGCGAAGTACTTCCTGCCCCATAACCTTTTACATTACCAATGGTCTTGAAAACATCGCTGCCGTTAATTCCACGTTCAATTTCAAAGTGATCATTATTAATCTCCGATGCTGTTGCCCATGTCGTAAGTACAGTTCCGTCAATGGTCTGCTCAGCATCAAAGTTTAGCAACACAATAGGCAGTGGTGATAAATATTGAACGACTCCAAAATCTGAAAATGAATTAAGGCCGGTTCGGGAGACCGGATTAACACCAACTCCGGGTGTAACGCATGTTCCCTGCATTGTCCAAGGCCCCAAACCATTATTTGATGTTGCTTTCATGATAGAGTAGCCGTTCGGAGCCCCTCCAATATCATTGGTAACATTTAATGGATAAGCATTGGCAGTATAAGTACCAAATCCGGAACCGATGCTTGCGTTAAAGGTCCAATATCCGTTATTATATGGTGGACAACAAGACCAGTCGGCAGTAATGCATTCGATTACAGCCGGTCCTGTAATTGGCATAACAGACCATTGCGTAAATTTTGCTGTGATGGTATGTGAAGATGAAGGAGCCGCTGTATATGTGAGTGAAAAACGCTGATATCCTTTCACTGCTTCTCCAACCGGGTATTCATAAGTTCCAACACTAACAGGCATTGCTCTTCTCAGATTACCCTGAACAAAACTGAAAATATTTCCAGGTGATACAGCAGTTGCCGCAGTATTGGTTATATCAACCATCAACGCATTTGTAACGATTTTACCGGCTGTAAGAGTCAAAACACCGCCGGTCCCGAGAATCATATTATTAAATACGCCTGCACCAAGAGTAATCGTTGAAGCAGGGACCTGAAATGCAGTTACATTATTCAGTGTTAAATTGCTGACAAGGTTTACATAATTCTGATTGGCAGCACCTGTAAAGGAAAGTGTGCTTCCACCGGCACCGGATCCCATATTGGTGAAACTCGTTGCTCCATTGTAATTGTAAAAATTTCCTTTCAGAAAAGTGTTCTTCAAATTGTTGTCAACAATACCTGAAATTATAGAATCATGACCGGCAATGTAAATATGCGTATTGAGTTTTACTGTACCGCTGGTTTTGTTTACCACAAAATTCGGAAATGAACTTGTCGCACTGTATGTACCGTTTATATTTTGTGTTGCCGCAGTACCAATGAATCGAATCGTAGAACCTGCGCCACAGGTAAGCGTTCCGTTATTTGTAAAATCTCCGCAAACATCCATTCTTATCCCCGGTGCAATACGAAGTGTGGCTCCTACGTTGATTGTAATGTCCTTAACTGTCGTATTAGAGGCAACGTATGGTGTGAATGGGGTACTGTTAGTAACAATAGCTGATATCTGATTTACGCAATCAGGAACACCACCACACAACGGAGCCCAGTTAAAAGTATTTGACCAAAGGGAATCGGTTGCATTCTGCCAGTAGCGAACAGGTGGAGAGCCACTGATTGGAGTACCTAGCCAGTCCATCTGAAAACCGGAAGTATTACCCCACCAGTTACTTACAAGAATTAAGAAAGTTTCACCGCCTGTAACAGGGTAGGCAGGATGAAATGCAGGACCAACTGCACCAATACATAATGAAGTTGTTCCGGATCCACCGGCAAGTGAAACACCGGTAGGACCATAGGTATCAGTCCAACTGCCCCTGTACCATGGGAAGAATCCCGGAATCGTATAGTTATTTAATACTGAACAATAGTTTGCAACACCATCAACCCGCCAAACGAAAAAATCATAATCAGTTCCTGCAAATGGATTAATACTAAACTGAAAATAACTTCCCGGAGGTGCAGGACTTTGAATTGATACGAGATACCAGGCCGATGACCGTTCTCCCACAAAACACCCACCGGTACCTAAATCACAGATGTTGCCAATCCCCTGATATCCCGGATCAGCAACAGTGAAAGTTACGTTGGAGCAAACTGTTTGTGCGACAATACAATCCTGAACCGGTACGGGTGGAAGCGGCTGTGTGGCATCAATGACAAGTATTTCAAAGGTACCTGTATTCGCTGCCCTACCATCCAGGCGAATGTAATAGGTGGTTCCTGATACTACAGGGAACCCGTTAATAACACTGTGCCGATAAGTTCTTGTAGCGCCGGGGCAACCCTCGGTTATGTCATTGTTGCAATAGGCGCCAATCTGTGTCATGGCCGGACCACAAGGGCCATTATAGACTGCAATCTGAGAATCAAAAAGTGAAAACAATCGGGTTCGGATATTTACATTTCCTGTAAAAGTGGGCGTAAATTTATACCACACGGTATTCAGCGTTCCCGGATCCCAGCAGGATGCAATTCCGGGTTCTCCTGCTCCTGATGAACAAGCATTATTGCCATTGGTGGGAGTTCCAAGGGTGAGATTTACGGCATTGCACGGTAAATCGTTTGCAGGCGTACAACCTACGATGGCGCAGATATTAAAATTGCCGGGTTGCGTTCCGTCATTGGACCATATACGGATATAGTACTGTGTACTGTTTGACGGTGGAACAAATGTGAGTGATGGTAAATTTACACCACTGGAGTTGTCGTCACAAGCTCCTGCCAATGGAACCAATGATCCGCAAACTCCTGAATAGATCTGCATGCATAGGTCCTGTGCAGTTCCGGCATAGGGTGAAGTGGGATTCACATTGATGGTGTGAGCCTGTGATAGCGCTGTTGAAGTGAATCGAAACCATACATCAGGTGTAACGCCGTCAGTAAAAAAACCACAAGTTGGAACCGGGACAGTCCCGGCAGCAGAAGGAGTTGCACAACTATTATAATATGTAAACGGACCCGTACAACTTGCGGATGCCGATGAATTGACCGGCACATTAGGAGCATTCGCACAGTTATCATAAACCGGTGGTGAGGTTAAATTTAGTGTTACGCTGAAATCAAAGGAACTCAGGCAAGGGGTAATATTTGTACTGTCATATTCGATAACAAAGTAATACGTGTTGCCACTGGCAAGGGTAATATTATTAAAGTTCATTGAAGCGGCTCCGCCACCACCGGTAAGGGATCCAAGACAATTGCCTGATGTAGGGCAACCGGCATAAATAAATAAACCCGGAAAGGAATTTACGGGTGTATTGGCCAGGTGAAAATCAACACAAACTGTTGAAGCCGGAGTATATGAAAATACATAATCGCTTCCTTTGTTAAATGAGTTATGACAATCAGAACCGGTACTGTCGTATTCATTTCCAAAACCACAGGTAGATAATCCCGTCGGGGCTGTATAGGGTAGACCACATGGTGTAATGTTAGTTGCATAAGCACAATCCCTACCTGATGGACGTAAATTGAGGCGGAAATATCCTTTATAAAGGCTATCAGTTGAAACCCTGACCCAGTACTGCTGAACCCCGCATGGCACGCCGTATGTGGCATTGGTGAGGTTGAGGTAAGAGGATGCACCGGTTGGTACATAAACACCAAGATCATTCATCACTAAGGGGCCTGCGCTTCCTGAGTTACACGCTACCGGAGCGCCACCGCACGACGTATAAACTTCAATGGATGTTTTATAGTTTCCGCCACGGCAATCAAGGCTGTCAGTAAAAATTTCGAAGTTGGTTATATTGGCGGGCTTGGTAAACATAAACCAGACATCAGCCGGTGTAGTGACTGCTGCACCCCAGCATGCTGCCGGTGCACCGGAAGAAATGGAATGTAATGTTGAACCGATGGCTGTATTATTATCCAAATTTAAATTAAATGCGATCACTTCTGCAGATGCGCAATCGTCGTTCGGATGTGCAATTGGTGTGTGTTTAAAAATGTAGCTGGCAACAGGATGAGAATTCAGTCCTGTGGCTTCGTTGGTTTTTATAGGTACACCTGCGCCGGGTGGGAATTGATAGCTGTAAAAATCCCCGGCACAAAATCCTGACAAACCGGAAGATGCTCCACCGGAACCATTATTAATATTTGTTGTTCCAGACCCATTATTCAGAAATTTGAAATCAATTACGTTCGGAGTTGTATTTCCGGCATCGTAAAGTATTACCTGAAAACTTACTGCCTGTACGGTTGCACTATGATCCCAAAGCATTTGATTCCACTCAACAATTAGTCTTCGGGTGGTAGATCCTCCTGTTATCTTCCAGTTGATGTTTCCTGCGGCCGCAACTTTTAAATCGTCCCAAATAGGAGCAATAATACAAGGTTTGGTGGCCAGACTGTTATTGGGTAAGGGTCCACCCTGATTGATAAAGGACATCCAGCCATTTGTTGATACATAAATGGTGGTTGTGGAAGGATAAAACTGACTGCCATAGTAAAATCCATTTGGCCATGTAAATGCAGTAGGTGTAATCGTATAGACAGCTTCATCTGCACCTGCACTTCCGGCGAAAATGGTTCCTGCATTTGCTACATAACCATTGGCCGCAGAGCTAAAGTTATAATTTATACCAGTTGATTGTCCAAAGGAAAAATTTCCTTGAATCATTGATGCCGCAAATAAAATCAGAACAAGAATGTGCGTAAAAGTTATCTTCATTCGAATGGTATTAATAACGTTTAACCTATCAGCAGACTGCATGGGTTACTGAATAATAAATCAAGTCAGCTATCAGAGAATGCAATAATGTATCAGATAAATATGCCTTGCCTGTAATTTGGGCATACATTCGACAGCGAAAGGTAAGAATTATTTCTAAAATTCCTATTTTAAAAACCTGATGAAAAGATCCTTTTTCAACGGGTAGAAATCATAAAACTCCTGTTAATATTTCAACATTTTCACCTGTCTGGTAATCTCATCTGACAGTGGATTTTTGTTTAATACTTTCAGGTAATACACACCATCGGGTAATGAGGATACTTTTACTTCTACGCTGTTGAATCCGGTTTGAACATTGTAAATATTGCTCAATACAGTCTGCCCTACCATGTCAGTAACTTCAACTGTAACAAGTCCATTTTTCTGCTCATAAAAATTGAGTATCACGTTTTGAGAGGATGGATTCGGTGACACATTTAATGTTGAATTTTTACAGGAAATGCTTACTATGTTGCTATAGGTAAAAGCGCCATTCATATCCACCTGCTTCAACCGATAATATACTTTTCCATTACAAAATTCATCATCTGTATACTCATATTCCTGGCTATTTGCTGATACCCCGGAGCCAAATCCTTTTACTGATCCGATCGTGCGAAAATTTGTTGCATCTGTACTTTTTTCCACATCAAAATGATCATTATTTATTTCCACTGCCGTTACCCATTTACATAAAATATTTCCATTAGAAATAGCAGCTTCAAATGATAAAAGTTCAATCGGAAGCGGAGTTTGTGACTGAACAGTTGCGAAATCAGAAAATCCACTCAATCCCAAACGACGCGTCTGTGGTGCAGTACTCGGTATCCAGCAACTTCCGGGTAAACCAAATGCACATGATCCTGAAGCCGCTTTCACTACAGTCCATCCCGAACCTGTATTGTTTGTCATCGCAACGTTGTACATTGTAGCATCATAAGTTCCTGTTGGTGCACCAATACTGGCATCTATATTCCAGTATCCGTGATCAAAAAACGGCAATGCTGCATAGGTTGCAGTCACGCATTCACTTGCTGCCGGCCCCGGACCGGGGAACGGACAATTTGCACCACCCCATGTTTTGAATTGTGCAAGTAAGTTATATGCACCTGATGGAGCTGCGGTGTAATTGATATTGGCAAGTTCATAATTATTCAAAGTGCCTACAGGAAAGTTGTATGAGTTTGCTGCTGTAGCAATGGCTCGTCTTAATAAGCCAAACACCCAACTGGTAGCATTGCCTGCATTACAAGCTGTTGCAGCGCTATTGGTAACATTTACTTCTCTTGCAGTTCCTGCACCGGTAACAATTACTCCTTGTGTGAGCGACAGTGCACCAAAAGGCCCGATGATAAGATTACTGGTGGCATTGGCATTTAATGATAGCGTACCTCCTGCAACGATCTGATTCATCGTCACATTATTCAACGTAAGATTTACTCCGTCATTCTGAAAGAGCTGGTTGATGCCGGATCTTCTTGTGAATGTCAAAGTGCTGCCACCAATTCCAGCTCCATGACCTGTAAAACTGGTAGTGCCATTGTAGTTGTAAAAATTACCCCCTACCTCAATATTTTTATTGTTGACGTTCACAATGGCAGTTGAGGGACCGTTGATCAAAAAATTTCCCCGAACATAAATATTGGTATTAAAAGTTAATGTTCCGGAAGGTTTGGCTACTGTCATGTTGTAAAAATTATTCAACGCAGGGAGAAAAGTACCGCTGATTGTCTGATTCAATCCACCAATGAACTGTACAGTGCTACCGGCAACGCAGTTAATTGTTCCGTTATTGGTAAAGTTGCCACAAACGCTTAAGGTTATTCCTGCATTAACAGTGAGTGAAGCACCTGCATTTATTGTGATGTCTTTTACAGTTTGATTGGCAGTCAGTACAGGCATTGGCCATGCTCCTGAAGCGATGATGGCGCCCACCTGATTAGGACAATCCGGTATTGAACCACAATTGTTCGGATACCAGTTTGGCAATGTAGTCCAGTTAGAAGTTGATGAGTTCTGCCACGTCATATTCGGTGGGTTACTGTTCAATACAGTTCCGTTCCAGTTCATCGTAAAACCGGTGGTAGAAGTAGTGAAGTTACTTACATTTAATAAAAATGTCGCAGTCATACCGGCAGGTATTGCAACTGCCTGATTAAAACCACCACATTGCGTAAATGGCTGTGCTCCCGGAATTGCCGCGGGTACTCCCATACAAGTAAGGGACAAACCGGTTGTTCCCACTGCAGAATAGTTACAACTGTACCATGGAAAAGCAGCGCCCGTCATCAAACTGCTGCAATAATTCGGAACAGTCGGAAAGGAATGATTGGGATTATTATTCCAGACGGTATCAACGCACCAGATCATGAAGTCATAATCGTTTGGAGAATTTGGTGTAATTGTAAACTGAAGATTTTGTGGTCCGGTAACTGAAAACAAGTACCACGCAGATCCTCTTTCACCACTGGCAAGACATGATCCTGTAGTAAAGTCACAAATATTGCCGGTTCCCTGGAATCCCGGATTTGCAACTGTAAAGTTAGAACTGTTACAAACATTGATTGGTAAGACGCAATCCTGCTGAGGAATCGGAGGGAAGGGATTTGTTCCATCCACAACTACAATCTCAAATGAACCTGTGTTGGCAGCAGTACCATCAACACGAATATAATACGTGGTACCAATGGTTAATCCCGTTGCATTTATTTCCGAATTTCTATTCGTGGCAGAACCACAGGTTGAAGGGGCATTGTCATTGCAGAAAAGCATTGTGAATGCACCACCACAACCGGTAGGAAGAGAATACAATGCAATTTGTGAATCAAACAAAGTCAACAATCTTGTTCTAATTCTCATTTGTGTATTTGTTGCAACAAATGAAAACCAGACAGTATTCAGACTTCCCGCTGTCCAGCATGATGCTGCAACTCCAGAAGAAGGCTCTCCCGTTCCTGTTGAGCAACCATTATCACCCTGAATGGGTGCACCCACTGTTAGCGCAATTGCACCGGTACATAAATCATTTAAAGGGGTACAACCTTGAATTGCACAAATCCTGAACTGGCCCGGGCTGGTTCCATTGTTTGACCATATCCTGCAATAATATGTAACCCCTGCACCGGGAGGCGTAATCGTAAGCGAAGGCATTACTCCATTACTGTTGTCGTCACAACTTACAAGCGTTAATCCTCCACAGCCGCCAGTATAAATTGCCATTGCAAGATCCTCAGCAGATGGTGCAGAGCCGAGATCAACATTTACCTGATGTGGCTGGGTAGAAAGAGAATTGAAAGTAAACCACACATCAGGTGTAACACCATCAGTAAAGCTGCCGCAACCGGGCAACGGAACTGTTCCCGCTGCAGATGGAGTTGCACAATTGTTATTCCAGTTTACTGCACCAACACATGATGCGCCTACTGTTGCAGAAAATAATTGCGGCGTGGCACAATTGTCATATGATAAAGCCGGTGGTGTAGTACCATTGATTGTCAGATTAAAACCATTCAGACATGGCGTGAATCCACCGCTGTCATAGTCCACAACTATATAATAAGTATTTCCCGCAGCAAGCGTTGCGTTTGCAAATGTGAGGACTCCGCCACCAACACTTGTAACACTTCCCACGCATGATGCCGCGCCACCACACGGAGGATTATAGTATATAAATAAACCGGGATTAGAACCAAAAGTTGTATTGTTCAGGTTAACCGTAGCACACATTGTTGAGCATGGTGTAAATTTGAAAACATAATCTTCTCCACGTTGCACAAGGCTTCCGCAAGCGGCATTGCTGTCCACGGCATTTCCAAAATCGCAGGTAGAAAGAAGGGTAGGGGAACTGTAGTTGAATGGTAATGACGAGCAGCAATTTGAAATATCAGTTGCATATAAACAGTCTCTTCCCGGAGGTCTGATGTTAAAACGGAAATAACCTCTGTAAGTAGTATCTTTTGAAAAGACCCTTATCCAGTAGGATTGTGCCGCACATGGCTGGTTTGTCATGTTCAGGTATGAAGTGGCATTGGTTCCTGTAGGTCCTGTAGCACCTAAATTACATGCCAGCGCTCCTGCGCCACATGCATTATATATTTCCATTCCTACTCCATAGTTCGCCGCGCCTCTGCAATCCACACTATCGGTGAAGATTTCAAAGTTGGTTATGCTTGCAGGTTTTGTAAAAGTGTACCATACATCACTTGTCGTTGTTACTCCGCCGCAGCCAGGAATTGCAATAGCAGACTGAGTAGAATGCAGCGTTGTTCCGATGGAGGACATCAGCGCAAGTCCCGGATTAAAAGCCATTAAGTAAGCACCGGCGCAATCATCATTGGGATGAACTGTTGGGGTGTGCTTGAAAATCATACTGGCAACAGGGTGAGAGTTGAGCGTGGAAACTTCGGCTGTCTTTAATGGTGCTCCTGCGCCGGGTGGGAATTGATAGCTGTAATAATCACCGGCGCAAAAACCTGAAAGTCCCGATGAAGCGCCTCCGGAACCATTATTAATATTTGCTGTTCCGGTTCCATTATTCAAAAATTTAAAATCAATTACATTCGGACTGGTATTGTTGGCATCATAAAGTGTAACCTGAAAACTAACGGACTGAACAGTCGCATTGTGATCCCAGAGCATCTGATTCCATTCAACAATAAGTCTTCTAGTGGTAGCTCCGCCGGTAATCTTCCAGTTTATGTTTCCTGCTGCTGCCACTTTTAAGTCATCCCAGATTGGCGCAATGATGGCGGGAGTTGTTGCTAAACTATTATTTGGTAAAGCACCTCCCTGATTGACGAAAGACATCCATCCATTTGTTGAGACATATATGGTTGAAGTAGGAGGGTAGTATTTACTTCCATAATAAAATCCATTTGGCCACGTAAACGCAGTAGGATTAATGGTATAAACGACTTCATCAGCACCTGCGCTTCCGGCAAAAATGGTTCCGGCATTGGGTACGTATCCATTGGCTGCAGCACTATAGATATAATTAATACCTGTCGTTTGTGCTAAAGTTGAAATACCAATTGAAAGAAAAAAAATGGATAGGAGAAATGATTTTCTCATCGGGGTGTTGGTTGTTTTCATGGGCAATGGTATTGCAAATTAGTAATTTAGTCAACTAATAGATCACAAGAAACAGTACAAATATAAAAAAGGTATTCCATTCCGGAATCCTTAACTTATCACTCAAATATTATTCTGAGCAAAAGTGTTACAAGAAGTTTTCAGGTGAAAAGCCCGGACGATCAGCGTATTCCTTGCCTGCTGAAAGTCCGGAAATTGTTGGTATCAATTAATACTTGAGAAATTTAATCTGCCGGGCTACCTGGTCATTTTCTGCCCCCGCGCTTACTAATTTCAAATAATAAACTCCGTTTGACAATATTGAAATGTCAATGTTTCTGTCATTGAATCCTTTTTCAACGACATATGATTTTGTAAGCACTACCTGACCAAGCAGGTCTGTAACTTCAACAGAAATATTCCCTGCCTGTGACTCAAAGAAATTCAACTTGAGAGAAGAACTGGCAGGATTTGGCGCAATACTCAGCAATGAATTTTTACAACTTACAGCAACGATTTCACTGTAGGTGAACCGCCCATCAATATCTACCTGTTTGAGACGATAATAAACAGTTCCGGTACAAACATCTTCATCCTGGAATTTATAATCCATATTGTGTACTGAAGTACCCGGGCCATAGCCCCTCATGGTGCCAATTTTTGCAAATGAAATTCCGGTTTTGCTACGCTCTAATTCAAAATGATCATTGTTGGTTTCAGTTGCAGTAACCCAACTACACAATACACCGAGTTGATTTGGTTTTGCATCAAAGCTCAGCAATTCGATAGGCAGCGGTGTTTGTGACTGAACGGTTGTAAAGTCAGAAAATCCTGTAAGCCCATTTCTGATGGTGGCACCTGCAGTACTTGCAGCATTACAATTTCCTGCCAAAGCGAATGCACAGGACCCCGAAACGGCTTTAACCACTGTCCAACCCATTCCTGTATTGTTTGACATTGCAGTGTTATACATTGTTGCAGTATAAGTACCGGTAGGTCCGACAATACTTGCGTCAATATTCCAGTAACCATGATTAAAATAAGGCAGTGTATTATAAGTAGCAGTAATACACTCAGCGGCTGCAGGTCCGTTTCCGGCAGGGAAAACACAATTTGCTCCACCCCAGGTTTTGAATTGTGCCAACAAGCTATATCCGGCAGAAGGCGCAACGTTATAATTAATATTTGCTCTTTCATACCCGGTTCCTAAAAGTCCAACCGGAAAATCATATGAGTTGGCGGCTGTTGCAATTGTTCTTCTCAGTTTTCCTGAAACATAACTTGATGCCGAACCTGCATTACATGCAGCAGCAGCACCGTTTGTCACATTCACTTCTCTTGTTGTACCGGCAGGAGTAACGATTACTCCTTCCTGACCAAAGCCACCTGTTCCCATTGACAATGTACCGAATGGACCAATGATTAAATCGCTGGTTGCATTTGCATTTAATGTCAATGTACCTCCGGCAACCAACTGTCTCATGCTTACATTATTCAACGTAAGGTTTGCTCCGTCATTCTGAAATAGCTGGTTGACTGCACTTCGCCTTGTAAAGCTTATGGTGCTTCCGCCAACACCGGCACCCAATCCTGTCAGACTTGTATTACCGTTGACGTTATAAAAATTTCCACCTATTTCTATATTCTTGTTGTTTACGTTTACAACACCGGCAGTAACAGTTAAATTACCCTGACAATAAATATTGGTATTGAAGGTAAGCGTTCCACCTGATTTATTTACCACCAGATTATAAAACTGATTACTGGCAGCAGCAAAAGTTCCATTGATTGTCTGAGCAGTAGTTCCAATGAACGTTACGTTTGCACCCGCGCCACAACTCAATGTTCCGTTATTTGTGAAGTTACCACACACTGACAAAGTTATTGCAGGAGCAATGGTAAGTGTTGCGCCCGGATTGATGGTAAGATCCTTTACGTTTCTATTAGAAGTAATCGTAGGCTGAAACGGACCTGTTCCAATAATAGCCGGAATTAAATTTGAACAATCAGGAACAGGGCTGCAGTTATTCGGACTCCAGTTGGTTACAGTTTGCCATACAGTAGTACCTGCTGCGCCATTCCACATCATGCTTGGAGGCGTGGAATTAATTGGCGTACCCTGAAAATTCAATGTAAACCCTGATGTTGAAGTTGTATAATTACTTACCTGTAACAGGAAAGTAGCAGTCATTCCCGGTGGAACGAGAATGGCAGGAATAACACATGCAGCACCGGCACCACCCTGAAAATTTCCTCCCGGAATATTAACTGTACCTGCGGATTGGTTGCAACCTGTATTACCGCAGGCAGACCAGTTACAAGCAACGGCAGGATATGCAGATGCATTGGTGAGTGAATTGCAATAGTTCGCCACAGCCGGAATTCCATCCCCACCCGGATTACCATTCATCATGGATGTTGTATCTACCACATAAATGATAAAGTCATAATCGTTTGGAGAATTCGGAGTAATCAGGAAATTCATATAGGTACCTACTACCGGGGCTCCTGTTACGGTCCATGTGTACCAGGCAGAGCCACGTTCCCCGGCAGCCATGCATGTTGTACCTCCATTTGCCATATCACAGACATTTCCCGTTCCCTGGAAACCCGGATCAGCAACTGTCATATTTGAACCGGAGCAAATTGATTGTGGAAGTGCACAATCCTGGGTATTGATAGGAGGGAAAGGATCAGTACCCTGAACTACAGTTAATTCAAAAGAACCTGTATTTGCATTGTATCCATCCACTCTCAAAAAGTAAGTATTTCCTACTGTTAACCCTGTTGCAGTAATTTCTGACCACCGGATTGTTCCACCTGAACCGCAGGTATTTGGTCCGTTATCATTACAAAAGATTGGGTTAAAAGATCCTGAACATGTATTGGCTCCGACTCCTGTTGAAGAGTAAAGCACCATTTGAGAATCGAATAATGTGAGCAGTCGTATGCGCATTCTCATCTGTGAATTGGTAGCTACAAAGTTGTACCATACAGTATTCAACTGTCCTGCCCCACCTGAATTGGTCCAGCATGATGCACCTACGCCGGAAAACGGCTCACCGGTACCTGTTGAACATCCGTTGTCACCGATCGTTGGCTGACCAACAGTTAAAGTAACAACACCGGTACATAAATCATTTGGAGGAGTACATCCCTGGATTACACATATTCTGAAATTTCCTGCTTTCGTTCCATTGTTAGACCAGATTCTGACCCAATAAACTACGCCGGCAGCAGAAGGTACAATTGATAAAGAAGGCATCAATCCATTGCTGTTATCATCACATGCACCCGGTACCTGAGTGAATGCACCACACGATCCTGTATATACAGCCATCGATAAATCCTGGGCTGCAGGAGCTGTTCCGGGGGAAACGTTGATCTGATGGGGTTGTGTGGTTAAGGACGTAAATGTGAACCACACATCCGGTGTAATACCATCTGAAAAAGTACTTACTCCACCACAAGGCAGTGGGTAACCCGCACCAACCGGTGAAGGAGTCGCACAGCTATTGGTATAATCTGTTGCACCTACGCAGCCTGATGCAACTGCAACAGTAATATTCACAGGCGCTGCACAATTGTCATAAGAGGCAGGAGTCGGAATAGCTCCATTTATTGTGAGTGCCCAGTTATTCAGGCAAGGAGTAGCACCGCCACTGTCATTGTCAATTACGATATAGTAAGTAATTCCGGCAACTAATATTGTGTTTGCAAATGTCAGTGTTCCGCCACCTGAAGTAGAAATATTTCCACGGCAAACAGCACCCCCACCACATGGTGAATTCGCATACAAAAACATACCCGGGTTAGCACCTGCTGTAGTTCCTGTCAGACTCAATGTTGCACACATTGTTGCGCATGGGGTAAATTTGAAAACATAATCTTCACCTCTTTGTGACAAACTTCCGCAAGCAGCATTGCTGTCAACATTATTTTCAAATCCACATGCGGAAAGACCGGCAGGAGATGTATATGAAAAACTAGCACTTGAGCAACATCCGCTGATGTCATTGGCATAATTACAATCTCTTCCCGGAGGACGAATGTTGAAACGGAAGTAACCACGGTATGCAGCATCTTTAGAATAGATCCTGATCCAGTAATCCTGCGATGCACAAGGCTGGCCTGTCAGGTTCAGGTAGGAAGTTGCATTTGTACTTGCAGGTCCGGTTCCTCCCAGGTTACAAGAAATTGCAGCTCCTCCACAAGCAGTATAAACTTCCATACCGACAGCATGGGTAGCCGCTCCACGGCAATCAACACTGTCAGTAAATATTTCAAAGTTGGTGATGCCTGAAGGTTTAGTAAATGTAACCCAAACATCATTCGTTGATGATAAGCCACCGCAACCGGGCAGTGAAATTGCAGACTGTGTAGAATGCAATGTTGTTCCCAATATTGAATTGAGTGGAAGACTTGGATTGAAAGTCATTGGCTCCGCTGTTGCACATTCATCATTGGGATGAACGGTAGGTGTGTGTTTGGAAATTTGGCTAGCAACAGGGTGAGAATTGAGGCTGTTGACTTCACTTGTTTTTAGCGGAGCGCCTGCGCCGGGCGGGAACTGATAGCTGTAAAAGTCTCCTGTACAAAATCCTGAAAGGCCTGACGAAGCTCCACCGGAACCATTATTTATATTTGTTGTTCCTGTTCCGTTATTTAGAAACTTGAAATCAATGACATTCGGAGTGCTATTGCCAGCATCATAAAGCGTTACCTGAAAACTAAGGGCCTGAATAGTGGCATTGTGGTCCCACAGCATTTGATTCCACTCAACAATAAGCCTTCGTGTGGTAGCACCTCCTGTAATTTTCCAGTTAATATTACCTGCTGCAGCAACTTTTAAATCATCCCAGAGGGGAGCAATGATACCCGGTGTTGATGTCAGGTTATTATTCGGCAAAGAACCACCCTGATTGATAAATGACATCCAGCCATTGGTTGAAACATAAATCGTGGTGGTTGACGGATAAAACTGACTGCCATAATAAAATCCGTTTGGCCAGGTAAACGCAGTTGGCGTAATGGTATAAACTGCTTCATCTGTACCGGCACTTCCTGTGAAAATCGTACCTCCATTTGCGACCCATCCATTATTGGCCCAAGAATACGTGTAATTGATCCCTGTGGTCTGCCCCAAAGCCAGATGAGTAAAGCTGAACAGAAATACCGTAAATAATAAAACGCGGGTATTAATTGTAGAGTTTAAATTCATTATTAAATGGTTTACTTGTAATAATTCGAAATAAGTTCAATATGCCTATTGGATTCGCAGAAGGTAGTTTTTGACTACACCCAATTTGGACGCCAAGATATACAACAATTTCCTAATTTTCAACTATAATTTCCCAAACTTATGCAGTATTTTGCTAACTTACTAAAATGTGGGATGAATGCTGATAGGGGTTAGGTGAACGGGGTTCAATTTTTTTGAACCAACTCAATTTTTCAACAAGCAATGCCCCAAAAAACCATTTTTTTTCTTTGCATGCTACGATAACGTTGCACTATATTGCGGGCATAAAATAAATCGAATGAAAAAAATAATTACTATAGTATTTCTCTTTATCAGTTTCGTTTCTTTTTCCCAACCTGTAATTACATCAGCATACAACCCAAGCCTCGCTGATATCTACGTATATAAAATTGTAGATGATACTGCCACTGCACAAGTTGGTCAGTCCGGTGCGGGTGTGATCTGGGGTCTTGCTTCAATGCACGGTCAGTTAACTACACGTCAATACAACTGGAAACAAACTGCACTCACCCTTGACGCGGGGACATTCGGGTCAAATTCAAATCTTGCAGCGGAGATCGTTCAAAATGGATTTTCAACACGATATGAATATTACAGTGTGGGGCCTAATTTTACCGGCGATTTTAAAAAGGTAGGTTCACGCAATGGTGCTGCACTTGCGAATTATTTCGGTGGTTTTACCATGTATGATTATCCGATGTCGTATGGACAATCTTCCACTGATACTATGATTGGAACTACCGGCGTGGCAGATATTAATGGCCGATCTACAACAACATATGATGGATATGGCACACTTCAGCTTGAGGCGCAATCAGGTGGAAATTTTTCCAATGTTGCCAGAATTAAAGTCGAACAAAATTACATCGTCAATTACGGGCCGATAGAGACTCATCATGAATTAATTTACTATTGGTTTGATCATCAGACAGCCAATATGACAAAGCAACCGATTGCGATCATTTATCTTCATGAGTGGATTGACCTGAATGGTGATCCTCAGCGTGATAAAATTGCACTCATGCGTCAGATACTTTTTCAAAACGGAATTCCACAGCAGTCGTTGACTTCATCAAACGTTACTGTTTATCCAAATCCATTTGCTGACTATATCAATATTTCAATACCTGGAATTAATTCAGAAGTAAATATTGAGATCAGTGACATCACCGGCAGGATTATAAAAAGAATTCATCCTGAAAAATCAATGTCTAACAGGATTGAAGAAATTGTTTTGTCTGAACTGAATTCCGGAATTTATCTTGCAAAAATTTCTTCTGACAATGGCTCAGTAGTCAAGAGAATTGTAAAGAATTAATTTCAGAAAAAAAATATTCGGCCGTCCGGTTACTTATCAAAGTTCCGGACGGCTTTCTCATTTCGCTATTTCTTTTGACTTGTCAAGTGCTGCTCGCACAAATTTTACAAAAAGCGGATGCGGATTTTCAACTGTGCTCTTGTATTCGGGATGGTATTGAACGCCGATAAACCACGGATGATTTTTTAACTCAACGATTTCAACGAGATTCAGGTCAGGGTTAATTCCTGCGGCAATCATACCGGCATCCTCATATGCCTGAAGGAATTTACTGTTGAATTCAAAACGGTGGCGATGGCGTTCGCCGATTTTTGTTTTACCATAAATCGAAGAAACTTTAGAACCTTTAACGAGGTTGCAGGAGTATTCACCCAGGCGCATAGTACCGCCTTTTAACGTAACACTTTTCTGGTCCTCCATCATATGGATGACAGGATGTTTTGTTTCGGGATTCATTTCTGTTGAATGCGCATCTTTCCATCCCAGCACATTTCTACCGAATTCAATCATTGCGCATTGCATACCGAGGCAGATTCCGAAAAAGGGAATATTATTTTCCCGTACATATTTTATCGCAGAAATTTTTCCTTCTATTCCTCTGTCGCCGAATCCGGGAGCGACCAATACGCCGTGAAGGCCCTTGAATATTGCCTCGATATTATCCTCAGGCAGTTTATCGGAATGAATCCATTCAATATTTACTTTGCATTCGTTGGCTACGCCGGCATGAATGAATGATTCAACAATAGATTTATAGGCGTCTTTGAGTTCAATGTATTTTCCGACCAGGCCGATGGTGACTTCATTGACCGGATTTTTCAATTTCCCTAAAAATGCTTTCCACTGTTCGAGTTCGGGTTCATGCTGCAATGCCAGTTTTAATTTGGCAAGCACAACTTTATCCAGTTGCTCTTTGTACATCAGAATCGGAACATCGTAAATTGTCTTTGCATCAATGGATTCAATAACGGCATTCACATTTACATTGCAGAAAAGTGCAACCTTGCGTCGGAGGTCAGCACTTAATGAATGTTCTGTTCTGCAAACCAGTATATCGGGTTGAACACCAAGTTCAAGGAGTGCTTTAACAGAGTGCTGTGTTGGTTTTGTCTTCAGTTCACCTGCAGCAGCGAGATAGGGGATCAGCGTAAGATGAATAACCAGTGCCGAACTTCCGAGTTCCCATTTCAACTGACGGACAGTTTCTACATACGGCAATGATTCAATGTCTCCAACGGTACCGCCAATTTCAGTGATGACGATATCAAACTCTCCGCTTTCGCCGAGCAATTTCATTCTTCGTTTAATCTCGTCTGTGATGTGTGGTATGATCTGAACCGTTTTTCCTAAGTATGCACCTTCGCGTTCTTTGTTGATGACGGTCTGATAGATAAGTCCCGTGGTTACATTGTTGGCCTGGGAGGTAGGTACATTCAGAAAACGTTCATAGTGGCCAAGATCCAGGTCGGTTTCGGCGCCATCATTGGTTACGTAACATTCGCCATGTTCATATGGATTGAGCGTACCGGGATCTACGTTGATGTATGGATCTAATTTCTGAATGGTAACCCTGTATCCGCGCGCCTGCAGCAACTTGGCAAGGGAGGCAGAGATGATTCCTTTTCCCAGTGATGAAGTTACACCACCTGTTACGAAAATATATTTTGTTGTTGACACCGTTTTTTTGAATTAAAAAATTAAGAAGAGCGAATTAAAAATGAGAAAAAAATTCTCAATCTTTATCCCGATCACATATCATTATTCGAATATCAACGGGATATATCAGTCAGTAATTTTTCAAAATGATTTTGAAATTCATACACGAATGATACACATTCAATACGGGGTGCAAACATATTTTAAAAAAATGAGTTGGCGAATATTTTGGAAAATATTTTTGAAGAATAATTTTTTCATCTTCGCGTCCCGACAAAATTCTGATCCAAATTACGGCAATTGAAAAAGGCGCTTTTCCTTATTGTATTGTTTTATATAGCAGGTTTGAAAACCGGCAATGCATTTTCAGATACCGACACTACCATCAGCATTGGAAAATTCCTTAAGAAAGATTCGGTATTTTCATTTTGTTCTAAGAAAGGATATGTCCCTTCGCTTTTTCATGCATTCGGTGAACAGTTTGTTTCACCATTTCATATGAAGACCAGGGACTGGGTTTGGGCTTTTGGTGTTTTATCAGCGACTTCCGTTTTAATTCATTATGATCATGATATTGATGAAAGTGTGCGGTATGCAAAGGCAAAAAGTAATTTTGTAAAGGCGACCTCTCCGGTGGTTACAGAATTCGGAAATCAATATGGACTTGGATTAACGGCGGTTTTGGGTGTTACAGGTCTGGTAACAAAAAATCAAAAACTTTTTCAAGCCTCACTGATGGCATCTCAGGCAGCCATTACATCCGGCATCTGGGTGAGGATTGTAAAGTATATGACTTCCAGAGAGCGTCCCAGCGCCTCATACACGTATATGTCGAATAAAGGACATCAGGGTGGATACTGGTATGGCTTTTTTAAAGAATATGATACGTCGGTAACATCAATTGGAAGAGACATCACTTATTTTGATGCTTTCCCTTCCGGACATACTTCAACTGCATTTGCGATCGCTTCAGTATTTGCAATGGAGTATAGAGATAAACCTGCCATTCCTGTCATTGCATATACCTTGGCCGGAGTGGTTGGAATTACGCGAATGACTGAGCATACGCACTGGGCCAGTGATGTTTTTGTAGGCGCTTGGGCGGGGTATTTATGCGCGAAGCAGGTTGTGCATCATCACCGTAAAATATTTTCGACTGAAACGGTTTCTTCTTCCACAAAAAAAGTGAAGCCTGCACTTTATGTTTCTACTGCAGATTATTTTGCCGGGTTTAAACTGAAAATGATTTTTTAATTTTTTGCCACGAATTGCACCAATTAACACAAATCATTATAACAATGGATGCCACTGATTCGTAGATTTGATTTAGTGATTGAATTAAGTCTGAGAATCTGTAGCAATTTGTATTTTGGTTTTTAGATTCCACTTCTCGCATCGCTTTCGCAAAACTTCAGCGGTGCAAAGCCTTAGGCAGGGCATGGCCATTCATTACAGCGATTTATTTTTGCGGAGCAGATGAGATTTAAAAGGTGAGACTCAGTCCAAAGCTCGGGAGTACGGGTAACTGGTAAACGCGTTCGTTGGTAATGCGGTTGACGTAAAAAATATTTTCCCTGTTGTAAGCATTTGTGAGACTGAAGGTAGATTCCAGGCGTGAGTTTTTCGAAATCTGAAAACCGCGCTTCACTGAAAAGTCAAGTCTGTGGTAATATGACAAACGACCTTTATTTAACTGGTCATAGTATATTCCCAGGTTGCCATTTTGATGGCCGATGTCCGTTCCCACGCCCTGGTCAAAAACAAGCTGCTCATAAAAACCCTGTGTGCGCGTAAAGGGAAATGGAGAACCGAAATTCCATCTGATGTTCGCTTCCCACATTTTCTTTTTTCCAAACTTATAAGCGGTAACAATATTCAGATTGTGCCTTCTGTCGAAGAATGGAAAATATTCCTGTGTTCCGGTATTTCTAGTAACCCAGCTCATGGAATAGGCGACCCAAACGTATAAATCATTTCTGTCATAGGTCAGTAACGCTTCAGCACCATAGGCTTTACCTGTTTCGATGATGAAATTCTTTTTCAGAGAATCAGGTTTGTCGAAGTTCGGGACATTGTCTTCGTAAACTTTGTCGCGGTTAATGTTTTCAATCTGCCTGAAGTTTTTATAGTACCCTTCGATATTCAGTGTGAGGTGTTTCGGGAGGTCAATTTCAAATCCGGCAACAACATGTTCGGCTTTCTGAAGTTTGGTTGTAATTTTTTCTCCGTTGAATTCTTTAGGAAGATCATTGGATCCGGTGAGGAAACCATAAAACAAATTCACAACATCTCTGTCGCTTGTGGCTGCCAGAAGATTCTGGGAGTATTCACCTGCAGCGGCTTTGAAGCGGAGGAAATCGGTAATGTTATATTTCAGACCGAGACGGGGTTCAAAAGAAAATTCAGGGAATGAAGGATAATAATTGATTCTGACACCGGGTTCAATGACAAGGCCTGCGATCACTTTCTTAAATTTCACAAATCCGCCAATGTCAGAGGTGTTTTGTGAGTCAGATATTTTAAGCTTCACGGGATTGATGAGACTGTAATCAGTTCTGGTACCGAGTACTTCAAAGCCGTATTTGAATTCATCCTTCCCGAAAAAATAGGTGAAGTTCAGGCCGCCATTGAATCCTTTGATCTCGCTTGTACGCGGAAGTCCGTCCGTTTCGTCAAGTGTTATGTTGTATTTTGAGTATGCGAAATTTCCTTCAATGAGAACAGCATTTGCTCCGGGGATGACGACGAAGTTGGATCCGAATCCAATATTTTCCCAGTGGAGGTTGGCGATATTCTGGTAGTTCACTTTATCGGCAAAACGGAATCCGAAAAAATTCACTTTGCTGCCATTTGATCCGTTGAAAGATACTTTACCATAGAGGTCATTGAAAGTAAAGGGAAGTCCTGCGGAATCCACATAAGCGTACAATGATTTTGATGTTTTGTCGAGGTACGATGTTTTTCCCTGCAATAGAAAAGATGAACTGCCGCCACCTTCATCATTCTGTTTTTTGAGCGGACCTTCAATGATTGCTTTCGATGTGAAAGTAGTTGCAGAAACTTTTCCTGAAATTCTTTTTTTGTTTCCGTCGCGAGTGGTCACGTCCATGATGGAAGAAATCCGCCCGCCATAGTCAACATTGAAACCACCGGTAAAAACGTCAACACCCCTGATGATATCGGGATCAAAGACGGAGAAAAAGCCAATAGAATGAAAAGGATTGTAAATAACCATTCCGTCGAGCAAAACTTTATTCTGTATTGGTGATCCGCCCCTGATGTAAAGTTGACCACCCTGATCGCCGGAGGTAATTACACCGGGAAGGATCTGAAGGTATTGTGCAAGGTCGGGTTCGCCACCGATGGTTGGCACCTGTCTGATGTCTTTCGCGGAAATTTTTGTGACGGAGATCAGTACTTCGGTTTTTCGTTCTTCCCTTTCTGCGCTTACCTGCACTTCGCGAAAAAGAATTATAGATTTTTTGAGAAAGAATTTTTTACTGATGAAGTCACCTTTATTGACTGTTATCGGTTGCATGATGGTGTCGAACCCAACAAACGTAACCATGAGATCGTAATTTCCCGGAGGGATTTTGCTGATGGTAAAGAATCCGTCAAGATTGGTTTGTGCAACCATTTGCGTACCTTTTAGAAATACACTTACATAAGGAGCCGGTTCGCTGTTTTCCTGTTCATATACAAAGCCACGGATGTCGCCTGTTTGGGCAAATGAAAAAAAGGCGCTAAAGCTGAATACGATAAAAAATAAAAATGTCCTGATCATAGATTTTTAAAAGGGTTGGCAAAAATAGAAAAGGGAATGATGTGGAAAAGTTAAAAACAGGACATTCCCATTTTCGTTGTGCAGGATTACTGTTTACCGGACGATAAGAACAGGTATTTTAACCCTGTGTCTTACGGCGTCAACAGTTGTTCCCAAAATCAGATCTTTGATTCCACGGTGTCCGTGAGCACCCATGACCAACAAGTCGGCGTGGAATTCATTCACAGATTTCGGAATGGCGCGCTTGGGATTTCCATATCCGATTTTCAGTTCACAGTCATAACCTTGTTGTTTTAGTTCGTCAGCATATTTTTTCAGGTTATCAAAATCACTGCCTGTTTCAAAATCTTTAATGTCGCTGCCCATCATTAATGCGCCGGCAGTTTCCACAATATGAATGAGGAGATACCGGGCGTGCGTACCACCTTGTGCCAGGGCATGACTAATGTTGGTATGGTCTGTTCTGGAAAAATCAATTGCAACTGCAATTCGGTTATATTTATTCACTTCCAGGTTTTTCAAATTTTCCAATGCAACATGACTCAGTTGTGTAATTCTGGCGTCACGTTTGCTGATCAACGGATGGAAAGTTATGTATAATAAAAGAAATGCAGCAAGGATAACAACAGGGACAACAGTGAACCACAGTATTTCCGGATTTTCAGAGGTCGTCAGCCATTCGCTGATTTGGTTAAGGACCAGTTTTACATTTAATCCGACGATGATCACAGCGCTCAGCCATGCAAGTATTTTCACATACAATGGAATGGTGAATTCTTTCATCTTTTCTTTATTGCTGACGAAGTGGATGAGCGGAATAATCGCAAAGCCCAGTTGAAGGCTTAGTATTACCTGTGAGAGGACGAGAAGCCATCCGGTAGCTGATTCGCCGTAAATGAAAATCACGATGAAGGCCGGCACGATGGCGATGAGTCTGGTAAGTAATCTTCTGATCCAGGGAGCGATTCGGATGTTGAGATATCCTTCCATTACGATTTGTCCGGCGAGGGTACCTGTGAGTGTAGAACTTTGTCCGGCTGCGATGAGTGCAATTGCAAAGAAGCGCGGGGCCCATTCAGAACCAAGCAGCGGAGCTAAAAATTTATGTGCGTCCTGAATTTCTGAAACTTCAAACATACCATTCCTGAAAAATGTCGAAGCAGCAAGTACGAGAATGGCGGCATTGACAAAGAAGGCCAGGTTTAATGCAATCGTGGAATCCAGGATATTAAATCGGATGGCTCTTCGCTTGTCCTTTGTTGAGGTTCCGAACCTGCGCGTCTGTACAAGTGAAGAATGAAGATATAAGTTGTGCGGCATTACCGTTGCCCCAATGATTCCGATTGCGATGTAGAGGGCGTCATCACTCAGCATGGAAGGGATGAGACCTTTTGCCACTTCACCCAAATCCGGTTTGGCCATCATCATCTCTGCAAAAAAGGCCATACCGATTACTGCTACCAATCCCAGGATGAATGCTTCCATTTTCCGCATTCCAAAGTTAATGAGGAACAGGAGCAGAAAAGTATCAAGCACAGTAATACAAACGGCCCAGAGTAATGGTATTCCGAATAACAGGTTTAGTCCGATGGCCATTCCAAGTACCTCTGCTAAGTCGCAGGCAGCGATGGCAATCTCTGCAAGAAAGTAAAGGGAGATATTGACCGGTTTTGAAAATGTCTCTCTTGATGCCTGTGCCAGATCGCGTCCCCTTACAATTCCCAAACGGGCGCTCAGGCTCTGGAGGAGCAGTGCGATGAGGTTCGACATCAGTAAGACCCAGATCAGAGAATAACCGAATTTACTTCCGCCTGCGATATCGGTAGCCCAGTTTCCCGGGTCCATATATCCAACGCTGACGAGATATGCGGGGCCCATGAAAGCAAAAAGTCTGCGCCATCCTTTTCTATTGGAAGTATCTACTGAAGAATGTACTTCACTTAATGATTCTGAGAATTTTTTTTCTTCGACGATCATGGTATTACTAAAATATTTTTTGCAACATCGTGACTGATAAATATCTTTTGTCCTGAATGAAGAATAGAAATGTTCATACTCTTGTCGTATCCGGTTTTACCCTGAACTTTTATTTTTTTTCCGAGGGATAAACCGCATTGATCGAGGTAGCGGAGGAATAAGGGTTGGTGGTCAATGACGCCGGCGATGGTAATGGTCTGTGTATTTTTTGCATCGCTGAGGGGAAATACTTTTTGCAACTGAAAGTTTCCATTTTCATCCGGTATCGGATCGCCATGTGGGTCGAATTTTGGTTTGCCCAGAAACTGGTCGAGGTGCTTTACCAGTTTTTCAGAACGGATGTGTTCGAGTTGTTCGGCAACGTCATGTACTTCATCCCAGCTAAAGCCGAGTTTTGAGGTGAGAAAAAGTTCCCACAGCCGGTGTTTCCGGATAATACTCAATGCCACTTTTTTACCTGAAGGGGTTAATGAAACGCCTCTGTATTTTACATAACGGATTAATTTTTTTTCAGAAAGTTTCTGTAACATGTCGGTAACAGAAGCAGCTTTCATATCGAGCAATGATGCGATGTCATTGGTGAAAACCTTGTCCGGTTTTTTTTCTGATAGCTTAAAGATGGCTTTGAGGTAATTTTCTTCTGCCAGGGAATAAAGCATGGTCAAATTAAAATTTAGGCAAACCTAAAAAAATATTTTGATATATGTAAAAAAATATAAATTTTTTTACAGGAGATGCGAGGGGCGGGCAAATAGCAGCCGGAAAGAAATAGGCAATGAGCAGCCGGAATCAAGAGGCAAGAGTCAGGAAGAGAGTAGATAGCAGGTACAGTGTAGGAGTCAAGAATCAAGTAGATAGCAGCCAGCGGCCAGTAGCCGGCGGCCAACAGCCAGTAACCAATAATCGTTGAAAATAAAACACTTATTTTCGCGCGCGATGTCATTTTACAAGATATTTATTAAGCCGGCACTTTTTTTATTTAACCCGGAGCGTGCCCATCACATTACTTTTTTTCTGTTAAAGGTATTTTGTCGGATTCCGGGATTCAGATTCGTGTTGAAGTCGGTTTTTAATAATAATAATCAATCGGAGGTTCTCGTTGCAGGAATTCATTTTCCCAATAAAGTTGGTCTTGCTGCAGGGCTTGACAAAGACGCAAAAATGGTGGATGAATTTTGTGCGCTTGGGTTTGGATTTGTGGAGATAGGAACGGTTACGCCATTGCCTCAACCCGGAAATGACAAGCCGAGATTATTCAGGTTGCCAAAGGACAATGCGCTTATTAATAGAATGGGTTTTAATAATGAAGGTGTAGTTGCTGCTGCCAAAAGACTAAAGGAAAAAAAATCAGGCATCATCGTAGGAGGAAATATCGGGAAGAACAAAATCACTGCGAATGAAAAGGCAGGCGACGATTATGAAAAATGTTTCAGGGAGTTGTTTGATGTCGTAGATTACTTTGTAGTGAATGTGAGTTCACCGAATACACCGGGTCTTCGTGAATTACAGGAGAAGGAGCCGCTGACGCGATTATTGATGCGGTTGCAGAAAGTGAACGGGGAGTTGGGGGAGGGATGGCAAAAGTCAAAAGTTAAAAGTCAAAAGTTAGAAGTCAGAAGTCAGAAAGTACAAGAATCAAGAAAACCGATATTCCTTAAGATTGCGCCCGACCTGACGAATGCCCAACTGGATGAGATTATTGAAGTGGTAAAGAAATCATGTATAGATGGAATCGTTGCGACGAATACAACCATAGCAAGGAAAAATCTTTTAACGCTGGATCCTGACCTTGATAAAATAGGAAGCGGTGGGCTCAGTGGAAAGCCTTTGGAAAAACGGGCGACAGATGTAATCCGCTATCTGCACCAACAATCAAAGGGTACAATTCCGATTATCGGAGTGGGAGGGATCCATTCTGCAGAGGATGCAATGGAAAAATTAAATGCCGGCGCATCTTTAATTCAGCTGTATACCGGGTTTATTTATGAAGGTCCTTCACTTGTACAGAAGATTAACAAAGCCATTGCGGGTATAAAATGAGTCAGAACAGAAAAAAAATAATTCTCGGTTCTGCATCACCACGCAGAAAGCAATTGCTGCAGGAATTATTTCCCGGACTGATAATAAAAGTAAAGGATGTAAACGAAGATTTTTCATCTGATTTAAAAGCCGAACAAATTCCGGTCTTCCTTTCAGAACAAAAAGCAAATGCCTTCAATGGTGAGTTGAAGAATGATGAGCTATTAATTACCGCTGATACAATTGTGTGGTTTGACGATCATGTTCTCAACAAGCCGCTTAATCGCGAAGAAGCACTTTACATGTTGCAAAAACTTTCCGGAAATTCACATCAGGTATTTACAGGAGTCTGTATTTCTACAAAACAAAAAAGGACAACTTTTTTTGTTGAATCGGAAGTACAATTCCGAAGAGCAAAAGAAAAGGAAATACCGGAATATATTGATGAATACAAACCGTATGATAAAGCGGGTTCATACGGGGCTCAGGAGTGTTTACCGGAAGGGATGAACCCACTTTCAGAAAAGGAGAAATTTTTTTTGAATAATATAGGAAAGCCGGATCTTTTTGAAAATACACTTGCAGTAAAGCATCATGCAAGATTCCCGCTGATAGAAAAGATAAGCGGGAGCTATTTTAATGTAATGGGAATGCCTATTGTGGAGTTGTATGAAATTGTTGAAAATGGGCTGATTTAGAGTGTTTTCCTAATAAGGACTAAGCAACTAAAAGATTTCATTTTTTTAATACTGCTACCTTTTTTCCCACCCTTAGCGGTAATCTGATTCACCCTGAAGTATCAGCTGTTTACCAATAATTATTGGTAATGTGACGAGTTTTAGCATATTGTTGCTACACTATAACTCACAAAAACACGTAATATATGAACAGGTTTTATTATTTATTGACGCTTGCTTTTATCCTTGGTTCTGAAGCAGGCAATTGCCAATCACCTTCTTTTGGTTGGACACGCACAGGCGGTGACACAACTTACGACCAGGGCAGGGGCATTGTGACCGACAAAAACAGGAATGTTATTGTAACTGGAATGTTTGAGCAACACAATGCGAATTTCAGCGGAACCATTCTTGATGCCAAGGGACAGCATGATGTGTTGTTGCTGAAATATTCTTCTGACGGCTCATTGATCTGGGCCAGAAGGGCAGGAGGTTCGGATGGTGACGTAGGTCATGCAGTTGCCGTTGATACCTCAGACAACATTTTCGTTGCCGGAGAATTCGAAACGATTTCAGATTTCGGACCTTACACTGTTGATACGTATGGTTCAGGAGACAATGATGGTTTCATTGCAAAATACGATAAGAATGGAAATGTAATGTGGGTGCGTCAGATCGGTAGTACCAGAGATGACAAGGGATATGGTATTGTAACGGATGAAAAAGGATTTGCATATACCACAGGTTTTATGTGTGGTCCGGTAAATACGATCAGTCAGTTTTCACTACCGGGATATGGCGGAGAAGATATTTATGTTTCCGGATACGATCCCTATGGTAACTGTGCATGGGCAAAATGTTTTGGAGGTTCAGGAAATGACAGGGGGAATTCAATCATTTACAATGGCGGAGCATACTTATATGTTTCAGGATATTTTAGTGGTACTGCAAACTTTGATTCCTATACACTGACCAGTAATGGTGGTACTGATGTGTTCCTTGCTAAGATTTCAATTTTCACAGGAGCCGTTCAATGGGTAAAAAATTATGGTGGTACATCGGACGAAATTTGTGCCCGCCTTCACCGTGACAGGGATGGGTTTATTTATGCTGCCGGATCTTTCAAGAGCGCTTTTGCCTTCGGAAGCCAGACACTTACACCGGTATGGAACAGCGATATCATGTTACTGAAATTTGATGCGGATGGTAACCCGCTTTGGGCGCGACAGGCAGGTGGTGGTTATTCAGATTATGGCCGTGGAGTAGTGACTGATAATTTCGGCAATGTTTATTTATGTGGTGACTATGGTGGCTATTGCAATTTTGGAAACGGAACTGTTTTATCCAGCAATGGACTGAATGATTTATTCATTGCCAGTTACACCAGCGATGGAACTTTGCAGTGGGCTATGGGCGCAGGAAGTTCAACTGACGACCTTGCAAGAAGTATCTGGGTTACTCCGGAGGGGATTCCATATGTAACGGGTATTTTCCGCGACACTGTTTCATTTTCAGGTGTGCAGAAAGTAACTTACGGAAAAGAAGATATGTGGGTGTCAAAGATCATTCTTCCGACAGCACCTGTACCGACTGTCTCAACAACAAACCTGACAGTTACTCCTTTAAATTGTGATGGCCTGCGAATCAGCTGGACCAATGGTAACGGTCAAAAGCGAATGCTGATAGGTCACATGGAAACTCCGGTGAATTATCTTCCTCAAAACGGCGTGACATATTCTGCATCTGATGAATGGGGCCGGGGAAGTAATCTTGGTGATAAGAGTATTGTACTATACATCGGCACGGGAAATACGCTTGACCTCACAGGGCTGATACCGGGAATGGAATATTATTTTACAGTTGTCGATTTTAACGGAACCAGTCTGATGACGAATTATGCACTCACCAATCTTCCTGTTGCACATGGAATGATGGATGCTGTTGAATTGATTGCATATTCAGATGACGATTATGTTTGTGGTGGCGCCTCTACAATTTTGCATGGCATCGGTGCTTCACATTTCGAATGGACCTCATCAACGGGGGCGCATTTTTCAGGAGCTGACAATGTAGTTTCTCCCGCCGTTGCAACCACTTATCATGTAGTGGCGACGCGTGGAATGTGTATTGATTCCAATGATGTTACCATTGATGTTTTCGGAACAGCACCAACGGTTACTGTTACCAGCCAGCCGGCTTTGTGTAATTCTGTTTGTACCGGTTCTGCAAACGTAATGGCTTCAGGTACCGGTCCGTTTTTCTATGAGTGGACTGATATCGGTGTATACACGCAGCATGTTTCAAATCTTTGTCCGGGTGATTATACTGTCAGGGTAACTGATGCCGACGGATGTTTTAATTCGGCGATGGCTACCATTGGCGGGTCATCACTTTCTGTGTCTGCCACAAAAACGGATGTTGCATGTAATGAGCAATGCAACGGAACTGCTGCCTCTATTGCAACCGGTAGCGGAAACATCAGCTACTTATGGTCTAATGGCGCTACTACTTCATCCATCTCCGGATTATGCAGTGGCAACTATACGGTTACTGTAACAAATACCTCAGGTTGTATTGCGCAGGATCAGGTAACGGTGCAGGCATTAACAGCTCCGGCGGCAACGATTGCTGCAAGTCAGGCGGCATGTGCAGGAATATGTAATGGAATTGCTGTAGCGTCAATCAGTAATGCAACAGCTCCTTTCACTTATACCTGGAGCAATGGTTCTTCACAACCTTCGCTTAATAACTTATGCGCGGGAAATTATTCTGTGGTCATTACAGATGCCAACGGATGTCATGCGACATCGTCAGCTTCAATTATCAATGCCCCATCTATAAGTCTGAATATTTCCACTTCATCACATGCATCATGTACGGCGATTTGTGATGGCGGAGCGTTATCTTCAGTGTCTAATGGTACTGCACCGTATTCATATCAGTGGAGTAATGGTGAAACTACCATCAATGCAACGCATCTTTGCAGTGGTTCAAATTACCTCAGCATCATTGATGCAAACGGTTGCAGTGTAAATCAATATTTCTCTACTCCTGTTGCTGATGAAATGGTTGCGGGTACAATTGTAAATACAAATGTATCATGTGCAGGAATGTGCAATGGCAGTGCTGAAGCTACAGTAATCAATGGTATAGCGCCCTTCACTTATAACTGGAGCAACGGTTCCAATCAGGTATCCGCTAACCAGCTTTGCACAGGAAATTACAATATTACCATTACTGACCATTCGGGATGTACTGCGACTGCACAACTGAATATTATTTCCAATCCGCAGATGGTTATTTCTACAACCGGTGTAACTGCTGCTTCATGCAACAGTGTTTGCAATGGAAAAGCAACTGCAAATATTATTAACGGAACGGCTCCTTATCAATTCCTGTGGACTAACGGCGAAACCGGTGCTACTGCGACATTATTGTGTGAAGGTGTTCATCAGGTTGTTGTTACTGATGCATCAGGATGCGCTGTAACATCACAAATTAATATTGTATCAAGTCCGTCGATGGTAGTGACTGCTACAAATATATCGGCAGTTTCCTGCAGCAGTGTTTGTAATGGTATTGCAACAGCAAATATCAGCAATGGAACAGCACCTTATCAATACCTGTGGACGAATGGCGGTACCAATGCCACCTCAACTTCAATGTGTGAAGGTGTTCACCAGGTTACCGTAACAGATGCAATGGGATGTTCAGCTGTAGTGTCAGTAACAATTACTGTTGCGCCTGTTATGATTTCGACGACTGTATCTGTTGCTGATAATTCTTCCTGCAATGGAAATGCATGTAATGGAAGTGGTGTGATTTCAGTGATCAACGGAACAGCGCCTTACGCTTATGTGTGGGACAATGGCGAAACCGGTGCGACTGCAAATGCACTATGCATCGGAAATCATCAGGTAACAGTTACAGATGCAAACGGATGTACCTCATTGGCGAATCTTATGATTCATAACAGCAGCACAATTATTCAGACTGCAGTATCGAATGTTACCACCACTTCATGTATGTCAGTATGCAATGCGAGTGCAGAAGTAATGATTGCAAATGGTGCAGCACCTTTTCATATTTCCTGGAGCAATGGTGAGACTGATGGAATAGCCACTCATTTGTGTGAAGGGCCGGCAACTGTCGAAGTAACTGATGCGTTGGGTTGTTCTTCCATATCAACAATAGTTATTTCATCTGCTCCGGCGATGCAACTGAATGTTACTTTAACGGATGCAGCGTGTTCGGGTGTATGTAACGGAACGGCTTCTGTGGTGACAATGAATGGAACTGCTCCGTATGAATACCTGTGGAATAACGGTGCTCAAAGTTCATCTGTTTCAAATCTTTGTTCAGGAAGTTATACGACAACTGTGACTGATGACAACGGTTGTACTGCTCAGCAAACAATTCAGATTAATGACGGATCGGATCTTGTCATCAACGTTACCGGGCAGTCTGTAACATGCAATAATTCCTGCTCCGGAACTGCAACAGTTTCAATGTTGAATGGAACCGGTCCATATTACATCATGTGGAGTAACGGTCTTATTGATCCTGCAATTTCAAATTTATGTTCCGGAAATTATACTGTTTCTGTTACTGATGGTAATGGATGCGTGTCATCACAATCATATCCGGTTACTACAAGTACTGTTCAGGTTCAAATGCAGGCCGGGAATGTAAGTTGTGCCGGTGAATGCAACGGAAGTGCGGTTGCAACAGCGACAGGTAATGCACCATTCCAGTATGTATGGTCTATGACAACAGAACCTGGAGCACAGGTCTCAAATGTCTGCAGTGGAAATTACACTGTAGAGGTTTATGATATCTATGGTTGTATGACACAGGAGATATTCAGTATTACTGAGCCGGATGTATTGAGCATGCAGGTGAATCACAATGATGCAACGTGTATCGGATGTGCTGATGGAAGTGCAACTGTAACAGCTGCCGGAGGTACCGGGCCCTATTCTTATAGCTGGTCAAATGGTGCAATCACTTCTTCGGTACAAGGACTTGCCGGAGGAAATTATACGGTATGTATCACCGATGCAAACGGTTGTTCTCATTGCGAGACCATTACTGTGATGGAAGATCCAACAGGAATTTCTGTATCGAATAATGAAAGCTTTATCCGCATTTATCCGAATCCTGCTTCAAGTGAATTGTATATTGACGTGAAAGGACAATCGGTATCGGGAAATATTTACCTGTACCAGTCAGATGGTAAAATGGTAAAGTGTATCGCTGAGCATTTATCAGGAGTTACAAATCAGGTTCGGATTGATTTGAGTGATGTTGCAAGCGGTAGTTATATGCTGAAACTACAAACTGAAAAGGAAATAAAATCTGTTAAACTGAATGTGATAAAATAGTAATTGAAATTTGTTTTTGTGAGAGAAAGGGGGAGCTTATAAAAGTTCCCCTTTTACTATTATTTCTGAAATTGTGAAAAGTTCAGTACCCGTATTTTTCCTTCCAGAATTTTTTCAGCATTTCCCTCATTTCATTTTCGCGGGCATTATTTCCGGGATCATAAATTTTTGTTCCGGAGATTTTTTCAGGGAGGTATTCGAGGTCAACAAAATTTTTATCAAAGGAATGGGCATACTTGTATTCCTTTCCGTAGTCCAGTGTTTTCATCAGTTTAGTAGGTGCATTCCGAAGGTGGAGTGGGACAGAAAGATCACCGGTCTGGTCAACGAGTTTCAGTGCATCTTCGATTGCAGAATAACTTGCATTGCTTTTGGGAGATGAAGCGAGGTATGCAACAGTTTGTGAAAGAATGATTCTGCATTCAGGATATCCGATTTTACTACAAGCTTCAAAGCATGTATTGGCGATTACAAGTGCAGTCGGATTTGCATTGCCGATGTCTTCACTGGCAAGGATGACCATTCTGCGTGCAATGAATAACGGATCTTCTCCTCCACGAATCATCCGCGCCAGCCAGTAGATTGCTGCATTGGGGTCACTCCCGCGCATGGATTTAATAAAAGCTGAAATGATGTCGTAATGTTGTTCGCCCGTTTTATCATACAATGCAATTTTCTCCTGAGCAAGTCGCAACACCAGTTCATCGGTGATGATGATGCTGTCTTTGTTTTCTTCCGATGATGAAACCAGTTCGAGCAGGTTGAGGAGTTTGCGTGCATCACCACCCGACAATCGCATTAAAGCTTCAGTTTCTTTGAGCCTGATATTTTTCTTTTTCAGCAGTTCATCTTTTTCAATCGCCTGATGAATAAGTGAAAGCAGATCTGTTTCTGAAAGACTTTTAAGAACATACACCTGGCATCTGGAAAGCAAAGCGGAAATAACTTCAAAGGATGGATTCTCAGTAGTAGCACCGATCAAAGTGACGATACCTTTTTCCACTGCACCGAGTAAGGAGTCCTGTTGTGATTTACTGAAGCGATGGATTTCATCAATGAAGAGAACCGGGCTTCCGGAAATTTCTTTCAGTTCGCCGGCATAGCGTGTGGCCTTTTCAATGATTTCGCGAACTTCTTTTACGCCTGAACTTACTGCACTCAGCGTATAAAACGGGCGCTTTAGTTCTTTTGCGATGATAAAAGCAAGTGTTGTCTTTCCGACTCCGGGCGGTCCCCAGAAAATCATGGAAGGAATCAGTTTGCGCCTGATGGCATTCTGCAAAACAGATCCTTCACCTACAAGGTGTTCCTGTCCGATGTAATCATTCAGCGTTTGTGGACGAAGGCGTTCTGCCAGCGGTATCATGCTGTAAAAATAAGATAACCTGAAGAGGCAGCTATAATTTTTCGCAAATTATTTTACTTCTGCTTCTTTATTGAGTCCGTCAAGTACCTGTTTTGTAATGTCAAGCGAATCATTTGCAAAAAGAATTCCCCCGCCTTTTTGATAGCCAAGGATGAAGGTGTAATTTTTTCCTTTGTTATATTCCTTCAGGTAGGATGAAAGTTTCGCATACAAGTCATCGCTGAATTTCCCCTGTTCATGATCAAAGGCACCGAGCATGTCGTCTTTCTTTTTCATTAATGACTGCTGGCGTTGCATCAGTTCATCTTCTTTTTTTGCCCTTTCATTTTCGCTCATCAAGGCAGCACGATCCTGGTAATCTGCCGCGTCTTTCTGGAGGCGTTCGCTTTCTGCCTGGAGGTGACTTTTGATCTGATTTTCCTTCGATTCGAATTCTGATTTTTTATTTTTATAGAAGAAATAATTTTCAAGGAGTGAGTCGGAGTTTACGTAAACGATGTTGGTGGCAACGGGAATGGGGGCAATAGCGCCGGTAGAATTTTCTGCAGTCGCGACAGGCGTTTTGAAATGCAGGTAATAAAGAAAGATAATGGCAACGGTAAGAACTGCAGTAAAGATACGGTGTGGGGTCATGAAATATTTATTTGAGGCCGCGAATATAGTTGTAATTTAAATAATTGGGAGGGTGGGGGGGGGCCAAAATTACAAATTACAAATTACAAATTACAAATTACAAATCACAATTCACAATTCACAAATCACAAATCACAAGGAAAAGCCAGCAGCCAAGAGCCAGGAGCCAAGAGTCAAGAGTCAGGAGTCAGGAGTCAGGAGCCAAGAGCCAGCAGCCAATAACAGTAGCAGTAGCAGTAGCAGTAGCAGTAGCCAGCAGCCAATGACTATTCAACATAGAGGACCAGGCCCTTCAAATATTCCCCTTCAGGGTGATAGATGCTAATTGGATGATCAGGAGGTTGTGAGAGTTGGTGAAGGATGCGGACATTTCTTCTTGCCTGTGCAGCGGCGGTAAAGATTATTTTTCTGAAGAGTTCTTTGTCTATAACCTGTGAACAGGAAAAGGTAAAAAGAATTCCGCCTTTAGCAATTTGCCTCATGGCTTCCGTATTGAGGTTTCTGTATCCGATCGTCGCCTGTTTTACAGCACTGAGATGTTTGGCAAATGCAGGTGGGTCAAGGATGATGACGTCATATTGTTCGGAAGATTTTTTCATAAAATCAAAAACGTCTTCTGCGAAAAACTGATGTGGTGCATTGCTGAAATTCATTGCCACATTTTTCCCGGCCCATTCGGCAGCTTTTTTTGACGAGTCGATGCTGTGTACAAGGGATGCATTATTTTTCAATGCATACAAACTGAATCCACCGGAATAAGCAAAAGTGTTCAGCACTTTCTTTCCTGCGGAATAGGATCCAAGGAGATTGCGGTTTTCTCTCTGATCGAGGAAGAATCCTGTTTTTTGTCCTTCGGAAAAGTTGACGTGAAATTTTATACCGTTTTCTAAAACGTCTTCTTCTGTTTTTGTTCCGTATAAAAGTCCGTTTGAAATTTCTGATTGCTTTTGCCTGCTCATCGTATCGCCACTCTTGTCATAAACTGTTGAAAGCTTTGCGCCGTAAATTTCTTTCAATGCATCTGTAAGGTGATTTTTGATTGCATGCATGCCCAACGTATGCGTCTGTATAACTGCTACGCTGTTGTAAATGTCAATGATGAGTCCGGGCATTCCGTCGCCTTCTGCATGAATTAAACGGTAGCAGTTGGTTGATTCATTGTCAATGAGCTGTAATTTCTTTCTGTATTCAAAAGCGCTACTCAGTTTTGCTTTCCAGAATTCATAACCGGGAGTGATTTGTTCGAATGAAAATATCCTGACAGTTATACTTCCTGAATGGTAATGGCCTGTGGCCATATATACTCCCATAGAAGATATTACTTCCACGACATCACCTTCTTTCGGATCGCCTTCTTTTTTCTTGATTGCGCCTGAAAAGAGCCAAGGATGCCTGTTCAGGAGGGAGCGTTCTTTACCGGGAAGAAGGATTATTTTGGGAAATGGTGATGACATGAAAATATTTAATTGTGTAAAATGCCGGTGGTGTTTTTTCGGAGCAAAAGAAGGCGCAAGTTATGAAAAGGGCAACATGTATTTTATGGGATGTTTATGGAAGAGACGCAACAGTAAAATACAAAGTCCCTTTAACAAACTTTAAAATAAACCGCAATATGATACCCCCTTTTACTTCGTTTAGCCCACACATGTATGGCAATAAACCGAAATAAAGAGTAGGTTTGTTTCGTGTAGTATGCTTTATCCGCAATTTTTGCCTCGGCCTTCCTGATGTATTCTTTTTTATTAATTGCGGATAAAATCCTTTAATGTTATAAGCAAGCCTAAAAAAAGACAGCTAAATTCAAGAATCATTTTTCAAAAGTGACTAATATCATATTTTGATTGAATAATAAAGATGACCTTCGGAAAAAGTTAGCACATTGGATCAAACACATATTCATTTAGTAATAACCCATCTGCCGATATTCGGTTCAATTTTAGGTGGACTTGTCCTTGCATATGACCTTTGGACAAAAAGTAACGACACGAAAATAGCCGCTTATGGTCTTTTTATTATTTCTTCCATCGGTGCAGGTATTGCTTATTTAACAGGCGAAGCTGCAGAAGAAAGTGTAGAAAATTTAACTGGTGTTTTTAAAGCGACTATAGAGAGGCACGAAGAATTTGCACTTTTTGCATTAATATCATTAATCACTTTGGGAGTTGCTTCCATTTTAGGAATATTCTTGACTTTGAGAAAATCACCAATGACAAGAAATATTGCTATTGTGATTTTATTGATTTCATTAGTTTGTTTCGGGCTAGTAGCAAGAACAGGTTATTTAGGTGGCCAAATCAGACATTCAGAAATTGGAAACGGAGTAGCTACTCCTTTAGAAAATTCAGAAAGCGAAGATGATGACTAAATCAAGGCTAGCATAATTAATCATCATCCAATAAAAGCTATCTTTAAATGTCTATAAATCAATTCACGATACAAGGTTTAGATAACGAAGAAGTTCATCGTTCCAGAGAAAAATTTGGTCAAAATAAACTGAACTACAAAAAAGAAAATAGCTTCTTAGACGTTTTACTTCGGATAGTTAAAGAGCCAATGACCATTTTGTTATTGGTGGCATCCACAATCTATTTTATCAGTGGAGAAACCGGCAATGGGATTTTTATGATGGTGGCTATTCTTTTTATCGCTTCCATTTCTTTATACCAAGATTCCCGAAGTAAAAATACGATGGAAAAGCTAAAGGCACTTTCACAACCATCTTGCAAAGTAATCCGAAATGGAAAAAATATAGAAATTAAAAGTGAAGATCTGGTAGTTGGTGACTGTCTTTTGGTAGAAGAAGGCACCTCAATAACCGCAGATGGTATCATTATCCATTCAAACGATTTTTCAGTAAGCGAATCCATACTTACAGGCGAATCTCTTGCTGTTTTTAAAGATAAGGACAAAGAAGATAATTCTATTTATGCTGGCACTAATGTAGCCAGTGGTCTGGCCATTGCTGAAATTACTTCCATTGGTAACGAAACCAAATTGGGGAAAATTGGAAAGAGTTTAGAAAACATAAGTGAAGAAAAAACACCTTTAGAAATTCAGGTTTCCAATTTTGTGAAATGGATGGCTATCGTAGGAGCTATTGTTTTTATACTCGTTTGGGTAATTAATTATTGGCAGTCGCAAAATGTTCTAACAAGTTTATTGCAGTCGCTTACTTTGGCTATGAGCATTTTGCCCGAAGAAATCCCTGTGGCTTTTACCACATTTATGGCGCTTGGTGCCTGGCGTTTAATGAAGATAGGGATTGTAGTAAAGCAAACAAAAACAGTAGAAACACTTGGAAGTGCTACGGTAATTTGTATTGACAAAACAGGAACGATTACAGAAAACAAAATGAGTTTGGCAAAACTTTTTGTATTGAAAAACAACAAAATTATTAGCCCAAAAGATAAATTGAATGATAGCGAAAAACAGCTGATAGAATTAGCTATGTGGGCTAGTGAGCCACTTCCATTCGACCCAATGGAAGTGGCATTACATCAGGCCTATAGTACATTAGAGCAAATGGACCATCGCCCCTATTTTAAACTCGTTCACGAATATCCATTAGGTGGTAAACCTCCAATGATGACACACATCTTTTCCGATAGCAATGGAACTAAAATTATAGCGGCCAAAGGAGCACCCGAGGCATTAATAAGTGTTTCTAATCTTACAAAGCCTGAAATACAACAAATTCATTCAGCCATTGAGCTTTTAGCCGCTGAAGGTTATAGAGTTTTGGGTGTAGGAGCGTCAAATTATACGCTTGATAATTATCCTACTAAACAACAAGAATTACCATTTGAATTCAAGGGAATTGTTGCTTTCTACGACCCGCCCAAAAACAATATTCAACGTGTTTTGGAAGATTTTTATACAGCAGGTATCAATGTTAAAATTATTACTGGTGATAATGCAGCCACCACAGCTTCCATTGCAAGACAAATAGGTTTTAAAGATTACAATAAAACCATTTCGGGAGATGAACTGATGGCATTATCGGACAAGGAGTTACAGACTCGCGTAATGGATACTGCTATTTTTACCCGAATGTTTCCTGAAGCCAAGTTGAAAATAATCAATGCTTTAAAATCCAATTATCAAATTGTTGCAATGACAGGTGATGGCGTTAATGATGGCCCAGCTTTAAAAGCCTCACATATTGGTATTGCAATGGGAAAAAAAGGGACTGAATTGGCCAAGCAGGCAGCTTCCTTAATTTTATTGGAAGATGATTTATCGAAAATGGTGGATGCTGTTGCAATGGGAAGAAAGATATATACCAATCTAAAAAAAGCCATTCAATACATCATATCTATCCACATACCCATCATTCTAACGGTATTTATACCTTTAGCTTTAGGTTGGGTTTATCCGAATATATTTTCGCCCATCCACATCATATTTTTGGAATTAATTATGGGGCCAACTTGCTCCATCATCTATGAAAATGAACCAATGGAGCCAAATACAATGAAGCAAAG
>JBBRAY010000022.1:0-58104 GCA_038206355.1 Bacteroidia bacterium
ATAACTTCAGATGATTCCCATTTTACTTCATTTATCCAATTCGGGGAGATGAGTACCTTTTTTTCATTCAACCAACTGCCAGTATCGATCACCAGGAATTCAATTTTCCAGTTACTATCGTCAATAAGAAAATCATCTGCCTTACCGATTTCACCATCAGTGGCATTGATGCTATAACCGGTCACCACGTCAGAGCTTCTCAAATGTTGATCATCCGATACTTCTTTCTTGCTCGTCTGATCCTCATCTTTAAGCAGCTTATCATACATAGAAACAGGCAAGTGCATACCCCCTGCGTAAAAACCGCTACCCCAGTAACTACCCCATGGATAGTGTGCATACAATTCAAGTTCCTGTTGCCGCGAAACAGGCCTATCAGTATCTATAGCAGGACTGTTCTTCACTTGCTCCATCGTGAGGTTTACAGGAAAAATATTCCTTTCCCAATCCGGAGTTAAAAGAGCCATCGGTGATATCAGCACTTTGCGCCCAAAGAGCCAACTACCTGTTTCCACAACTAAATACCGGACTGTCCATGCTTCATCGTCAAAGAAAAATTCTTTTACTTTCCCTATTTCTCCATCCGTTGCACCAATGGTAAATCCAATTAAGCTTTTGATACTTCGTTTCATAATTTTATATATTTATACATGACTTCAACATTCTTTTTAAAATTCTAAAAATTCAAGTCAAGATTCCTTCAACTCCGGGTTTACGATAAACTCTGTAAAGTTGAATAAGGCCTAAAGATAAAATCGCGCAAATCACTACCCCTTCTGTTACTATTATAACCGGGGCAGACCACCTTTTCATTCCGATAACAGATGAAATTGTATGAAACACCATGTCGTTAAAAAATGACCCAAAATAACTATATACATAAATAAATATTCCAAAAAAAACAAATGATAGCGTCCCAACCGTAATTGCAATTCTTACACCACGCAGATAACCGAGTTTACTGTTGCCAGCATTATCAGCTGCCTTTAATGAATTCCATGCAGCAATACAAAAAATAAGGTAATTAGAATATATCCACTCGGTGTAAGGCAAACCTGTAAATTTGATCAATGCAAAAAATGCTACGTACGACAATGCGCTGATAATCGCCAGACGTAAAGTTATTCCATTGATTCGGGGTGAGGTTAAATTTGATATCATATATTTATTTCTTCTTCCTTAAAAATATTCCGTATCCATAATTAATATTCCTCACCACTTTTGTTAAGCAGTTAGCCCCTTAATATAAAGAGGGATTACAAATGACGTGAGGACACTTCTGTGCGCTTTTGAAACATGCTCTGTATAAGAAATGAAACTGCGATGCAACAAATAAGCAAATGCATTTCCCATCTTTGAAAGCATCGGCTCTAATTTCAGAAGCTCATTGTTGATTTCGTCTTTTCTCTCCGTTTTACCTTTGGGTAGTTGCCTGTCCAGTTCATCAATGTTAGCTCCGAAAACCTTCTCTACTTCTCTATAAAAATGTGTCAGGATTGGATCACAAGAAAATGTTTTGATATGAGAAAATTCAATTGCAGATTTTTTCTCTGCTTCGTCCATTTCACCATCATCATTCGCTGCCAGTAATGAAACATAAGCCGGCGCTTTGAATAACATTTCTTTTTCCTGCGCATTTAATTCTTCAAGTTCATTCATATCAAAACAATTACCATTTAATAAAAACGTAAATTAATCGTATCCGTGTTAAATGTGGGGCGTATACTTAAAACCGGGAAGTGAGAATGATTTACAATCTGTTGTGCAAAGGGTCCCATAAAAAATTCCGAAATACTAACCTTGTCCATATCAGAAGTCACAACAATGAGGTCGGCATTTATTTTTTTTGCATATTTTAAAATGGTATCAGCGAGGAAAGAACCGGCAACCACATTTAATTTGCATTTCACTCCAAATTTTTCCACAATTTTTTTTATTTGTTCTCCTTCAAGTGTCATTTTTTTCAGATGCGACTTTGTTCCCTCCGTATCCACGCCAAGTACGTGAATTGTTGCCCCGTATATTTTTGCCATTGTAATCGCATAATTTATTTTTTCACGGGAATGCGTTTTGTCTCTGAAAGGCACAATGATATTTTTAAAATCCTGACTTGAAATGTGCTTCTGAACTGTCAGCACCGGGCATTCAGCATGGCTCACAACACGGAAAGCATTGCTTCCCATAAAGAATTCACTGAAACCTGAAATGCCATGTGTTCCCATAACAATCATGTCGGCTTTCACTTTCTTACTAAAGCGGACAATTTCCTTGTAGGTTTGTCCTTTGACGGAAAGCACGTTAACTTTTTCTACCCCTTTCTTTTTCATTGACTCAGCCAGTTTCGATAATTTATCGTTACTCATATCCGTTAAATCATTTTCATAAGCAGGACTACCGGGAACTATATAGCGAAGGGAGTCCGCTGTTGATGGCAGAATATCAACTACATGAATCAATGTGACTTCTGCCTTGCAGAGCTTTGCCAATTGTATCCCCGGCTTAATTGCCTTGAGTGACGGGGCTGAAAAATCAACCGGGATTAATATTTTTCTTATTTCAAATGGTTTCATTATTCATTTTTTAATTTGCCTCTCGGGCTACATTAGTTATTGTTCTCCTTCAAATTAACCGGTAATTATGTTGCCGCGATGCAAATTTCAGAACTTACAAAACAAAAAGTATTACATAGTTCTTTAAAAATATTACATCATTCACACATTTATGGCAACAATTAATATTGAATCCTTGATGCTTTATAAGTCCGGATATTCAGTTATGAAAGATTGTAGAATTAAATCTACCGGGACAACTTTTTCACAAGTCACTGAAACTAATCGAAAGTGTGAGTTATGTAACATTTTAAAAATATTATGTAACAATTTGAAGGGCAAAAAACCCGATCTTTACTTGGTTATCAATGTCAGGCAACATTCTTAAATAAATTCCGAGCCGGATGAATCTTTACGATTTCCGACATAAGAACTTTTTTAAAATAATCGGGCTCGGCATAAATATTTATTAAAATCTCATACCATTGCGGGTGGAAATGGGAAATTCTGATTATTATACTGAAAGCCAAAAATGGAAACAAGCACAAAATCAATTCTCTCCGCTGAAGAACTGGATCAACTTTCGATAAATACAATTCGATTTTTGTCAATAGATGCAATACAAAAAGCGAATAGCGGGCATCCGGGTTTGCCCCTTGGAGCTGCCCCAATGGCGTATGTTCTCTGGACAAGATTTCTTCATCACAATCCTTCAAATCCTCAATGGTTTAATCGCGACCGGTTTGTATTATCTGCCGGCCATGGTTCCATGTTACTTTATAGTTTGCTTCATCTCACCGGTTATGATTTATCTTTAGAGGATGTCAAAAATTTTCGTCAATGGAGAAGTAAAACGCCGGGTCATCCGGAACGTGGTGTAACTCCGGGTGTTGAGACTACGACAGGTCCGCTTGGACAAGGATTTGCAAATGGGGTTGGAATGGCAATCGCCGAGGCATATCTCGCTGCACGTTTTAACAGGCCCGGATTTGAAATCATCAATCATCATACGTATGCACTGGTGAGTGATGGAGACTTGATGGAGGGAGTTTCAGCAGAAGCAGCACCGCTTGCAGGACATTTAAAACTTGGCAAGCTCATTTATCTTTATGACAATAATCACATCACGCTTGCATCAGCAACTCCCGTTACGTTCACAGAAAATCATGTACAACGATTTGAGGCATATGGTTGGCATACCCAATCTGTAGAAGATGGGAATGATCCGGAAGCAATCAACAAAGCTATTCTTGCCGCTCAAAATGAAACGGAACGTCCATCAATGATATTCATCAGGACCCATATTGGTTATGGTTCACCGAACAAACAGGACACCTGTGCAGCGCACGGTTCACCTTTAGGAAAAGAAGAAGTGAAGTTGACGAAAGTAAATCTAGAATGGCCACTTGTGCCCGACTTTCTTATTCCTGATGAAGCATTGCAGAATTTTCGAAATGCATTAGCTGATGGCAAGCGACTGGAAACGGAATGGGAAAATAAATTCACACACTATGGAAAAGAATATCCTGAATTGGCCTTCGAGCTTCGTGCGCTTATCAATGGAAAACTTCGAAAAGACTGGGATTTGAAAATTCCAAAATTTCCTGCTGATGAAAAAGGAATGGCAACGCGTGTTGCTTCAGGTAAAACCATGCAGGCATTTTTTGAATTTCTTCCAGGTTTTATTGGTGGCTCTGCCGACCTGAATACATCCACGCATACAGAATTAACAGATGCCGGAAATTTTGAAAACCCATCCATGGCCGTTGGTGATTTACAAGGTTCAGCAGGCGGCGGATGGAATTATGCCGGCCGTAATTTACAATTTGGCGTTCGCGAACATGGAATGGCTTCTATCTCGAATGGCATGGCAGCACACGGCGGTATCATTCCTTATTGCGCAACCTTTTTAACTTTTTCAGATTATATGCGTCCTGCCATTCGTCTTGCGGCATTAATGGAATTAAATTTAGTTTATGTTTTTACGCACGACAGCATTGCTATGGGCGAAGATGGTCCCACACACCAACCGATAGAACAACTTGCAAGCCTGCGTGCAATTCCAAATCTGATAGTGATTCGTCCAAGTGATGCAAATGAAACTGCGGTAGCATGGAAAGTTGCAATTGAATCAGGAAAAGCACCCGTTGCTTTAATTCTATCACGCCAGGATTTGCAGGTACTTGACAGGGAAAAATATGAATCAGCAGAAGGTCTTCGTCATGGGGGATACATTCTCTCCGATGGATCCGGCAAATCAGATATTATTTTAATAGCAAGCGGATCAGAAGTTAGTATGATTGTAGAGGCACAACAAAAATTAATGGAACACAATATCTCTGCGCGTATTGTTTCCATGCCAAGTTGGGAATTGTTCGAGGCACAATCTCCTGAGTACCGAAATAGGATACTTCCACCGGATATACACGCGAGGATTTCAGTGGAAGCAGGTGTTTCTCAAGGCTGGCACCGTTATGTTGGTGACCAGGGTAAAGTGATTGGTATTGAGATATTCGGTGCTTCTGCTCCCGGTGATGAGGTCATGCGCGAATATGGTTTCACGGTTGAGAATATTTGTAAACATGCAATTGCATTATTAAAGAGAATCAATCATGAATAACTCAGTTATAAATCCGTCATTTGAACATTATCGGATTGGTGTCGCTGCAGATCATGCGGGATTTGATCTGAAAGAGTATTTAAAAAAAATGTTAATTGAATCCGGGTATGAAGTAGTAGATTTTGGCAATAACCGGATACAACCGGGAGATGACTATCCCGATTATGTAATTCCACTTGCACGCGGAATAGCAGATGGAAGTGTACAACGTGGTATTGCAGTATGTGGAAGTGGCGTTGGTGCCTGTATTGCCTCAAACAAAATAGCGGGGGTAAGAGCATGCCTGATCCATGAAAATTTTTCTGCTCACCAGGGCGTTGAAGACGATAGTATGAATATGATTTGTCTCGGTGGTCGGGTGACAGATCAATCGCTTGCCCTTGAATTAACAGTTGTATTTCTTCAGGCAAAATTCAGTGGAGAAGTAAGACATATGCGCCGGCTTGAAAAAATCACCGCCCTGGAAAACAATTAAAAAAAGTAATTATATTGAAAGTATCTCCATTAGCTGGAAAACAGGCAGAACAAAATTTGCTGATAAACATTCCGAAACTTGTTACAGCTTATTATTCCGAAATACCGGATCCATCTGTAAGGAACCAGCGGGTTTCATTCGGGACTTCGGGTCATCGAGGTTCCTCATTCAAATCTTCTTTTAATGAAAATCATATTCTTGCGATCACACAGGCCATTTGCTTTTATCGCAGAGAACAAAAAATTGATGGCCCGTTATATCTGGGTTTTGATACACACGCACTTTCCGCACCTGCTTTTGCAACTGCGATGGAAGTACTGGCTGCAAATAAAGTTGAAGTGATGATAGCGGAGCACGATGAATACACTCCGACTCCTGTTATTTCTCACGCCATTCTAAAATATAATCGGGGCCGCAAATCAGGTTTGGCTGATGGAATTGTAATTACACCTTCACACAATCCACCTGATGATGGAGGTATTAAATACAATCCACCCAATGGCGGACCGGCCGGAAATGATATTACCGGCTGGATTGAGAAAAAAGCGAACGAACTACTTGAAGAAAATCTTAAACCCATTAGGAGAATTTCCTTTGACAAAGCGCTTAAATCCGCAACCACACATCTTCATGATTTCCTGAATACTTATGTTGACGATCTTGGGAACATCATTGACATGGATGTTATCCGCCATTCAAAAATCAGGATGGGAATTGACCCACTTGGCGGTGCCGGAGTTCACTATTGGGAACCTATAGCAGAGCGGTATAAACTGGATTTGACTATCGTAAACAAAATCGTTGACCCTGCTTTCGGTTTCATGACAGTGGATTGGGACGGGCAAATTCGCATGGATCCCTCTTCTTCCTTTGCCATGCAGAAATTAATTGAGATGAAGGATCGTTTTGATATTTCATTCGCCTGTGATACAGATCATGACAGGCATGGAATTGTTACCAAAAGTGCCGGGCTGATGAATCCGAATCATTATTTATCGGTTGCGGTTTCCTATTTATTGCAACACCGTCCTTTGTGGAAAAACGATTCATCGGTAGGGAAGACTGTGGTGACCACACAGCTTATTGATCGCATCACAGCAAAATCCGGAAGGCAACTTTACAATGTTCCTGTGGGATTCAAGTGGTTTGCTGATGGTTTGCTTGATTCATCACTTTGTTTTGGCGGAGAAGAAAGTGCAGGGGCGACTTTTTTAAGACTGGATGGAAGTGTATGGACAACGGACAAAGACGGGTTTGTTCCGGCCTTACTTTCTGCAGAAATGACTGCAAAACTTGGGAGGGATCCGGGCGAACTATATCTTTCACTCACAAAAGAATTCGGGGAAGCAGTTTATGACCGTAATGAAATGAAAGCAACACCCGAACAAAAAGAAAAATTAAAAAAACTTTCTCCTTCACAAATAACATACAAGAATCTGGGCGGAGAAAAAATAATAAAAATACAAACTACAGCGCCGGGAAATGATGCACCAATCGGGGGAATAAAGGTGATAACAGAAAATGGCTGGTTTGCTGCAAGACCTTCAGGCACTGAAGCCATTTATAAAATCTATTCCGAAAGTTTTTTGGGTAATGATCATTTGAAACAAATTACAAAACAAGCGGAGCAAATTGTGAATGCTGCTTTAGAAAAAACAGAAGAGATATTATGAAATTTATACCGACAACTCATGAACTGATATCAGGTATGAGGGATTTTTTTCAAACCAATACTTCCAATCAAAGTTTCTTACACGAGGAGCCCTTGAGAGCAGAGTTATTCAGTTCAGAACAGATGGAGCGTTACGGAAAAACGCTGGCGGGATCTCATAAACTGAATACGAAACGCGCACAGGATCATTTAATCAAGCGACTCTCGAATAATGAAACGGTTTTGAATGAAGTACGAAAACTGATCACCGATTCAATAAAAAATAAAAATCAGATTTCTCCCGCTGCAGAATGGCTGATAGACAATTTTTATCTCATAGAAGAGCATATCCGTATTGCAAAAAAACATTTTCCAAAAGGCTATAGTGAAGACTTGCCACAACTATTGGAGAATGAATCCGCCGGGTTGACACGTATTTATGACATTGTACTCCAGATCATTTCTCATAGTGACGGTAGAATTGATATAGAGAGCCTGAGCAGTTTTGTGAAAGCTTATCAGACCATTACCAATCTTCAACTCGGTGAATTATGGGCAATCCCAATAATGCTTCGCCTTGCTTTAATTGAAAATCTAAGGCGGGTTTCTATCCGTATCGCAATTGACAGGGTGGATAAAAATCTTGCTGATTATTGGGGCGGGAAGTTGACAGAAACAGCTGAGAAGGATCATAAAAATCTGATATTGGTCATTGCAGACATGGCCCGCTCCAATCCACCTGTCACAAGTGCTTATGTCTCTGAATTGATCCGGCTGCTACGTGGAAAAGGTCCTGATCTGGCAATGGCACTCAACTGGATAGAAAGGCAACTGTCAGAGAGTGGATTGACAAGTATAGAACTGGTAAATGCAGAAAATCAAAAGCAAGCAGCAGATCAGGTTTCTATGAGCAACAGTATCGCAAGTCTTCGTTTGATGGGTGCAATGGATTGGCGGGAATTTGTTGAATCACATAGTATTGTAGAACAAACGCTTCGTGAAGATAGTGAAGGTATCTATGGTTCTATGGATTTCTCAACCCGTGACAGATACCGGCATGTAGTCGAATCAATTGCGAAGAAAAGCGTTTCATCTGAATATGAAGTTGCACGCATCGCCATCAACCTTGCAAAAGAGAATGTGCTTCGCACCGATGGTGACAATCGCACATCGCACGTCGGCTACTACCTTATCGGACGCGGCGTAATTCAAACAAAAAAACTGGCGAAGCTGCATGTCACAGGAATTCAAAAATTCCGGTACATGCTTCAACGAAATTCTTTCAAAGTATATCTTTCATTTATTCTACTAATAACATTTGCGATCAGTGCAGGTATTTTTGTCAGGGTATATTCGGAGACAAAAAATAATTGGTTGCTTTTTTTCGTTTCTGTTCTTTTATTGGTGCTTACAAGTCAGCTTGCCATTACCATAGTTAACTTTTTTTCTACACTGCTGGTAAAGCCCCACTTATTACCGCGAATGGATTTCTCCAAAAAAATTCCGGCAAAGTTCCGTACGATGGTTGTAATCCCGGTAATGCTCTCCAATGAAGAGGCAATTGAAACTCTGGTTGAATCATTGGAAGTCCGCTTCCTTGCAAACAGAAATGAAAATTTACATTTTGGCTTACTTACCGATTATACTGATGCTCCAGAGGAAACCCTTGATGAAGATAAAGCACTGGTAAACTTTGCTCAGGAAAAAATCGGAGAACTAAATAAAAAATACGGAAGAGTAAAAATGGATTTATTTTTTCTCTTCCATCGTCCGCGTCACTGGAATCCCAAAGAGAACGTATGGATGGGTTATGAAAGAAAACGAGGGAAAATTACCGAACTGAATTCTCTATTGCGCGGAAGTTCACATGAACGGTTTTCACACATTGTCGGGGACCAATCCATCTTCCAGCAAATAAAATATGTAATAACCCTTGATGCAGACACGCAACTCCCCCTTGGCACAGCGTGGAAATTAATTGGTTCAATGGCTCATCCTTTGAATCATCCATGGTATGATGAAAGAAAGAAACGCGTAACAAAAGGATATGGCATTCTCCAGCCAAGAGTAACTGTTAGTTTGCCGGAGACAACCAGTTCATTATATACCCGGCTGCATGGAAATGAACCGGGTATTGATCCTTACACCCGTGCATCTTCAGATGTATACCAGGATTTATTTTCAGAAGGCTCATTTATCGGTAAAGGGATTTATGATGTAGACATTTTTAAAAGTGTCCTGGAAGGAAGATTTTCTGAAAATGCAATTCTAAGCCATGATCTTCTTGAAGGTTGCAACATACGTTCCGGCTTATTGAGCGACGTACAATTGTTTGAAAAATACCCGACAAGCTATCGTGCCGATATGAAAAGGTTCGTGCGCTGGGTTCGGGGTGACTGGCAGATTTTTTCCTGGTGTTTGCCGGTTGTTCCGAATGTTAAAAGACAATGGCGTAAAAATCCACTGTCTGCATTGTCGCGCTGGAAAATATTCGACAACATCAGGCGAAGCCTCGTTCCCATAGCACTTACATTGTTTCTCCTGGTGGGTTGGATTGCACTACCCTCCACTTTACTGTGGACAATTACAGTTTCCATGATTATTATATTGCCGATTGTCATTACTTCTGTTTGGGACACAATCAATAAACCGAAGGATGTCATCTTAAGTCACCACATTAAAAATTCCGTTCGCAACATAGCGGATATTTCTAAAAGGACTATATTTAAACTTATCTGTCTTCCTTACGAAGCATTTTCCAATGTGCTGGCAATAACAAGAACTCTTTGGAGAATTGTGGTTACACGTAAAAAACTTTTGCAGTGGAATCCATCTGAGAATGAAGAGCGCCGGATAAAAATAAATCTTTTCGCCTCTTATTATTCTATGTGGATTGAGCCGGTTCTTGCAACGGCTGTATTTATTTATCTTACGATTTATTCTCCTTTAAAACTGGAGGCAGCAGCTCCGATCTTACTCCTTTGGCTCGCAACTCCTTTTATTACATGGTGGCTAAGCAAACCGGTTGCTAAAAAAGTTTCTCTGCTTACCAAAGAACAAAATATTTTTCTGAGAAAACTTGCACGTAAGACGTACAGTTACTTCGAGCGGTTTGTTAATGAAGAAGACAATTGGCTACCTCCGGATAATTATCAGGAACAACCGGTTGAATTGATCGCGCACCGAACCTCTCCTACAAACATCGGACTATCACTACTGGCCAATTTATCTGCCTGCGAGTTCGGGTACATCACTGCTTCCCAGCTTATTGAAAAAACGACAAGGACGATAGGTACAATGAAAAAAATGGAGCGTTATCGGGGCCATTTCTACAATTGGTATGATACACAGTCATTGAATCCTTTACTTCCAAAATATATTTCGACAGTTGACAGTGGTAATCTCGCCGGGCATTTGCTGATCTTAAAACAGGGATTACTTGCTATACCTTACCAAAAATTAGCCGATTCTAAATTATTTGAAGGACTCCGGGATACGTGGCAGGTTCTTGTTGACACGCTCGATGTGAAAGACAACGATGTTATAAAACAATTTACGCACGATTTGGAAGCAGCTTGTGGAGTTGATTTTATTGTAAATGCCAATATGAAATTTCAACTACAGAAGTTGACAAAAAGCTTCAAGTCCGTTATTGAAATACTAAATAGCGACGCAAAGAGTGAAACATACTGGTGGATGCATAAATTGAATGAGCATTTGGCTCACCTGAATGAAGATGTCCGGCTATTTACACTTTGGGACCTGTTACATGTTGTACCTCCTAAATTTTCAAATAATTTTTCTTTAAACCCTAATTCAACATTGATTGAATTAATAAAAGCAGCGGGGGAATTGCAGGTAAAAGTAAATCATGAGCATGACGAAAGTAATACTGAAGATGAAAAGGTATGGCTTCACTTATTTACAGATTCAATAGCGAATTCAATACAACTTGCCGAAGACCGAATCAATACCGTGGAAAATCTTGCACGACAATGTGATGAGTTATCTGAAATGGAATGGAATTTCCTTTATGATAAATCAAGCAATCTTTTCACCATTGGGTACAATGTACAGGAACATCAAAAGGATGCAAGTTATTATGACCTCCTTGCATCAGAGGCAAGGTTTGTCATTTTCATTGGCATTGCACAAGGAAAACTTCCTGAAGAAAGCTGGTTTGCGCTTGGGCGTTTGCTAACGAAAGTGGAGGGAGAACCAATTCTTCTTTCCTGGAGCGGTTCTATGTTTGAATACCTGATGCCGCTTCTGGTCATGCCTACTTATGAAAATACGTTGCTTGACCAGACGTATAAGGCAGCAGTTCAATGGCAAATAGATTATGGAAAGCAGGTAAACTTACCATGGGGAATTTCCGAATCAGGTTTCAATATGATTAACGCTGATTCCAATTATCAATACCGCGCATTTGGTGCTCCGGGTTTAGGATTGAAACGGGGCCTTGAGGAAGATTCTGTAATTGCGCCTTATGCATCTGTGCTCGCATTAATGGTTGAACCACAAAAGGCATGTAGAAACCTACAACTCCTTTCTGAAAATAAATTTGAAGGGCGAATGGGTTTGTATGAAGCCATTGATTACACCCCGTCACGTCTCCAACGCGGACAAACGAGAGCAATTGTTTATTCATTCATGGCACACCATCAGGGGATGAGTCTGCTGGCATTGGCATACTTGCTGCTCGACAAACCGATGCAAAAACTATTTGAAGCAGAGCCCCAATTTAAAGCAGCACTTTTATTATTACAGGAACGCGTTCCAAAAGCAACTGCGTTTTATGCACACACCACTGATATTGCAGATATCAACTATGTGGATGTTGGAGCTGAAACAAGAATAATTAATACGCCAAATACAACATTACCGGCAGTACAATTGCTGTCAAATGGCAGATACCATGTAATGGTAACAAATGCGGGCGGTGGGTATAGTCGGTGGAATAATCTTGCAGTCAGTCGATGGCGCGAAGACGGGACATGTGATAACTGGGGCACGTTTTGCTATATCCGTGATCTGAAAACTAAGAAGTTCTGGTCAAATACATATCAGCCAACACTTCAGAAAGGAGAAAAATACGAAGCTGCTTTCGCACAAGGTCGTGTGGATTTTCACTCTACTAACTATGAAATAGAAACGCATACTGAGATTGTAGTATCTCCGGAGGATGATATTGAGATGCGCAGAATCCGCTTGTCAAACAATTCCACTTTTCGCAAAACCATTGAGGTAACAAGTTACGCTGAAGTCGTACTCGCACCCCCGGCTTCAGACGTGATGCAGCCTTCATTCAGCAATCTCTTTGTACAAACAGAAATCATTCCCCATCAACATGCAATTCTTTGTACGCGAAGACCGCGATCAGCTGAAGATAAGACACCTTGTATGTTTCATTTAATGACGCTGCATGGAAAAATTGAGGAAGAAATTTCATTTGAAACCGACCGGATGGAATTCATTGGACGTGGAAATACAATTGTAAATCCAAAAGTGATGAGTATGCCCGGTCCGCTATCGGGAAATCAGGGATCGGTACTGGATCCGATTGTTGCGATACGGTATAAAATAATTCTGGAACCGGATGAAACGGTTACACTTGAAATGATCACAGGTATCGGCGAAACGAAAGAGGTATGCCAAAACTTAATTAATAAATACCAGGATAAACATCATCAGGATCGGGTTTTTGAATTGGCGTGGACACATAGTCAGGTTGTACTAAGACAGATTAATGCCTCTGAAGGAGACGCACAACTGTATGGCCGACTTGCAAGTTCTATCCTGTTTGTGAATTCCGCATTTCGGGCCGACCCCTCCATTCTTATAAGCAATCATCGTGGACAGTCTGGCTTGTGGGGCTATTCCATTTCAGGTGATTTACCAATTGTTCTTTTGAAAATTGAAGATCATGCCAACATGCAATTGGTGAATCAACTGGTACAGGCACATGCTTACTGGCGACTGAAAGGTCTTGCCGTTGATCTTGTGATCTGGAACGAAGAACACAATATCTATCGCCACGATTTTCAAAATGATATTGAATCACTCATTCCATCTGAATACAAAGATCGTCCGGGAGGAATTTTTGTAAGAGCTGCTGACCAGATTTCCAGTGAGGACAGGATACTTTTTCAAACGGTATCCCGTATTAATATTTCAGATAATGGTGGAACATTAATTGACCATATTAAACGCAAGCCACTCCCGAAATTAATCATTCCATACCTCACTCCGGAACAAACAATAAATCCTTCTGTAACCCCAATCGAGCTACCTGAAGATTTAATATTTTACAATGGAACAGGTGGCTTTTCTAAAGATGGAAATGAATATGTAATAGTCGTTGATGAGAAAAAGAAAACTCCGGCACCGTGGGTAAATGTAATTGCAAATCCTCATTTCGGGACAGTGATTTCAGAAAGCGGTACCGCTTATACCTGGATTGAGAATGCACATGAGTTAAGACTTACGCCATGGAAGAATGATCCGGTCAGCGACAAGGGCGGAGAAGCATTTTATATCCGTGACTATGAGACCGGGCATTTTTGGTCAGCTACACTCCTCCCCTCAGGCGGTCAGACACCCTATATCACGAGACATGGATTTGGATACAGTGCCTTCGAACATATTGAAGATGGAATATATTCTGAGTTGATAGTATACGTTGATCTTGAAGCATCGGTTAAATTTAATGTATTAAAAATCCGTAACCAGTCAGGAAGATCACGTAAACTCTCTGCCACCGGATATATGGAATGGGTGCTTGACAATAACAGGCCGAAAACAATCATGCATATTCACACCGAAATTGATCCTGCAAGCGGGGCATTGTTTGCAAAAAATCCGTACAACACAGAATTCGGAAATCGCGTTGCTTTTTTCGATGTAGACAGTTCAAGAAAATCATTTACAGCTGATCGCACTGAATTTATTGGACGTAACGGTACATTGCAAAATCCTGATGCAATGTCGCGACAAAAACTTTCAGGCAAAATCGGACTCGCACTGGATCCGTGCGCCGCAATTCAGGTTCCGTTTGACCTGGCAGATGGTGAAGAAAAGGAAATTATTTTCAGACTAGGTGTAGGAAAAGACTCCCATGATGCCGGTGCTATTGCAACACAATTTCGTGGAAGCGAGGCTGCACGTGATTCATTGGAAAAAGTAAAAAAATACTGGAGGCATACTGTTGACGCTTTGAAAGTGGAAACTCCGGATGAAGCAATTAATATGATTACGAACGGCTGGCTCACCTATCAAACGTTGTCTTCCAGACTTTGGGGCCGCAGCGGATACTATCAATCAGGCGGCGCTTTTGGATTCAGAGATCAGTTGCAGGATGTATTATCACTTCTTCACACCGCTCCACAACTTGCCCGCAAACACATTTTACTTTGTGCTTCACGTCAATTTAAAGAGGGAGATGTACAACATTGGTGGCACCCGCCAACCGGTAACGGTGTCCGCACCCGATGCTCAGATGATTTTCTCTGGTTGCCATTTGCAACCGCACTTTATATTTTACACACCGGAGATAATAGTGTGCTCGATGAACAGGCAACGTATCTTGAGGGTAGGCAGTTGAATGAAGGTGAAGAATCATATTATGAGACACCGGTTAAATCCAATGAATCAGGAAAAATATATGAACATTGTGTAAGAGCTATCAAACATGGATTCAGTTTTGGAGAACACGGCTTACCATTAATTGGGACCGGCGACTGGAACGATGGTTATGATAAGGTAGGTTACAAGGGAAAAGGAGAAAGTGTATGGATGGCATTTTTTCTTTATGATATTTTAACCCGGTTCGAACCTGTTGCACTCGCACATAACGATTTACAATTTGCTGACGAATGTAAAAGACAATCACAGCAATTGAAAGAAAACATTGACAAGAATGCATGGGATGGAGAATGGTACAAACGTGCCTGGTTTGATGATGGCACACCACTTGGTTCAGCATCCAGCGATGAATGTAAAATTGATTCCATTGCTCAAAGTTGGTCGGTTATATCCGGAGCCGGAGAACCGAAGCGTGCCAATATCGCCATGGAATCGGCGTATAAAAATCTTGTTCAAAAGGATACTGAGATAATTCAGTTGTTTGAACCGCCTTTTGACAAATCAGAATTAAATCCGGGTTATATTAAAGGATATGTTCCGGGAGTGAGAGAAAATGGCGGGCAATACACACACGCCGCTGTTTGGTTGACAATGGCCTTTGCAAAACTAGGCGATCATAAACGGGTATGGGAATTATTGAACATAATTAATCCAGTGAACCACGGAAAAACTGCTGAAGAAATTTCTGTTTACAAAGTGGAGCCTTATGTAATCGCAGCAGATGTATATGCACGCGCACCGCATGTGGGTCGTGGAGGATGGACGTGGTACACCGGTTCGGCAGGGTGGATGTACAGACTTATTACGGAATCTTTTCTTGGCTTAAAGCAAGAGGGAAATAAACTTAAAGTTGTGCCGTGCATTCCTGATGATTGGCAATCCTTTACGGTGCATTACCGCTACAAGAATTCGATCTATCATATTGTGGTTACGCAAACAAAAGGGACAGGAGAAATGGTAATGGTGGTTGATGGTCTAAGCAAAGAAGATCTGCTGATCCCTCTTACAGATGATGGTTCGGAACACAATGTTCAAATCACGATATTTACTGGTGCTGTTGTAAAATAATCTCAGGAAAATAATTCAAAATACTTTTCCCTTTGTAATTCAAATCTGATTTTGTTGAATTCTGAAATCAATTTTCAATTGCAATTAATGATGCCGCGCTGTCATCTACATACCAGCACAACTCACCATCCTTGGGTTTAATCAATTGCGCCGGAAATTTATCCGGTTGGTAAGGAGCTGTCAGCACTTTTTTTAATATCTCCGCTTTATTATCTCCGGAAACTAAGAAAAGAATTCTTCGGGCCCTATTGATCAGAGGTGCCGTCATCGATATACGGAATTCTCTTTCTTCCTCCACATACACCTGCCGGACTCCCTCTGCCCTATCATCAATAACTTTTGTTTCGGGAAAAAGCGAAGCTGTGTGGCCGTTTACTCCAAGGCCGAGCAGGATGAGATCAAATTGAGGAGCTTCGTCTTTAAAGAAATCTTTCAACCCCTTTTCATACGTTGCGGCTGCTTCTGCAGGAGGCAGGTAAACAGGTATCGGATGAATTTTTGAATTCGGAATATTTACTTTGTCGAGCAATATTTTCTTTGCCATGTGTGCATTGTTTCGATTATCATTTAAAGAAACACATCGTTCATCACCCCAAAAAATAAATGTTTGCATCCAATTTATTTGTTCGCGATACGGAAGCTCTGCTAAAAGCGCATATAATTTCTGTGGTGTTAGCCCGCCGGACAGTGAAATAATAAATCTTCCTCTTTCAGCAATTGATTTACTTGCAATGGCAATAATAAATTCGGCAGCGCCTTTGTTAAGCTCCGAGACGGAAGGATAAACTTTAAGATTGTATTGTGACGATGATATCATTTACATTCTACTTTGTCTGTTCTCTGTTGGTACCGTGCAGTTATAACATTGAAATCTAAAAAAACTCCGGGAACTGATGAATGCACTTTCATCGACTGCATTTGTCAAAACAGTAAACTCTTTCAATAATTTATTTTCACTGCTTCTCTTCCACGCGGCATAGGACAAATATATTTGAGAAGCATGTGCTTCTTTTGTCATTTGTGTATTCAATGCTACTTCAATGGTTTTTGAAAGCCTGTTGGTATTCATTTGATCTTTAAATAATATGTTGAATTTAAAATTCTTCACCGATAATTGATTTTTTATCCACGTGCAAATCGGCTAATTGCTTTTCGATGGCTTCCATCATTGTCGGAGGCCCGCAGATATAAAAGAGTTTATTCATTCCGCCACTGTTTTCCTTTATAAAATCACCGGTTATTTGTCCATTTGCATATCCTTCCACGTTTTCATCAGATAAAATGTTGACGAAATTATTTCCTAATAATTCTTTAAATTCATTTTCGAGTATGATGTCATTCTTTTTTTTATTTGCAAAGATGAGCCTGTTATCTTCTATCTTATTTTTCGATTTCAGATGCCTGAAAATGGAGATAAACGGAGTAACTCCTGCACCTCCGGCAATGAACACACCCTCACCTTTGTAATTGATCGCGCCAAACACGTCATGTAAAATTAACTCGTCGTTTTTTTTCAGATAAAGCAATTCATTTGTCACACCTTTATGCGATGGATATGTTTTTATGGTAAACTCAAGGTAGTGATCTTCAGGCAGACAAGTGAAAGTGAAAGGATTTTTCTTATCAGTCCAGCCGTTTTTATTGATGGAAACATCTGTGGCCTGTCCCGGAATAAAAGTGTAATTCTTGGGCTTCTCAGTAATAAATCTCAAAACATCATGAGTAACACCTTCAATCAATTTTATGTTTACAATATACTTTGGCATGTGATTTTAAATTTGAATACTATTATGCTAAATCAATTCCGCGAATTTTCAACCTCTCCATGTATTCTTCGTCTATATTTTTCCCGATAGCAAATCTGACTTTCGATAAAGACGAAAGGCGAATGCATCTCCACAACCCCAATCCCGTAAAATTAAATCCTTTATCCGGCAATGTGTTACACAATTATTTTAAAGATTTACATGATTGCTTTGCCTGCTCATGTGTCTGTAGGATTGATTATTGAAACCGGTCTTAATCCCTAAAGTGTTATTTAAAAATAATTATTCCCTTTTTTTATTTATAAAGTTTTCCTTTTATGTTTTCAGGAGAAGCGGGATATACCAATCCGGTTTTTTTCGACAGTAATTTTTCATTCTTATTTTTGTATTTCAGCCGGTTTAATAAATCTGTAATAATTGCAATACGAGTAGTTTTCTTATCCTCTGCATTTACTACAATCCATGGTGAGTTTTTAAAATTCGTTTTTGCCAACATTACATTCCGCGTTTCGGAATAATTTTTCCATTTTTTTGAGCCTCTTTATCAACCGAACTCATTTTCCATTGCTTCAGCGGGTCTTCCCTCCGGGCATCAAGCCCTTTCCCCTGTTCACTTTTACTTATATCAAGATAGTATTTCAGGATGATGAAGCCCCTGATTACAAGTACCCTCTCAAATAATTCCACTTCTGAAAAAAATAATTTGTATTCCCTATCAGTACAAAAGCCCATCACTTTTTCTACCCCCCGCTCGATTGTACCAGCTTCTGTTGAATAGAACAAACTCTCCTGATACAGGCAAGTGAGCAGAATAGCGTTGAAAATACCATTCCAGTTTCTGTATGTCTGATGGTTTACCCAAAGCAACAACTCTCTTTTCCCGGGGACTTAGGTGTTTAATAATTCCTTTTATTGCTCCATCTTTTCCGGCTGCATCTCTTCCTTCAATGATAACGAGCAATTTCAGGCTAGATGAAATTATTTCCTTTTGTAATTTGACTAACTCAATGTAGAGTTGGTGTAACGTTTTTTTTTTCTGATTTCATATCAAGTTATTTCTGATGGCATCACAATCCAACTATGTCCGTCTTTAGCAATCAATGCCTCAGCATCTTCCGGTCCCTGCATACCGGCTTCATAATTGGGGAAGTTGACTGAAGGATTCGTATCCCATGAATTAAGAATTGGCATCAAAGCATTCCATGCCGATTCAACCTGATCGGCGCGCATAAAGAGTGTAGAGTCTCCTTCCATAATATCCAGCAACAAAGTTTCATACGCTTCGGGTGTACCTGAAGTATATGATTCACTATAGTTGAATTGCATATCAACAGGATACAGAACCATATTAAGTCCCGGACGCTTTGCCTGGAATCGCATCCGGATTCCCATGTGTGGCTGTATATTTAATACAAGCCTGTTTGGTTGCCAGTTGCCTGTTGCTTCGGGTGGAAATGATTGATGAGGCACAGGTTTGAATTGTATGGTGATCACTGAATTCGTTTCATTCAGTCGTTTTCCTGTACGCAGATAAAATGGAACACCCTGCCATCTCCAGTTGTCTATGAATAATTTAACAGCAGCAAAAGTTTCTTTCGTTGAATCTTTATTTACATCGTTCTCTTGTTTGTATCCTTTTACTTTTTTCCCTTCAATCCAACCTGCACCATACTGGCCTCGCACGGCAAACTGCCTGACTTCTTCGGGGCGAATTTTCCGCAAGGCGTTCAATACATCTACCTTTCGGTTGCGTACCTCATCTGCTACAAAGGAAACGGGTGGTTCCATGGTTATCAGGCAAAGCAACTGCAGGAGGTGATTTTGTATCATGTCGCGGAGTGCACCGGCGGTTTCATAATAATTACCCCTGTTCTCCACGCCCAGTTGTTCAGCAACTGTTATCTGAACATGATCAATGTAATTGCGGTTCCATGTTGGTTCAAACATGGCGTTGGCAAATCGAAATGCAAGAATATTCTGAACCGTTTCCTTACCAAGATAATGATCAATGCGATAAATCTGAGATTCATTAAAAATTGTATGAAGCAATTGGTTTAACTGCTTGGCGCTTTCAAGATCATGACCGAATGGTTTTTCAATAACAATTCTGCTTTGTATTTTATTTTCAGCAAGTCCTGAACTACCAAGCTTCTTTGCTATTTCTTCAAATGAAAATGGTGGAACTGCAAGATAAAAAATGCGGTTCGCTGTTGCATCCCATTGCTTTTCATATTTATTTATTTCTTTTTTAATTTTTGAATAAGTAGATGAACTTTTAAATTCACCTTTCAGGTAGGTAAAACAGTTTACAAATTGATCCCATTCACCTTTCTTTGATTTCCCTCTTCTGGAAAATTTATCTAATCCATCATGCAAATGTTTTTTGAATTCTTTTTCGGTAATATTTTTTCTGCTGACTCCGATAACGGCAAATTCATCCGGTATCCATTTGTCAAGCCAGAGATTATAAATGGCAGGGATCAATTTGCGCCAGGTTAAATCACCGGTTGCTCCCAGAATTACAATAATAGTAGGTTTTACTTTTGATGTGGGTTCCATTTTATTATTTTTCCTGATTCCATTGAGTATGAAAAATTCCTTCCCTGTCGTTCCTTTCGTATGTATGTGCGCCAAAAAAATCACGCTGTGCCTGTATTAAATTCGCCGGTAACCATTCGCTACGATAGCTGTCGTAATAAGCCAAAGATCCCATTATAGCCGGAAGCGGAATTCTGATTTCAACACCGCTTTGAATTACTTTACGGATACCATCCTCTGATTGCAACAATTTCTCTGAAAATGTTTTATTAAGTAAAAGATTTGATAAATCAGGGTCCTGAGAAAAAGCAGAATGAATATCTTCCAATAAAGAGGAGCGGATAATACACCCACCTCTCCAGATCTTCGCAATATCCGCTAATCTCAAATCGTATTTATAATATCCGGAAGCATTCTTCAAAAGCGCCATTCCCTGGGCATAGGTGGTGATCATCGAAAAATAAAGAGTTTGTTCAGTCCGGGTCACCAATTCACCTTTATTACCCATGAAATTAATATTTCTCCTCTTACTCATGAGTGCGATGGCATCACGTTCATTTTTGTTTGCTGATAAATCACGCATGGCAACAGCAAGATCAATTACAGGAATCGGAACCTGCAATTTCATGGCATCTTCTGACGTCCAGCCACCTGTACCTTTCTGGTGGGCGCGGTCAAGAATCTTATCAATAAGGATTTCGTCGGTAAGATCATCCTTCTGTGCAAAAATGCCAGCAGTGATTTCAATTAAATAGGAATGAAGAATTCCTTCATTCCATTTTGAAAATATATTATGAAGGTCATCATTATTAAAACCGCCGGCTACCTTTAATAAATGATAAGATTCAGCAATGAGCTGCATCAGTCCATATTCAATTCCGTTGTGAACCATTTTTACGTAGTGTCCTGCAGAACCGGGGCCAAGCCAGTTTACACATGGTTCGTCATTCACTTTCGCTGAAATTGATTGCAGCATTCCTGATACGCGTTCATAAATATTTTTATTTCCTCCCGGCATAATGCTGGGACCGTTACGTGCGCCATACTCTCCGCCCGACACGCCCACACCCATGAAATGGATTTTAGTTTTAGCCAGTAAATCGATCCTCCTATTGGTGTCTTTGAAATGGGAGTTGCCGCAATCCAACAGCAAATCATTCTCTGACAAAAAAGGAATTAATTCACGAATAACCTCATCCACGATTTTTCCGGCAGGAACAAGCATCATGATTACATGAGGGCTTTTTAATCCTGAAATAAATTCATGAAGTTGAGAAGTCGCCAAAATATTTCTGTCACCGGCTTCATTGTTTAGTATTTCTGCCTGGGAATCATTTTTATCGTAACCAAGAACAGCATATCCATGGTCGCTCATGTTGAAAACGAGGTTGCGGCCCATCGTTCCCAAACCAATCATTCCGAAATCAAATTGTTTTCCTCCCATTTTTTTATACTAAATCAAGAGCCGTAAAAATTATTTCATCAATAATCCAAATTCTGACAACTGCTTTTTCGCTTCCTCCAATCCCGTATAATGTATCCCCTTTAATTCTAGTGATTGTGCAACTTCAACAAACATGTTTCTGTCATCAATGTAAATAATCTGTTCCGGAGCTGATTGGGAAATATCAATTGCCATGCGAAAAATATCTGCATCCGGTTTACGCAGATGAACAAATGAGGAAGAAACATATGCATCAAATAATTCATTTAATTTGAAATGAGTTATTCGATACGCATTTAATTCCCTTCCCTCATTACTGACAGCGATTATTTTCAGTTGATATTTATTTTTAATCTCTTTAAAAAAATTGATTGCATCTGTGTGGGGACGGGACTGACTGAACATGAATGCGATAAAATCTTCTTCAGAAAATAATCTTTTTTTATGAAATACAATCCTCTTCAGATATTCGTGGAGTGTTAATTTTCCCTCTTCATAAGTATCGAAAGTGAGATGGTGACGTTCATTCAGTTCTTCACTATCAAGTTTGAAATGTGCAATGGCATTGTTGCGTGCTTCATGTCCCCATCCGTTGGTAAGAACTACTCCGCCAATATCAAGAAACAATGTAGTGATTTTCAGATTATTCATATTTGCTTTTTAAGTCGCTTCCATTAAGAATGTATAGCAGGATCTGAATTATAGCTGTAAAATATTTCAGTCAAGTTAAGAAAAATATTTTACATCAATCTATTTAGAAACCAGAATTGAGCGATATAGCATATCAAGTCCTTTATCTATATCCTTTCCGAGGTCAATGCGAAGTACTCTTCTCCCTTTATCATCGAGTGAACGGAAGTCGCCAAGTGCCTGCGCCTGATGTAAAACATCAAACCCAAATTTTTCTCCAGGGATTGATAGCGCTTTGGTTTCCTCATGGACTAATAAAATATACAATCCGGTATCAGGTCCGCCTTTATGTAACTGACCTGTTGAATGCAGATAACGTGGTCCATTAAGTAAGGTTGTTGCTGTTTTAAAATCAGACCGCATGGCTTTTCTCCAAACATTTAAAATTTTTGTACGGCGATCAGTCATTGTGAAATACGGCAACAAAGCGATGTAGTCATTCGCGCCGGCCAATGTGGTAAAACCATTCACAAAAGCGCCCACCGATTCGGTATGATTGACCGCAAGGTGTTCCGTCTTCTTTCCGGAATAAATAGAAATATCACCTGTCTTTAAGAGGGGTATCGACGTTTTAAAAGAACCATCCTTACACCAACGAACAAGAATTTCACTCGTATTTTTTTTGCTTTCTTCAACATTGGGCTGGTCAAAAGCATTGATGCCAATTACGATTCCTGCAATGGCAGTTGCAATTTCCCACCTGTAATATTCACCACCAAGTGCAATTTTATTTGCTATTTTAATTCTAACCACCGGGTGACCTGCTTCTTCAAGAGCAGTGAGTTTTTTTTCATCGGACTCATTATCATCAGTAGTAAGAAACATATGAATGAAAACCCTATCCGTTCCATATACTTGTGGACTTCCCGGTACTTCTCCGTTCACCGGTATTAATCCATGCCCCTCTTTCCCGGTACTTTCTGCCAGCAATTGCTCAACCCAATAACCAAAAGAACTTATCGAAGAAGACAAAACAAAGGTTACTTTATCCCTTCCGTATCTATGACATACTCCTAAAACTACGCCTAAACTAATTCCGGGATTTGTTGCTGCAGGAACTGCGTCACAACTAATTTCCATTTGTTTAGCGCTCGCTAAAAATGCGTTGATATCTATACCCATCAGTGCCATGGGGACCAATCCAAAATATGACAGGACAGAATAACGTCCACCGAGATCAGAAGGATTAATAAATACTTCCCTGAATTTATATTGACCAGCCATTTTTACCAATGGCGTACCGGCATCAGTGATTGCAACAAAATTATTTCCGGGATTATTTATTTTATTCCTTTCCAGCTGACTATAGAAATATCGAAAAAAACTCAGGGTCTCCTCTGTATTTCCGGATTTAGAGGCAACAATAAAAAGCGTTTTATCTAAATTGATTTTATTCTCCAACCCAAGAATGGCCGCCGGCTCCGTATTGTCCAGCACATGCAATTGAAGATATCCTTTTGCCGTTCCAAAAGTTGCACGCGCTACTTCTGAACTCAAACTGCTTCCGCCCATCCCAAGCAATACAGCATCTGTGAAACTTTCCTTTTTTATTTTCGAAGAGAATGAAATCAGATTCTCTATATGCTCTTTAAAATTGCCGGGTAAACTTAACCAGCCCAGTCGCTGACTTATTTCCTTTATTGTTAGTGGATCGCTTTTCCAAAGGGTTGGGTCCTTATCAAAAAGACGCTTTCCCAATTGTTTTTTATCAACTGCCTTGTATGCCTCCTTAATTTCTTTATTCAATTTACCGCCACTAATCTGAAAAACAAAAGCTTCATCCTTTAATATATTCATTCCAATCACATTATACATTTAAAAAAACCTCTTTTTACTATTTTCATTGATTCGGAATTGCGGTTTTCTTTGAAAAGTTTTTCCTGTTGGAATTTCATCTGCATAATCAGCATTTATACTCAATTTTTCCGGCATAGAATCAGGATTATTTTGAATAGAATCTTCATTCAGATTTTGCACAGATTGCTCCCGATTGAGGTCAACTTTATTTTTTTTCATTTTCAAGTTTTTAATTTTCTAAAAATATCACCATAACAAAAGTCCGTGTTCTCAGTCGAAATAGCCTTACACAATTTCCTAAAGGTGTTATATGATTCACACATTTACGATGGACAATTAAACACCACACCGCCATGCCCTTTATGGTTTAGAGAAAAAAATGTGCCATTCCTTCAACTTAAAATTCAGAAAAGAAATTGTAAACTTCAAATTTTCATCTTAGCCGGTAAACTCTCATTTATAAAGGGTAAAGCTAATTTTCAGAAGAGTTATAAGGGCATTTTATGTATAGGTTCCTCTCAGATAAATGATTACCTTTACAATACAATCCGGATTCCTAGACAAAGAGTGTTCACTTCAGTTTTCCTGAGATTATATTAAGTAAAAATGAAAACATCGCACTCATCCAAAAAAAAAGTAACGGTCCGTGTTAAAAAGACAAGCAAAGTTTCCCGCGTTTTAAAAACCAAGAAATCCCCGGAGTCATTTACTGTAGTGGCCATTGGCGCATCTGCAGGAGGATTGGAAGCCATTAAACAACTGTTAGAACATCTCTCGCCGGATACAGGTATGGCTTATATTTATATGCAGCACCTGAGTCCTGATCATAAAAGTATTCTTCCCGAGTTGCTTTCCAAGTCAACAAAAATGAAAGTACAGGACGTGGACAACATGGACAAGATGGAGCCCAATAATTTATATGTAATGCCTTACAATAAGGGCATCAAAGTTACAAACGGGCACATAAAATTAGTTCCGCGGCCGGAGAACCAGCCGAGCCAGAAGACGATTGACGTCCTCTTTACCTCATTGGCCGAAACACACAAAGAAAATGTAATAGGTATTGTGTTGTCGGGAAGCGCAAATGACGGCACACAGGGATTAAGGGAGATTAAAGAGGCCGGAGGAATGACATTTGCCCAGGATCATTCGGCAAAATTCAGAAGCATGCCTGATTCAGCGATTGCCGAAGGTGTTGTAGATTTTATTTTATCGCCGGGTGAAATTTCAAAAAAGTTAAACTGGATGAGTAAACATCCTTTACTTAAGCGCAAGGGAATTAAAAGTACACCTGAAAATGAAATTGAAAACAACAATCCGGATTTAAAATCAATACTTCAACATGTTTATAAAAAGAAGCATGTTGATTTCAATGTCTATAAAATGAATACGATCAAGAGGCGGATGCTACGCCGGATGATCATTCATAAAATTGGCACGCTAAAAGAATATAGTAAACTGCTGGATGCCAATAATGATGAAGTCGAACAACTTTACCAGGACTTACTTATAAATGTTACCGACTTTTTCAGAGACCCTGAGGCCTTTATAAGTTTAAAAAAATCAGTGCTTCCGCGTTTGTTAAAGAAAAAGGCCCCGGGAGAAACATTCCGGGTTTGGGTGGCTGCCTGCGCCACCGGCGAAGAAGTATATTCTATCGCCATGTTGCTATTGGAGTTATTGGACAATAAGCCGTCGAACATTCATTTACAGATTTTTGCCACTGACCTGAGTGCACAGGCAATCAATGAAGCCCGCAACGGAAATTTCAGCACACAGCAGCTTAAAAATGTTTCACCCAAAAGACTTCAGCGTTTTTTTACACGCTCGAAGGAGAATTATCGAATTTCAAAAAAGCTGCGGGATGTCTGTATTTTCGCTCAACACAATCTGTTATCCGACCCACCTTTTTCAAGGATGGATTTTGTCAGTTGCCGCAACCTGCTTATTTACCTCGATACAGCAGCCCAGCAAACGGCCATTGCGACTTTTCATTATGCTTTAAATGAAAACGGTTGCCTGATGCTTGGTAAATCAGAAACCATTGGCAATTCCCTACAGTTGTTTACTCCGGATGCGGATAAAAAAATAAAATTATTTTATCGCAAAAAAAATACAGGGAAAAATAATTTCTCGGAGATCACACCCTGGATTCTACAAAAATCCGTCTCTCTAAAATCTAATTCTGAAAATGCACCATCGAAAAAACTGACTTCTTTGAATGGCAACCTGGGCAGTGCTTTTGACAACTATTTACTCAAACAATATGTTCCGGCCAGTGTCGTCATTAATCACGATTTGGAAATCCTGCAATTCAGAGGAGCAACTTCCTTGTTTTTACAAAACTCATCGGGGAAAGCCAGCTTGAATATTTTAAAAATGGTGCATCCTCAAATTACATTTGAACTTCGCAATGCCATTCACCATGCAATAAAAACAAAACAAACGGTACAAAGCAGGTATTGAAATTAATCGTGATAAAACGGGAACTGTTTTGCGCCTGCTTAACCTGGAAGTTACGCCACTTAAAATTGAAGGCTATGATGAACTGCTCGTTATAGTTTTTACCGGAGTACCACAATTGGAAACGATTGCTCATGGAACTAAAATCGGGAAGAACAATAGTGTTGTAAAAGACCGCAGAATAAAAAAACTGGAAGAAGAAATTGTTGCTTCCCGGAACGACATGGCCTCATTAACCCAGGATCAGGAAGCTGCGAATGAAGAATTGCAAAGTGCCAATGAAGAGATTGTTTCCAGTAATGAAGAACTGCAAAGTCTGAATGAAGAGCTGGAGACCTCGAAAGAAGAAATTGAATCTACCAATGAAGAATTGATAACTACAAACCAGGAATTGCAGGCGCGGATACATCAGGTGGAGGAATTGTATACGTATTACGAAACCATAATTTCTACAATTCATGAGCCCCTGTTGATATTGGATAAAAACATGAGGATTAAATCAGTGAATAAAGCATTTTGTAAAATGTTTCATGTAACCGCTGAAGAGAGTATCGGGGTATCGTTATATAAACTTGGCAACCATCAATGGAATATTCCGCGTCTGCACGAACTTATGGGACACATCATTCCGGAAAATAATCCTATCCTGAATTTTGAGGTAGAACATACCTTCCCGCTAATAGGTAAGAAAACAATGCTGCTCAATGCACATCAGATTTCCCGTCAAAGCGAAAACGAAGAATTAATTGTGCTTACAATTTCAGACATAACTGAAGTAAAACGATTGGCAACGGAGGTTCAGAAAAAAGAAAACAGGCTGCTGGAAGTGCAGATGGAGGAAAGGAAGAAAGCATTTACCATTGTTGAGGAAAATAATATTGAATTGACATTGGCAAACAACAACGCCAAACTAAAAACACTGATCGCTGAAGATGCAGTAAAGGCAAAGCAACAGTTTTTGAGTAACATGAGTCATGAGATACGCACTCCCATGAATGCAATTATCGGATTTACCCATGTGGTGTTAAAAACAACATTGGATAAACATCAGCGTGAATACATCAATGCCATTAAGGTATCCGGTGATACACTTATCGTTTTAATCAATGATATTCTTGATCTGGCTAAGGTTGATTCAGGTAAAATGACCTTTGAAAAAATTCCTTTTAATCTTGCTGATTCGGTTTCGACTACCCTGAAATTATTTGAACCGAGAACGGAGGAGATGAATATCCGGTTACTTTCAGAATACGCAACAGATATTCCCAAGTTTGTCATTGGCGACCCATTGCGGCTGCGTCAGATTATTCTGAACTTAATAAGCAATGCAGTAAAGTTTACACGAAAGGGTAAAATAACAATGCACATCAGTACTTTGCAAGAGGATGCAGAAACCATAACTCTTAAGTTTGCACTCACTGATACAGGCATTGGCATTGCTGAAGAAAATCTGAATCACATTTTCAATAGCTTCGAACAGGCCTCACGTGAAACCAGCCGTTCCTTTGGCGGTTCAGGACTGGGACTTGCTATCGTTAAGCAATTGGTAGAATTACAAGGTGGTACAATTACAGTTAAAAGCAAGGTCAACAGCGGTTCAACTTTTACTTTCAATCTTAGTTTTGGCAAACCAAATATAAAGCAAAAGCCTGAAGAGAAATCCAAAAAAAATCAATTGCAAAATAACCGACTTACTAAACCGCGAAGGACAAAAATAAAAGTACTGGTAGCTGAAGACATACTCCTGAATCAATTACTGATAAAGACAATATTGAATAGTTTTGGTTATGAATTTGACATTGCGGAAAACGGAAAACTTGCGATTGAATTACTCAACCGGAATCATTATGACCTTGTATTAATGGATCTGCAAATGCCGGAGATGGACGGCTTTGAAGCCACACAGCATATCCGCAATCAAATGAATTCTCAAATTCCCATTATTGCCCTTACAGCGGATGTGACCACCATGGACAACAAGAAATGCATCGCTGCCGGGATGAATGATTACATATCTAAACCCATTGACGAAGAATTGCTGTTTGGCAAAATTGCAGATGCATTGGTAAAGTAACAGGGTACATAGATTCACATTTTGCCCGCGCTCTTTACTGAATTTCACATCCAATTTCCTCAGGTTATTATTCGAATCCCGTTATCCGCATTATAATTAAACGTTCATTAAAGCCTGATTTAATTTTTCGCCTACTTCCTTAGCATACTCTTCAATAATGGGATTGTCAATTGTCTTCATGGCTTCCAGGGGGTTAATAATTGCAACTTCAATCACTTCATTTCCCAACTCACGAATGGATACATTGCAAGGAAGCAACACACTGATATGTTGGTCTACAGAAAGCACCTTGTCTGCAAAAACCGGATTGCAAGCACCCAAAATAATGTGGGGTAAATAATCCTTACCCAATTTTTTCTTCATGGTTTCCTGAATATCAATTTCCGTGAGCACTCCGAATCCTTCCGCCTTTAGTGCCCGTTCAACATTTATCCGGGTGTCTGAAATTGTAGTTCCTGTAATTATTTTAGAATTAAAATAGTCCATAGTCAATCTTATTTGCCTTCAATTAAAACAGGTTGCACTTCGATAACTATTTCCATCGAGACCTTTGACTTAATGGAATGGCTTATTAAACAAGCATCTTCTGCTTTTTTTAAAATGCGCATCGCTTTATCTCTATAATCTTCATTGTGGATTATAACAACTGGCTTAAGCATGATTTCACTCATCATCAATTTACCTTCAACCATTTCAAGTTTTCCCTTCGCCTGACAACTGAAACTTGCGAATTCAAGTGTGGAATTTTCTGCAATGGCTAAGAAGGTAGTCATTAAACAACTGCTGACAGCTGCAACAAACAAATGCTCCGGCGACCAGATCCCTGCAATTCCCCTTGGAAACTCGGGCGGTGTGGCCACTTCAATGCAGACACTGTTTTCTTTATTCAATTCAGGAGAACACAAAATACCTTTGCGACTGTTTTCCCAGTTAATATCAACATTATAATAGTGTGATTCCATTGCTTTAATATTTAATTGACGTTATTAATCTTTCAATAATTCCTTTAACATTAATTTGAGTTTGGTGTATTGCCGGCTTCTTTGCGCCTGCTTCTTTAATCGCACAAATTCACGTTTTATACTCCAGTACTTCTATTAACCGTGGTCTTCTTCCAGATCATTGTGGTCATCTCCGCCCAGACTATAGTAATTGTTTTCTTCATCTTCGCTACCCACACTCTCCTGTTGATCGTCCAATTCTGATCCCGGAACATCCAAATCATCACCAGACATATCTTCATTGAAGTCCTTCTCATTCATTGATCCCACTTGTTCATTTGGCGTCTTGGTTTTTGAAAGATCATTTGGATTTAACTCCATCTCTTTCTTTCCCTTGCTGTATATATCCTCTGAGGGGGGGTATAACGGATAACGGGAAAATGATTTCTTAGCTTCATTTATTTCCTTCATCCCAACATGAGATTTGGAATACTTTCCAAACAACTCCTTTAAAGAATTGTAGTACTCCTCCAGGCTTTTCATATTTGCATCTTTATCCCTTTCAAACTCCTTTACGGGCATTTCATTTATGTATTTAGATAACTCAGGGAATTCTTTATCTATTTTCATCGTAATATTCAGAATTTTCTTTTCCAATTCGGCTGCTGTTTTCATACTTTGATTGTTTAGGATTATTTACATTGACATCAGTTAAATGTACGGTTATTCAGTATCAATTTCTTTGAACGGATCAATGGCGAAAGAATTTACGCACCTAAAATTCTCAAAACAAATACGCACAAAAAATACACCCTCTGGTTTGGCGGAAAATCAACATCTCCTACCCCACAAATTTCCCGCACCTCATATTTAGTTATTTAAAACTTCCTTGATGGTATAATGCCCCGCCGTTGTAAGCTGTGATTGAAGTACTTCTATTGCAATTGAATTACTCATTGTTATAACCGCAATTTGTGGATTTAACTGAACCTCTGCGTCCGTAACACCGGGAAGCAGCATCAATGCCTTTCGTACATTGCTTACACATCCACCACAACTCATTCCTTTTACTTCATATTTTATTTTCATGGCGGAAATAAATTTATCGAATTACAACTTAATACTTTAGCCGTTCTGTTATTTTTTCATTTCAGGATCATTCACAGGCATCATTTTACCCGACATATCCATGTGCTGACCTTCTTTCATCATCAGTTTTGTGCCGTCCTTATTAATACATGTGCCATTCGTCATGACTTTTGTACCGTTGGTCATTGTTGTGTCGTGGCTCATCATTGTCATATTTCCATCATGTTGCATCATCATTCTTCCGTTCATCATCATTACCCCATCACCATGGGACTTATCCATTGATTGATGATTCATACCACTGCCCATTTTATTCTTGTTCATCATCATGCCGGTTGAATCATCCTGAGCGAATGAAGCAAAAGAAAAAAGGATTGCCGCGCTTGCTAAAATTATTTTTTTCATTTTATTGTTTTTAGTTTATAATTAAATTATTACTCTGTAAAAGTACCTGTTCATGAAACGATCCCTGTTACATGTTTACAATAAAGAATTACAGGATTCACACATTTACATTTCTTTAGTATTACTGTAAAGTTGAACGAAATAAATAGTTCTTTGGCAATGCGGGCAATAAGATGGTGGGAATAAATCTTACAATAAAAAAGCACGCAGACAAAAAACAGGCGTCAATATTGCAGGATTGGTCAATTACTCGATTTCAGTTTGCATGAGCCCGGGACTTATCTTATGGAGGTCACAACCGGTTTACGAAGAAGGAAGCAAAACTCTTCCCTGGGGGTTCAACCGTTTGAGGTTAGTATAATATTTTCATTCATTGTGATGTCAAATTCGATGGTCAATTAATTTATTTTCGGTTGTGTATTTACGCGTAACATTCCCATATTTTATCCATTTCCTGGACATTTCCAAAAGGGTTTGAAGCTCAAAAGGTTTAATAATATAATCATCTGCGCCAAGCTCAAGGGCCTTTGCTCTATCAACATTTTCCGAATTTGACGTGCTAAAAATAAATGGTATTTCGTAAGCTTTTTTCAAATCTAAAATCAAATGCAAAACTTCATAACCATCCATTAATGGCATTTTAGTATCACAAATTATTAAATCAGGAATTTTTTCTCTGGCCAGTTCAATTCCGTTTTTTCCATTATCAGCAATAAGTATTTTGAAGCCCTCCATTTCAAAATATTCAGTCAAATTCTCAAGCATGGGTATGTTATCTTCAATTAATAAGATTGTTGCCATCAGCGTTGATTTTTATGCTGGTTTCTAATACTAAAAATTAGTTGGTCAAAATGATTTTCAAGGCCTTTTCCTTAGCCGCATTGCCAAATACCTCATAAGCTTTTATTATTTCGTCCAGTTTAAAACGGTGGGTGATTAATTCTTCCGGCTTTATTTTTCCTGACTGCACCGTTTTTAAAAGCATAGGAGTTGTGTTGGTATTCACCAGCCCCATAGTAATGGTGATATTCTGAATCCATAAGTCCTGAATTTGCAGGTCAACACTTTTACCATGAACTCCAATATTGGAAACATGTCCACCCGGGCGAACGATTCGTTGGCAAATGTCGAAGGTAGCAGGAGCACCTACGGCTTCAATAGCCACATCAACGCCATCTTTTGTTTCCGACATGATTTTTTTTATTGCATCTTCCTCTCCAGAATTAATAGTATGGGTAGCACCTAATTTCTTAGCCAGCTTCAAACGATTAACATCAAGATCAATCATATAGATTTTTGCGGGGGAATAAAATTGTGCAGTTAGTAAAGCAGACATACCAATAGGACCCGCACCCACAATGGCGATCGTATCTCCGGGTTTCACGCAGCCATTAATCACACCAATTTCGTGACCTGTAGGAAGAATATCACTCAACATCACCATTGCTTCTTCGTCAATTCCATCCGGAACCGCATACAGGCTATTATCTGCATGTGGTATGCGTACATATTCGGCTTGTGTACCGTTGATAAGATGTCCTAATATCCAGCCACCATCTTCACAATGCCCATACATTTGTTTTTTACAATACTCACAGGAACCATCAGCAGTTATACATGAGATAATGACATGATCTCCCTTTTTAAAATTTCTGACTGAGTTACCTACCTCTTCAACAATACCAATACCTTCATGTCCTAGTGTAGTTCCGGGTTTAACCGTGGGAGTTTTGCCATGGAGAATGCCCAAATCCGTTCCGCAAATAGTTGTTTTAAGTATTTTGACAACGGCATCCGTTGGTTTATCAATAACCGGCTTAGGCACTTCTTTCCATTCGATCTTGCCCGGACCATTATAAACAAGGCCTTTCATAGTTTTCTTAGTTTCATCAACAAGGCCGTTTGATTTTTGTTTTTCTGCAGGAACAAGTGTAGTCGTCATATTTTAGAATTTATTTGTAACTGAATTATTATTTTTATTTGGATCAGCAAAGGTCACTATGATAAACATGATATTTGTTGCACAATTCTATATAGGAGTTACATCATTCCCACATTAGTATAGTTTAAGTTAAAGTTAAAGGGGGAATAAAATATCAGGCGAAAAAAACGTTAGCGGAAATTTCGCAGGATGGCTTTAAAAAAAATAATTTATTCGGAGGAGCAGGTCAAAGCGATTTCGCTTAATGACCGAAAGTTGTCAGAATCTATTTATCCAAAACTCCTTAGTCAAGGTGGCTTTTAGCACAAAACTTCCTTCGAAGAACAGCATTGCAATTTGACGAAAAACTATCATACGAAGCATGCCCCCCCTTTGCCAAAGTGCTGTTATAATCCGGCATTTCTCTTTTCATTTGATTTTGTCCTCTTAACGAGTTTCACTATTTCAAACCATACTACTGAAATAAAACCAATAATTAAACAAGTCAATAGTTGCATCCAATCCAATGTATCAAATTCAAAAAATGTTGTCAATGGTTTTAAGGAAAGGATTAGTCCTACAATGCCGATGGTTATGAAAATGATTAATAGAACCATATTATTTTTATACTTTAAGGTCGTCAAAATGGAATAATAAAACGAACGATTTACTAATGTGAGAAAAATATTTGCTGTAATTAAAACAGTGAAGGTCATTGTTCTGGTAATGGCTTCATCATAACCATTTATTACTGAATATTGATATACAAACAATGTTCCTGCAGTGATGAATAATCCTTGAACAATGCTTATGGATAGTTCTCTCCAATTAAAGAAAGTTGTTGTCAGTGGCTTGGGTTTTTGCAACATTGTATTTACCTCCAATGGTTCACTTTCGTATATAATAGAGCAAGTCGGTCCCATTATTATTTCTAAAAAAATGATATGAACAGGAGAAAAAATATTCGGATAAATCCATCCTAAAGCTAAAGGAATAAAAACCGTGAGAATGATTGGTATGTGTATGGATATGATGTATTGAATTGCTTTTTTAAGATTGGTATAAATCTTTCTGCCCATAGCAATTGCAGCCACCATTTTAGACAAATCGTCTTCTAATAAAATTAGTGATGCTGCTTGCTTTGCTATTTCGGTTCCTTTTTTTCCCATGGCAATGCCAATATGAGCAGCTTTCAATGCAGGGCCGTCATTCACGCCATCGCCCGTCATTGCTACAATTTGCTTATTGGATTTCAATGCATTGATGATTTTTAATTTGGCTTCGGGAAACATCCGGGAAAAAATAGCGGTGTCCATAACACAGGTTTCTAACTCATCGCCTTGTAATTTCATCAACTCATCACCGGAAATACTTTTCTCGTAACCTTTAAATCCAATTTGCTTTGCAATAGCTCTGGTAGTAGCCGCATTATCACCTGTTATAATTTTTACAGCAATACCTGCGGAATAAAAATCTTCCAATACTTTTTGTATATTCTTTTTGGGAGGGTCATAAAAAGCAACAATACCTTTAAATTGAAAAGGTAAATCTTGTTGCTTTTCAGGATAATCTTTACCTGTAAAGTCTGAAACGCCTACCCCCAACACCCGATAACCATCAGTTGCCAATAAGTGTATGGCTTCATTTATTTGCTGCCTTTCTCCTTCGGTAAGTTTTGTAATATTCATCAATGCTTCGGGAGCACCTTTTGCTGCTATAACCCGATTGGCTTTATGATCTTCAAATATGTGCGTCATCATAGGCGGTTTGCCGCCTAACGGGTATTCATGAACAAGATTATAATCCGGTCGTTCATCATTTTCGAAAATGTCATTGTAAGTTTCGTGCAATGCAACCTCCATCGGGTCAAATGGAATAGGCTCACTTGCCCACATCGCCAACGTAATAAGTTGTTTTTCATCAACGGTCAATTGGGTCCCCGGCTGAGATATTTTATTTGATGACAGCAAGAATATTTTTGCCAGACTCATTTTGTTTTCCGTAATCGTTCCCGTTTTGTCGGTACAGATAACGGTAGCACTTCCCAATGTTTCAACCGTTTTCATTTGCTTTACCACAACTCCCATTTTCATCAAACGCCATGCGCCCAGTGCCATAAAAGTGGTGAAAGCAACAGGAATTTCTTCCGGCAAAATGCTCATTGCTAAGGTCAGCGACTGCAACAAACTATTCAATAAATATTTTGATTGCCAGTAATTTATGGCCCAGACAAATACAAAAACTACCGCCCCGACAATTGCCATTTTCTTTACAAAGTTTGAAATTTGAATCTCCAGCGGAGTCTTCTCTTCGTTGATACTTTCCAAACTCTTTCCAATCCTGCCAAGTTTAGTTTCGTTGCCAATGGCTGTTATTTCTGCAATGGCTAAACCGCTTCCTACAGATGTGCCGCTATAAATGAATTTATCTTCTTTGGTTTTATCTTTAAAAACGGAAAGCGATTCGCCGGTAAGTATTGATTCATTCACTGAAAAGTCGTTGGAATGAATAATAATTCCATCTGCTGTAATAGATGTTCCTTCTTCAACCATTAAGCTATCCCCTACTACTAAATCTTCGCTTTTTATCTCCTGCACTTTTCCGTTGCGAATGACTTTACAATTCGGTTGTGAATAATTTTTAAGCGTCTCTAAGGCATTTTTACTTCTGGAATACTGATATAACGAAATGGAAATCTGAAATATGATAGCAGCGGTCATGAAAATTCCGTCACCTGTTTTGCCGCTGATAAAGTAAATGGAAGCTGCCACCAACAATAAAATTATCATTGGGTCTTTAGCAATACGCTTTAATGTGTCTAAAAAGGTATTTTCTTTTTTGTAGTCGAGTTTGTTTAGTCCAAATTTTTCCCTTGCAAGAATTACCTGCTCATTACTTAAACCCTGAATGTTAAAATGATTTGTAGACATTGCTAAAGATAGCTTTAACTATGTGAATTCTGCCGGTGCTATCCTTAAAAGGTGATCACCTATAAAAGATGGGAATAGCATACCGGATTGGGAATGTAAGGTACTATTGACTTTACCATTTTTACAGGATCAACTCACAGTCACTACTAAAAATTCTATGAAAGCATTTACTCTGCCATGGCAAACCCATCATTCATCACCAGTACTGCTTTCTTTTTCAACATCAGCTTGCTCTTCCAGATTCTCAATCGTCTTTTTTGCAATTGCCAATCGGATAGCAATATTTTTTTCTACCAGTTTATGCGTTGCCCATTTTTCCAGTTTGTGATGCAATGGTATTAGAAAAGCAGCAATGCAAACCAAAGCCAATAGCATCAGTACAGGTGAGTGATGCGTAAAGCTTTCCAAAAACGGATGTAATAATAAATTCAGAAATTCAAACACAATTAGCAAAGCCATAACACTTAAAAATGCAATTAATTTAGAGTTGGTAATAAAACTCCGGCTAAGCAATAAGAACAATATAATTAAAGTTACAATACAGAACGCAATCAACACGTATTGAATGGTCTGTTCCCGCTCTTCAATTGATTTTATCTTTTCAGTTTCAATTTCCTGTTGGCGAATTTGTTCCCTGAAACTAATCGCTTCCAGGTTCCTTGTTTTCTCGATGCTGAAAAGGGAATCCTTAACGCCCAACGCCAATCGTAAATATTTATATGCGCTGTCCTGTTTTCCGGTTTCTTCAAAGTAGCCATTACAACTGCCATTACTGAGAGTACTTTGATTGTGTTCATTTTGCTTAAATATTAATTGTTAGTATTTATGGATTTGATAAAATTGTTTTCTGATTTTCGCTGCAAATGTATATTCCAAATGTTATGTATTCAAGTAGCATTTATTTATTGTTGACTTTGAGTTATTATTTGCTTCATTGAAAACTGCCGTTTAAATACGTTGTTTGAACGAACTGTGCCATTCAACCGAAGCGATAAAGGTTTTGCAAACAATCATGACACCCACTCCAGATCGAATAAACTTCCTCTATCCGTCAACGGGTTTTTCCAAACCGCTCCCCAAATTTCACCCTTCATTGCTATACTTGATAAAATTCATTTCATTTGACAAATATTATGTCATCTACCAATATGCAGACCGATCACGCAAAACGAACAGGTAAATCCCGACTCAAAACAATACCGGGGTTCATTGCAATTATATCGATTGTCATTTTTATACTTCAGGGCGTGAGTTGTACAAATGGAAATAATGAATCCACGGTCAATAATTCCGGTTCATCTGCTGTTGACCTGGCCTACTTTTTTACTGAAGAACGCCTCTGGATTGCACCGGATGTTTCCACTATACCTTCCGGAGAAGTGGGTAAACAAATCATGTACGGGAAGGAGTTGATGATTCATACTTCGAAATATTTCGGTCCGCATGGAACAATTTCAAAAAACACCAACGGACTGAATTGTCAGAATTGTCACCTCGATGCAGGCACCAGACCATACGGCAACAACCTGGGCTCTGCCTCTACAACCTATCCGCACTTTCTTCCGCGGGCAGGAAAAATAATAGGCCTCGCCGAAAAAATAAATGAATGTTTTAACCGCAGCCTGAACGGTATCCCTATCGACACAAACGGAAAAGAAATGCTTGCTTACGTTGCTTATGTGAAATGGCTCGGCACAACATTTAAGAAAGAAGAAAAACCCGCCGGATCAGAAGGGATTAATTCCCCACACTTCATTGACCGAGCCGCTGATCCCGCAAAAGGAAAGGAGGTATATGAATTGCTTTGCTCGCGGTGCCATGGCAAAGACGGACAAGGACAATATGCCGTTGATGTTTTGAAAGATGAAACGAAGCAACAGGGCGGAACTGCAACTGCTGACGACCTATTTTATTATCCTCCCCTGTGGGGCGACAATAGCTATAATGCTGTGGCTACACTTTACCGGCTGAGCAAGTTTGCAGGGTTCATTCAAAACAACATGCCCTACCCCATCAATTATAATAGTCCGGTACTTACCGATGAGCAGGCATGGGACGTGGCTGCATTTGTGAATAGCCGTCAACGCCCGGAGAAAGACCACAGTATAGATTATGCTGCCGACATTTCTAAAAAACCGTTTGATTTTCCTTTCCCTCCATATGCAGATAAGTTTACGCAGGATCAACATAAGTTCGGACCATTTGCAGAAATGCCTTCTGCACAGAAAAAACACTGACGGTGAACAATTATTTTCAACTATTTTTTTTGTGTTTATTGCTCGGATGTAATCAATCGGATAACAAGGGTAAAATAAAATCATCTCCGAAAGATGAAATGGTTTATGCTGAAGGAAAGAAGGACATGATCCTCCAGACGGACCGCCCGCCGAACCTTGAAACTCCGTTAAAGTATTTCAAACTTGATTATACTCCCAACGATGTTTTTTTCGTTCGCTGGCATTTATCAGGATTGCCTTCTTCTGTTGATACCAATACTTTCAGACTGCAAGTTGATGGCCATGTAAATAAAACCCTGTCGCTTTCACTCAACGACCTTAAAACAAAATTCAAGTCCGTTTCTTTAGTTGCACTTGCTGAATGCGCCGGCAACTCAAGGAGTTTCTTTGATCCACGCGTTGCAGGCGGCCAGTGGAAAAACGGAGGCATGGGTAATGCGCAGTGGAAAGGTGTGCCGGTGAAAGATATTTTGTCTGCTGCAGGAATAAAGCCCGGAGCTTTCGATGTTTCTTTCAACGGAATGGATGAACCTCCTTTATCCTCCGTTCCTGATTTTGTAAAATCATTGCGGGTTGATCATGCCATGGACGGTGAAGTGATGATTGCATACGAAATGAACGGAGAGCCGCTGCCATTACTCAACGGATTTCCTTTGAAGCTCGTGGTGCCGGGATGGTATGCAACTTACTGGATCGGTATGCTGAATGAGATCCGTGTTTATCCTGATACCTTCAAGGGATACTGGATGAAGAAAGCATACCTCATTCCTAAAGGCGTACGCAATGGAAATGAAAACCATGATTCGCTTGCCAAAGAAACAGAGCCCATCAATAAACTTGACATCCGTTCATTGTTTATTTATCCCGAGCCCGATGCTAATATTTCAAAAGATAAAAACCATGAAGTGGAAGGCCTCGCATTTGATGCCGGCGACAGCATCGTAAAAGTTGAAGTTTCTCTCGACGGCAAATCATGGCAGGAAGCAAAATTGTCAACCTATATATCAAAGTATTCCTGGCGCAGATGGAAATTTAACTGGAGGCCTGGCAAAGCAGGAGATTATAAATTATTTGTCAGGGCAACCAATGCTGCCGGAGAAACGCAACCAGACCATCAATGGAACAGAAGCGGATACATGAGAAATCAAATTGAAACCCTGACCCTGAAAGCTGAATAATTGAACTTAATATGTCGCCAAAATATTTTCTGATCACTTCCCTTTTCATCTTTACCATGATCTCCTGTGCAGAAAATAAAACCGGAGAGCCTGAAGCTGCGACCTCTGCAAAAAATATTCATGACGTAGAAACCAATCTCGGAACTGCTGAAGGAGAGGAAATTTTTAAAACAAACTGCCTGACTTGTCATTCTCTCCGATACATACAAATGCAACCTGACTTCCCGAGGAAGAACTGGGAAAAGATTGTGGAAAAGATGATAAAGAATTTCGGCGCTCCCATTCCGGATTCATCGGCAAAGATTATTGTGGATTATCTGGTTACTGTTAAAGGGAAAGAATGATTGTTGAATGACCCGCTTTGCCACCGGTAGGACAATCATAATTATAAATTAAAATTGCTACAGATGGTCAGATAAAAATCAAAAGAGAATGCCGCAGAACATATCCCGATTCGATGGGATATCGGGATTCGCAGATGATGAGATGATCAATCTTCTATGAATAGAATTTTAGGATTGGTGGTAAATGGGTTTCAAATAATGAATGGAATAACAGCTTTTCTTTCTTTGGGATAGTCAGAAAATTTTTGTTTGTACCACTCGTGATGATTTAAAGCCCGCGGAAACAGATTGGCGAAGGTCCATACAGCAAAACTCAATGCAGGCAGGTTCCACGCCATGACAGCAAATCCCGTCCATTCAATTATTTCACCAAGGAGATTCGGCGATGAAATATAATCAAACAAAAAACCTTTCGGAATCTGATAACCGGTATCTCCCTTTTTTCTCAGCCCGATTAAAATTGTATCTGAAGTCATGTTAATGATCATTCCGGCAATGAATAAAATAAGCCCCGCAACAAAATGAGGAGTCGTCAGCCAGTGCAGGTTGTAAGAATCCCACGTCACAATCTCTGCAAGGAAATATCCGTTGAGTCCGGCATTCACCACATTAAAAAATATGGCATTGATTACGATAAAAACCGGCATTCTTTTTTCTGTCGCTTTAATCCTGAGCGGATAAATGATCGTTCTGTTACAATAATGAATAATCCACAACACAAAAAGTATCCATACTAATGTTTCAGTTGTATTTTTTCCGGCGACGAGAAAATAAATCATGATTGCCAGAGAAGGCAGTTCCATGATAAACCATCCCTGCTTATTATTGATCGTCATGCCCCACTTGTCAGACGTATGCCTGCCAAAAGGTGCTTTTACAAAATACAATGCTACATGCGTAACAACAGCAACTGCAATCCAGATCAGGGTTATGGTTTGAAGCGTTGCAGGATTCATTTTACTTCTTCCGATTTAGTTTTCATCCATTGAAAAAAATCATGCAACGTTTCCCTCAGTGGTCGAGGCTGTTATGAAAGTTCCCTTCTTGCCTTTGAATTGTCCATGCGTGGATGTCCGTCCTCAATGGCTTTGACAGATTCAAAAGTAATTGAAGGTGCTTCGCCAATCAGTTTGCTGTAGAAGAATACAAAAGGAACGCTCAACTTCAGCAGCCTGAAAGGCAAAACCATTTTCGGCATTTTCTTCCTTGTGAGTTCGCCGGTCATTTTCACAATCTCCCTAAAACTCCAGTACTTTCCCGACAGCAAATAGACCTCTCCATTCCTGCCTTTATCAATGGCATTGCAAATTGAATCAGCAACATCACGCACATCTACAATATCATATCCACCGGACGGGATAACAGGTATTCTGCCCCTGTAGAAATCCATCAGGGCTTTACCCATTTTAGAGGATTTGAAATCAAATGGTCCCACGACACATCCCGGTCAGACAACCACCACTTCAATTCCATTTTCCGTTGCTCCTTTCAGTATGATTTGCTCACCGGTAGATTTCGAAAAATCATACACAAAACTTTTTTCCGTTTTGTAAGGACGGGATTCGTTGTATGTAGTGGTATGCGGCAGATCCCCGACGGCATGAACACTGCTGACATGAATGATCTTCTTTACTCCTGCTGCAATTGCTGCCTCAAGAACATACCGGGGGCCTTCCGTATTTGTTTTGAATACCAATCCGTTTTCATCGCCATTAATACTGATAATGGCTGCGCAATTGAGAACAACTTCACAGCCATTCATTAATGTAATCAGATCTTCCTTAATGAGGATATCTCCCTTCGCTAATTGGAGATCTAGACCCGTCAGGCTTCGCGAATCAGAATGAAAAAATGCCCTCACCTGAAATCCTTTCTCTAAAAGCTTTCTGCACACGACATTTCCGATGTGGCCACTTGCTCCTGTAACAGCGATCTGAGTTGGCATTAGAAAATTTCTGCTCCCTGCAGGGGAAATCCCCCTTCACTCACAGATTTAATTTAACGCCAAAGCTAACTTTTTAATCTTCTCAGTATTTTCTCCATGGCTTCAACTGACAACAGGATGCTACTCTCGTAGGAATCCGCATTTCTCTTTACTATTTTATTATCCCCTTTATGAGAGAGGTACAGTTCGCACCACTTATTAGACGGATCGTTTTTCGCACTTTCTTTTAGTGTAACGTCAACACGGATTGCTTCCGGATAAGTATGAAAAAGTTTACCCACCTTTTCATTTACAAATTCTTTCAGCTCTTCCGATTCTTTAAATTTTATTGTTTGAAGTGTGATATTCATTTTATTCTTGATTTAAGTAAATAATTATTATGGCCGGATTAAAATTAATCCGTGACCGGCACACTCAGTACCGGAATATCAGAATGGTTTACGACCTTCCTATCAGTCCTTGAATTAAAGACGCTGTCAACATTATGGCTACTGTTGGTAACCACAGTTACCATATCAGCATTTTCACGATGGGCATATTCTAAAATTTCGTCAGCATAGTTGGCCCCAGCACTCAACGCAAGCGTACATGGAATATTCTCATTTGTAAACTGCTTTAGGAGCACTTCACCCTTCTCACGCAATGAGTCCGGTATTTTATTTGCCTTGTCATCTGCATATCCGAAAAGCAAAACAGATGCCTCAAATATTTTTGCAAGTTCAATAACCTGTTCCGCTTTTTTAAGGGTTAAAAGATTTTCATTGAAAGGAAAGACAATCTTTTTAAATTCATTCGCATGTGAATGAAGATTGATCGTAAGCACAGGAATGGTAGTATTGTTAACCACACTGAAAGCGTTGCTGCCAAATAACCATTCTGAAATACCTGATGTACCGTGCGTTCCCATTACGATCAGGTCTGCATCGTACAGGTGTCCGGCCCGGATCACATTTTCATATACAGTCCCCGAATAAGAAACATGGCTAACATGAATATTGTTCTCTTCTTTAATTTTCCTTGCCAGTTTTGCCAGGTTTTCTTTGGAAGCTTTTATCATTTCCTCATTCAGGAAACTGACTGACATAATCTCCGCCGGCGCAATAAATCCGGTGGATTCAACTACATGAAGTAAGATCAGTTTTGCTTTCGTCTTCTTTGTCAGCTCCACTGCCTTCTCTAACGCTTTAACAGACGTCTCCGAGAAATCAGTGGGGAATAAAATTGTATTTATTTTAAAATATTTCATTTGATGCTTCATATTAAACCGCAGCTTTTATCTCCGCCGCAGCTTTTGATTTTCTGCTTTTTGCATGGACTGTTTCAGTATCCTCTTTATGTTTCTGAATTACTTCATACAAATCGCTTCTGATATCATTCCATGGCTGAACTGTTCCATATTCACGATTCCGTTTCAGCAATTGAAGATCCAGGTCCTGGTAAATAATGGTTTCTGTATTCGGCGTTGATTCAGTCGCAATACCTTCTCTTGAAAATTCTACATCTGAAGGCGTAAAAATCGCCGACTGCGAAAAGTGAATATCCAGGTTTTCTACTTTTGGAAGATTACCGACACATCCTGTTATTGCGACATACATCTGGTTCTCAATCGCCCTTGCCTGTGAGCAATACCTGACGCGGAGATAACCCCTGCGTTCGTCAGTATTGTACGGAACAAAAAGAATCTGTGCACCTTTCATTGCAGCAATTCGGACGAGCTCAGGAAACTGAACGTCGTAACAAATGGCTATTGCAACTTTTCCCCGGTCCGTATCAAATACTTCAACTTTATTTCCACCCTTCACTCCCCACCATTTCTTTTCATGCGGTGTAATCTGAATTTTATATTGTTTACCAATGGTTCCATCTCTTCGGAATAAATAGGAAATATTATATAAGTCCCCATCTTCCACATTCAAATGCGAACCTGCGATGATATTTACGTTGTATCGAATGGCAAGTTGATTGAACAGTTGGATATACCGGTCAGTAAACTCGCTCAACCTTCTGGCAGAATCTGCAGGCCGTTCGGCAGGCATGAAGGAAAGCAATTGCATGGTGAGCATTTCTGGAAACAGCACAAAATCACTTCTGTAATCTGAAGCCACGTCAACAAAATATTCACAGTGTGTTGCGAACTCATCAAAGTCTTTAACCGTTCTCATCTGGTATTGCACAGCCGCAACCCTTACATACCTAGAACCACTGGCCTCCGCCTTATCACGGTATTGAAAATTGGTCCACTCGAGATACGTTGCAAATCCGCAAGATTCTTTATCATTGGGTAGATAATCCGGCAATACTTTTTTCAATGCAAATCCATTTGCCAGCTGCATAGTCAGAACAGGATCAAATATTTTTTTGTCGGTAACTGCACTTACATAATCATAGACATCCATTTTATCTTTGTGCTTATGGAAATTCGGAATCCGACCGCCGATAGAAATCATTTTCATGTTCTTTGTTATTGCAAATCTTTTTCTCCAGTCATACATTCTCCTGGCCAGCTTCATATTCCTGAATTCAGGGTCAACCATTATCTCCATCCCATACAAAGTATCACCTTTGGGATTGTGATTAGAGATGTAACCATTTGCTGTGAGTTCGCCCCAGCTTGAGGTCTCTGAATATTTGCTGCTATCAATGATCAACGTACAGCTTGATGCTATAATTTTCCCATTGTACTCGATACCGAATTGTCCTTCAGGGAACAGCTTTGTGATGTTTTCGAACTGCTCTATCTTCCATGGCCGCATTTCAGGGAAACATTTCAACTGTAGCTGAACGATACTTTCATAATCTTCCAGTTGCAGGTTTCTACCTTTAATTTTTTTCTGAATACTGTTGTTATTTACTTTAGTCATAAAAGATTTTTTTATTTAATTGTTAAAATAAAATGCACTTTGGATATGCATTCACTCCAAGATACGGAAAAACAAGGTTCATAAACTTGACATAAGTCAAGCTTTACAAATACATAGGAAAATAAAGGATATTAATCTATTGACGAAAGAATAAACAGGTTCTCGTAGTGTTCAATGAAAATGCTCTTTCCTTTTGTACGGATGAGCCTTTTCTCTTTAAAAAAACGAATTGTCCGAACCAGGTTTTCGAGTGAGGTACCTACAAAATTTGCCAGATCGGTTCTTGAAAGAATGATCTCTGAAGCATTATTTATATCGCCCGGTTTTCTAAATGTTTCATTCAGTATGAGCAATGAAAGTGCAAGCCGTTCTTTAATCCCCCTTTGTGCAAATACATTCATTCTGTTGGTCAGCACGGTGAACTCATGACTTAAACTAAAAAGCAGTTGATTGGAAAGGGCTGTAGATTGTTGCAGGAACTTCAGAAATTTTTCCCGCTCAATAAATAACAACTCGCAATCTTCCAGCGCGGCAACGGTAACAGGATGGTATTCATTACTCAGTATTGCCCGGTAACCGAATACTTCATTTGAACCATAGATAAATAGTATCTGCACTGAGCCATCATAATTCAACTGAAAGACTTTTAACTTCCCCTTTTGTAAAAGATACACTCCACCTGCATAACTCCCTCTCCGGTACAAAACCTTTTTTTTTGTCAACTTAATTTTAGTAGCCTCGGAAGCCAGCAGTTCCTGATCCTGCAAAGGAAGAAAGTTCCATCCTATTCCTGAACTAAAAATAAAACGGCTTAGTGCCGCTTCAATTTTCTCTTTTGAAGCCATACCTCAAAGTTATGATTTCACATTATCAGAATTACAAAAAAATAAAATTCTATTACAATGAAAAACCGCCCCGTTAAGGGCGGTTATCAATTCATGCAAACAGAATGATCCTTGCTTACATTCTGGAATTCTCAGCTGCAGTACCTGCCAGCTGTTCAATAATTCCCTTCATGCCACCGTGCGCTACCGGCTTCACGTACAATCCGGAGATTTTACTTCCTTCAAATGTGAATTCTACTTCTTCTTCCGGAAGAGCCAGCTTTTTCCCTGTTGTTGGAATGGCTTTCATGCCGGGCATTGGTGACGGCAACTCAGATGTATGTGTTCCTGTCAATTTAAGTTTTGCGGTTACCTTGTTTTTATCTTTGGCAACTGTATGCCCAAGATTAAATTTCAGATCAGGTATTCCCGTCTGAAGCGCCTTCTGCACCCCCACCCATTCTTTTCTTCCCAGCGGCTCTGCAACAGCTCCACTGAATTTGAAATCTTCGGTAAGATAACTCTCCGCTTTTTCCCAGTTTTTATTTTCCATTTCTGATAATACTGTGTTTACTATTTTGATATTTTCCATAATTTATAATTTAAAAGGTTTAAAATTTATCTGTTAACTCCTGTCAATATAGGTCATGGCATACCGGTTGGCAATGCTTAAGCACATAAATAAAGATGAACCTCTTCAAAAAATTTATTGACACGTATCAACGAAACTTGGTAACACATACAACTTCAGGAAACTATAACTACTGTTCCTGCCATGTGAATTCACTTAAAAACACGAATTCCCCAATGAAATATATGAGAAATACTTACGGAACAAAAAAATAAAATTATAAATCGCTCAGTATTTAGTCGCTGCTCTCTTCAGCATTTTTAAGTTACTCACTGAAATTCTCTTACCATACAGTGCAACAAGTTTTTGATTTTTAAAATCAGAAAGTGTTCTTACAAGTGTTTCAGTATTGGTAGCAACCAATTGCGCAAGGTCTTCCCGGGATAGAATAATATCCAATGTTTTCCCGTCAGCTTTCGTTCCGTGTTTTTTCATAAGCCCGATGAGCATCTCTGCAACCCTTCTGCTCACTTGCTTTGTAGCCACGTCAACGAGCTTTTCTATCGCATGATGATAGTGATCTGCAAATATTTCGAAAAGCCTGAACAAAAAATCAGGGTTCTTATCCGCCAGTTCCCTGAAGAGACGTTTCGGAATAAAAAGCACTTCCGTACTTTCCGTTGCACATCCGGATAATTTGTAATCCGTATCATTCAGCAAATTCTGAAATCCGAGAAATTCATTTTCCCCTGCAATTGACAAAATGACTTCCTTTTCATTGTAAGACGCCTTAAATATTTTTACCTTTCCTTTAACAATAAAAAACATACCCAATGGCTTAAACCCTTCTCTGAATAAAAATTCCTTTTTTGAGTAACGGAATTTTTTAATCTGAACTGCTATAGATTCCAGGTATTCATCACTGAAACTACGGAAAGGAGATCGTTTATCATTTTGAAGCGCCTTATATTTTTTCAAATCTGTCATATCATATTTTGAGGTCCGTTCAAGTATTCATATCCATCTCAGGAGCACTTACTTGTTTCTCCTGCTTATCTGCATAATGAATTACGCGTTGCGGGAATGGAATCGAAATTTTATTTCTTCTGAAAGAATCAATAATTAAAAAACGCAATTCACTCTTTACATTCTCTATACGGAACAGGTTATAGCTGTAAAAAACCAAAGTAAAATCCAGTGATGACTGTCCAAAGTCTTTAAAGCGAACCGTTGGCTGATACGGAATATCATTGAGCACATCCTTATTCTGCACTGCGGCTTCCAATAATAAATTCCTGACGAGTAATTCATCTGAGGAATAATCCACACCCACGTCAATCATAAATCTGGAAGGCAACATGTTTGTTGTCCAGTTGATTATTTTTTCTTCAATAAACTTGTGGTTAGGAACGATAACCATATTGTCTTCCCTGGTCGTTACTTTTGAAGTGCGGATTGAAATCTCAACTACCCTTACAACCATGCCATCAACTTCAACGATGTCGTCCACCTTTATCGTTCCTTCTATCAGCAATGCTATTCCCGAAATAAAATCCTTGAAAACATTCTGCAGTCCCAGGCCGATACCAACGAGTAATGCAGCGGAACTTGCCACGATTAAAGTTATATTGATTCCCAAAACCTGCAACATGGAGATCGTCGCTACCGTCCAAATGACATATTTAAATAACTGAATGATGGAAAAGTGCCGCCCGTCTGATCTGTTTTTTCTTTTAAATGAGCGTGTGATCAGTGCTGAAATAAGCCTGACTAAGACAAATGCAATAATAAAAATGAACGCAGCATTCAGCAGGTCACCCATGGTAATGGTAAAACCTCCGGTAGAAATTAATTCCGTTTTTAATACTTCTTTCATTCAGTCTTATCCGCTTATTAAATTCAATGATATGGCATAAAATACAAAATGATTTACGAACAAAGGAAAAAACTATTTATTCATGGTAATGATCTGATGCGGAAATGGCATTACGATATTATTTTCACGAAAAGAATTTAAAATCATCAAACGGATTTCACCCAGCATGCGTCCAACAGCCCGTACTTCCTCCGACCAGAAAAGTACCTTAAGAGAAACGGAGTAAGCTGTAAACTCTTCTATTCTGACGTACGGCTCAGGCATTTTCAACACCTTCTGGTGCTGCCTGATCACCTGCTGCATCAGTTCCATGGCTCTTTCTACATCCTTTGCCTCTACATGCACGTCCACATAATGGCGGTTCGTATTTTTCTGATTCGACCAGTTGATGATTTCGCTTTTGGTGAGAAATGAATTGGGTACGATGATCTCCTTTTCCTCCCTTGTTTTTACAACAGAAGTCCTGAAACGAATGGCTAAAATCTCCACACGTTTTTCGCCGATCTGAATCACATGTCCGACTTTAATGGTTCCCTCAGCCAATAAAATAATGCCGGAAATAAAGTCAAAGAATAATGTCTGTAAACCCAACCCAATACCGACAAGCAAAGCTGCAGAACCTGCAATGAGAACGGTAACATCAATGCCCAGAAGCTTTAATGCTGCGGCAATATAAAATACAACAAAAAAATACTTGACAACTGTGTAGATGGTAAATTTCTGCCCTTCATCAAACTTTTTATAATTTGCCAGCATACGTTTTACTATCCATAAAACAATCCAACTGGCGACTGTCAGCATCAGCACATAAAATATTCTGGAAACAGTTAATGCATAACTGCCAAGGCTCATTAGTTCGTATCCGAAAAGTTCCTTAATCATCTTTATTTAAATTATCTTCTTAATTTAATGTTGGTGATATCAACCTGTACGTCTGAAGCATTCAGCCTTACTTTTAACCAACTTGTAATTTTATCACGTTCAGCAGAAGAAATATTTTTATCGGAGGTCATGCTACACATCCAGAAAATATTGCTTCCGGTTTTGCTGTAATTGGTCACGGGCTGAATCACAGCAGATAATAAAGCCGGATATTGGGCACTGAGTTCCTTATATACCTGTTCACTCAACATCTTCTGATTATTCAGACTATCCAGCTTCGACAAAAGCAACCTGACCTGTAATTCTCTTTCTGAAAGTGCAAGGGTAAGCTGGTTGGTTTGCTTATCCTCCTTTTCTCTGTTCTCTTTCAGGTAAGCAAATCCCTGTCTGACTTCAAGGCAGGAAGAATCAATTCCATACCTGCCCGACTTTCTTTTCAATGCATCAATTTCAGTTTTTTCAATAAACTGACCACCGTAAGTTAATGAAATGGATTTATTTTTCGTATCAATACTTTTTTGCAATAAATAATCATTTGGAAAAACTGCTTCATTTGCAACAAAGAGATTGGCGTTCTTCTCAAACTTATTTTGCTGAACAATATCATATCCAAAATAAATGCTGGGCAACAAGGTGATCATTACAACTACCCATACAATTCTTTTCGCCTTTTTTTCGTCTTCCGGATGCGGCAATTTTTTATAGGGAAATTTTAAAAATCTTGTTGTTATCAGCGTAGCTAGTGCAATGAAAACACTGTTGATGATAAATAAGTAAAAGGCTCCGAAAAAAAATGTAAACTGAAGAGTAGCCAGTCCGTATCCTGCAGTACACAAAGGAGGCATCAACGCAGTGGCGATGGCAACACCCGGAATTACGTTTCCCTTTTGACGGCTTGATGTTGCAAGAATTCCGGCGAACCCCCCAAATAACGCAATGAGCACATCATATATATTCGGAGAAGTACGCGCCAGAATTTCAGAATGCGCTTCGTTGATTGGGGAAATAAAAAAATAAATTGTTGAAGTTGCCAGTCCAACGCCGGCCGCAAACAAATAATTAAACAATGCTTTCCTCAGCAATGCAAGGTCATTGAGTGCCATTCCCATTCCGAGCCCCATGATAGGACCCATCAATGGAGATACAAGCATGGCACCAATAATTACGGCTGTTGAATTTACATTGAGTCCGAGGGATGCAATAAAGATAGCAAATACAAGAATCCACAGATTGGTCCCTCTGAATGGAACACCTTTGCGAATACTTTCTATTACAGATTGATAATCTTCTTTCTCATTTTTTAAACGGAAGTTATCCAGGATGTTCATGAAATCGTGCGGATTGAAAATTTACAATAATGGCAAAGATAGTTTTTGATTCTTCGGCAAAACATGACGATTGCGTGTTGCCATTTCACTATGAAAAAAATCTGAAGGCATAATAATGGCCGGCATCAGAGTAGTGGCTCTGTTTGAGAGATTCCTCATTTCATTTATAATGATATGAGGAATCTATCTGATCCAAACTGAGCTTCTACAAACATCAGCTTTTCAATGAATGGACCTGAAGATTATATTTATATTCGCCCGAATCCCTTCACCCGAAGATCAGGCTAATCCTTCAGTTTTTCTTTCAGCCCATCCCAGGTTTCAATATTGAGTACAGACTTAAAATCCACCTTCTTGTTTTTACTGTACTCAATAATATTTTCCGCTCTTTCCTTAGAATCGGGATGAGTATTGATCCATGCAAAATATTTCATCGCATCATTCTCCTTTTCGGATATCATAAACAAGAAATCAGCAAATGGTTCAGGATTTATTTTTGCTTTTAAAAGATAATCAACGGCCTTAATATCCGCTTCCTTTTCCATCTTTCTGTCAAAAGCTGTAGAAGAAATTTTTTTTACCGCTTCCTTTATTATTTCGGTACCGCCTTTGCCGGAAGTCATAGAAACGATTGATGCAATACCAACGTCCTTCACCAGTTTTTTCATCACATGACTGAGTACGATGTGGGCCATTTCATGTCCGATGACACCACTTAATTCTTCCTGGTTATCAGAAGCCAGAATTAATCCATCATAGATGATCAAATGACCATTGGGCAATGCAAAAGCGTTGACATCATCTTTCTTCAGGATGTGAATTTTTATTCTTTCCCTATCGATATGATTGGCGTTGCAAATCTTTGTAACAATGCTGTCAATAGAATTTACGACAAAAGGATTTTTAATCTCATTCTCTGTCTTTCTGAAAAAATCCCAAAATAGATCACCGGTCCTTTGTTCTGTCTTATCCGTTATTTTTTGAACACGGAAAAGATCAACCCAGTTTACCTGTGAAAGTAAAAACCATGTCATGAAAAATAATGCTGCAATAGCAATTCCCTGAAACAATATTTTTTTCATCTGTATATATTTTTGCTTCACAATTGAAAGCCATGTTCATTTCTACCGGGATGCAATTGTACTAATACGCTCATTACACAGGCAACTTAATGAATACTAATCAACCTGTTATTTTCGAAGATTCTTATGTCGCTTGACCTACGTAGCGCTCAGTATACTGCTATTTCATGGTGCCGGTTTGCAGATTAAATTCGTCAGGTCACCATAAAACCACCACTTAATATGGATCCCTTTTCTTGTCCGGATTGCAGTATAAATCGTTGCAATAAATTCAGCCAGGTTAAAAACAACTGCGGCGATCATGTAGGCGATGTAATCACTTGTAATTGTTTCAGAAGTAAAGATGATGGAAACAGTCCACCAGAAACCAAAACTATTAATGAACAGCAAAGAAATCTGCGACAACAAAGCCTGCATGCAATGCCACCTCACGAAATAAGTACCATTCCTGTTGCCCACATAAAAAATGAACGTTGCAATCAGGTTTATGATTGGCAACGGAAGGCCGGCAATAATGGCTATCAATGACATCAGGTAACTGTTTGATGCCTTTTCAGCTTCATGCTCGCCCGGTTCATAAGCAAATTTTGCAATCTGTATCATAGTCCTTTCGAAATATTCCAGACCCAGTTCATCAGCATCAGTATCACCAATGGAATCGCATAGCGCGGCCTTTTAAGAAAAGTCTCTGCCTTCCTATAAAACAGAAACAATGTTTTTCTGTTTGTGGTGAAGTCTATAATAATCCACAGAGGAGTGAGAAATACAATAGCAGCAACTAGGTATCCCAGCGGATTAATTTTCAACGCTTCAATAAAATTCCCTTTTGTGAGTGCAATTACAGAACGCGTAGAACCACATGAAGGACATGGAACTTTGATGGTGTGCTTAATCAGACAAGCTTCTACAGGCCCGCCTCCCGGGGAAGATGATATACCCCGATAAAGCCAGGCAACGCCCCCCAGGCATAACAGAAATAGAAAAAAATAAAGTCTGTTTCGTTCTGTTATCATCAATATAAAAACTGCTGAATCTTCTCCATATTTTTTTCGCGCGTAGCTCCTTGAATTAAGAACCAGTCAATGATAGCCCATATACCCAGCCCGCCACAGGTTAAAAGTTTCCCGACACCCAGCCCGGTATCACCAATGATAAAGCGATCAATGCCCAATGAGCCGGCTAAGATAGAAACGATCAGGCTTACGGTTGGATCTTTAAATTGTATGGTAGAGATCATCACCCATTTGGAATCATCCATGGCAAGGAGTCGTTCCCTGATGCCCATGATCTGATGACTCTCGAAAAACTTTCCGTTTGACATGATGAACATGTCCACTTTTTGTGCGTCCATTGTTGTAGTTTTAAATGTTAGTGTTTAGTGGTTAATATTTACAGAGACTGAATACCTGAAGAATTAAAACTAAAAAGCTCAAGAGACATATTTGCTCCTCTATTATTATCTTTCCGGAAAAGCATGAACTGTAAAAATGGAAATAAAATCAATATTACAAAACTATTTTTTTGAATTAATTCCACATTAAGGTCTCAGTTTCAATGGACTGATTCTTTAAACACTTCTTCGTTGAAAAGAAAGAGGAAAACAAATGATTCTTCCACTCAGAGCGGATGTGATTTTGTACTTTTGTAAAATACCTGAAAGACAGAAATGAAGTTCAATTTTTCCCTGATTTTTATCGTCCTCTTCCTTATCTCTGCACCTGCCGTCATTGCTGATGACATGAGTGCCATTCATCAGCAGGATCATCTGGACGCGCTTTCTGTCTATAAAAAGAACGCCGATGATTATGTCGCTCAGAACTTAAACCGTTTTGCGTTGAATCAATTGCTAAATTATGATGCTGCAATTGACACCATGTATAAAGCAGAAATGGCGGACACTGTTGCGGCATTCAAAATGAATTATGGAAAGTCTCATCTGGAGCGAAACAATACGATAACTGAACTCAACAGACAAATTCAGGAGCTCTCTGATAAAAAAGAAAAAGCATCTTCGGGATACTCCGGTCTCCTTCGCAAGGCGGGAATAGCTTCGCTCATCTGGCTGGTTATTGTTATAATACTGGTACAGATCCGAACGCATACCTTAAAAAAAATACAGGCACGGCTTGACGTGAGTATAAATCAGCTTGCAACATCTGTTCAGAAAAAGGATGCCGGAATTTCATTATTAAAACTGGCCCATGAAAATTCCTCCCGTACTGAAAACCTGAATTCAAAAACAGAAGTGATTCAAAAATTATTTGCCGAATCACCGATCACGGTTGAAAAAGGATTTTCAAAAGAAGTTGCAGATAAGGTAAAGGTTGCAATAGCCGATCTGGTACGTTCCGGAACTTCGGGCTACAAAATTATTTCAACGATACTGACGCAGGAGAATGAGGCAGGCGATGAAAAAGTAAATGCAAATCTGAATACACTTTGCGACCAGTGCTTTGAACTCGTGTACTCCGGAATGAAATCCGAAAATCCGGACTTGAAAATTTCCGTTTCGAAGGATCTTGAAAAAAATCTTCCGCAGATCAAACTTATTCCTGAAGCCATCGCACAGTTGCTGATCAATGTGCTCGTCAATGCCTTTCAATCTGTTCAGGAACGACAGGAAGAAAAAATCAAAGGGTATGTACCGAAAGTAACCATCAGCACCCGCGTATTGCCGAGGTTTCTGCAAGTGCGCATTCATGACAATGGATTGGGAATGACTGATGAAATTATTCAACAGGTATGCGAACCCTATTTCACGATGAAAAACAGTTCCCACGCATCCGGATTGGGAATGGCAAACGCAAAAACAATCGCCGGTGAATTGCATCGTGGGGAACTGAAGATTGAAAGTGAACCGGGAAACAAGACTGATGTTTACATTAAATTTTTCACCTCATGAAATCATTGGTAAATAAAATATTGTCCCTTACTTTTATCTGGCTGATAATTTCCATTTCAAATTTCGGACAGGCACCTGACCTTGACAGGTTGATTGCCAACATCACTGTGGCTGCACCGCCCGTTGAAGCACTCGACATTGCTGCGCTTCAACTACATTATTTTGATTCAGTTACCCCGACACCTGAACAGGAAAAGAAAATGATGGAGGCCTACAAGGCTTTATCAGCGGGGTTTGCAGCGAATGTACATTTCAAACAAGGCTATAATGTTTTTCAAAAATACCTGAATCTGAAAGAAAAGATAATGGCTGAAGAAAAAGCAGGAGTGATCATCGGTCTGCAAAATGAATACAGGCAAATGGATAAAGCAGATGAAGACAAAGTGGTTAATTTGCAGAACGAAGTCGCTCAGCTGAACATGGATACGGAGGGATTTATTTCTAAACGAAGCGGATTTAAAAATATTTTTTCGATCGTGATCGTTGCACTATCTGTATTGTTCGCAGCATCGCTTTTCCGTTCCGGCGTACGATTGAGGAGTCTGAATACGCAAACAAAAGCAAACCAGGGAATCATCAAAGACAATCACCGGATTGTATCTCTTGGCTATATTGGCGAAGGCATACCTGCTGCACTTGCAGCCGAAAATGCGAATACAAAAAAGGCTGCAAATAATGTATTACAACTGGTGCCGGAAGGATTGACTGATCCTCAAAAAACTGCACTAAAGGATATCATAGATTCAGTCGGTTAAAATGCTTTTCGTCATTTCAGATGACGACGAAACCATAAACAAAACCGAAGAAATAGTGCTGTATGAACTTTGTTACTAAAATTCAACGCTTACTACAAATTGATCTTTTTCAATGATCTTCCCGATGGGACTTAGGGCGCATAAAATTTTTTCTTCCTGCATCAATTTCTGAAATTTTTCTAATGAGTCAGTTGAAAGTGCAACCAGTAATCCCCCACTCGTCTGTGGATCACAAAGCGAAATAAACTCCGGTCCGTTTATCCCTTTTACTTTTTTCTCATAGGCATTCCAGTTCCTGTAGGTGTTATCAGGAAAAATAAACTGCTTCATATATGTTTCAACTCCGGGAATCAATGGAATGTTCTTATAGTCCAGTTTAGCGGAGCAGTTACTTCCTTCTGCCATTTCGATAAGATGCCCGAGCAATCCGAAACCGGTAATATCTGTAAGGGCATGAACACCTGTCATTGCTCCGAGCTTCTCTCCTACCTTGTTTAAAGTTGTCATCAATTGAACAGCAGCAGCCACATTAACTTCAGACGCCTTTCCTCTTTTCATTGCAGAAGAAATAATGCCGGTACCAATCGGTTTCGTAAGAAAAAGTAAATCTCCGGGTTGAGCAGTATTATTTTTTTTCAGGTGACTTTGTTGAACCAGTCCATTCACACTCAATCCAAAAAATGGTTCAGGAGAATCAATGCTGTGCCCACCGGCCAATGGGATATTGGCTTCCTCACAAATTTTTCTTCCACCGGCAATGATTTGTTGCGCAACTTCAACAGGCAATTTATCAACCGGAAATCCAAGTATGGCAGTCGCAAGAATTGGTTTACCTCCCATAGCATAAACATCACTTAATGCATTGGTGGCAGCGATACGGCCAAAGTCAAATGGATTATCAACGATAGGCGTAAAAAAATCTACCGTACTAATGAGGTATTGCTCGGTTCCGGAAAGCGCATAGACTGCAGCATCATCATTGGATTCATAACCTACGATCAGGTCTTTGAATTGTTTTCTTGTCCCGTCCTGATGCAATATTTTTTCCAGTACGGCAGGTGCTATTTTACAACCACAACCTGACCCATGACTGAATGCTGTGAGTTTTATTTCATCCATCTATTTTACAAATAACGTTTCTGTTAATTTTAATATTATCTGCGACCAATCAGGCAAATTAAAACTTACAATTGATTAGAGCTAATTCGTGAAATTCGTGGCCTGATTTATTATAGGACTCATCGCGGCTTCAATCACCCTTCCGGCAATATATCTGCTAGCATCGTTTTCTTTTACTTCAATTAAATGCATCGGAGCATTCCTGGTATCATTTCCAAACTGATACGCTTTGTCGTAGTAGTTTAAAATCTCCTCAACCCACTTCTCTTTATCTCCATTGCGAAGGGCTTCTATCGATTCTGACGTCCTCAATCCACCGAGGCGCTTGCTTAGTTTCTGAGTATTTTCAACCAGGTCGTCAACAGGAAAATTACCATACTCGTTCAGGATCCGTTTCATCCGCATCTCCTTGCTCATACCTATTTCTATTACCGGTGAATTTCTAATGGCCTCATAAATTTTGGGCGGGAGTAAAATTGGACCGATGGTCATACTTTCATTTTCAAGAAAAAGGATTTTATCGCTGTCAACATTCATCCACTCCTGTGCAAGCATATTCTGAAACATCTCATTGCGCGGCTGTGGTGGCATTCCTAAAGCACCAAAGGCCGAACCACGATGTGAAGCAAGCGTTTCCAGACAAATGACCTGCTCACCCATCTTTTTTATTTCGTTCAGCACTTCCGTTTTTCCGCTTCCTGTTTTACCTCCGACCACGACCACTTTTCTTGGTTGTATCAAAATTTCAAGAACATGGTTGCGATAAGCTTTGTAGCCGCCCTTCATGATAAAGGTTTTGAATCCGCCCATCTCCAACACCCAACTCATAATGCCGCTGCGCATTCCACCACGCCAACAATAAAGCATGACGTGTTTTTCTTCTGTCAGTCTTTTTACCTTGCGGATAAAATCAGAAAACCTTTCGCCCACAAGATCAAACCCCTTCAATACCGCAGCGTCCTTTCCATTGCTTTTGTATGTGATGCCAACTTGCTTTCTATGGTCATCATTGAGCAAAGGAATATTAATGGCTCCCGGCATGTGCCCTTGTACAAATTCCTTTTCACAGCGCACGTCGAGAAGCACCAACTTATCGCTGAATTGTTTTTGAATGAACTGTGGCGCGATGAGGATATCGGACATGAATGAAGAAGATAAGTTAGAAGTTAGAAGTTAGAAATCTCAAGCGGGGAATTACAAATAATAATTCTGAATCCTATATGAACCAGGAATCAAATATTACATTTACTTCTTAAATATTAACTTACTTTTTAAACGGATTCAACTTATTCAACTCGTCCTTCGCTTTTTTCTCTGCAGCTTTTTTGGCGCTGTCCTGCGCGGCTTTTACTTTGGCTTCAGCTTCTTTCTTCAACCGATCTGCTTCCTCCTGTGCTTTTGCTTTTCCCTCATTCAACTTTTTCTCTGCATCAGATTTCAGTTTATCAGCTTCTTCTCTTGCCCGCGCTTCAGCTTCCGCTTTTTTCTTTTCAAACTCTGCGGCAGCTGCGGCTTTCAAATTGTCAACGGCTTTTGCGCCGACGCTGCTCAGGTCTGTGGATATTTTCGGATTAGACGTTGTCCCGCCGATCTTTACAGCTACAGGGATGTTATCGCCTGCACTGATGTTGACACCCTTGCTATTGGCCTGACTGATGAAATTATTCAGTACACTGTTTGCCGCACTTCCAAATGATGCACGTGGAATATTCATGTTCATGGTGTAATCAAGCGTCTGGTCAAATCCATTGCTGCCGCTGATCGTCGTTTTTATTCCGGCAAGCGTGATATCAAACGGCTGTACGAAGAGTCGCCCATTGCTAAACATGAATGATACGTTCACCACAGGGATGGTCATTTTTTTAAGCTGGTCCATTTTAAGTACGTCTCCGACTTTCTCAAATATGTTGCTGCCGGAAACCACAATGTTGGAGGTAGTAAGTTTTCCTGCGCCATTCAGGGTATTCATCACGAGATTCATTTTATCATCCATGAAAGATTTCATTTTTAGTCCGGCGGAAAATTTCCCAGCGCAGGATTTCACAATGGGAGCCATTTTCTCAACGGTAGAAAAAGTAGAAGTAGTTTTCTGCAGGTCGAAATCACTGATGTTGAAATCAAATGATATTTCAGGC
>JBBRAY010000023.1:0-57860 GCA_038206355.1 Bacteroidia bacterium
AGTTCCTTCAGTTGCGAAAGTGTAACGGGCGTATCATTAATAAATGAACGTGATTTTCCTTCACCGTTTATTTCCCTTCTGAGGATGAGCTGCTTTTCGTAATCGAGCGCGTTATCTTTAAAAAATTCCTTCACCTCCTTTATACCGGAAGAGAATGTTGCTTCCACCACGCATTTACGGTCTTTATCAAGCAGTACATTTTTATCGGCACGCTCACCGAGAATCATGGACAATGCACCGAGTAAAATTGATTTACCCGCCCCTGTTTCACCGGTAATTATCGTAAGACCTTTACCCGGTTCCAGTTCAAGGGAATCAATGAGAACGTAATTTTGTATGAATAATTTTTGAAGCACGAATATGAATTTGAAATATTAATCTTGAAATGGATTACAGGCTGTTCATTGTGCATTGTGAATTGTGCATCTGGCTGCTTGCTGCTAGCCTCCGGCAATTCCCTATTTATTTCAAGCGAAGTACTGCACTTTGCCTATCCGCTGAATGACGGATTCGCCTTTGGCGAACTGCTTCCTGCCGCTTGCGCCCGGCTGCTCGCCGCTATCTCCCTCCATACATCTTCTTCATCTCCTCCGTCGTCATTATCGTATAACCCTCCGGTATTTCAAATAAATCGTCACTTACAGCTTGCTTTTTTACTTCCGTGCAGGAAAATTTCATTCCCAATCCGCGCTGGTCTACTGAAAATTCCATCATATACCCGTCAATTCCCTTCCAGGAATATTTTTCAGAATTGGTTGCTTCCAGTTCATTGGTAAACCAGATTATTGTGGTTCCCTCATTTGCCTTTTTATCCTTGAAATTAATAATTGCCTTTTTACATTTATATCCCGCAATAGTTTTTGTCTCATCCGTGATCTTTACATCATAATCACCTTCACTCTTTTTTTCATTTTCTGCGTCTGACTTTGTTGTTTTAATGGCCTGTTTTTTTCCCATCATATCCATGAGCGTAATGGTTTCGCCTGCCTTACTATCGGTAATAGAAATCACCTTACCTCCCATCATATCCATTTCACCCCGACTTCTGCCATCCTTAAAATAAACTACCATGTCCTTGGGCATCATGGCGAGAATCTGGTCATTCGTCTCTTCAGCATTATTGATTGAAATATCAAATGTGATTTTTCCTTCCTTCAGTTTTTCCTGCGCAATGGCCTGATAAACGTTAAACGTAAATGCCACCACTGCAATGGCTGTCATGATTCTTTTCATAATTTATTTTGTATTTGAATTGTTAATCGGACAAAGATAATTGATTCAGTCAATTGTAAAACCCGATGCAAACGACGCTAAATCTTCTGTATATGATTATCACTGAAACTTGCAATCAGTAATACAGCAACGAATTACACCAATTATCATGAATGGAATAGAATTCAGTGGGGGATTTCAAATACACGAAAATTCAATGAGAGATAAATAATATCAGAATTTTCTTCTATCAGAGCTCTCCGAAAAAAACATGGGTCAAAACTTACATTCTTAATTCGTCATCAAATAACCATTGAATCCAGGAGTTATTTCTCTTGAAAAGGTTGTTCATATCTTATTCGCCGCAGAAACCCTGCTGGGACTGTGAAAAGTATTTTTGAAACATTACATAAACTAAGAATAATGACAGCAAAGACCAACCGGTTTAAGGAAGTGGTAGAAGAAGAAGCAGAAGAATGGGAAGAAGTAGATGGTCCCAAGGACAAAGAAGAACCAAAGGAGAAGAAAGAACATAAAGAAAAGAAGCAGAAAAAGCTGAAGGGCATGAAAGGAAGAATTCATGCGCTTCGAAATTTCCTTGCAGATGAACGCACGCATAAAGTCAGCGCACTGCTGATGATACTGATTTCTTTTTTCATGGTTGTTGCATTTACTTCCGATCTCTTTACATGGGAAGAAGATCAGGCCGTTGCCGGGGCTACTTCTGCCTGGGATTTACTTTTTAATAATTCTCTTCAGGTAGAAAACTGGCTTGGCAAACTGGGAGCTGTTGTTGCGTTGCAGTTTGTAAACAACTGGTTTGGTATTGCCGCCTTTGCTTTCCCGCTGATTATTTTTTTAGCCGGCTTCAGAATCCTTTTTGAAACATGGATTCTGCCTATCGGAAAAACAATACGTTATTCTTTGTTTGGTCTGGTATGGATTCCAACCTTACTCGCTTATAGCTTTCATTCATCTAATTTACTTGCCCTGGGCGGTGGTTATGGATACCACATCAGTCAGACCCTGCAAGGTGCTATTGGATTTATTGGTACAGGTGCTGTACTTGTATTTTCATTTACCGGGTTTCTTGTGGTTGCCTTCAACATTCCATTTATGCGCAAAAGAAATGAAGACGCGGAAGAAATGAAGGCTGACATTCCTTTGGGTGTCATGGCCGAAAATATTGCATTGAAAAATGCTCAGCGCACAGATGAGACGCCAATACTTGTTAATTTCAATCTCGACAAAGAAAAAGCAGTAGAAGAAATTCCTGCTGATCAGGAAACAGAAAACGCAATTGAACTTGATCCGATCAATGAAGAAGAACTGGAAAAAGCAGAGGAGGAACTTGAGCAGGATGAAAACGCCGTTCCTATGGAAGTGGAAGCCATTGTTGAAGAAGAGCCTGCCGTCCTTGCTGATGGTGATGAATTACCGCATGCGCAGGGTGACTATGACCCAACGCTCGATCTCTCAGGATATCAATACCCGACGCTTGACCTACTCGAAAATTACGGCGAATCAAAACTGGAGGTAAACAGGGACGAACTGGAAGCCAATAAAAACAGAATTGTTGAAACGCTGGGGCATTACAATATCGGCATTGAAAAAATCAAAGCGACCATCGGACCAACGGTTACATTATTTGAGATCGTTCCGCAGGCGGGCGTACGTATTTCTAAAATTAAAAATCTTGAAGATGATATTGCGCTGAGTCTTTCGGCGCTAGGAATCAGAATCATCGCCCCTATTCCGGGCAAAGGAACAATTGGTATTGAAGTACCGAATCAGAAGCCGGAAACAGTACCGATGAAAACGATTCTTGCCAGCGAAAAATTCGTGAACAGTGAAATGGAACTTCCGGTCGGACTGGGTAAAACAATATCGAATGAAGTTTTTGTTGCCGACCTTGCAAAGATGCCTCACTTGCTGATGGCAGGTGCTACAGGACAGGGAAAATCAGTCGGACTAAATGCATTGCTGGTTTCGTTGTTGTACAAAAAACATCCAAGCCAGGTGAAATTTGTTCTTGTAGATCCTAAAAAAGTCGAGCTTACTTTATTCAGGGCCATTGAACGGCATTTCCTTGCCAAACTTCCCGGCGAAGCCGAACCAATTATAACGGATACAAAAAAGGTCGTGCATACGCTGAATTCACTCTGCATTGAAATGGATCAGCGGTATGAGTTATTGAAGAATGCTGAAGTACGGAACATCAAAGAATACAATGCAAAATTTATTGCCCGCAAACTAAATCCGAATAACGGACATAAGTTTCTGCCATACATCGTACTTGTAGTGGACGAATTTGCCGACCTTATCATGACAGCAGGCAAAGAGATTGAAACGCCGATTGCGCGTCTAGCTCAGCTTGCACGCGCCATTGGAATACATCTGATCATTGCTACGCAACGACCTTCCGTAAATATTATCACAGGAACGATCAAGGCCAATTTCCCGGCGCGAATTGCTTTCCGCGTGACATCGAAAATTGATTCGCGCACGATCCTCGATTCCGGTGGCGCTGATCAGTTGATAGGTCGCGGTGATATGCTTTTGTCAACCGGTGCTGATCTGATTCGTCTCCAATGTGCATTCGTTGATACCCCTGAAGTGGAAAGGATTACTTCATTTATCGGCAATCAACATGGTTATGCAGATGCTCATTTGTTACCTGAGTATATCGAAGAATCAGGAGAAGGATCAAAAGATGTTGACCTGAATGACCGCGATCCGCTTTTTGAAGATGCCGCTCAGATAATAGTTCAACACCAACAAGGCTCTGCATCGTTACTCCAGCGCAGATTGAAACTCGGATACAACCGCGCAGGCCGTATCATTGACCAACTTGAATCCGCAAAAATCATCGGACCATTTGAAGGCAGTAAGGCAAGGGAAGTTCTCGTAAAAGATCCAATGACGCTTGAACATATATTGTCTTCGGTGAAGCATAAAGACGAGTAACGTAAATTACATCGTTGAATAATTCATTCAGATAGATTCCTTATTGCTCGATTTGTAGTTTTGGATCACATATTATTTTTTTTATTTTTGAGCAGGCTTTGTTTTTTTGTCAAGTTGTTATTACATTAAATATTGTTCGTCGAATTTTGTTGAATATTATTTAATGAATTTTCGGTTCTTTAATCCGGCATAAATAAATTACTTCGAAATGAATTCTTAACCATTTACAAACTACTAAATCAGCTTCAATGAAAAAACTACTTAAAATTCTAGGCATCCTCCTCGGTATTGTAGTCTTGGCAGTCATTGTTTTTGTAATCTACATTAATGTGAGAGGAACAGGAAGTTATCCGGTGAATGTTCCCGACATACCAAAAGTTGAAGTGACACCTGAAAGAGTCATACGAGGAGAGAGAATTGCTTCCATGCTTTGCAAGAGTTGCCATTTAAACAATGAAACCGGCAAGATGACCGGTAGGTTGTTGGCGGAAGCACCGCAATTCGGGAAAATATATTCACGGAATATTACAAAAGATCATGAGATCGGCATCGGCAATTGGACAGATGCAGAAATCATTTATTTTATCCGCACTGGTATAAATCCAAAGAGCGGGAAGTTCATTCCTCCTTACATGCCGAAGTTATTGCATATTTCGGATGAGGATCTCCGTTCCGTCGTTGCTTATTTGCGCTCGGATTTACCCGATGTTCAGCCCGATAAAACTGAATACCCTGAATCAGACCCCTCATTCCTGTCCAAGTTTCTGTCTCTCGTTGCTTTTCATCCGTTTAATTATCCTGATCATGAAATTCCCGATCCGGACACAACCAATAAACTGGAATGGGGTAAATACCTGACGCTGTACCAGATCGAATGTTTCGCATGCCATTCTAAGGATTTCAAGACGATGAACGTAGAAATTCCTGAAAAGTCGGAAGGATTTTTCGGTGGCGGAAACCTGATGATTGGAGCAGATGGAAAAAATATTACAACAATGAATATTACTCCCGATGAAGAAACCGGTATCGGAAACTGGTCTGAAGAAGAATTTATCAAAGCGCTTCGGTCCGGTATCGTTCCTCATGGACCGGCCTTACGAAACCCGATGATTCCATACTTAATGCTTACTGATGAAGAAGCGAAAGCGATCTATGCTTATTTGCGGACAGTTCCTAAGATCAGCAACAAGGTTGACCGAGGAATATAATTGGAGTAAATTCTTTCGGAAGAATACCAACAAAAAAGCCATCCTTAATCTACGGAATGGCTTTTTTATTTATCCGGGTGGATGATGGGGCTCGAACCCACGACCCTCAGAATCACTCCCGATAGCTATCGGGATGATGCTCTAACCATCCCGACCTTCACTACCCGCAGGCAGGTTGCTATCGGGAGAGCTACAACTGATTTCAGTTTAATGCATGATCAATTTATTTGAGACTGTTTGCTTCCTATCATACGTATTTCAAAATAATAAAGCCATCCTGTACAAAAATCAGAATGGCTTTATATTTATTTCGGGTGGATGATGGGGCTCGAACCCACGACCCTCAGAATCACAATCTGATGCTCTAACCAACTGAGCTACAACCACCATATAATTCCGTTATTTTCGCAACGGGCCGCAAAAATATTCAATAAATCAGTTTGGGCAAGAATAAACTCAAACTTTCACAGCAAACATTTCCTTCAACTTCTCCACAGCATAGTCAACTTCCTCCCTGGTAGAGTATTTACTGAATGAAAATCTTACCGATGGTCGGTCAGGATTTACTTTAATCGCAGTGAGCACGTGTGAACCTACGTCACTGCCGCTGCTGCATGCGCTGCCGCCACTTGCCGCTACTCCGTTTATATCCAGATTCATCAAAAGCATTTCAGCAATATCAGTAGGCGGAAAAGAAACGTTCAGCACGGTATATAAAGCATTGCCCAATGTATCGCCATTGAATTCAACTCCGGGAATTTCTTTGCGAAGCTTATTGGCCATGTAGTCTTTCAGCTGATCAATTTGTGTCTTGTGTTCTGTAAGATGCTCGTAGCAAAGTTCCAGTGCTCTCGCCAAACCGATAATCCCATATACATTTTCAGTTCCGCCACGCATATTTCTTTCCTGCGCTCCACCCAAAATAAACGGATGAATTTTTACCTTGCTGTTGATATAAAGGAATCCGATTCCTTTAGGACCATGAAATTTATGCGCCGCACAAGTGACAAAATGAACATTTACTTCCTGCAGATTGAAAGGATAATGCCCCATCGTCTGCACGGTATCACTATGAAAAACGGCATTGTATTTCGCACAAATCTCACCTACTTCTTTTACAGGAAGTAAATTCCCCAGTTCATTATTTGCATGCATCAAAGAAACCAACGACCGGTCATTTTCTGCAAGCAGTTTTTCAAGGTGATCTAAATTGACCTTACCTTTTTCATCCACTTCAACAAGACTCAGTTTTATGAGACCGGCTTTCGCCTGTGCTTCCAGTGTATGCAGCACTGCATGGTGTTCAATCGGAGAAGTGATGGCATGTTTAATTCCAAGGTCGCGGATAGTGCAGCAAATTGCAGTGTTGTTTGCTTCTGTTCCACCACTCGTAAAAAAAATTTCAGATGGAGAAGCATTGACAAGTTTTGCAACTGTTTTTCTTGCCTGCTCAATGGCTGCCCTTGCCTCTCGACCAAAAGAATGAATAGAACTGGGATTCCCAAAACCCTTTTGCATAACGGGTAGCATGGCATTGAGTACTTCCGGATCAAGCGGTGTGGTTGCGGCGTTGTCGAGGTAAACTCTCATTGTTATTTATTTACATTATCAGCGATCAGGTCTTTGATGTCAGAAATAATTTTTTCTGCCAGATTCTTTGCAGTGGTTTGTGACTGGCTCTCTGAATAAATCCGGATGATGGGTTCTGTATTGCTTTTCCGCAGGTGAACCCATTCCTTGTCAAACTCTATTTTAACACCATCAATCGTATTGACCGGTTGCTTCTTGTATTTTGTTCTGATTCCTTCCAGCACTTCGTCAACATTAATTTCAGGAGTGAGTTCAATTTTATTTTTTGAGATAAAATAGTTCGGGTATGATGCACGCAACATGGAAGTTGTCTTGCCGAATTTTGCCAGATGAGACAGAAACAAAGCAATACCTGCCAATGCATCTCTTCCATAATGTAACTCCGGATAAATAACACCACCATTGCCTTCTCCGCCGATCACAGCATGATTCGCTTTCATGGCTTCCACTACATTCACTTCACCAACGGCGGCAGCAAAATATTTACCACCGGCCTTTTCAGTGACATCGCGCAGGGCACGTGTGGATGAAAGATTAGAAACCGTATTTCCTTTTTTACCTGCAGGTAAATTCTTTAATACGTAATCCGCGACAGCCACGAGTGTATATTCTTCCCCAAACATTTCTCCGTCTTCGCACACAAGCGCCAGCCGATCAACGTCAGGGTCAACGACAATACCGAGATGTGCGTTCCGTTTTTTTACTTCTTTGCTGATATCTCCAAGGTGCTCGGGTAACGGTTCCGGATTATGAGGAAACTGTCCGTTGGGTTCGCAGTACAATTCAAAAATCGTTTCAACGCCCAACGCTTTCAACAATGCAGGAACAGCAATACCACCTGTTGAATTGACGCAATCAACTACAATTTTAAAATCTTTTGCTTTGATTGCTTTGACGTCAACAAGCGGCAGGGCAAGAATTTTATCAATGTGTTTTTGTATTGCATTCGGATCGGAAGTATATTTTCCAAGTTTCGATACTTCAGCAAAGTTGAAAGCTTCCTGATCTGCGATATTCAATACTTCCTCACCATCAGCAGCAGAAATAAATTCACCTTTTCCGTTCAGTAATTTAAGTGCATTCCATTGTTTGGGATTATGACTTGCAGTGATGATGATACCACCGTCGGCCTTGTGTTCAACAACACTCATTTCAACAGTCGGTGTTGTTGACAAGCCAAGATAAACAACATCAATCCCCAATCCTTTCAAAGTACCGGCAACGAGGTTTTGAACCATTTCGCCGCTGATTCGGGCATCACGTCCAATAACGATGCTGTGCTTTTTTGACTTTGTTGATTTTTTAATCAGCCATGTTCCAAATGCAGCAGTGAATTTTACGATGTCAACAGGAGTCAATCCGTCTCCCGGCTTGCCCCCGATGGTTCCCCGGATGCCTGATATTGATTTAATAAGTGCCAAGTGTAATACAGTGTTTAGAGGCCTGAATGCAGGCATGCAGGCGCAAAGATAATTTTCCTGTTGAATTTATAGGAAAAAAGAGAGCCCGTAATGACGGATAAAACTACCGTTTGTTTTCAATGTCGTTTAAAATCAACAAACTATTTCATTTTCACCCAATCCTGTGAATAACTCAACAAGGTTGTTAGTGCTTTCGGGATTGGTTTTCTACCTTTGTAACACCAAAACATTTTTCAACCTATGATGGACGAAGAATTTGACGGCACTTCAGAAGATAAAAATCAGATTCAGAACAGTATCCTGCGTTACGAAGAAATGCTTCGCAGGCATGATGAGTACTTTTTTGACGTTGATGCATTCCTTAATATCATTGATTATTACATTGAAAAGAACGACCCGGTGAAGGCGTTACAGGTCGTTGAATTTGCGCAGCAGCAACATTCATACTCTGTTGAGTTTTTACTGCGCAAATCTCAGCTGTTGGCCATGGTGGAGAAATACAATGAGGCCCTAGTTATTCTCAGTGAAGCCGAAAAAATTACGCCCACCGATCCTGATATCTTCATGATCCGCGGTAGCATTTACAGTCAGCAAAAAAAATATTCACTGGCTATTGAGAACTTTAACAAAGCCATTCCTCTTTCTGATCAGCTCGACTTGCTGTACCTGAATATTGCATATGTTTATGAAAGTTGGGGCGACTATGGAAAAGCAATTGATAACCTGAAGCTTTGTCTGGTTGACAATACTGAAAATGAAATTGCCCTCTACGAACTGGCTTTTTGCTTTGAGGTAACAGAACGATACGACGATAGCGTAGAATTTTATAAGCAGTTCATTGACCGGTCTCCGTATTCTTATCCTGCCTGGTATAACCTCGGAAACGTTTATAACAGGATGGGAAACTATGAAGATGCACTGACTGCATATGACTATTGCCTGTTGATAAAGGATGATTTTGCGTCTGCATTTTTCAATAAGGGAAATACACTTGCCAACCTGATGCGTTATGCAGAAGCGATTGAGAATTATAAAAAGACTTTTGAGTTTGAAGCGCCCGATGCCATCTCATACTACAACATCGGTGAATGTTATGAGCAATTGGAACAGGCGAACCGGGCAAGGGAATATTATAAGAAGGCAACAAAATTAGATCCCAATTTTGCAGAAGCATGGCTGGGCATCGGCATTACATTGCAGAATGATGAACGTTGGTTTGAAGCAACGCATTATATCAAGAAAGCCATTGAGCTGAATAAAGAAGTAGCAGAATTCTGGTTTGCACTTGGTGATGCAGAATACCACCTTGAAAATCTTGTTGCTGCTGAAAATGCTTATCAGAAAGTAATTGACCTTGAACCGGAGAACGAAGAAATATGGCTGGAATACTCGCACCTCCTCATGGCTGATAACCGCCCTGATGAAGCCATTCGTCTGATTGAACTTGGCATGGTGAAACATCCCGAGAATGCAGAACTAATTTACCGCCTCGTGTGCTATTTTTATAAAACCGGTCGCATTGCTGATTCATATAGAATAATAACATATGCGCTGGAAAAAAACTGGCGCCTGTCACACATCATTTTTGAATATGTACCAACAATGGAGAACGACAAATTCGTACTCGAACTCATAGACACCTACAGCAAGCGCTCATGAACTTTTATTTATCGAATATACCCGAGCGTGCTGCCAAGCCGCGTGAAACCGGAATGACCATGGTCATGGACAAAGGCCTTGGCGTAAGAGAAGCCGAAGATTTTGTAGAGAGCAGTGGCCCTTATGTTGACCTTGTCAAACTGGGCTTCGGAAGTTCAATGATCACCCCTAACCTGGAGAGAAAAATCAATGTCTATCGCGAGGCTGGCATACCGGTTTACCTGGGCGGAACATTACTCGAGGCTTTTCTGATCAGAAACCAATTTGATGATTACAGAAAACTACTCGACAAACTAAAACTCACGCATGCTGAAGTATCTGACGGCAGCATTACGATGACGCATGAAAAAAAATGTGACGTCATAAAAGCCCTCGCCAAACAAGTGACTGTAATTACTGAAGTCGGATCAAAAGAAGAAGGGATTATCATCCATCCGAATAAATGGATAGAAATGATCGAACGCGAGCTGAATGCCGGAGCATGGAAAGTTATTGCTGAAGCCAGGGAAAGCGGAACAGTAGGTATCTATCGCCCCAGTGGTAAAGCACACGTCGTCCTGATCAATAAAATTCTTGCAAAAGTTCCTGCCGGTAAAATCATCTGGGAAACACCTACCAAGACCGGTCAGGCATATTTTATTACACTCATCGGAGCAAATGTAAACCTCGGGAATATTTCTCCCATGGAAGTGATTGCAGTGGAGTCCCTTCGACTGGGGTTACGGAGCGATACTTTTTTTCAGCACGTAGATAAAAAGGATATTCAATAACGCTGCAAAAAATTTGTGGAATTAATTTCAGAATGATGAATCAGATAGAATTGATTGCATGCTGCTTATTCTCCAAAGGAAATAACCCGCATTTTAAATTCTGTTCCTGAAACTACACTACCTGCAGTCTTTCTCAGGTTGTTGCGCTCCTTATAAATCATTCCAATCCCGGAACAATAAATCTCCGCACCGTAAATTCTTTCGACAAAATTATTGTCGTCCCGCTGAATTACAGTAAGCGTAGAATCAAAACTGATATTATTTATTGTTTTGGAAGAATGAATATCCTTGTAATGATACATTTCCTCATCAAGCGTATTTTTATCATTCCCATTCCAGGTAATCGTAGAATTGATCGGGAATCCTAATTTATGATAAGGCACATTGTCTTCCCACATGTATGCACTTGTTGAAGTAAGGCTCTCACTCCACACAATATTGATACTCCAGTCCTGAGTGGTGTCGTTGCGGTAGTATCTTGCAACCACCTGACGCTCTCTACCTTCTCCATCAATAAAAGACGTATCAATGACCATTTTCACCTGGTAGTGGTAATAATAAACGGAGTCATCGTTATCATTGTCATCGGTACTGTGAACGATAGAATCAACATCATAAATAACATATTTTCCATTCTCTGTTGGAAAATAATTAAAGGATGGAGACGGAATTTCCAATGATTCTTTGCCGCAGGAAGTCAGCAATGCAATTGTCAAAAGCATTCCGGCAGAAAGAAGTTCAAAACCAAAACCCAATACTGTAAAATGTTGAAAAGATCCGGTACGGTTTTCCTGACTATTTTTTTGCTTCATAGATGAAAGGTTCCTTGGCAATGAAACCTCCCCCTATTACGTCGTTCCCTTCATAAAATACAGCACTTTGTCCTGGAGCTACTGCAGTGACAGGTTGATGAAATGTGACTTTCATGCTGTTTCCTGTCTGCTCGAGGGTACTGTATGTTCCTTTGTCTTTGTAACGAATACGGGTTAAGGCTTCGGTTTTACTTTCTAACGAAGCATATTTGATAAGGTTAATATCCCGGACGGTCATTTCCTGACGTTTTAATTCTTCATAAGATCCAAGGACAACAGTATTTAAATCAGGCTGTATTTCAGTTACATATAGCGGCTCACCTACTGCGACTTCCAGTCCTTTTCGCTGTCCGATTGTATAAAAAGGATAACCCCTGTGCTTTCCGATTACTTCACCGGAGGTAGAAATAAAGTTCCCTTCGGCGAGTTTTTCCTCAATTCCCGGAATCTGTCTTTTTATAAAACCCCTATAATCATTGTCTGGAATAAAACAGATTTCATAGGATTCACTCTTTGCTGCAAGCTCCTTAAATCCCATTTCAAATGCCATTTGCCGTATGGCCGGTTTTGTAAAATTACCAACAGGAAACATTGTTCTTGACAAACATTCCTGACTAACACCCCACAATACATAACTCTGATCTTTCCAGTCATCCAAACCTTTACTTACGACAAACCGCTTATTCTCCTCTCTTACATTGGCATAATGACCGGTAGCAATAAATTCACAATCCAGTTTATCGGCCCTTTTCAGCAGCGCTTCCCATTTGATGTGTGTGTTGCACATTACACATGGATTAGGCGTTCTTCCTGCAAGATATTCTTCGACAAAATTATCAATCACATGGTTACCGAATTCTTCCCTGATATCAATGATATAATGTGGAAACCCCTTTTCAACCGCTATGGCCCGTGCATCATTAATTGAATCCAATGAACAGCAACCGGTTTCCTTTTTTGAACCGCCGGAACTTGCATAATCCCAGGTCTTCATGGTGAGTCCCACCACTTCATAGCCCTGCTCATGCAGTAATATTGCCGCTACTGAGCTGTCAATACCGCCGCTCATCGCCATCAGAACCCTTCCCCGCTTACTCATTTTATTATTCTTTGAATGCGGCAAAGATAACCATCAGCGGACAGAATGAAAATTCTGTTTTTGACATATAATTCTGACATTTGCCAAAATGAAGAATCCGGAAGAAATAAAGACAACGGTGCGCAAAGTTTTTACCGAATACCTGGAAAATAACCACCAGCGTAAAACGGAAGAAAGGTTTGCCATTCTTGATGAAATCTATTCAATCAGCGAGCATTTTGACATTGAGAAGCTCTTTCAACTGCTTAAAAATAAAAAATCAGATGTCAGTCTGGCCACCGTTTACAATACCATTGAACTTTTGCTTGACGCCGGCCTGGTAATGAAGCATCAGTTTGGTAAAAATCTTGCCCTTTACGAACGCAGTTACGCATACAAACAACACGACCATTTAATATGTAACGACTGCGGTCACGTTTTTGAGTTTTGCGACCCGCGCATTCAGCAGATCCAAAGCATGATTGGTGAGTTGTTGAAATTTAAAATCGAACACCATTCCCTTCACCTTTTTGGTAAATGTTCAGAACTGGCTGACAAAGGAAGCTGCAGTCATAAAACTGCTTTATCAAAAGCCGGATAAGCGTCTCCGCCTTTAATAATGGGCTGTTCAAAACTCATGTAAATGGTACATGGTTTTGCGATTGGAAAAACCATTACCTTCACGCCATGGATTTCAACTACAATATAAACACCAAAGGAAACTATGCCATTGTTGAAATTAATGGCAACCTGATTGACAAAACCCAGGCTTCTCCCCTTCTTGATGAAGTACAGGAGTTGATTAATAAGGGTACAAATAGTTTCGTTATCAGTATGGGTAATTTCAAATACCTGAACAGTAACGGACTTAATGTTCTTGTTAACATCCTTACCAAAAGCAGGAAGAACGGCGGTGATACTACGATCTGCAATGTCAATGATAAGATTAAGGAACTTTTAATCATTACCAAACTGAACACTGTTTTTACAATCACCGAAGATTTGCCGGCTGCTGTCCGTCAGTTTCAGAATTGATTTTTCTTTTCACCACTAATTTTAATTTCAGTCATGCCTGTTGACGTATTGCTTGGGCTCCAGTGGGGCGATGAAGGCAAAGGAAAGATTGTTGATTTTATAACACCCCATTACGAGGTTGTAGCAAGATTTCAGGGAGGTCCCAATGCAGGACATACACTGGAGTTTAACGGTATCAAGCACGTGCTTCATACCATTCCATCAGGAATATTCCGTGATAACACAATCAATATTGTAGGGAACGGAGTCGTTATTGATCCTGTTACTTTACACAAAGAAATTCTCGCACTTAAACAACTGAATGTTGATATCAGCAAGAAGTTGTTCATCAGCCGAAAGGCGCACCTGATCATTCCAACACACCGCCTCCTTGATGCTGCGTCTGAAACGATGAAAGGGAAAAGTAAGATTGGTTCTACATTAAGAGGAATCGGACCTACCTACATGGACAAGACAGGCAGGAATGGATTACGCGTGGGCGATGTTGAGGCTAAAGACTTTCTTACCCGATATAAAAATCTTTGCGAGAAGCATTGTGAGATGCTGAAGAATATGAATTTTCCATGCGACCTCAGTGCGCTGGAAACTGATTTTTTTGAAAGCATTGAATTATTGAAATCATTAAACCTTGTGGACAGTGAGCACCTTTTAAACAGGTATCTGTCGGAAGGAAAAAAAATACTTGCTGAAGGCGCTCAGGGTTCTTTGCTTGATATTGATTTCGGCTCATATCCGTTTGTGACTTCTTCCAATACCGTAACTGCAGGAGCTTGTACAGGTCTTGGTATTTCGCCGAGGCACATTGGAAAAGTATATGGAATATTTAAGGCCTATTGTACACGCGTAGGCAGCGGTCCATTTCCTACTGAACTTAATGATGCCACCGGTGATCAGTTGCGCAAGGCCGGAAATGAATTCGGCTCTACAACAGGGCGACCGAGAAGAACAGGCTGGCTGGATTTACCTGCATTGAATTATGCCATTATGATCAATGGTGTAACCGATCTAATCATGATGAAGGGTGATGTATTGAGTGGTTTTGAAAATTTAAGTGTGTGCACCCACTACAATTACCGCGGCAAGAAAATAGATTATATGCCATTTGACATCGTTCATGAAGAAGCCACGCCTGTATATGACTCGTTGCAAGGATGGAATACCGATCTTACAGGAATACAACTGGAGAAAGATTTTCCGGGCGAACTTTCGGCTTACATCTCCTACATCGAAGAAAACTCCGGGATTCCTGTAAGTATTGTTTCTGTGGGTCCTGACAGGGTGCAGACGATTGAGAGGAAAAACATGACAATGGTTTATTAATTTCTAACGGTATCTCACAATCATTTTTCGGCCCGTTACGATTCCGTCATTGATTATCTGAATATATCCAGTTCCACTCCAGTTATTTTTCATCAGCAGTTTTTGTTTACCACTGTTCTGTAATTCAAAAATTTCAACCTCCTCTCCGAGCACATTATAAATCCTCAAGGATGTTCCGTCACGTAGGTTAGAAATATCTATTTCCATTGAATTAGAAAATGGTATTGGGGATATACTGAAATCACTGATCAGTTCTCCTTTTGTAATTGATGTCCCACAAGGCATTCCGGACGGTAGTTGAGAATAATCGAATACAACCGGCTGGCAGATTTGGATAACATGAAATGAACTCCCCGTATCTGTTAATATCGACGTTGGCTCATAAACAAGGGTGTCTATATATCCAAATGAACCGGGTGAACCATCATTGTAATCAAGAACTGCATGGTCTTTTAAAAAGAATGAAAAAAATCCATAGGGTGCGCCGGGGATGCTGTCTTTAAACGAAACAACGGCTGAACTCTCCAGATAGAAATGTAGAACACACGTACTATTTCCGATCATCGTAAGTGAAGTACCCGGGCAAACTAAAAAATGATTTCCCGGAATAAAAGAGCAGTCGATCGTTGTATCGGCGTAAACTACTTCGGTACCTGAAGGAATAATGACGGTACATTGTGCAATTGAACTCGCTGTGCTCAAGAGTATCATACAAACTATTCTCAGGGTTGAATTCATAATGTGATATGGTTAAATTATTTCACCGAAAGTAAATATAAAAAAAAGAAAACCCCACCATTTACATGGCAGGGCTCCCTCGTCTAACCAAAAACCAATTTACTCAACAACCACTCTTAATCGTTCGGTTACTCCGCCTCGCGTTACCACGAGGTTGTATAATCCGCCCGAAATATTTTGAAGATTTATTTCCTGTTTGTTCATTCCTACAAATGCCTGACTTGTCTGATTGATCACCAATCGTCCTGTCATGTCATACATATTAATTCCGTAAACTGCACTTTCTTCTGAAGAAAACGAAACGGTAAGGTTGTCGCTAGCAGGATTTGGATATGCTGATAGTTGCATTGTGCTTTCTTCTCCGTTTGAAAGTCGGCATGCATTAACAATAACTGCCTTTTTAGCTGTGCTCGCGATTCCGCAGTCGTTTTGCGGGCGGCATGATACATTTCCTGAAACGGAACCCATGTAATCTACAGTAATATTTGTTGTTCCCTCTCCGATCACAATATGTGCTCCTGTAGGTACTGTCCAATGATAGTAGTTCGCATTGAATACCGGAGAAACAGAATAGTATGCAATACTTAAATTTGAATTGTTATTACATGCGCCTGTGGGACCTGAAGGAATAGCTGATCCTTGCGGATGAGCATACAATTTCATGCACCGTGAATTTCCATGTCCGCAAACATTATCTGCTGTAACACATAATTCGCCTTTGACAAATGTCGGATCAAAATCAATTGTAATATTACTTGTTCCATTATTATGAATTGTAGTTCCTGTGCTCGGAGAAATTGTCCATGTATAACCTGAAGCACCGTTTACCGGGACAACTGAATAGGCAACATTTTGAATATCGCAAAGACCGAATTGAGTTCCTGTAATCAGTCCTGTTGCCGCAAGGATTGATCTGACGTGTGCATCGCGTTTGATACTTGAACTGCATCCGCTGTTGCTGATGACTGAAACATCACCTTTAATAAATCCAACCGGAAATGTAATATCGACACTTGTAACTGCACAGGTAAGCGGGTTTCCGCTGGAAGCAGATGTTGAAATAATTGATCCCGCCGGTGCATACCAGGTATAAGAAGTTGCACTGGCCACTGCAGGAATTGAATAATTATAAGTTCCGCCCCCGCAGGCACCGGTTACCGGTCCTTGTATCGGAAGTGGCGTAGTAGGTGCTGAATAAACAACAACTACTGTCTGGCCTGAATGATCAGTAGGACTATAAGCAGTAACGCGAAGGTAACCCTGAAAAAATCCGGCTCCGAAACTCACTGATACTGCTGCTGTTCCCTGACCGGCTGAAATGGTGCAGTTGACAGGTGCAACCCATGTGTAAGAGGTAGCGCCGGGGATGATTGAACAAGTGTAGTCGCGCTGCTGCCCCGGGCAAACTGATGTTAAAGGACCGGAAATTACAGGATTGGTTAAAAGAAGTGTTTGGTTTCCATCAACGTTTCTGAGTAAGCTTCCGGGATTATCATTATTTTGTGTTGCAACTATGTCCGTAGTCGTAGTTGCATCATTTTTTGCATCAGAAGTTCCCGTACCTCCTTTTGCGATCACCGCAGTAGCTGTTAACGCAACCAGGCAGATCATTTTAGCAATTGTTTTCATTTTTTATAAGATTGATTGAAATTATATGCTGGTTATAGTACGTCAGCAGAAAAATTGTTTGTCTCTAAAAATCCAAAATCTTACAAATGAGACAGGGGCGCCACTTTTAGTCTATTCAGTCAAATACAATTAAGGGAATTCAAAATTGCACTTCAATTGGGATGAAATGGTAAAAAAAAAATCCGGAATACCGGATTATGTAATCGAACACTAATTTCAGGAAAGCATCCTAACAAAAAGGAAAATAATCTTACTGTGTCTTTGCTGTATAGTTGACTTTTTTAAATCGTCCATCACTGATATGGACCTGATTTCCGTCATTATCCTCAACGGTGAAATCAAAAGATCCGGAAATTAATTGCGAAGATGATTCTACAGCCTCAACATTAATATATCCGGAAACAGTATGATAAGGTATTCCTGAATTGGCATATCCGAAATAGGCTTCGCCTGAAGTAAATGATCTGTTCCCCGTACTGATGGCGTTTCCTGTCGCATTATCCCGTGCCTCCAGGGTAATAATCTTTCCACTGTAGGTCGCAGTAAAATTTACGATGCGGAAATGATACGTCGTATCCGTGAGTAAAATACAACTCACAGTATAAGGACTCCACAAAGCGCCATTTATTTTTGCTTCAATATAATTGCTTTTTTCCGGTTCATTTTTTTTGTCATTGCATGAAAGAAGAAAAATACATCCAAAACAAAAGGATAAAAGTAATTTCAGCGCTTTTAATTTGTATATCATATAGAAAGTAAAAGTAATTCTTTTTTTTATTAAAAGATTATTGCTTTAGACTGTGATAATTTCTTATATTTGCTTAGAAGCTGATGACTTCCCTGCAACCTTTATGTGCATCAGCAGAACCGGGTTAACCAATGTAAGCTGTTATGAAAAGCTCAATCTTCAGATATCCTTATGAAAAAGTATTTCGCAGAACAAAAGGTGCGCTTTCAAGGCTTGGCATGAAAATTATTAAATCAGACGCAATTGATGGCTCAATTAAAGCGGTAAGCGGGATGAGTCTTACTAAACCGGGGATGACTATTGATTTAATTGTTGAAGAAATGGACGACTGCGATACAAGGGTTACCATTACAGGACTGGTCGTGAAAAAATTTTTTTACATGAAATCAGTCAGCTCAGAAAACAGTGAGGCTGAAATACTGAACAATCTTTCAGTCAGTTTTTAAGATTCATTTTTCTTTTCCTTTCTTCGCAAGACGTATAATTGTTCGTCAGGCTTCATGACAATAAGAGATGATTTTTATAAATATGTTGCGCAGACTAGTCCAGCGCCACTTGCTCTTGAGTTTGTAAAATCGGAAGGGGTAGTCCTTTTTGATAAATCAGGAAAAAAATATTTTGACTTAATTTCCGGAATTTCCGTGAGCAATCTCGGCCATGGCAACAGGAAAATTATTGATGCAATAAAGAAACAGGCAGAGGAATATCTCCACATTATGGTTTATGGAGAATACATTGAATCACCACAGGTGCTGCTTGCTAAAAAACTTTCTGAATCACTTCCGGGTAAACTATCCTGCTCCTACTTTGTAAATTCAGGCACAGAAGCTGTAGAAGGCGCAATAAAACTGGTGAAAAGATATACAGAAAGGACGGAGATCATATCATTTCAAAATGCATACCATGGAAGTTCCACCGGGGCACTTGCAATCGGAGGCAATGAAGAATTCAAAAATGCTTTCCGTCCATTGATGCCGGGTGTCAGAAACATCCGGTTTAATTCATTTGATGATCTTCTGTTCATCACCGAACAAACTGCGGCTGTTTTCATAGAACCCATTCAGGGAGAATCAGGTATCATTTTGCCGGAGAAAGATTTCCTGCAATATCTTCGGGATCGATGTACAGCAATGGGCGCACTACTCGTATATGATGAAATACAAACCGGTATGGGCCGCACGGGAAAATTATTTTGCTTTCAGCATGAAAATGTAATTCCTGATGTGCTATTACTGTCGAAAGCTTTCGGCGGCGGAATGCCACTGGGTGCGTTTATATCCTCACAGCAAATAATGGCATCGTTTACATCAAATCCTGTACTTGGCCACATCACAACATTTGGCGGACATCCGGTAAGCTGCGCGGCTGCACTTGCATCACTGCAACAGCTCACGGAAACAGGCATTGTTGTGACTGTAAAAGAAAAAGAACAAACTTTCAGGAATTTTCTTCAGCATCCGCTCATCAGAGAGATACGTGGAAAAGGACTATTTTTGGCGATTCAATTTTCCTCAGAAGAAATAAACAGGCGCGTGATTGAGTTATGTGTAAAGAATGGAGTCCTCGTGGATTGGTTTTTATTTGCACCGGATTGCCTGAGAATAGCACCTCCATTAATTATCACAGATGCTGAAATAGAACGCTGCTGCAAAATCATTATTGATGCATTAAATCAAATCTAAAAATATAAGAAATGAACGTATTGATAGTAGAAGATGAGCGACAACTCAGTCATGAAATAGAAATTTTCCTGATGCAACAAGGATATCACTGCGACGTCGCATTCACTGGTAAAAGCGCGTCTGAAAAAGTCTTTGTAAATACCTATGACTTTGTGCTGCTTGATATCGGCTTACCCGACTACAATGGCTTTCAGCTCCTGAAAGAGGCAAAGGATGCCGGAAAGGAATCGGCCTTTATTATTATTACAGCTCGCGGAACGGTGGATGATAAGGTAACTGGACTTGATCTGGGAGCCGATGACTACCTCGCAAAACCATTTTCATTGCTTGAACTTCACGCCAGGATGCAGGCCATCCTGAGAAGGAAGCACGGTTTAAAAAACAATACGATTCAGATCCATGATTATCTGATGGACATTCAGAACAGAACTGTTTCTCATTCCAAGGACATTATCAACCTCACAAAAAAAGAATTCGATATTCTGCATTATATGGCCCTGCACAAAAACAGGGTATTGACCCGAATACAACTTACCGAGCACATCTGGGGAGACGTGATGGAAGAAGATTATGAATCCAATTACATTGATGTGCACATGAAAAACATCCGGAAAAAAATGGGTGCATTTGGCAATTCGGAATTTATCGAGACCGTTCGCGGAATCGGATACAGGTTAAATATGAATGACGGAAAATGATTTCACTTTTGGGATCTCCAACCCCTGTGCTACCTAATCTCATTGAAACTACAATTTAAACTCGCTCTTTACAATGCACTTTCCAAGGCAATTATTATTGCTGCAATTGGATTGTTTCTTCCTGTTATTTTAAAAAAAGTTGTCTACCTGCACATTGACCAGCGCTTAAAGGCCCGTGTTGCACGAATGATGCTCGAGGTTGAACAGGGAGGAATCCGGGAAATAATAATGGATCAGGATTGCAGTTTCAACGACTACAATATTTTCAAGGAAGAATATGTTTCCATCAAGCCACTGAGAATTATGCCTCCTTATTTCGGAAAAGAAATATTTCTTGATGCCGAACGGAATATTGAAAATGATATTGTAAAACACCGCGTCCTGAGTAAGTCTTTTATTTATGACAACCAGCTTTATGAACTTGAAGTCGGGGAAGGGGTTCATGCAATTGATTCATTGCGCGATACATTTCATAAATACACCATCTGGTTTTTGGTTTGTGTTGTTCTCATTTTCTTTTTTATTGACATCGCCTATGGCCGGTTGCTCCTGATCCCCTTTTATAAAATAGTCAACAGAAAATTACAGGAAGTTCAGCATCCGAGTACTTTTAAACCGGATACGATCAAAACAAACACCTATGAATTTTCATACCTCGACAAAAGCATCAATGAAATGATGGTAAAGGTGAAGGACGCTTTTGAAATAGAACGCGAATTCATCACCAATGTATCTCACGAGCTCCTCACCCCTATTTCCATTCTTCAGACACGTACTGAAAATATTCTATCTGACCCCGGCGTCTCGACAGAAATAGCAATGAAAATGGTAGAGTCGCAGAAGACACTGAGCCGGTTAAGCCGCATTGTAAAAGCATTACTTTATATTTCTAAAATTGAAAACAGCCAGTTCCTGAAGGAGGAAAATGTAATGGTGAAATCACTGGCGACTGACGTGCTCGATGAAATTGAAGAGCGTATTGCCAGTAAAAATATTACGGTACATCAGCACTGGAGTTCCGATTTTGAAATTAAAAATTGCAATCGTTCCCTTTTGCATACGATGCTCTTCAACCTGATTTCAAATGCTGTTAAATACAATAAAGAAGACGGCGAAATTATTATTACAGGATTGCAGGACGAAGACCGAAGATATATTTTGTCAATCAAGGATTCAGGTGTTGGAATCGCAAAGGAAAATATTGAATTTGTTTTTGATCGTTTCAAAAGATTCCGGCCTGAAGATGGAGCAAGCTTTGGTCTTGGACTTCCTATTGTAAAAACCATTTCTGATTTTCACGATCTGAAAATAAATGTTGAATCTGTTTTAAACGCCGGCTCAACATTTACAGTCATTTTTCCGGCTAACACCGGCTGAAATTTCACATCAGAACCGGAAATCACATTCATTCGATCTTCACGGGTGAATGCGCACATTTGACACCTTTTACGAATCAGTATGTTTCTCAGATCAACCTTGTTCCTCGTTGCTTTATTCTTTTCGCAAAATGCCCTTTCTCAGGCCCCCGTTGCGCCAATAAAAGTATCACGCCCACTACCCGATTCAAACAGTTCTTTATCCGTTCACCCTCCAATAGAAAAAATTATTTCGAAACCCGGAGAGATAAAAAAGAAAAAACGAAAACCAATGAAGGTAAAAGTTTCATAATTTATTGCCTCTGTCTTTTTTATTGCCCAGACTTTCTAACACCGGTTTATTAATTTCATTTTTATTCTCCTTCGCCGAATACCTCGCAGCTTGCTGCGGGGATGCACGGCTTACGCAGCCGAAGAAGCTGCTTCGGCGTAGTTGGCAAGGCGAGGAGAACCCTCCGTAGCCTTGGCGAAGGGGGGTAATGGCTTTCGGCCTTCGTAGCGAAGGCTACTTCGGCGAAGAAGGCTCGGAGAATTTCACAAGATACTTCGCAGCTCTGCTGCGGAGTAGTTCATTTTTTTTTCAGGAAGTCCCGATCGCAAACGCCATGCAGGCCGCGACTTCGCAATTGATCTGAATAATTTACATTTCCTTTCCGGTCGTAAAGTTAAAAATCAACATCTTTTTATCTGCAAACGTTGCCAATACATCTCCATATTTTTTGGAGAAAAAATTTAGGGCATAATCACCTGTATACGGGATTAAAGCATCCATTCCGGAATGATAACAATGTTTAAATAAGTCGTTCAGAATATTAAAGCTAATTGCAGAAAATCCCTTATCCTCAATAATGCTATTTGAAGAAATTTTTAAAAATGAATTGAAATCATTGGGATTAAATCTGACGAGACAAGCCAGGGTTGAGTCCTTCATATTTCTATTTTGTAGATTGAAAACTCCATTACCCATTACGAAAATACCGGTAATACCTGATTTAGTTTCTATTTCAAGATACTTACAATTAAGGCATTCAAATTTTACATCTTCACTTTCGAATTGAATTTCAGCAGCTGAATAGACTGCACAATTTGACCAATCAACGCCCTCCCTTATTCTTTCCGGGCTTTGTGATTTGCAGTTTGTTGCAGCAAGTACAAGAATGAGAAAAATAATTTGCGTTTTCATGGTAGCTATTATCTTTCGAATGCTTAAATTTTAATGATGAAAGAATCAGATGAAAGAGTCAATGTTTTGCAGATTTAAGATTTGTGAAACTTTAAGTTTCGTTCCCGTATTTTGAAAGTAAAAAAATTTATAGTTTCTCTAATGAGTTGTTTTAATTCATCCTGGTTTATATCTGAAAGTTTCTTAACGTAAATACAAGCTATACGATTTTAAGTTTTTGAATAAATCTAATTATGTTAAATACTAATTGGCTGATTTGTCTGGCGCCCATTTTTTTGAAGTAGTTTTTCGTAATACCGGCAAAGATTTTTTATCCCGCATTCGCTGCATTTAGGATTTCTTGCAACACATACATACCTTCCATGAAGGATTAGCCAGTGATGAGCTATTGCAATTTTATCTTCCGGTATATATTTCACTAGTTGTCTCTCTGTTTGTAAAGGATTTTTAGCCCCTGTGGTTAATCCGATTCTCGCACTTACCCGGAAAACGTGCGTATCAACTGCAAGCGCAGGCATGTTAAAAACAACTGAAGCAATAACATTTGCCGTCTTCCGCCCTACTCCGGGGAGTTTTTGCAACTCATCAATACCGGACGGAATAATTCCATTAAAATCTTTCACGAGCATCCTTGCCATTCCCGCGAGGTGCTTTGCTTTGTTGTTGGGATAGCTGATGCTTCTGATGTATGGAAAAATTTCATCCGGTTGTGCTCCCGCCAATGTTTGCGCGTCAGGGAAAGCCCTGATGAATTCAGGCATGGTCAGGTTTACGCGCTTGTCAGTGCACTGCGCAGATAAAATCACAGCTACCAGTAATTCATAAGGACTGCCGTATTCGAGTTCCGTCTCTGCAACCGGTCGTTCCTTCGTGAAATATTCAATCACCCTTTCAAAACGCTCCTTCTTAGTCATGCTAATTTTCGCAGGGAATCCGATTATCTCTCTTCACCTTCTTTTACCTTATGTGCATTTTTATATGCCTGCATGTCTCTGTCCTTAATCTGTTGCAGGTCAATTCCGGAAAAATCAACCTGAAAATAACCTGTTGCATCGCCGACAGTTAATTTAAAAACCGGTCGCTTGTTTTCAAGCCCTGCTTCAGAAACAAAATATGAAAAACGCCCTGTCTCGAATTCCTTACTGTTGCGAAGTGTGACTGCGGGATCAGGGAGAATATCAAAATCAAAATAATTTTTATTCATCTCTTCCTCAGTAAGATCAAATGAGATATACAGGGATGAATGGTTCGACAGGTCTTCTACAAATACATCAACCGGAATCGTTCCCTCTTCATTCTTCTCAAGAAAAAGTATTTCTTTGACCGGTTTCGAAAAAAACACTCTACCATAAATAAAATCATCTCCCTTAAAAGTCTGCGATGCATTTCCCGGGCTGTTGGTGGTAGCAGGTGTATTTGCAAATACCATATGCTTATTTGCCAAAACCGAAGCTGAAGCCACATACGATTGCTTTATCGTACCGGTATCCTGGCCATTGGAAAGAAAAGCAATCATCATCACCGGCATGAGTAATTTAAATGTTTTCATTTGGATATATATTTTTTTGGTTTCACAAAATTCCGATGGAATAAACCCTGTTCATTTCTATTGGGATGCAACAGAAGATGGCTATTTCTAGTCGGTAGTTTTCTTCAAAGCTACTCACTCGAAAGATCAAATACAAATGCACCTTTTTTCCTTACAGAATAAACTTCTATGTCCAGTTGCTTTGCTTCCTTTATAATTTTTGTCTCACGGCCGGCATTTACTGATGAATCAACGATCAGATTCCGGAACCTGAAACGATTCATCAGGTTTTTCAAATCTAAACGGGAGTTGGTGGAAAGGATAAGAAAATCAACATCTACGGGACCAGAAGATCCGGCAATCATTGTGGAGTCTCTTACGATGGCAATTCTCCGGTTCCCATACTGGAAAAAATTTTTGTAGTAAGATCCATTTAAAATTCTGCTTGAATCGCCAGCATGCAATATATCATTTACACCCAGTCCGCAATCCCACCAATAATTGCATACGTTAAACATCAGCAGACTTTTATTTCCTGTTGTTGAAGAATCAGCAAGTACAATATTTTTTTTTCCATCGATGATATTCACAAACGATTTCCCTTTCATGCTGTATACAATCAACTTCTTCTGATTATTCAGTTGCCATTGCTCGGTAATCTGACCGGACATTAAAACAACCACCGATGCTACAGACCATAAAAGATACCGGTGCTCCTTAATGAAGAAAAATGAACTCATTGTAATGATTGAAAAATATAATATCCATGTTTCAAAGGTTGAAATTGAAATTTCATTTATTAATGAGTAGGGCAAATGCTCTGTAAATGAAACGACGGCATTCATAAAATGAACAACATATCCGAGCAGAAATCCAATTACTGATGCGGCCCAATGCCATGATGAAACAGCGAGCAGTAAAATTCCACCATAAATAATAACCGTTGAAACCGGAATTACTATCAGGTTTGAGAAAAGAAAATAGACGGGGAACTGGTGAAAATAAAAAAGTCCGAGTGGAAATGTAGCCAACTGTGCAGCTATTGAAACAGAAGTCAGACTCCATATCTGTCGTAGTATAAAAACATCAGGATCAAACCAAGCCTGAATGGCAGGCTGAAGAAATATTATTCCAAGAACGGCCATATAGGACAGTTGAAATCCAACCTGAAAAAGTAAAAACGGATTCAGGGCAAGAAGAAAAAATGCAGAGGCGGAAAGTGTATTGTACAGGTTTGTGTGATGGCCGGTCATTTGTCCGATGATGATAAAAGAGAACATTGTTGCTGACCTCAGTACTGATGGAGACAAGCCTGTTAACAAAGCATAAAACCACAGGAATAAAATAATGAGTAACGACTTGAACAACCGGGTTTTTCTGTTCCTGTTTAAAAATCCAAGGAAAAAATTAATTGCGACATAAATAATTCCTACGTGCAATCCCGATACCGACAATATATGCATGGCACCTGCCGCAGCGTATGCGCTGATTACATCCTGATCTATCTCGTCTTCATAACCCAGGATGAGCGCTGAAATCACTGCATGGTCCTGCCCGGTGATATGATTTGTTTCGAAAACATCAAGGAGGTGCTTCCGAAGCCCGAATGAAAATTCATATATCGGATTTCCAAAATGCCTCTCCAGCAATTTCCATTTACCTGATGAAAGAAATACCTGATCATAAATCCCGTGGAACCCAAGCCACCTTTTATAATCAAACTGCGACGGATTTGAAGGGGGCAATACCTCAACAGGATTAACTTCACTAACAATTAAATCACCATAACGCAAGTTAGACGATGAAGCATCAATGCTCATGTAGGTCAGGCAATTTCCTGAAGCCCGCTTCCATTCCGTTCCTTCCAACACAAATAAAATTTCGACAATTGTTTTATAACTGTTTGTTTTCTCTTTGGGAGGCTCAGTAAGATATCCAATGAATCCTGATGTATTCCTGAAATTTCTGAAATGTGCCGGATACGATTTTTCTGTCGCCAGCATCGTCATCAAATATCCCATAAAGAAAACACAGATGTAGCTCCAGATTCCCTGAAACCATCGTCCGCGATACCTGGCAATTTTACGCCGAAGGAAATACTGAATAAAAAATCCCGCAGTGAGAATGATGAAAGTCATCAGTGCAGACTGAAAACTGAAGCAAGGATTATATACAGCAAGTAAAATACCGGCGATGAAAAGCAACAGGAACCGGAACAACGGTGTTTCGTTCCAGTAATTCATAAGTCAGATTTAGAAGGGCAATCTCGCTTATGTTATTCACTGCTGCATCCGGTAAAATCAGGATTTTTTATCAGCGGGAAAGTTCCTGAAAAATAAGCTGTGCGGTCTTGGCAGATGCTCCTGCACCTCCGAGTTTTTGTTTCAGTACCACAAAATCTGATTTCATTTTTTCAATGACGTCCTTATTACTAAGAATCTGTTTCAATTCATTCTTCAGACTAGAGGAATTAAACTGTTGCTGAATGAGCTCCTTTACAACTGCACGTTCCATAATCAGGTTGACGAGAGAAATGTAATCCACCTTTACCAGCATGCGTGCAATGGAATAGGATATCCAACCACCTTTATAGCAAACAACTTCAGGTACATCAAACAAAGCCGTTTCCAGGGTAGCCGTTCCCGATGTAACCAATGCAGCAGATGCATGGGCAAGCAATGAATACGTCTGACCGGAGACGACAGAAACATTTTTCGTCCCAATCATTTCAGAAAAAAAATCTGCGGGCAAAGAAGGAGCAGCAGCAATTACAAAATGGTGATCAGGAAAATCATCAATAATCGAAAGCATAACAGGAAGCATGACAGAAATTTCCTGTTTGCGGCTTCCCGGAAGAAGCGCGATGACCGGCTTGCCGGAAATTTTATTCTCTTTCAGAAATTCAGGGCGGGAATTATTATTTGTTTTGATATTTTCAATTTCATCCAATAAGGGATGACCCACAAACTCCACTTTGTAATTAAACTTTTTATAAAAATCTTCTTCGAACGGAAGAATTACATACATCTTGTCAACAATCCGTTTGATCTTGTGCACGCGCGATTGCTTCCATGCCCATATCTGCGGAGATATGTAATAAAAAACTTTTATCCCTTGCGACTTCGCAAATTCTGCTATACGTAAATTGAATCCCGGATAGTCAATAAGGATTAGTGCATCCGGTTTATTCTCTGACAGATCTTTTTTGCAAAATTCTATATTGCGAAGTATTGTTCTCAGGTTCATCACCACCTCGGTGAATCCCATAAATGCAAGATCGCGGTAATGCTTCACAATTTCTCCTCCCGCCTTTTTCATCAGATCACCTCCCCAGAATCGAAAGCTTGCATCGTGATCGGACTTTTTCAGTTCTTTCATCAGATTTGCTGCATGCATATCACCTGAAGCTTCGCCGGCTATGAGATAATATTTCATGAGAGCTTTAAGAATAAAACTGTGAATGCATAAACAATGGTAGCTCCCAATACGCCAAGTGCAGCCTTCTCTGCATTGAACCGGAGGAAAATAAAAAACAATAGAAGGTTTGCAATTGCACAGAGTGAGAGATAGTATGACATCACCCTTGATTCCAGAAGACGGTGAAATACGTCAATGAGACTAAGTTTCGGATCGTGAATGGAAAAATATCCTGCCAGCACAATCAATGGCATAATCAATCCTCCTGCTAAGCCGGAAAATATATTGTCAACCTTTTTCATGGCAACCGGAAATTATGTTTAAAAAATAAAAATAAATACACAAGTGAAAGAATAACCGTAACGAATAACATTCCCCTTCCCGTTTTATCCATTTTCATATTCACAATAACGAGACGAAAAAATATGAGGGTTATCACGATGGTAATAAACTCAACCCGTGGCGCAGGAAAAAAGTATGGGTTGTCATAATAAATCACGAAAGCAAGACGGACAGCGCGCAATGCTATGAAAGAGAGAACAAGTGTCACCAGTCCTGCGATCATTCCGACAAAGAAATTATCTTGCGGCAATTTATTCCACATTGAAGTCCAGTTTATTTAAGAATGGAATGGCATGGTGTGCGGTAAAATCAAACTGAACAGGAACGACACTTACATAGCCATTTGCAAGCGCCCATTCATCAGTATCTTCTCCATTGTCGTAGTTGATGAATTTTCCGGTAAGCCAGTAATATTTTCTTTTGTTGGGATCTAGTCGTTCATTGAATTCTTCCTCCCATTTAGCCATTGCCTGCCGGCAGATCCTCAGTCCTTTAATTTCTGATGCAGGTAACTTCGGAATGTTGACATTGAGCAGCGTTCCTTCCGGCATTCCATGCTCAAGAATATTTGCAGCAATTTTCTTTGCATACTTTTTCGCTCCTGAAAAATCAGCATCAAGTGCATAATCCAACAATGAAAAACCAATGCTTGGAATACCTTCAATGGCACCTTCCATGGCAGCGCTCATGGTACCTGAATAAATCACATTGATGGATGAATTGGAACCGTGGTTGACTCCTGAAACGCAAAGGTCAGGCTTGCGGTGTAGGATTTTATCAATGGCAATTTTTACGCAATCAACAGGCGTACCGGAGCACTGATACCATTTTTGGTTGTCGTGCACCTTCACAGCATCCAGTCTCAGCAAGTTGTTAATGGTAATAGCATGGCCCATTCCCGACTGGGGACTATCAGGCGCCACAACGACGATATCACCCAATTTGCTCATGGCTTCGCTGAGCGCCTGAAGTCCGGGAGCGGTGATGCCATCATCATTGGTTATTAATATTAGGGGTTTCTCTTTTTTCATTGGTGGCGAAAGTAATAATCTGAAATGAGAAGTGGATTTTTCTAATTTTGCGGTCTAAATATAAAATATGAGATACATTCTGATTTTTCTTTTTTCTACCATTTTATTTTCATGCAAAAAAAATGATGATGATTCTTCAGGCGATACCAATAACACCCCTGAAGCGAGACTAATTTTCAAATTTCACTTCGACAGCACACAAACACGTCTGGGAAATTTCGGACAACCCGTTTCTGTACCGGCGGGACATGGGGCGCAGTCGCCGAAGTTTAATACGATGAGTGCACATTACATTGAACTTGCTCCAGATTCACTTACACTACTTGGCGGCGGAGACGTTGTTTACCGTGCGCCGGAAGTAAACACCGGAGGTTCACTTGCCATTGATTTCAGTCAGGCGGTAAGGGCACCGGATGGAGGAATATTATTTTCAATTCCACTTTCGCAAGTAACGCCGGGTACGTACAAATGGCTGCGGATATCACTGGCCTATCAGAACTATGATGTCAACTACAGGTTTATTTTCAATTCAGTCACCTATGATGCCGTTGCAACAGTTGCTTCCTTTATTGGTTTCAACACCTACATTCAGAACTATACAATAAAGGACAGCTCAATTGAAGTTAACGCTAATAAACTTCAGGGTTATTGGGGCATCGAGAGTACACTGACCGGCTTCACTTACCTTTCTCAAGGACAGGCGCCTCCCGGAGCCACAACAGTTCCGAATCCGCTTTCACTTACTTCGCCTGTCCCTGCAGGTTCCTGCGTGGTTACGGGAAAATTTGATACACCGCTTGTGATATCCGCTTCAGGAACTACTGATCGCACTGTAACCGTTTCTGTTTCCACCAATAAAAGTTTCGAATGGGTAGAACACAGTGATCCGCTCTATTATGAACCATTGGCAGGTGATACGGTGGTAGATATGGGAGTGCGGGGGATTGAGCCGCATGTGCAGTAAAAGTTTTAGTGTACTTCTGCATATCTGTAAGAACACTTTTCAAGTAGTTCATATCCCATCATCCGGCTTTAGGCCAGATGACTGCTGAAATCAAAGTCTCATTAAAAAAGTGCTGCTGCATTTCTGCAACAGCACTCTTCAATTAAAACAATCCTACTTACCATTACGAGATTTTTATTTCGCGCACCGGTTTCACTTTTGCTTCTTCTTTTTTAGGAAGCGTGAGTGATAAAACACCATCCTTGTAAACAGCACCGATTTTTTCGGCAGCTACATGTTCAGGCATGGTGAAGGTGCGGCTGAAAGATGAATACTGAAATTCTTTGCGCGTGTAGCGTGAAGTCTCATCCTTCTCTTCATTTTGTTTCTCAGCGCTGATGGCGAGCACATCATTGTCGATGTTCAATTTAAAATCTTCCTTTGTAAATCCCGGCGCCGCCATCTCGATATAATAATCATTCGGGCGCTCGCTGATGTTCACTGCAGGAACTGATTTAAAATAATCACGGCTCATCAGAGAATCGTTAAATAAATCGTTAAAAAATTCGCTGAACGTGTTTTGCGTTGCGGGATTCGTGTGATTGTTTTTCCATTTAATAAGTGTCATAATTTGGTCCTCCTGTTTTTTTAAAGTTATGCGCAGCGATTTTCAATATTTATGCCGCGCAAAATATTCGTTTCAAAAAAGACAAGATGTCTGAATGAAAATATTTTTTGTGAAAAAATGTCGGACGAAAAATATTATTCAGACAAAATTTCAGATCAGGAATTTCTTTGACAAAAAAAGTAAGTAGAATTTTAATATTTCAAACCTAAATAGAAACGAAAAATATTAAGTGTGAAAAACATTTTAATATCCCGCTACCCTCTTTAAACCCTCTTCAAACCTCGCCTTTGCTAAAAAATTATTTTCCAGTTCGACGTTCATGGGTACCGGAGTATCGAGTGATGCAATACGGATCACGGGTGCATCAAGGTGATCAAAACAGTGTTCAGTGATATGGGCGGAGATCTCTCCTCCTATTCCACCAACGAGTGTATCTTCATGAAGAATAATTACCCGGCCGGTTTTCCTTACTGATACTTCAACGGTTTCTTTATCCCATGGCAATAAAGTTCGCAGGTCTATTAAGTCAGCTAAGATATCAGGATTTTTATCGAGTGTTTCCATAGCCCAGTGAACACCCAATCCGTAAGTAACAATAGTAACATTATTGCCTTCCCTAACCAATCGTGCCTTGCCGATTTCAGTTGTGAAATAATCTTCATGCACGTCTTCCTTTATACTTCTGTAAAGTGCCTTGTGTTCAAAGTACATCACAGGATTCGGATCTTCAATACTAGCAAGCAGCAAACCCTTTGCATCTGACGGAAATGCAGGATATACCACTTTCAATCCGGGAGTGTGTACAAACCACGCTTCATTACTTTGTGAGTGAAAAGGTCCGGCGTTGACCTGTGCGCCTGTGGGCATGCGGACTACGACGTCGGCATTTTGTCCCCAGCGATAATGGGTTTTCGCAAGATTATTTACGACCTGGTTGAATCCACAGGTAACAAAATCGGCAAACTGCATTTCAACAATTGATTTCATACCTGAAATGGATAGACCAAGTCCTGCACCAATAATTGCAGATTCACAAATCGGAGTGTTGCGCACACGGGCTTTTCCAAACTCTTCAACGAAACCAAGCGTAGCTTTGAATACGCCGCCATACTCTGCAATATCCTGTCCCATGATTACCAGGTTATCAAACTTTCGCATTGACAGTTTCATGGCGTCGGTAATCGCATCAAGAAAACGCATCTCCGATTTTTTTTCAGTAGCCGGGAAAGTTATTTTTTGAACGGTGTTATCATACAAGTCATTCAATTCATTTTCTGTTTCAGGCTCCGGACTATTTTCCGCAAAAGCCATTTCAAGGCCTTTCTCGATTTCCTGCTTTATTTCTTTTCTCGTGGATGCAATTATATTTTCATCAATTATTTTTTCTACAAAAAGATAATTTTCAAAATTTGTTACAGGGTCCTTCTTTGCCCATTCTTCAAATAAATGCGGCGGAACATATTTGGTTCCCGATGCCTCTTCATGTCCACGCATACGGAAGGTCATACACTCAAGCAATACCGGTCTCGGATTTACACGAATTGATTCGGCGATTGATTTAATTGTGCTGTAGGTCTCGAGAATATTATTTCCGTCAACCTGAACGGCTTCCATTCCATAACCAATTCCCTTGTCAACAAATTGTTTCATACGGAACTGTTCACTGCTGGGTGTTGAAAGTCCGTAGCCATTGTTCTCAACAATAAAAATAACCGGCAAATCCCATACAGCCGCTACGTTCAATGATTCATGAAAATCGCCTTCACTGCTGCCGCCATCACCGGTAAAAACAACTGTTACTTTTTTATCTTTTCTAATTATATTGGCTAAGGCAATACCATCAGCAACTCCCATCTGAGGTCCGAGATGGGAAATCATTCCGATGATATGATATTCATTGGTGCCGAAATGAAAAGACCTGTCGCGTCCCTTGGTAAACCCGCCCGGCTTGCCCTGCCACTGCGAAAATAATCGGTTCAATGGAATTTTCCTGGTTGTGAATACCCCCAGATTTCTGTGCATGGGAAGGATGTATTCATCAGGCTTCAATGCCAGTCCGCAACCAACGGAGATTGCCTCCTGTCCGATGCCTGAAAACCACTTGGCGATCTTACCCTGCCTGAGAAGGACAAGCATTTTCTCTTCAACCAACCGGGGCCGAAGCAGTTCCCTGTATAAATGTATGAGTTCCTCGTTCTTAAAATTTAATCTGTTATAATTAAGGGAAAAAGCGGGTACTGTTTCTGAAGCCTGTGCCATGTGATACTGCCTGATAATTGGGAGGACAAAAGTATCAAAACCTGACTATCTTTGCGGTGATATTCAATCAAAGATGAACACCCAACTCGTCATAATATTAATTGTCTTTGCCATTGCCATTTTTTTCACTGCAAGGAAATTACTCAGGTCAGTATCGGGAAAGAATTCCGGTGGCTGTGAAAAATGCGATAAGAAAGATTGAAAATTTGCGAAAATTAAGGCTTTTAGTCAAAAAAAGAAACAAAAAAAAGGAGTCTGCTGAGCAAACTCCTTAATTTTTTTAATCGCACTAATCCAGCTTACTGAGCTTCCATTTTAGAAGCGGTATCAGCTTCCATATGGTTAGCAGTATCCATCATAGCTGAAGCAGCTGCAGCCATAGAATCCTGAGCCATAACGGCATCAATAGAATCCTGTTTTACCTTTTCAGCCTTAGCGTCTTTTTCTTGCTGAGAAGGACCGCAAGCGATAATGGAAAACAATCCGGCTACCAGTGCGATTGAGAGTACTTTTTTCATTGTGTAATTTAGGTTTATTTTAATTAATGGGCGCAAATGTATACCTATTTTTGAATCCACAAGAGGGATTTTAAAAATAGTTAAAAACAATTACCTCTAACAAAAAAGGACTATCCGCGACCGTGGGTCACTTTTTTAGCCTCTTCCTTCTTTTGTTCAACCTTTGATTTCGGCTTTGGTTTATTTTTCTTAGCGGCTTCGATAGAGTCTGCTTTCGCCTTTTCAGCAACCATTATGGAATCCTGCATTGCTTTTTCGGCTGCTGCTACTGCTACTGCAACAGAATCATCAACCATCTTTTGAACTGCAGCGATTGAGTCCTGCTTCATTTTTTCAGCAGCAGCTTTCTCCTCTGCGCTTGGTCCACATGATACCAATGTTGCCATACCGGCGATAAGAAATAGATAAGAAATTCGTTTCATTTTGATTTATAGGTTTTTATATTAGAGTGCGCAAAATTATACTTATTTTGATTGAATTAACTTTTTTTAATAAATTTCTTAATAAAATCAAAAAGCTATATTACCTTTGCAGCATAATTAACTCAAAAAAAATAATAAATCTCATGAAAAGAAAAATTTTGTTTGCATCAACTTTATTGGCTGCCGGTACGCTTTTTTTGGTTTCCAGCTGCAGTAAGGAAGAAGATTCTGATTCTACAAGACCTGTAATTACTTTAAGCGGCTCTTCCAGCGAAGAAGTTTCTCTTGGCACGCTTTATACTGATGCAGGAGCTACGGCTACTGACGATAAAGACGGATCCGTAAGCGTTACCTCTGATTATTCCACCAACAATCCGAACATCAACCGGGTGAACAGCTATACCATCACTTATACAGCATCAGATGCAGCCGGCAACACAGCAACAGCTACCAGGACGGTACGCGTAAAAAATGATGCGGAAGGTTATGTTGGTACTTATACCGTTACAGATACATGTGATGGTCTGGCTTTGGCACCATTTACACAGAACATTTATGTTGACTCAACTACAAATAACAGAATTCATTTCACCAAGTTTGCAAATTATACCAATAACACCGGTATCTACGCTACACGTTTCCCGGGTGATGATCACTTCGAAATTCCTTTCCAGGCTGCCAACAGCATTGGTACCGGAGCAGGTGCATGTGATGTTACTGACCATACTTTTGTGAGCACAGCCGGCAGCTTTACCATTGTAAACGGATCCGTATATAAGATTACTTATACAGATGCAATTACTACCGGTGGTTGCTTAGGCAGCACCTCATGTGTTTCCTATTTTGTGAAGCAATAATATAACTTCTATGATTTTAAAGGGCCGCCAGCAAGCGGCCTTTTTTTATTCCCGCTTTTCCTACATTCGCCATTTATGCAAATGAAGAACCGATTTGTATTACTCGCACAACGGATATTGTTATTGTTCGCGCTTTATTCCTTTTGCAGGATATTGTTTTACATTTTTAATTTTTCCTATTTCAACAGCATAAATACTTTTACTACGGTAAAGCTATTTTTCTTTGGACTGCGGTTTGATCTTGTTGCAATAATAATTTCCAACCTTGTATTTATTGCCCTTCACTTTTATCCGTTTAAGCAGTTTTATAGCCGTTTATACCAAAACATTTTAAGGGGATTATTTCTTATGTTTAATTCAGTTGCCGTAGTTCTTAACCTCATCGATATAGCGTTTGTAAGGTTCGAAGGAAAACGCGCGACAACGGATGCTTTTCGTGTGATGGGTTTCGGAGATGATTTTGTGAATACTGTTCCCGGAATACTTCTCGACTACTGGTATCTCTTGCTTCTCCTTATAGCAATCATGGTACTGGTTGACAAAATATATGTCAAAATAAAAATTACAACGGTTAATTCTCAGAATGGATTTCTACTTCGCTCAAAGACAGGACAAATTATCCTTGCCTTGTCAATGGCTGCTTTCACTTTTATCGGTTTCAGAGGAGGAATTCAATACCGCCCGATAAACATTATGACTGCATCGCAATATGCCAATGGAAAAGAAACCAGTTTATTGCTGAACACTCCTTTTACCATTCTCAAAACACTTGGTAAAAACCTGTTGGAGCCGGTTCGTTATTATACGACTGAAGAATCTGAAAAAATTTCTCCTGTCATTCATTTTCCTTTACCAAACCAAACTTTCAGGAATAAAAATGTTGTTCTCATTATCGTTGAAAGTCTGGGAAAAGAATATATCGGATCGCTAAATCATAAAAAAGGATATACACCCTTTCTTGATTCTCTGATGAAAAAAAGTATTGTTTTTCCAAATGCTTTTGCAAATGGCAAACGTTCCATTGAAGGCATTCCATGTGTCATTGCCGGGATTCCTGCGTTGATGGATGAACCCTTTATTACATCAGTATATAATGGAAACAGGATTTCCGGTATCGCTTCATTGCTGAAGAAGAAAGGATACCAGACACTTTTTTTTCATGGCGGAACAAACGGGACCATGGGGTTCGACAACTTTTCAAGAATGGCGGGATATGATTCTTATTTTGGAAGAAAAGAATACAACGACGACGCAGACTTTGACAGCAACTGGGGAATTTATGATGAACCGTTTCTGCAGTTTGCAAAAATGAAATTAGATGCCACAGCCCAACCATTTCATGCAACACTATTTACGCTGAGTTCTCACCATCCTTATCTCATACCGGAAAAATACAAGGGGAAATTCGACAAAGGAACTTTACCCATTCATGAAAGTATTGGATATGCTGATTATTCGCTGAAGAAGTTCTTTGAGTCAGCTTCCAAAACTGACTGGTATATGAACACGATATTTGTAATCACAGGTGACCATACAGCCATTGCAGAGGAACCATTTTACCAGAGCCGTGTCGGCATGTATGCTGTTCCAATTATTTTTTATCAGGCGGCAGATTCAGCGTCATTCATAAGTGATGTGACCACAAATCAGATTGATATTATTCCGGGCATACTTGATTACCTTCATTATGATGAACCTTACTTTTCCTTTGGAAAAAGTATGTTCGACGTAAATACCACGCATGAAGCAGTGAATTATATCAATGGGATATACCAGATTATTTCCGGAGAATATGCGCTTACGATGGATACTGCCAATGTACAGGGGTTATATCATTACACGAATGATTCATTGCTGAGCAATAATCTTAAGGGAACACTTCCGGCAATACAGGATTCACTGGAGCGCAAACTCAAAGCGATGATTCAGAATTACAACGATGCACTGATGAACAATAAGATGTCCCTCCAATGAAAAAGAGAATACGTTATATCATCAATCCGAAATCGGGTACTAAAGGAAAGGCAGATTATCCCGGTCTTATTGAAACCCATACTGATAAAAATGAAATTGATTTTGAAATCTGCATTACCAATGCGCCGCGGCACGCTACGGGACTTGCACGCGAAGCTGCCGGTGATAAATTTGATATTGTGGTTGCAGTCGGCGGTGACGGCTCGGCAAATGAAACCGCAAAAGGTTTGATGGGCAGCAATACTTCGCTTGGCATCATTCCGACAGGATCAGGAAACGGGATGGCAAGGCATTTGAAAATACCACTTGATCCCGGGGCAGCAATCCGCGTGATCAATAACGCACATAAAGAAATTATTGACACTGTTACTGCAAATGGCGATTTCTGTCTGGGAACAATAGGAATCGGTTTTGATGCACATATTGCACATCTATTTGCACAGTCGAAAGTAAGGGGATATTACACTTATGTAAAACTTGTGCTGACAGAATTCTATAAATACAAGCCGAAATTATTTCACCTGAATATAGAAGGCAAAGAATTTACAAAAGAATGTTTTCTGCTTACCATTGCCAACTCATCTCAATTCGGCAACAATGCCGTGATCGCACCCTTCGCTGATGTGAAAGACGGAATACTTGAAATAAGTATGATGAAAAAATTTCCTGTCCTTACTGCACCGCATCTTATTTACCGGTTGATGAATAATATTATCCATAAGTCCAGGTATTTCGATATGGCAAATGGTAAAACAGTATTGGTAAAAAACAAGGGTGAGTTGCAGGGCCACATTGACGGCGAGGCTGTAACATTTAAGGATGATTTATATATTGAGATTGTCCCTGCATCCCTTTCAGTAGTAGTTCCGCACGGTTTATAAAAAATATTGAATGAGTTGTTGTGCTAGTTGAAATAAAATAAATTTGTCAGCTATGAAACCCCGCAGAAATCTCTCCTCCTTTTTCGCCGGATTTGGTTATGCAGCCAAAGGACTGGCCGAAGCAATCAGTTCACAATTCAACATCCGTTTTCATTTTGTTGCGACCGTTATTGCAATTGGGATGTCGTTTTATTTTTCACTTTCTATTACGGAATGGTGTTTCATCATTTTGTCAATCGCAATCGTCTGGATCGCTGAGTTACTCAATACGGCAATTGAATACATCACCGATTTTGTTTCACCCGAGTACAATCATATTGCGGGTAAAGTAAAAGACATTGCAGCATCATCTGCTTTGGTCGCAGCGATTGCTTCTGCAGCCATCGGACTGATCATTTTTATTCCAAAAATATCTGTAATTTAACAGGGAGATAAATGGCAAAAAATTCAGGCGGTCTCGTTTATTCCACAAATAAAAAGCTTGTCGAACAGGACCTCAGGGTCTGGAAAGAATTTAATAACGGCAAACCAACTACCATTGTCAAAAACTTTGTAGGGTCAACGGCCGACCTGGAATTACTCGGCAAAGAATTGAAAACGAAATGCGGTGTGGGCGGAACAGTGAAGGATGGTTACATTTTAATCCAGGGTGACCAAAGGGAAAAGGTGATGAAGATACTGGCGGAGAAAGGGTATAAGGCGAAGAAGGCGGGAGGGCAGTGAGCAGCCGTCATTGAGTCAATGGTCATTGGAAACAGTAATAGTTCGCTTGAGTTTAGGTGGGAGTAGCCGGCGGCCATTCGGCAATAGACATGTTTAATTAATATCCTTTTTGTTTCTGCGCTTCCTGTAAATATTTATTGAAATTAAAAGTAGGGAAGCAAATATCAGCAATCCGGCAATTCCCCAAATCCAGTTTCCGGAATCCTTAAGGACAACGATAAAAACAATGGCGAATAAAAAAAGCGTGGTTACTTCATTCCACATTCTCAACCGGAAAGAACTATATTTAATGACATCTCTTTGCAGGTTTCTGAACATGACATGACATCCCAGGTGGTAAAGGGTAAGCCCGAGGACAAATGCAAGCTTTAATATCAGCCATCCGGGAAAGGAAAATCCAAACATTTCGTAAGCCATCCAAAACCCGAAAACATAGGTCAATATCATGGAAGGAAAAGTGATTCCATACCACAATCTTTTTTCTGCCCCTTTAAAATGTTTAATCAAAATGCCTCTGTCAGGTTCCGGTTTTTTATCTGCTTCAGTGTGATAAACAAAAAGCCGCACGATATAAAACAATCCCGCAAACCAAGTGACTACAAATATGATGTGGAGGGCTTTGAGGTAGAGGATGTTCATGGTGATGCGAAAGAAGTGGTCATTTAGTCATTAGTCATTAGTCATTAGTCATTGAAAAGCCGACCACTTATTCCGGTAATATTTATTTGCCTGAGGAATTTGATGCAGATTCAATAACCCTTTCGTAAAGTTTTTCATACATAGGAAGAATGAATTTTATATCGTAGGTATTTGCATGTTCCAGCGCTTGCTTTTTAAATTGCTTCAACCGTTCATTATCACTTAGAATATATGTGGCATTCTTTGCCATGTCTTCGACATCACCGACATTGCTCATGAATCCGGTAACGCCCTGCACATTCAATTCGGGCGAACCGCCGGTGTTGGTAGTAATTACCGGGACCTGACATGCCATTGCTTCCAGTGCTGCCAGACCAAAACTTTCTGTTTCAGACGGGAGGACAAACAAATCACAGATAGATAGAATCTCCTCCACAGCTTCCTGCTTGCCGAGAAAGCGGATATGGTCACAATATTTTGTCTCCCTGCATTCCCTTTCAATGTTCACCCGTTCCGGCCCGTCGCCGATCAAAATTAATTTACTCGGAATTTTTTCTGCTATGAGGTTAAAAATTTTTATCACATCCCCTACCCTTTTCACCTTACGAAAATTTGAAGCATGTACAATCAACTTCTCGTTATCAGGCGCAATTGCTTTTCTGAAATGTTCCTTCAGTTGTTTGCTGAATCTTTTCAGGTCAATAAAGTTCGGGATGACTTCTATTTTTTTCGTGACATTAAAAAATGAATATGTTTCATCGCATAAACTTTTTGAAACAGAAGTTACAGCATCACTCTGATTGATCGCAAATGTTACAACGGGAGTATAACTCGGATTCCTTCCTACAAGTGTGATGTCAGTGCCGTGAAGTGTTGTTACAAAAGGAACGTGCACACCATGTTCCTTCAGAATCTGCCTTGCCATATAAGCCACACTTGCATGCGGAATGGCATAATGTACGTGGATGATATCAAGTTTTTCAAACAATGCTACGTCCACCAGTTTGCTGGTGAGCGCAGTTTCGTAGGGAGCATATTCAAAAAGCGGATAGTCGGCAACGGAAACCTCATGGTAAGAAACATTTTCAGAAAAATGTTCCAGGCGCACGGGTTGGCTGTACGTAATAAAATGCACCTGATGCCCCTTACCTGCCATTGCTTTCCCAAGTTCAGTTGCTACAACTCCGCTTCCTCCGAAAGTCGGATAACATAGAATGCCGATCTTCATTTATAAATTTCTAATAAGTATAAAAAATATTTCGACAGGTTAATATCAAAAACAGAATATCGAAATCCGAAAAAAATACACGACAATATTGAATTAATCAATGTATGGTTTTCGTCCCGATAGTTATCGGGATTCGGGATTTAAAATTTCGAAATTTTATGTAAGCATTCCCCCATCCACCTGAATCACCTGTCCTGTGATATAAGACGATAAATCAGAAGCAAGAAACACAACACAGTTGGCAATATCTTCCGGTGATCCGCCACGTTTCATCGGAATAGATTCTCTCCACTGAGCAATTGTTTCCTCTGTGAGGGCTGCCGTCATTTCAGTTTCTATAAATCCGGGAGCGATGGCATTACACCGGATATTTCTTGAACCCAGTTCCAGTGCTATGGATTTTGTAAAACCGATAATTCCCGCTTTTGATGCTGCGTAATTTGCCTGTCCTGCATTTCCCTTTAAGCCGACTACACTGCTGATATTAATTATACTCCCGCTTTTTTGTTTCAGCATTTGCCGCTGGCAGGATTTTATGATGTTAAATACAGAATTCAGGTTGGTATGAATTACTGCGTTGAAATTTTCTTCACTCATCCGCATCAGCAATCCATCCCTGGTAATCCCTGCATTGTTAACCACGATGTCAAGCCCTCCAAAATCGGAAACGACATTATTTACAAGTGTTTCAGCAGATTTTAAATCAGACGCATCACTTTGATATCCTTTTATTTTAGTTCCATACTTCTGAAGGTCAATTTCCAAAGCCTGACCTTTTTCCACGCTTGATAAATAAGTAAATGCAACGTTTGCTCCATGCTGAGCAAGTTTCTCTGCAATGCCTTTTCCAATTCCTTTAGACGCCCCGGTGACAAGTGCTATTTTTCCTGACAGAAGTTTTTCCATACAGATGATATTGTTTCGCGCAAATATAGTTTAGTTAATCGTTATTCGGGATTTTGTTGAGAGGTTGAATTGTTGATTAGTTGCTTAGTTGATTTGTCGAATAGCTGACTTGTTGATTTTTCAGCTGACAGATTATTGTTCTATCACGATAGATTCTGAGTCTGCACCCAGATCCTGTAAATGCCCTGTAATTCTGGACACAAATTCATCCGGTCCGCACACATAAAAATACTGACTGAAGTCCCTTATTTTTTCAATCAGAAAATCCCGGTCAATGCGTTTGCCGAGAAACCCAATGATGTGTTCACGGGTAATCACGCTGAGGAAATTATTCTCAAACATTTTTAAAAGTTCGGCGTGCAGGATAATATCTGATGCCATCTTGTTTGAATAAATGAGCCTATTGCCAAAAAGTTTTTTCTTCTTTTTAAGATCTCTGAAAATCGCAATAAATGGTGTAATGCCTGTCCCGGCGGCAATAAAAACACCGGGGCGTTTAAAAAGAATCGCACCAAAAACATCCCTGATGATCAACTCGTCACCTACGTTTGCTTTGCCCAGTTCTTTCGTAACACCGTTGTGTTTAGGATATATTTTAATCAGGAATTCAAGATAATTCCATTCCTTTAAACCTGTAAACGTAAAAGGCCGTTTCTCATTCTTCCATTCAGGTGTATTTACCGAAACCTCAGTGGCCTGTCCGGGGATAAAATTATATCCGGGTGGTCGTTCAACTACAAATCTTTTAACATCATGCGTAATGAATCCGGCTTCCTTTATTTTTACAATATACTGTTTCATATTATTTCATTTTGACATCAGTCATAATCAAAAATTGCCGGACAGATCTGCAAAAAACAAAAAATACCTGTTATTGTCCAATTTAAATAATTTGTATCCATCAAGAATAAGATGTTTCAGGTTAGTTTAAAGAGGTGAGTTTCAGCTATGAACTAACAGACAAATTATTACCTTCGCGCGATGTTGAAAATAGGGGTTATCGGAGCCGGCCATTTAGGTAAAATACATATCCGTTTACTTAAGGAAATCGCTACAGCTAATTTGGTCGGATTCTTTGATCATCAACAGGAAACGGCTGAAAAGGTTTCAAAAGAGCTCGGTATTAAATATTTCGATACTCCGGAAGCACTCATAGAAGATTGTGATGCCATTGACATTGTAACGCCTACCGTTTCTCATTTTGAGCTGGCATCACTGGCAATCAGTAAAAACAAACATGTATTTATCGAGAAACCGATTACCACCACAGTTGCTGAAGCCAGGAAACTGGTTTCTCTGGTTCATGAAAGAAATTTAAAGGCACAGATCGGACATGTAGAAAGATTTAACCCGGCTTTCTTAGCTGCCAAAGATTACCTCAACAATCCATTATTTATTGAAACCCACCGGCTTGCTGAGTTCAATCCGAGAGGTACTGATGTGCCTGTAGTTCACGATCTTATGATCCATGATATTGACGTGGTTCTCAGCGTTGTTAAATCAGAAGTCAAGAACATAAATGCAAGTGGAGTTGCTGTAGTTAGCGATACTCCTGACATTGCAAATGCCAGAATAGAATTTGAGAATGGATGTGTTGCGAATCTCACAGCAAGCCGTATTTCACTTAAGAATATGCGCAAGAGCAGGTTCTTTCAAAGGGACGCCTACATCTCTGTTGACTTCCTGAAAAAGAAAACCGAAGTGGTACGCCTTAAAAATGTGGTGGGTGAGCCGGGCCCTCTTGACATCACCATAGACCTTGGCAACGGCAAAGGGTCGAAACAAATTTATTTCGACAATATTAAAATTGAGGATGGCAATGCAATAAAAATGGAACTTGAATTATTTATTCAATCTATCCTAAACGACCAGCCCACATTCGTTACTGCCGACGACGGTTGCAAAGCGCTTGAAATAGCACACCGGGTAATGGAAAAACTGAATGCCTCGTTGAATATTCTTGCTTAATTATAGTAATGAAACTATTTTTTTTAAAAACTTTTTTTCTGTCCGCAACAATTTCACTGCTGCTTATTTCTTCCTGCAATGTTATTAATCCGGAGGAAGAAATACCTGCTTATATTTATGTTGATTCAATCGGCGTGTATACTGATTTACTTACCCAGGGGAGTGCCATTTCCAGCATTGCTGATGTATGGGTAACTGTTGACGGCGAATTTCTTTGCGGATATCCATTGGGAAGAAAAGTGCCCGTGCTGTATAACGGCGAGCACACTGTAACTTTAAGAGCAGGGATTCTGCTGAATGGAATTGAAGGTACCAGGGTTCCTTATGCAGTGTTCAATTCATTTGATACAATTGTAAATCTCGGTCCGGGAATGATTCATACAATTATTCCAAGAGTAACTTATGCATCTTCATCTGTATTTCCTTTTATCGAAAATTTTGATAATAACAGTCTGTTGTTTTTTACCCAGATAACAAGCGCTCCTATTGTTGTGGAGTCGAATACCCATGATGGATATTGCGGACTTGTTGTTTTAGATGCTGCCAATAGCTCATTTGAATGTACGACCAGAGATTCATTTAACCTTCCCGGCGGAGTGAAGCCGACGTATATAGAAATTGATTATAAGTGCAACACTGAGTTTTCTGTTGGCGTAAAGGCAAATACTACGCTGGGGCCACTCGATTTTCCATTGCTGAGTATCCGGCCTACAGATGTATGGAAAAAAATATATGTTAACCTGACCTCCATCGCTTCGCAGGCGCAGGGTGCAACAGGATGGAAAATTTATCTGAAGTCTGCACTGGAATCAGGTGCTACTACTGATACGTTGCGCTTTGATAACATTAAACTTGTTTACTAGTTTCGAGAATGCCGACAGCATAAAATGAAAAGGAAATCAACGATCAAAGCAATTCTCGGTGACTGGGCAGCAGCCATGTTGGCATGGGCGGCATTTTATATTTTCAGAAAGCTAAAAGTAGAAGTCGTGCAGTACCAGCTGTCAGATATTCTCAGTGACCAGAAATTTATTATCGGGATACTGGTCATCCCAATTTGCTGGGTGATTCTTTATGCAATGGTTGGTTATTATAAAGATGTTTACAGGAAATCGAGGTTGCATGAAGTTGGCCAAACGCTGTGGCTCTCTGTCATCGGTGTATTGATTATCTTTTTTTCCCTGCTGCTTGACGATAAAGTAATTAGTTACAGGGCCTATTATTCCACCTTTTTTACGTTATTCAGTTTACACTTTACCATCACATTAATTGTTCGCCTTGTTCTCTCCACCAGAATTATTAACCGCCTGAGAAAAGGAGAAATTGGTTTTAATACAATTCTCATTGGAAGTAACCAGAAAGCGGTGAACCTGATGGATGAAATGAAAAAAGATTTTGAGCCCCAGGGAAACCTTTTTAAAGGATTCGTGCATGTGGAAGGAAATAATGATCACCTGCTGTTAGGCCGTATGCCAAATCTCGGAGACATTAAAAATCTCCGTGAAATAATTTCATCACTGAAAATTGAAGAAGCGATTATCGCACTCGAGTCATCAGAGCATGATCGCATCGGTCAGATACTCAATGAACTTGAGGACACTACAGTGATGGTCAAGGTAATTCCTGATATGTATGATATCCTCAGTGGCTCTGTGAAAATGAATAACATTTATGGTGCGCCGCTCATTCAGATCTCACCTGAACTGATGCCTACGTGGCAGCAATCAATCAAGAGGATGTTTGACATTACGTGTTCCCTGTTTGCATTACTAGTCTTTTCTCCGTTATATATCTTTACTGCGCTGGCAGTTAAGTTAACATCGAGAGGTCCTGTTCTTTACAGTCAGGAACGCATTGGTTTGCACGGACAACCATTTAAAATTCTAAAATTCCGCTCCATGTATGTAGGGGCTGAAAAGGCAGGTCCGCAACTTTCCAGTAAAGCAGATGACAGGCTCACGCCTTTCGGGAGGTGGATGCGTAAAATCCGGCTGGATGAAATACCTCAGTTCTGGAATGTACTTCGTGGTGACATGAGCATTGTTGGACCTCGCCCGGAACGCCAGTTTTTCATTGACCAGATTATGCAGGTAGCACCGCATTACAGGCATCTGCATAAAGTCCGTCCGGGAATTACATCCTGGGGTCAGGTAAAATTCGGTTATGCAGAAAATGTTGATCAGATGGTTGAGCGCCTTAAGTATGATCTTATTTATATTGAGAACATGTCGCTGGCGCTTGATTTTAAAATCATGATCTATACTTTATTAATTATTGTTCAGCACAGAGGGAAGTGAAGAATAAGCACAAGTTAAAAGTCAAAAGTTAGAAGTTAGGAAAAAGTATATGAAAAAAATTACGGTGATTGGTGCAGGGACGATGGGAAATGGAATAGCCCACGTATTTGCGCAGGCAGGATTTTCAGTTTCACTTACTGATGTTTCACCCGATGCGCTGAGTAAAGCCATAGCGACTATAACAAAAAATCTTGACAGGATGGTTGCGAAAGGAACAATCACAACAGAGGTGAAAGATCAAACCCTCAAAAATATTTCTACCCACACCACAATTGCTGAGGGCGTGAAAGGCTCCGGTTTGGTTGTTGAAGCGGCAACTGAAAACATGGATTTGAAATTTAAGATTTTCAGAGAGCTCGACCAGCTTTGTGTGCCGGAGGTAATTCTTGCAAGTAATACCTCTTCTATTTCCATTACAAAAATCGGAGCACAGACAAAACGGGCAGACAAAGTAATCGGCATGCATTTTATGAATCCCGTTCCGGTAATGAAACTTGTTGAAGTGATCCGCGGTTATGCTACAAGTGACGAAACAACTAAATTGACTTTAGACTTATCGAAGCAGCTGGGCAAAATTCCTACTGAAGTAAATGACTATCCGGGATTTGTTGCAAACAGAATACTGATGCCGATGATCAATGAGGCCATCATCACTTTATTTGAAGGCGTTGCAGGAGTTGAAGAAATTGACACCGTAATGAAACTTGGAATGGCTCATCCAATGGGTCCTTTGCAACTGGCCGACTTTATCGGGCTGGACGTATGTCTTTCAATTTTAAACGTAATGTACGATGGATTTAAAAATCCGAAGTATGCTCCATGTCCTTTACTGGTAAACATGGTTACTGCAGGTCATCTCGGAATAAAATCAGGAAAAGGATTCTACGAGTACGTTGCAGGAAGCAAAGAATCAAAAGTTGCCTCGCAGTTCAGTAAAAATTCAAACTGATAGAAGGAAACGGATCGTGTCAACGCCGTCAGCATAGTCGTTGAGCGCAGGTGATTGTGCTTCTCCGAATTTTACTATTCTGTTTTTCAACTGACTCTTCAATTCAGGTTTTTCGATGGCAACCACACATTGAATCATTTCTTCTCCTGCATCCAATTTATCATTCAATTCTTTTTTACCGGCATACTTTTCATAATGTACAACGGCAATCGGTGAAGTGATTCGTTCATCTTCATGAATGATCAGAAATTCATTTGTGAGAAAAGGAATCTGCTTCATGAGCAACATGGCATTGTTGTAGTCGAAGTTATTCATGTATTTACTGTGCTGCATCACGTCATTGTAATGATAAACTCCTTCGAAGAAATTTTTGAAATCGTAATTGTCAGGAACATAGATTTTCGAAATGTTCCTGCAACCCATACCATAGTACTGAAAAATATCAACGCCAAGATTTCTGAAATCGTCAGGCGTTTCATTTCCTGATACCACCCCTACTCCGCTCCTGTTCTTCCTGATGATGTGCGGCACTTTTCCAAAATAATTTTCAAAGTAACGTGCTGAATTATTATTTCCTGTTGCAATAACGGCGTCAAATTTTGTCAGCTTTTCTACAAAGGAGATTCTATCGGTAAATCCGGGTTCAATTTCAGTCAGCAAAGAAGTAACGAATGGCAAGAGCAGATTGTCATCAGACGCATTCTTTCCGATATACCTGTGTCCGGAAATTAAAACCGAGAGCATGTCGTGAAAACCCACCATTGGAATGTTACCGGCATTGATTACGCCAATGCTCTTGGTTGTGGTTGGGCCATCCATTTCATATCCTGACAACCAATGATTAATGGATGCATCATTCAGTTCCCTGCTCCAGGCCAGGAGTGCATGGTCTATATTCTCCTGTGTAAACCAGTTATTTCTCAGGTATGACATCTTACACAAGGTTTCAAACTCTTCCGTTTTTAATGCATGTAACTCATTAAATTTCTCTCCCAGCCTCCCAAAGGCATTTATTCTTTCCTTGATTTTCATCCTAAAAATTCCCTTCTTTGATTTTGTAGTATGTGTATTATAACTATTTTTGTCGCACAAATCTAAAAAGAACTATTTATGGCCATAATAATAACTGAAGAATGTATCAATTGCGGAGCGTGTGAGCCTGAGTGCCCGAACAATGCGATTTATGAAGGTGGTGCTGAATGGCGTTTTGGCGATGGAACTTCATTGAAAGGCATGGTTACCATGATGGATGGAACGCAGGTTGACGCCGATGCAGTTCAAACACCGGTATCCATGGATCTTTATTACATTGTTCCTGATAAATGCACGGAGTGTGTAGGTTTCCATGATGAGCCACAATGTGCAAGTGTTTGTCCGGTTGATTGTTGCGTAGATGATCCTGCATACCGGGAGAGTAAAGAGGAATTGACGGGGAAGAAGGAGAAGATGCACGTGTAAATATATTTTATTAATATAATAATGAAACAGTCCTTGTAAAATCAAGGACTGTTTTTTTTTGGTACTGCTAATTTGCTTTTCCCGGACCTCACTCGCTTATTCTCCTTTAAAATTGCATTCGCCTATGATCTTTTTTATTCCATTTGCCGGGAATTAATTGAAATCTGCGAATCAATAATTGCCTTTTCCGGAATCCTAAAATTTTCTGCTTTCAAAATTTCATTACTTTCAGTCGTATATAATAATTATCTTTGTCGTATAATTAATTATCATGGATTCTAAAATCACTTTGAGCTTCGATCAATCCGTTATCCGGAAGGCCAAAAAATTTGCTGACGAGAATAACATCAGTTTATCCCGCCTCACTGAATTTCTATTAGGGAAGGTGACCAGTTCCAGCTTTAAATCTATTGATGAATTCCCAGTTTCTGACTGGATCAACGAGGTAAGCGAAGGCAAGGTTAACTATGTTCGCAAATCTCCAAATAGGAAAACGATGCGAAATGAGTACTTAAGCAAACGAATCTCGAAGTGAAAATTTTTCTCGACGCCAATGTGTTGGTTACGGTTCTTTGTAATGAATACCCACAGTTTCAGTATTGTGCACGCATACTTAGCTTATGCGACAATCCCAAATATGAAGTTTATACTTCACCTTTATGCCTTGCCATTGCCTTCTATTTCGCGGAGAAAAAAAACGGAAACGCAATCGCAAGAAAGAAAATCAATCTACTATCGCATAAGATAAAACTCACCACCATTGATGAAAAGTGTGTGTCAATGACGGTGGAAAATAAATCCATTCATGACTTTGAAGATGGGCTGGAATATTATTCCGCACTGAATAGTAGATGCAAATGTATTATTACAAACGACCGGAAAGATTTTTATTTTTCCGAAATTGAAATATCAAATGCCGAAGATTTTCTTGTGAAGCAAGCCCTTTCATAATGCGGGCCAAATCCAAATTATACGCAGCCCAATTAACATGTAAATCATGCATAATGCAAGTTCATATTAAAACTTGCCATTACAATTAATGCACCGCCGCCCTCACCGGCAATGCTGCACAAATTTTTCCCTCCAAATCATTCAACTCTTCCAGCCGCCTGAATACTTCATCATTGGGATAATATTCCAGTGCCATCTCAACAAATATATTCCCGTGTTTGGCTTCTGTGGTCCAAAGCATTTTATAAAATTTCTTTAGCTCCACATCTTCGAGTGCTTCACTTACCAATCGGAATCGTTCAGTTCCCCGGCATTCAATAATGGAAGCCATGAGGAAGCGATCAAGCAGGCGTTCTTCAGGTGAGGAACGTGAACACTCAAGCAACTGCTTTATATACAAATCCTGTTTCATTTCCTGCTGAAGCTGAACCCCACGTTGCTCCATTATTTTGTACACTTGCTGAAAATGTTCCAGTTCCTCTAATGCTGTTTCGATGAGCGCCGGAATTATTTTTACTTTGTCGGGGCATTTGGCAACAAAGCTCATGGCCATGGAAGATGCTTTACGTTCGCAGTCTGCATGGTCTTGCAGAAAGCTATTAAAATCATTCATCACTGCATCCGTCCAGGCTTGCGGAGTAGAGAATTTTAGATCGAGGGATAATTTCATTTTACGAAGTACGAATTGATACGAATATACGAATGAATAGGGTATGAACTATTTTGAAAAACATCTTTTTAATCAGATACAAATCAAAGATAATGTTTCTGAAAACCTTGGAATCATCATTACCATTCCATGTTTCAACGAGCCCGACTTGATTATAGTACTTGATTCCATTGAAGCAAGTGACAGACCCGGATGTGACGTAGAAATAATTATTCATGTGAATTCATCTGAAAATTCTTCCGAAGAAATTCTAACACAGAATAGTAAAACGATTGAAGCTTTCAACCAATGGAATAAAAACAAATTTCATAAATATTTCCTGCTTCACTCCCCTGCCCTTCCTGAAAAACATGCCGGCGTAGGACTGGCGAGGAAGATTGCAATGGATGAAGCGGCGTACCGTTTCAGCAAAATAAAAACAACTAAAACAAAATGGGAAAACGGAAACGGTATTATTGTTTGCCTGGACGCAGATTGCACCGTTGAAGCGAACTACCTGACAGAAATCGAAAAATCTTTTCAGCATAATCCCGCTTTAGCCGGGTGTTCAATTCATTTTGAGCATCCACTTGGAGGCGATATTTTCAGCAAAGATATTTATGACGGTATCCTGAACTACGAACTTTTTCTCCGTTACTACATTCTCGCTTTGAAGTGGTGCGGATTTCCCTATTCCTTTCATACCATAGGATCTTCAATGGCTGTGCGTTCAGACGCCTATATGAAACTCGGAGGAATGAACCGAAGAAAAGCAGGGGAAGATTTTTACTTCCTCCATAAGCTATTCCCTTTTGGAAAATTTATTTCAATCAATACCACCAGGGTAATGCCATCGCCGAGGATTTCAGACCGGGTTCCATTTGGCACGGGCGCAGACATATCAAAACAACTCACCGGTGGGAAAACAGAATACCCTACTTACAACTTTCGATCATTCATTGATCTGAAGAACTTTCTCAATCGTCTGCCGGAATACTATTTACTTGGAAGGATCAACAGTGAAACGATTCCTGATTCACTGAAAAGCTTTTTACAAAATGAAAACATTGATGCAACCATAAAGGAAATCAAAAGCCATACTGCAACTGAGGCAGCGTTCATAAAGCGATTCTATGTTTACTTCGATGGATTCAAAGTTTTGAAGTTCATTCATCACTGCCGGGACTATTTTCATAAAAATACGGAAGTGGCTCAATCGGTAGACCAACTCCTTAAAAGCATGGCATACAGGGATATTCCTGTGTCAAAATCTGAATTACTGCTCCTGTTAAGATCTATCGAAAAAGAAAATACTTCCAGACTTTGACAGATCGATTATTTATCTATTTTTGCGCTCCCTAAACAGGAAACGGTTCAGTAGTTCTCCCGATTGCTATCGGGATGGTTAGAATAATAGTTCTTTTGAAATTATAAAATATTTGGTTCGGTAGTTCTCCCGATTGCTATCGGGATGGTTAGAATAGTAGTTCTTTTGAAATTATAAAAAATTTGGTTCGGTAGTTCAGCTGGTTAGAATACATGCCTGTCACGCATGGGGTCGCGGGTTCGAGTCCCGTCCGGACCGCCACTAGAGATCAACAACCCTTGTAAGTCAATTACTTACAGGGGTTTTCTCTTTTTTAGACGATAATACGGATCATTAGCAATATTTCTGTCTTGAATTTCATTTTTTCTCCCTTACTTAGTCTATGTCTAAATAAGACCAAATGGAAAAGCCAATCCTGATCATTTTATTAACTTTAAGATTCACATTTTCTTTATCCGGACAACCGGCAATACAATGGCAGATATGTGTGGGAGGGACAGCATACGATCAGGCTAATTCTATTCAGCAAACAAATGATGGTGGATACATTGTTACCGGACTTACACATTCAAATGATAGTGATGTTTCCGGCAATCATGGAAGTCGCGATATTTTGGTCGTGAAACTAAGTAGTATTGGAATTCTTCAATGGCAGAAATGCCTTGGTGGAATGGAATACGAATCCGCAAATTCTATCCGGCAAACATTTGATGGGGGATATATTCTTGCAGGTTATTCTGCTTCAAATGACGGTGATGTAACCGGCCACCACGGGGGTGGTGATTATTGGGTGGTGAAACTGAATAGTTTCGGGGATTTAGAATGGCAGAAATGTTACGGGGGAACAGATTTCGACGAAGCATATTCCATTCAACAAACAACTGATAGTGGTTTCATTGTAGCCGGATATACCTGGTCGAATGATGGTGATGTAACAGGGTATCATGGAAACTGGGATTCATGGGTATTAAAACTAAGTCCTGAGGGAGCCCTACAGTGGCAGAAATGTTTCGGTGGATCAAACCCTGAGGCTGCTTACTCAATCCGGGAAACACTTGATGGTGGATATATCGTTGCCGGCTATACGGAGTCAAACAACGGCAATGTAACAGGAAATCATGGTGGGACCGGAGATCAATGGGTAGTGAAACTAAATAGCTCGGGAATCCTTCAATGGCAGAAATGTCTCGGTGGAACCGGTCAGGATGTTGCAGCTTCGGTAGTGGAGACAAGTGATACTAATTACATCGTGGCCGGTTACACACGCTCAAGTGATGGTGATGTATCCGGATATCATGGGTATTTTGATTGTTGGATTATTAAATTAAACAGTTCAGGATTTATTCTTTGGCAAAAATGTTTGGGTGGAACAGGAGATGAATGGGCATCTTCAATTCAGCAGCTTTCCGATGGCAGCTTTATAATCGGTGGACAGACTTTTTCAACAGATGGCGATGTATCAGGGAAACATGGGAGTTATGACTCATGGGTTGTGAAACTTGACACAGGCAGAAATATAGTATGGCAAAAATGTTTCGGTGGAACCCACAGTGAGCGCACCAATTCCATTCAACAAACAGCCGATGGAGGTTATATCTTTGCCGGATATACCTGGTCAAATGATGGTGACGTTTCGGGGAACCATGGTGACAGGGATTTCTGGATACTGAAATTAAGTTCCGGGATAGGAATTGAAGAAATCAGAAATCCTGTTTACGATCTTCAGATAAAACCCAATCCATTTTCTCACTCAACAATAATTTCATTTTCGCTTTCCCGGGTTGAAAATATTTCGATCAATATTTATGAATTAACGGGAAGGCTGGTGACAAAACTTTTTGATGGAAAATTAAATTCAGGAATTCATGAACTCAAGTGGAATTTAAAAGAAGAAGTCAATGTTACTGATGGTATTTATTTCGTATGTATTTTCGGAGATCGCTATTTGAGCTCTTCCAGAATTGTAGTTCTAAAGTGAACAGAACTGTTGTTTTGCAAATTGTACAAAACTGACAATATGAGTCTGGTGGATAAAATTATTTTTATATTATTAAGTATTGTTTGATGAATTCTATTGTAATGATCTCCTTATCATTCCAATGAATGCTGATCACTATTCCAAAGTAAAAATTCAAAACTGAAAATGAAAGCGAATATTAAAATAAGTATTTCCGCAAAATTATTTCAGGACTATAGAGGATAAGAATTTTTATAATTCAAGTTATACCAAATGCAAAAGGTAAGGAAAACTAATCTTCATTGAGGACCTTTCGGATTTTTTGATATTTTCAGTCCCATAGTGGATAGAAAATTCCATAATTCTTATCATCCCCGCCCCCTCTAATCATGATGTTCCCCCTCGCCTTTTGTCAACTGGCTCAACAGATAATATGCTCCACTGATTACAACTCGATTCTCTTCGGTTATTTTTTCGGTAGGGGTTACTTCGGTAAAGCCCATGTCGCTTGTGCCGGTTTTGATTTGCACCTGGCGAAATGAATTTTTCTCATGCTCCACATAGATGAAATGCTCATCTCCATTGTTAACAATGGCTGCATCCGGTAGTGACATTGCTTTATAGGAGTCAACCTGAAGCCTGGCCTCAACAAACATCCCCGGCAATAAATTATCATCCACATCATTAATTTTCGCATGGGCAATTACGGCCTGCGAGTTATCTTCAAATGCCTTATTGATACTGAATATTGTCGCTGTATGGGTACTGTGCGGATCATTGATAATGGAGAATGTCAGCTTCTGGCCTTCGTGAACTTTTGCAACGTCCTGCTCATAAATAGTTAAATCAATATGCAGAAAACGATTGTCAACTATTTCAAATTGCGGCACGTTGGGTTCAGCAAACTTGCCTATAAAAAGATTGATGTGCTTAATGTAACCTGCTATCGGTGCCGAGATCGCAAAAGAAGATTTCACATTTTCAGGTGAGATCGTTTCTGGTTTTATACCAAACAGTTTTAGCCTTTCGCCTAACAAACTATTCTTCGCAACAGAAGTATTGTAATTGCTTTTTGCCTGCTGCAAAGTTTTTGCCGAGTTGATATTGTCCTTTTGTAATTCTGTTTGTCTTTCAAATTCGGTCTTGAGAAATTCAAGTGAAGATTTGTTTTCGAGATAGTCCTGCTGCGCCTGAAGAAACTCACCATTTTCAAGAATAGCCATCACCTGACCTTTGTTTACAAACTGACCTTCCATTACAGGTATCTCTTTTACAATTCCTCCAATGAGTACACTTACCCGCGCTCTGTTCTGAGGGGGCAATTCCAACCGGCCATTAACTTTGAGCGCAGTTTTCAGGTTGCGGTAGGAAATAGTTCCCAACTCTATACCTATTGCATTGATCTGTTCATCTGTTAGTTTTATTTCTGCATCAGTCGCATGACCGGAATCTTCCATTGCTGCTTGTTCACCCGCCCTTTTATCTCCGCACGATGAAATTATACTAAATGAAAAAATAATTGCAATGACGATGAGGATATTTGATTTCATACTCTTTTTCATAGTCGTTTATTTACTGATGAGATAATTAAGATTGATTACTGATTGATTGTAACTATTCAATGCTTGCAGGTAATTGATTTGAATGCCAAATGCCTGAGAAGTACTCTGAATAAACTCCACATAGCCAATGTCACCCGCCATATATGATTTGCCTGCTACGCTTGATAGTGTTTCAGCGATTTGCAGACCTTCAGTAGTAAAATACAAAACCTTTTCACGGTACTGCTTGTATTGCTCCATTGCCTGTGTGAATGCAGTGTTTAGATTAAGTTTGAAGTTTTCAAATTCCGCCTGTGAAATTCTGCTCTGCAAATTTGCAGCTTTTGTTCTTCCATCCTGCCCCGTTTTGAATAGAGGAATAATTGTCCCGACCGTGTAACCCCAAAACGGAGATACTTTGTCAATACTCTGATTGAAAGCACCAAACTGAAATGAAGGACTCCATTTTGATTTCTCCAGCTTCCATTCAGCGATACTTACATTTACCTGTTGCTGCCGCAAATCGTACAACGTATTTCGCCTGAATGAAGACGTATCCGATTCCGTTTGTGGTGATAACATCTTCAATTCCTGAATCGAAATATCAGGCAATGATCCTGTACCCATCCACTGCTGCAACTCAGATTGAAAAATCTTTATGTCACCTTCTGCTTGTTGCCTTTGCAGACGAATTTGTTTGAGTTGACCTTCAGCAGAAATTTTTTCAAGCAGATTGGATTCTCCCACCTGATATTTCTTAGATGCAAAGTTTGCAAAGTTACTGTAGATACTATCCAGCCTTGTGAGCAGTGTTAAAAGTTCCTTACCATACATTATCTGATAATAAGCGGACGAAACTTTTTGCACCAATTCATTCTTAGTTACGCTTAACTGTGATTCTGCCAAATGAATTTTTTGATTCTGCAAATGAGACTGCTTTGCTATAGTAAATGGGTTTTGTATCCCTGAACCAACGCTGATATTGTAATCCGAACTATTGCCATTGATATGACCGCCCTGATACTGAATATTGACCGGATCAAGTGTGAAGTTTGTTTTCTTTAATTGCTGCTGCTGTTGAACAGAATAATTTGCGGATTGAATGAGCGGATGATTTTGCAGTGCGGTCTGTATGCAACTATCCAATGAAATTTGCTGTGCCCGGGAATTAGAAAAACAAAACAAAAGCATTATCGAAAGTGCCGCGCCCTTTACACCGGAAAGTTTATTCCTGCTGAACAACGAATAAAGAACGGGTAACACAATCAATGTAAGAAGTGTAGAAGATATTAATCCACCGATAACAACAGTTGCCAGTGGTTTCTGCACTTCACTTCCTGCAGAGGTGCTTAATGCCATAGGAAGAAAACCCAACGATGCAACTGCAGCTGTTGCAATCACAGGTCTTAAGCGGGCTGCAGTACCTTTGAGTATGCGCTGAGTGATATCGGACTCCCCTTCTTCCTCGAGGCGATTGAAATACGCAATCAGAACAATTCCGTTTAATACCGCAACACCAAACAGGGCAATAAAGCCAACGCCGGCGCTGATGCTAAAATTCATTCCCCGCAAATAAATGGCAAGCACTCCCCCAATCGCTGCCAATGGAATTGCAGAAAATATAATCAGAGATTCTTTTATTGACCGGAAAGTCAGAAATAATAAAATAAAAATGAGAAACAACGCAACCGGAACTGCTACCATCAAACGCCCCTTCGCCTCCTGTAAATTTTTAAATGTTCCGCCATACTCAATATAATATCCGGCAGGTAGTTTTAGATTTTGTCTGAGCGCACTAGTAATTTCTTCCGCCACACTTTGAATATCGCGGTTCCGAACATTCGTTTCGACAACTATTCTACGTTCTCCATTATCGCGACTTATTTGTGCCGGTGCCGATTTAAATGAAACGTCAGCCAATTGTGAAATGGGAATTTGAGACCCATCGGCAAGCTGAATAAAAATATTTTTAACTTTTGATATGTCAGCGTCCCGGTAATCTGCATAGCGTACTACAAGGTCAAACCTTTTTTCACCTTCGTATATTACTCCCGCCTTTCCACCGGCAAGTGCAGTATTCAGCACTTTATTTACGTCCGCTATATTCAAACCGAACTGCGCAATGCGATCACGATTCCATTTCACAACCAGTTGCGGCATTCCAACAATCTGTTCAACCTGAATATCCGTTGCTCCATTTATTCCGGCTACGATCTTTGCTGTTTCATTTCCCTTTGCAAAAAGAATATCGAGGTTGTCTCCGTAAATTTTTATGGCGATGTCGGACTTCACTCCTGCAATCAATTCATTGAAACGCATTTGAATCGGTTGCTCAAAAGATAAATTTACGCCGGGTATAACTGAAAGCTTTTCATGCATGCGCTCCGCAAGGTCCTCTTTGTTGGTTGCTGTAGTCCATTCCGTTTTGTCCTTAAGTACAATAATCAAATCTGCACTTTCAATAGGCATGGGATCAGTCGGGATTTCAGACGTTCCGATTTTGGATACCACTTCCTTTACTTCCGGGAAATTTTCCAGCAGTATTTTTTCCAACTGAGTTCCTACTGCTATTGTTTGCGGCAGGCTACTCCCCTGCCTGATGGTATAATTGGTTGCGAAATCTCCTTCGTCCAATTCCGGAATAAATTCTCCACCCAAGGAGTTGAACAGGAATACAGATGCAATCAAAAGTATCAATGAAGTGACAAGAACTGTTTTTCTACGTTTCAAAAAATATCCAAGTGCAGGCGTATAGAACTTTTGCAGCCATCGGATAAATCTTTCGCTTAAATCTTCTCCTGCTTTTATTTTTTTTGACAGAAAGAGCGAACTCATCAGCGGTACGTATGTGAGCGATAAAAGTAGCGCTCCAATAATTGCAAAACTTACGGTGAGTGCCATTGGCCTGAACATTTTACCTTCGATTCCAACCAATGCGAAGATTGGAACATAAACAATGAGAATGATGATCTGTCCGAACACAGCGCTATTCATTATTTTAGAAGCAGCTGAAATTACCTCGGTGTCCATTTGCTTTTGATTCAATACATTGTTTTTAAATTTATCGTGTAGCAAGAACATCATGCTCTCCACAATGATTACTGCGCCGTCCACAATTAAACCGAAATCAAGAGCACCCATGCTCATGAGATTTGCAGAGATTCCAAAAAGATTCATGAAGATGATTGCAAAGAGCATCGAAAGCGGTATAACCGAGGCAACAATTAACCCTGCCCTGAGATTACCCAGCATCAATACCAGAATAAATATTACAATCAATGCTCCCATCAACAAATTATGTTCAACTGTGCCAATGGTATTTGAAATCAGTTTTGTGCGGT
>JBBRAY010000024.1:0-57853 GCA_038206355.1 Bacteroidia bacterium
CATTTTTTCCGGACAATATCTCCTGTCCTATTTCATTGAATAGCCGGAAGTTGATCGCCCTGCTAAAATGAAGGACGTCGGTACTTAAAGGGTTTGGATAAACCTGAAGTCCGGCAACAGAAGGAATTTCGGTAATGTCGATATGTATATTAGATGAGCCCGGCGTAGTGATGTTAAAAAATTCCCATGTAGGAGATCCGTCAGGGTATCTTCCCCATGAAGTATCGGCAACCTGAAAACCGAAATTGACAGAGTCAATGATTGTTTGGGCATCGGGGGCTGTTAAAATAATATAATCACCACCCGAACTAAGTTTGAAGGATAGATGCGTACTGCCCTGACTTAATTCATTATCGGCATAAAGCAGAATGAATCCATGAGCTGAAATTTTAGTTGAGTCGCTGCTTACAAAACGATGTTTGTCGAGGAAAGTAGGATCATCAGAAAGATACCAACCTGCCAGGTCAACTACACTATCGGAGGGGTTATAAAGCTCTATCCAGTCGGGATAACCGCCATGATTATCCACCACACTATGATTGGTTGCAACCAATTCATTTATATAAATATGAGGAATTGATACCGGCTGCCAATCGGGATCAGGCTCAAATAAAGCGGTGAACATGCTATCCCCTGCTATTGACACTGAAAGCGTATCAGCTGTTTCACCGGACTCCATCCATTTCACAAAGCGGTAACCCGGTTCAGGGTTGGCGATAAGTTTCATTGGAATGTAATTAAAGTACTGGCCTGTCCATGGATAATATGCGGCATTCACTCCCGGTAAATTTTTATCAATCCGGATTGTGTTCACGGTAATTTTCCCCATCACTGTATCGTCCACGTTTAATGTAAGTTGTGAATAATCGGAGAGCGAAAAATACGTTTTCATTTCATTAAAAACATAGGGAACTCTTTGTTGGGCAAAATTTATAATAGAATCAATTCCTTGTTGCCAGAATACAAGAGAACTTGGATTGCCCCAACGGCGCAAGTGCCTGTTCATTTCCGGCTCAATAATATTTCTGTTTTGGTTTATCCTCGAAACCACACGCGACGGCTTGAATGAGGAGTTCAGCACATCTTGTGCACGAAGAATAAAATAATTCCTGAAATCATCACAACGAAATAGTCCGTCAATAAGCATATCGTTATCCGGATCGAGCCAATTGATGAGGTTAAGAATGGAGTTGGAGGGAATCAGAAAAGAAGCATCAAAATCATACGCAAACCACCTCCACTTTCCGTCCATTCCGTATGGTGCGTTGGGGTAGATAGAATTCCCGCTCACTTTCCAGCATCCAATATTGTGATCAAAATTTTCCTTCTCGGTATATATCGTGGAAACCCAGTAGTCAACAAAATTGACTATATCCATTTTCGATTTGACATAATCATATTTGGCCGGGATATTCAGATCTTGCTGGTTGATATAATCACGAAGGTTTATATATTCATTTATTGCATTAGGATCACCCGCGGCCAACTGATTATGACCATCCAGGTTATGTTCAACTATAGAAATATGGTCAGGATTCAGATTGTAAGTCAACCCGAGGTTATCGGCATCAGGTAACTCCCTCATATTATGAATTCCCCAATATTCGCCATCAAGAAAAACTATAGAAGGACGGTAAGCCTGATACTTCAGATTCAAGTGGTCGAACAGACTTTGTATTGTTCCATCCTTTAACATTGTTGTCTGGTACCATCCCCAACTGTTTCCGTCATTGCGAAGAATCAGTCTTTTAAACTGGTTCATTGATCCTCCATTAAAAGTTCTTTTATAACCTTTAAAGAACTCGTAGTTGAAATAATTTGTCGAATCGTAATCAGAACGTGCGAAAAGAGACAATGCTTTTTCGCCAAGTGAGCGAATCCATTCTCCACGCACCCTTGCGCCAATGTTCGTTGAAAGAATACGCGGTGATTGGGGTTCAAAGTATTCAAAATGTACCGGGCGTTCACTTTCTTTGCCGCTCATTTCATAATTTCCGGTAAATGAATAACCGGTAAAACTATAACCCGGTATATAAATGCCGGAATAATAATCAAAGAAATTTTCTTTGTTAGTTGCAAGTGAAATTACCGGCAAGCCACCAGGGTTGAGCAAACCATTTTCATCAATCAGGTACGAGTTGGTGAACACGTCTCCCAGTCCTTTGCCGGGCACATAGGTTCTTGCTTTCACAACTTTGATAAGTGCAATTTTTCCTGTGGGCTTATACCACAAAGCAGGATTGGGTCCGATTTGAGAAGTCGGAGCTGTACGAATAGAGCTGATCGGAAAATGGGGTGGATTGGTGGCCGTAATATTTTGCTCCTGATAACCGGTATCAATATATTGCTGCTCAATAGAAATGGGCGAATTATATTCTAATGATTGATCTGTGGGGTCTGAGCCATCCAGGGTATAATAAATTTTAGCACCCGGTTCAGCGTTCATTACAAGAGAAAATGCGTTAGCATAATATCCTGCCTGACGTGAGAAAACAGGTGGGAAAGATTTTTCACCCTGAGGAATAATACTGAATGGAGGATTCTGTGTGGAGTTATTCGACAGGTTATCTGCATCCGATAGCCTTATCAGACATTTGGTAGAATAAATATCAGGAACCGTCCAAAGGTATGTTCCTGTTGACGCATTTATATTTGCCGCTACGGATGTCCATGTACCACCATTGTCAGGTGAAAATTCAAGATGAACAAAATGAATGCTGTCTCCCGCTATCCAATAGATGGTATAAAGAGAATCACCTTTAACTATTTCGCTGCTGTGCGGGATTCCAAGAGCAAGGTAGTCAACCGGGATTGCTATTCCACCAACTGGATATAGTGCTCCCATATCAGCGCCTGCAGATCCGGTTCCTATACAGGGAGAACCGGGAAGAAGCCGATAGTTGAGAGAATTTGTATCCACGAACAACGGGTATGAATTAATATTTCCGGTACCCGGAAAAATGCCATTGAAAGAAATATCACTGTAAGCAAGTGAAAGCGTTCCGTCACTATCGAGATAAACCGGTATTCCATTATTCCAAATGATATTATTGTAACCGGAGGCATGCCCTCCTCCCATTCCCGAATTTTTTTCGATGCATTCAATTCCGTATTCACAGTTTACAATGGTATTGTTTATTATTTCAGCTAAAGAACTGTCTTTAATAGTTGCACCGGATCCGCAATTATAGAATACGGAATTTGTTACAGTAACACGCCTGCATTTTTCGCCTGCTGATACTCCTTTATCTGTGATATTATATATAAGGCAATTCTGTACATCAGCCGAAGACCCGATGCCATTGATGTCAAATTTCCCGAAATCAAGCGCATCAACACTATGAATTTTTCCCTTTTCACATAACCCGTTTCTAATAGTACAGTTTCTGATCAAAGCACTTGGAGAATTATCCAGATCAATTCCGTCTTCCGCAATGAATTCAAGAAGGCAGTTTTCAATCAATACCGGTGTATTATAAAAATTAACCTGCCAGTAATTACTGATATGACACCGCTGCAATGTTGCATATGTTGCATTTCCTGCATAAGCAATATTTTTAGTCGGCAATTTCAAATAGTCATGCAGGTATGAATCCTGAATAATCATCGTACTTGTATCATAAGCGAGAACTTGTCCTGACTGAATATCTGCAAAATAGACCTCAACAGATGCACCGGGACCTCTCACATTCAGGGCTCCCCAGTAGGTATCCGGTACACTGCTCCTGAATACAACTTTGTTGGCGGTTGTTCCCTGAACAAGAATATGACAATTTGCCCCCCCCTTTATAGACACTCCTTCTGCGAAAAAAATACTACTACCGGCACTGATGGTAAGTGTTGAAGAATCAATAATGATTACGTCCTGGTTGAGTGTGATGGAACCAGACCATGTCGTATCATGGCTGATCGTGAGTGAAAATGCGGGGTTGAAGGGTGTTGCAATAAAAAGTAAGGCAACTCCAATGAATGGGTTGAAGAATCGTTTCATAAAAAATAATACAGACTCCTGTTGGTTTGAGTCGGCAATTTATGAAAGGCGGAGAGACTGCAAAAAAAAAAGAGTGTTTTGATCTAAATCCTTCATGAAGTACTTTGATATATCTGTCTTTTCAGAATAATTAATAAGATAGATTACATTTTCAGATTACCTTTAAGATTCTACATTTGCCTTATTAAAATCGGAAAAACGTGCAGCAAACGCTTTCTATTATCATTCCTGCTTACAATGAGGCGGCCACTATACGTCAAATACTCGATAAAATAAAAGGTGTCACACTCATTACCGGAATTAAAAAAGAAATAATCATCGTCAATGATTTCAGTACTGACAATACAAGGGAAATTATTGAAAACTATATCACAACATCAAAAGATGAAACAATTAGGCTTTTTAATCAGGAGTCTAATCAGGGCAAAGGGGCAGCAATTCACAAAGGAATTCAATTGGCAATGGGAGAATTTACAATTATTCAGGATGCTGATATGGAATATAATCCTGAAGAATATAATTTATTGCTGAAGCCAGTCATTGATGGTTTTGCTGATGTGGTATATGGTTCCCGTTTTATGGGTGGCAATCCGCATCGCATACTTTTCTTCTGGCATTCAATAGGGAATAAATTTCTGACCAATATTTCAAATGTCTTCACAAATCTGAATCTCACAGATATGGAGACCTGTTATAAACTTTTCCGGAGTGAAACGTTGAAAAAAATTAATTTGAAGGAAAAGCGTTTTGGATTTGAACCGGAAGTGACGGCAAAAATTTCAAAGATTCCCAAAATCAGAATTTACGAAGTCGGTATTTCGTACTACGGCCGGACTTATGATGAGGGTAAAAAAATCGGATGGAAGGATGGATTAATGGCGTTGTGGTGCATCCTGAAATATAATCTGTTTAGCCGGTGATTTTGTGTTTCATTGTTCCGGTTTGGTTTTCATAGTCAGTAAAAGTACAAGAATGATAAGTGAAACAATTGTCCCAACAGGGAAATACCAAAGTGACAAAATGGAAATTGATACACCAAATATATTTGTCCAACTTTGGTTTGTCCAAAGTCCAAAAAGAAATAAGAACCATAGCAGTCCAAACACTATAAATAAAGGTCCTAGTTTGAAAACGTCAACATTAAGTTTATAAAATAAATTCGCCCAAGGACCAGGTTTTGGTGGCCCTATATATTTGCCTTTTAGAATAACAAAGGTTCCATCAAGTAGCATATAACCGCCATTTAATAAACCAAGTATTGAAATTATTATTTTCATTTGTCTTGTATTTATATGTTTGTTGTTAATATAATTTTATGCTTTTAGTTCTGGTCGTTTACACGGTAGTCATACCATTGGCTAGATCCACAATTTTTTTCCGGCTTGCTGAAATTTCATTCCTGTAATTTCTATTTTTTCAATTGGCCGATCAGAAAAAACACATCCAGTAGAGATAAAATTGTCAGGCAAGATAACGCAATCGTCATCACTCTTGTAAATAAAATCTTCCTGATTTTTGAAAATCCTTTCATGAAGATTGTAACTATTGAAAGCAGCACGGGAAAAATAAAAATGGATTTCATGGTAGAGAAATCCCTATAGTTATAAGTGTATTTGATGATGAATAACATACATGCTGAAAACAGAAAAAAATGCATCCAGTGGTAATTGGTAAAAACTGACAAGGCATCACGTTTATTTACTGATGCAATAAAATCTTTCAAGTAAAAATATAAGCCCACAAGAAATACAATGAGCGGAAACAATCCGAGTCCAAGCAAAATTTTTCCAGTGAGAAGGACATTGGGATTCATTGTGGCCCAACTGCCGGGATGTTGATCGAAATGCAGGAAAAATGTACGGCCATATAATTGTGACAAGAGAGACGTCCTGTGCAAGGAATAACCTTCATTCCCATTTGTGATATAGGGTTGTTTAAACATATCAAAAATGCGAAAAGTGAAATACCCGTCAACTACAGAAGTAATTCCCGGTCTGATGGGATAGGTCCGGTGAAAAAATTCAGGGGGGCTGTCCATCTTAGAAATATTATTGATGAAAGCATTATCATATTTTTTGTAATTATTAAAATATCCACCTGCAAAGGGAACGATGGAAAAGAATACAACCGTAAAAATGGCGAAAGACATCAGTAATTTTTTTCTTAGCACATTCGGAGTTATCACAATATAAATTACAAAAACAATAAAAAGCGCTAGAGCGAGAGAAAGTCCGGAGCCCTTTGTAATACAAGCAAGAACCAACGATAAAGTAAGTCCGGCCAAATGAGAATATTTAAACCGGCGAAAAAAAATATCAGCAAAATAAATGGTCATTGTTCCTGCCAGGATTTCCAGTGTATCGTTGGTGGCCTGGGCATTAATCCCGGTTAAGCATGGATTGAAAGCCACGAGGCAAAATCCAAGTATTTTAATGTGGTATTCAAAATTCTGATTCCGGATAAATGCCCATGCAAAAATCAGCAACAGAATACTGAAGAAAAAATTCACCATTTGAACGCAAACAATTCTTTTGTCAGCATTTTCTATATGTAAAAGATTAATCACCGCGGCATTGAGGAGATAATAGAGCTTTGGCTGGGAACATTCCCAGCAATTTTCTTTAACCGGAACCTCGTTCTTATCCACTATCCAGGTAATCACTTCCATGTGGTTGTCGTTCGCCTCACGATTATAAAAAGAAAGTGCAAATCGTGTTGAAAGGGAGAGCATAAAAACGAGGATAAGCAAAATTCTTTCTCTGCTTTTGCCCGAAATGCGCGGTGTTGACTGGTCGGTCATGACATACATTTCAATGCATAAACATACGAAGGTTTTCCAATTTGTGTAAAGACCTTTTTTTACTTTGATTTTTTCTTTCCACCTTGCGATCGAAAATTCAATATGCAGCGCTTATCTGTTATCGTACCCATTTTTAACGAGGAAGGGAACATCCTCAAACTTATTGAGCGGCTGAACCTTGTGTTGACCCGCCTCGGAGTTGATGGTGAAATTATTTTTGTGAATGACGGTAGCAGAGACGGATCATATGCGATTATCAGGAAACTTGCCGTAGAAAATCCATCCATTAAATACATTAATTTTTCGCGAAACTTCGGTCACCAGATTGCGGTAACAGCAGGTCTTGATTATTGTACAGGATCTGCTGCAATAATAATTGATGCCGACCTGCAGGATCCGCCCGAATTAATTGGCGACATGTACAGAAAATGGGAAGAAGGATTTGAAGTGGTATATGCGAAACGGAGAACCAGGGATGGGGAAAATTACCTCAAGAAATTTACGGCAAAGACATTCTACCGAATGTTGAAAAAAATCACTTCCATTAACATACCCGTTGACACCGGTGACTTCCGACTCATTGACAGGAAGGTTATCATCGTGCTGAAAAACATGCCTGAACAGCAAAAATTCCTCCGTGGTCAGATTTCATGGATTGGTTTCCGTCAGACGTTTGTTGAATATGACAGGGAAGCACGCCACTCCGGAAAAACCGGTTATACCTATAAAAAAATGATCCGGCTTGCGCTTGATGGCATAACATCTTTTTCTAACCTTCCGCTCAAGTTTGCCACGTTCGCAGGATTTGTAGTTTCAGGAATTGCTTTTCTTATGATACTTTATGCTCTTTATTCCCGTTTCATCAGCAAAGATTACGTTCCCGGATGGACCTCACTTATGCTTGCTGTCTTGTTTGTCGGGGGTGTTCAGTTGATTTGTATCGGGATCATCGGAGAATACATCAGTCGCTTGAGCACGAATGTAAGGAACCGTCCCTTATATATTGTGAATGAAACAAATATCCACTGAAAATAATTCCGGAATTAATTCTCAACAATAAAATCAAAATCATCAACAAGTATTACCGTTTTGCCTTTGTTCCAGAAATAAATTTTCGCATTTGCGTCTTTTGGCAGGCCTGAAGGAATTTCTGCCGTTCCTTTCAACTGCATCCATTCATTTACAATCGCGTTACTTTCTTTCAGCTCAAAGGAAAAATACTTATACGTCTCCGGGCCATTCTCTAAACTCAATATATAAGCTCCGCTGGCCGGAGTTCCGAGGCATTTTACCCATAGGCTGATATTAATTTTTTTAACCGGACTTGCGCTCAATTCTTTTACGGGTTTGGAAAAGGTGATACTGTAGATATTGGATGAATCCGTTTGGTTTGAATGCTGCCCGGAATGGGCATCACTACTATTCAGATAATAATAACCTGAAATTCCCTGCCACCCGTCATAGCTTTCAAGATCGTTATGGAATTCATTTCTCAAATTTGTTTTACTTTGCTGATCATTGCATGCGTTGAAAAAAAGCAGGATGAACAATAATATCATACTTCTTTCCGTTAGTTTCTCTGCATTAATATACCGAGTATTCATTTTTTGATTTTTCTAATTAATATATACGGCTGCGAATTTACTTCTAATCCCGTTTCCACAAAAAATATCTCATATCACTGAATGAAAAAGAACAGGCTTCCGGCGCCTTTAATAGCATCCCTGCTCGCATTCAGTTGGATGTTCTTTTTCTTTTCCGATGTATTTGTTCACCCCAACAAACATCTTTTCAATGATCAGGGCGATGGCATCAAAGCATTCTTTGTTTATGCTGATCACATTAAAAATGATGAAAGCTATCACCAGCAGCGTAATATGAATTACCCGTATGGTCAGACGTTTGTTTACACCGACGGCCAGCCTGCCATTGCGAACGCTGTTAAATTTTTCTCCTCCTACATTCCATTTTTTCAAACCCATTGTATAGCAATTTACAACTACCTCATACTTTGTTCTTTTATTGTTTGCGCCTGGATTCTTGCATTAATTTTTCAGCGACTGAAGCTCCCTGCCCTTTTTGTAATTCTTGGCGCGTTTTGTATTACTGCACTGTCTCCACATATCTGGCGCATCAGCGGCCACCCTACCATGAGCTATGCTTGTTTTTTTCCATTGTCATGGTATCTGTTTTTGAAAACAATCGACTCGGGTTTTAAAATAAGGTTCATTCTTCTTTCTGTCATCAATTCTGCTTTTTGGTTTTTTGTACATCCCTATCTCGGAATGGTAATCACTTTTTTTTACGGGTTATACTTTTTACTAATGTTGGTTTCTAAAAGCAGGAAAAGTTTAGGCTCCATCCGGGCAATCATCAGCATATTGTTCATGGTTTTTATTCCGTTGATTCTACTTAAACTTTATACGTTTAAAGTTGACCATCACCTGATGCGGTCAGAATTTCCCTGGGGTTTCTGGGTTTTTTATGCGAATCCTGCTACCATATTTTTACCACACAGCGGATTTTTCGCACCATTTTTCGACGCTCTTTTTAAGTTGCATAGTGCTGAGTGGAATATGGAAAAACTGCATTATATCGGACTGGCTGCAGACCTTGTACTTCTGTTTACAATTTTCCGATTAATAAAATTCGTTGCAAAGAAAAAATACTCCCGGTTAATAACTCCTGTAAGATCGACGGAGTTGAATATTTCCTTGTTGGCATCGGTACTCCTTCTTTTGTTTGCCATGTGTATTCCTTTTAAATTCGGACTTCAGTCCATCGTTGATCATTTGGGGTTTCTCCGACAATTTCGGGCGCTGGGAAGGTTTGCTTGGGCATTTTATTATGTCGCAACTGTTTTCGGAGTTTATGTTTTTTATCTCCTTGTGCGTGTGCTGAACAGAAGAAAATTACGTTGGCTTTCAACTTCACTTTCCATACTTTTTTTCTCTCTGTTTATCATTGAAGCCTATCCTGACATCAGGGAAAAATCAAAATGGGCAGTGATGCCGGTAAACCTTTTTAATGAACAACTATTACCACAAGAATACTGTTCACTTATTGAAGAGGTGAATAAAGTAAAGGAAAATTATCAGTGTATTGTTACGCTTCCTTTTTTTCATGTTGGAACTGAAAATTTCGGAATAGAATATGAAGTAGATAATATCCGGACAAGCTGTGTAGTTTCTTATTGGTGTAACATACCCATGATGGCCAGTTCCGCCGCCAGGTCTCCAATTTTAGAAGGAAAAAACATCATGCAATTTTTTTCACCGGGCTACATTAAAAAGGAAATTGAAAATGATTTGCCATCTAAAAAAGACTTCCTGGTAATTTATAACAAGGAGCGATTAAGCGAACGGGAATACGCCATGCTTGAAAATTCTGCAAAGATTTACGACAATGGCAAATATGAATTGTGGTCATTGTCTTATGAAAATGCATTTCGCGACAGTTCAAAAGATTTATGGACACACTTTGTTTCGGAAAATGATTCACTTGCTGATCATGGAATCTTCCGGGTTTCCGGCTATCCCGACACACTTGTTTATTCCGGGTACGATAGTCTTTTGAGTGATTTTGTATATAAAGGAAAGGGAGCTTTGCAGGCGAAGAAAAAAGACTTTACCGTTTTGTTTTATGCCGAAGGAAAGCTGAAGCCAGATGAAGACTATACCGTCAGTTTCTGGTATTACAATAAAGGGGAGTTGAGAAATCAATTGCTTTGTGCCCTGGAAGAATGTGACAGAGAAGGAAACAATTGTAGGTGGGATATCTTTTGGGAACCGCGCACCAGCATGGTTATTGATGGCGACTGGTCACTTATAGAGAAAAAATTCAGAGTCAAAGACGGTAAAGAAAAGATTAGGATTTTTGTGCATGGCGATGAGAATAGTAACCAGAATATTTATATTGATGAATTTTTATTGCGCCCTTCGTCAACAGACGCTTTCTCAAATATTAAATCCGGAGAAGATTCATTCCTTTTTTACAATAACTGGTGGCTGAAGGAATAATAAATTTATAGGTTCACGAATGCATCCAAAATTATTTTACTGAAAAATTATACAGTTTGAAATGATATTTTTCTACTGTCCTGAGGTATCATGTTCTGCCATCCATTGTGCGTCGGAACGAATCATTTCGTCTATGGAAACATTTTTTTCTGCGGCCTTCTTTTTTATTGATTCCAACCATTCAGGATTATTCCTTATTTCATTTTCCATTCTTGCAATCGGGCTAACTGAAATATTATCCTTAAGCATATCAAAGGTAGCCTCGAAAAAGCCAAGTCCTATATTGTTGAGATTAGATTCTGTCTGAAGAACGATTACCACATCTTGCCTTTTTACTTCATCCATAAATGTGCTGAGATTAATAATTTTCTTTTGAGGCAACCAATCTGCATATACGTCGTGGTTATAGTACCAGAAATTAGATCCACTGAATATATTACCGGGTACACCTGAATTAATGATATTCCAGTTGAAACTATCGCCTATCGTGAGTACATTGGGTTTTCTTTTCAAAGGGTTATTCTCAAAACGCAGAATAGGATACGTCATTTCATAATGTGACATATTTGATATTACATTACATAAGTCACCCAAATCATAGTCCGTACTTTTTAATTCATATGATTCATCAAACCCATCGCAGTACAAGTCATTCAAATCAATACCCTTTCTTGCCTCAATAAACTTCAGTAAAGAATCTACAGCGAGGTACATCCCATACTGACTCCAATGTATACCTTGCTTTGGGAATAAAGGATAAGGGCTTGCCTTCTTTAATTTTAAAAAATAATCATTAAAGTCAATGAAAGAGACATTCGTTTCAAGCAATTTTTTCCGATAAGAATTATAGTTTGTTGGCGCGGAACCATTTTGCTCAAAATAGGATGGGATATATTCTTCAAAAAAATCTGCTTTTGTAGGGGCAAATGCGACAATAAGTGTAACTCCGAATTCCTTTAAGCGTGAATTGACAAATTTAATATGCTCCATTCTCTTATTTATTTCTTTCTCCCCGATAAAATCTTTACCAGCGTGAGCAGTGAGATATTGGGTTTGAAACAAATACCCTTTTTTACCAACCACAATATCTCCTCCATGCGCAACATTGAACAATGAAAAATCGACCTGATTGTAAAGTCTTATCAGCGGATTTCTAAAGCCGATATTTTCCTCATAATATTTATCATATGCGTTTTGAAAATCACCCTCAAACCATGATGCGGCGCTGAACGCAATTTTTTCGGCAGGAATAAATTCCCCTGTAAGCGGCTTCGATGTATATATCGAAAGTTGCTGCTGCAGAAATGGGAGCAGCAACACAATGAAAGGCAATGCAAATAAAAATTGTTTTATGCCGGGGGCCTTCATGTTTAGAACCTGAAATAAATGAATGGATTAAAACCTGAAGACGTTACACCACCAATACATAATATCAGCAAAAAAATACAAGCTATTGTTGTTCCTGTGGCAACACGTAAGCCTGTTTCACCATTATAAACTGCATTTTGAAATTTCTCAATTGGCTTCACCAATGCGGACCATGAAGCGAGCAATGCAAAAAATAAGAAGAACCATACTTTATCGGTAATATAAAGTGGAATCGTTGCAAAGTGAAATGAAAACATGGCTTTGATAAATGCCAGTGCATCGGGAAGTGTTTCAGCGCGAAAGAAAACCCATCCGACGAGTACAATTATATAGGTGATGATGACTGACGGAATTTTTCCGATCCGTTCGGTAAATCGCACAAAAAAAAGTCTGTCGCAAATGAGAAAAAATCCATGGAAGCCACCCCATACAATAAAATTCCACGATGCGCCATGCCAGAAACCGGAAATGATAAATACAAGCCAGAGATTAAAATACAACCGGGCTTTTGATTTTACACGACTACCTCCCAGTGGTATATAGAGGTAATCGCGCATCCAACGACTCAGTGACATGTGCCATCGTCTCCAGAACTCTGTAATATTCTGAGCGGTGTAAGGGCTGTTAAAATTCTCGGGAAAATAAAAACCAATCATCCGTGCAATTCCGATTGCCATATCAGAATATCCACTGAAGTCGAAATATATCTGGAATGAATATGCAATGATGCCAAGCCAAGCGACGGAGGCATTCAGCTCATTAACAGGTAATGCAAATATTTTATCCACCTCTGCACCAAGCGAATTGGCGATCAGAACTTTTTTCGACAGACCGATAATAAACCGGATCATTCCCGTGAGCCTGTTGTCAGCTGTCTCCTGATTCTTACGATCTATAATCTGGTGAGCAATTTCCTTATAACGGATGATGGGACCGGCGATGAGTTGCGGAAAAAGTAAGATGTAAACAGCATAATCTATAAGGCGTTTCATTGGTTTGTTCACGCCGCGATACACATCAATAATATAACTTAACTCATGAAAGGTAAAAAAGGATATCCCGATCGGGAGCGCAATACGCGTCCATGAAACCTGTTTGACTCCGAAGTCACCGAGTATTGTATTGAAGTTTTCGATAAAAAAATTCGCATATTTAAAATACAAGAGGATACTTACGTTCAGGACAACGGAAAAAATAAGCCATCCTTTTTTATGCTTTTCATTTGAAGCATAATAGATTTTCTTACTCAGCATATAATCCACAACTACAGAGCCGAGAATGACAAACAGGAACTTCGGCGCGCCCCACATGTAAAAGAAAATGCTGAAAGCCAGTATGACTCCGTTTTTAAAACGGTCGGCTGCGAGGAAATAAACGCCAAGAAATAGCGGGAGAAAAAGTAAAAGAAACAGGCTGCTGCTGAAAACCATGTATTTGTTATCGGTGGCGGCAAAAGAAAAACAAATTTCCGATCCGTTCCAATTTATTTTGTATAGAAGAATCAGATAAGACCTTGTACAAACGAAATAGAACGCTGATTTTCATGATGGTGATGATCTGTTATAGACATCAGCGCCAATCATAACCAATATAATTGATTTGCGTCCCAATGCATCTTGACGGCTGTTGAGATAAATCCAAAAAACAGAAACCCCTAAACAGAAAAAGGACGCTCAATTGAACGTCCTCTTGATTCTTATGTCTTGTCTCCTGACTCTACTTTTACTCAGCCAGTATCACCACATTATTTTTCAGGTTCTCCACTACTCCACCATTCACCTCAAATTCTTTTGTGCCTTCGCTGTCCTCTACTTTAACTTTACCGCTTGTCAATGAAGAGATAATGGGTGCATGGTTTTTCAAAATCTGAAAACGGCCTAGCGCACCGGGAACAGAAACCGAAGTGATTTCGCCGGAATATATTTTTTTATCGGGGGTGATGATGTCTAAATGCATGGTGGAAAAGTTGATTGGGTTGATATGTTGATTTTGTTGAATGGTAAAACCGATATTCCTGATTCAACCAATAAACCAATCAACCATTAAACTAATTTGCTTCAGCCAATAATTTCTTACCCTTTGCAATTGCATCATCAATGGTACCTACCAGGTTGAATGCTGCCTCAGGGTATTCGTCAACGGCTCCATCCATGATCATGTTGAAACCTTTAATTGTTTCTTCGATCGGAACGATAACACCTTTTAATCCGGTGAACTGCTCTGCTACATTGAACGGTTGTGATAAGAAACGCTGCACACGTCTTGCGCGGGTTACCACCAGTTTATCTTCGTCGCTCAACTCATCCATACCGAGGATGGCGATGATATCCTGAAGCTCTTTGTAACGTTGCAATATATTTTTAACGCGTTGCGCTGTGTTGTAATGTTCTTCACCAACTACCTGAGGAGAAAGGATACGTGATGTAGAATCCAAAGGATCCACAGCAGGATAAATTCCCAACTCGGCAATTTTACGACTCAATACGGTAGTTGCGTCCAAGTGGGCAAAAGTTGTTGCCGGCGCAGGATCTGTCAAGTCATCAGCTGGTACGTAAACGGCCTGTACAGAAGTGATGGATCCGCGTTTTGTAGAAGTGATACGCTCCTGCATCACACCCATTTCAGATGCCAAAGTCGGCTGGTATCCTACCGCACTTGGCATACGACCAAGCAATGCTGATACCTCAGAACCCGCCTGTGTGAAACGGAAGATATTGTCAATAAAGAAAAGGATATCGCGTCCGCCTGTTTTTTCGTCTCCGTCGCGGAAATATTCAGCAACAGAAAGTCCGCTCAACGCCACACGTGCACGTGCTCCCGGTGGCTCGTTCATCTGTCCGAAAACCAATGTAGCCTGACTCTGAACCAACTCCTTCATATCAACTTTGCTCAGATCCCATCCACCTTTTTCCATTGAATGTTTGAACTCTTCACCATAACGGATTACACCGCTTTCAATCATTTCACGAAGCAAATCATTTCCTTCACGGGTACGCTCACCTACGCCTGCAAACACAGACATACCGGCATAACTCTTTGCGATATTGTTGATCAGTTCCATGATCAATACCGTTTTTCCTACTCCGGCACCACCGAACAAACCGATCTTACCACCTTTTGAATATGGCTCGATTAGGTCAATTACTTTAATCCCGGTAAAAAGAACTTCTGATTCAGTAGAAAGGTCTTCGAATTTCGGAGGGTTATTATGAATGGGACGACCACCTTCTTTGCTGACTTTTCCAATACCATCAATGGCATCACCAACAACGTTGAAAAGACGGCCTTTGATTTTATCACCAACGGGCATACGGATGGGTGCACCAGTTGAGCGCACAGTCATTCCGCGGCTGAGTCCGTCTGTACTATCCATTGCAATTGCACGGATGGTATCTTCTCCGATATGTTGCTGACACTCAAGAACAATGACTCCACCCGGGCGGTCAATTTCAAGTGCTTCGAGGATGTTAGGAAGTTCCATGTCGGCCGCTTCGAAGCTGACGTCAACTACGGGACCGATGATTTGGGTTATTTTACCTGTATTCATTAAATAGATTTGAGATATGAGATGTTAGATTTGAGAAAAACCGACTCCCTGAGTTTCAATCGATTTCTGATCTTTTTTTACAATTTTAGATATTTGCCAATTGGTAATTGCCCATTACCAACTGTCTTTTTTTGAGGTCGCGAAAGTAAGGGTTTTTGTGATATTTCAAAGCGATTTTTTTATTGAACTGAAGCCATATCTTTGTAAATGGTATATCACATATGAATTACTGAAAAATGAACGAACAAAAACGTACAAAGAACGAGCGCGAGTTTGATCATTGGGAAGATGAATCTGGAGGCAACAGAAGATATTGGTTCGATATAAAAGGAAAATCAGGTGCGATTGCACGATATATTAAAACAGTAAACAAAGATGAAATAACAATCTCATTCGTACAGGAGATATACAATGCAGCCGCGGAGCTGACAGAATTACATGAAAAATATCCGGTAGATAAAGGTCATAAAAAAATAATAAAATGATAAGTAAACAAGACGTAGCACAGCAATTAGTACGATATCTGAACCACAGCATCACTCTTCCACAGCTAGTGGAATGGAGTGAAAGTGCTATTCAGAATGGCGATGTAGAACATGGCAATAGTAAAACAATAATGCAGGCACTGGGGCGGCTCGGTGTAGCTGATGTAAAAGAGTTCGGCATATTGTGGGAGGATTGTGAAACAATCATGCATTCCCTTGGCTATGAAATAAAAGTAAACGCAATTCTTGCAGCTTGAGTCGTAAGGAACAAGGCACAAGTTAGAAGTTGCAAGTCGCAAGTCAGAACAGCAGGGAAGATGGATTCCGTTAGTCAAAAAAGGGCTTGGGAATCAGGGGCAAAAAGTTATTTTTGGGGATCTTTTCGAAACCTCATGAAAAAAACCTTCCTTTTATTTTTCATTTTTTCATCGGTGAATTCTTTTTCTCAAAATCCGTTGGTGAAAATGTGGGATAAGAGGTTTGGGGGGACACAGACTGAAACACTTACATTAATAATCCCAACAAAAGACAATGGGTGCTTATTGGGGGGATATTCATTTTCGATGGCAAGCGGAGATAAAACACAAAATTCTTGGGGATCTTGTGATTACTGGATTGTTAAGTTAGATGCTCTGGGAATTCTACAATGGGAGAAGGACTTCGGTGGTGATCAATACGACAAACTTACAGCTGCTCTTCAAACAAAAGATAATGGTTTCATAATAGGAGGATATTCAGGATCGGGCATTAGTGGAGATAAATCAGAAGCATTAAAGGACACATCTGGAACATGTGACTTTTGGATACTGAAAATTGATTCGCTTGGAAATAAAGAATGGGACAAAGACATAGGTGGGTTCGATTCAGATGTGTTGACAGCCCTCGATACAACCACTGATGGGGGATATATCCTCGGCGGCTATTCAAAGTCAGAAGCGAATGGTGATAAGACTGAAGACCTTCATGACACGATACCATTTTTTCCTCACTCTGATTTTTGGATAGTTAAGATTGATTCTATGGGAAATAAACAGTGGGATAAAAGATTTGGAGGATATCAAAGAGATGAGCTTTATTCGATTCATCAGACCACTGACAAAGGATTTATTTGCGGAGGATATATTTTTTCTGATAGCAGTTTTGAAGTTTCACAGACCATTCGTGACGACAACAACCCCAATATTTTTGTTAAGGGAGATTATTGGATTATTAAAACAGATTCAATCGGCAATAAGCAATGGGATAAAAGATTCGGAGGCAATTCAAGAGATGAATTCAAATCAATGCAAATAACTCCTGATAAGGGCTTCGTTCTTGGAGGCTATTCACTCTCACTCATGGGCGGTGATAAATCTGAAAATAACTGCAGCACATATTATACTTATGGAGATTATTGGGTTGTAAAAACAGATTCTATGGGTAACAAAATCTGGGATAAAAGTTTAGGCGGCTTTTCAGCAGAGGATTTTTTTGGTAATATATTTATTACAAGTGATAGCGGGATATTGATGACAGGTACTTCTTATTCGGGAATAACATGTGAAAAATCCGAAACGAACGCAGGAACTGAACAGACATGGGCAATAAAAATAGATTCCAATGGTGCTAAGGTGTGGGATAAAACACTAAGAACAAATGTATGGACAACTATTGACGATGAGATTGGCTATGGTATTCAGACAAAGGATAATTGTTTCGTGATTGGTAATAATACTGCTGCACCAGCTGGTTATGATGTTTCGCAGAACAGCAGAGGAAGTTATGATTACTGGGTAGAAAAATTTTGCCCAAATGCCATTGCACAATTTTCTGCTCCGAATTTTTTATGTCCCGGTACATGCGTAGATTTTTTTAATTTTTCTTACAATGCGCTCACATATATATGGTCATTTCCAGGTGCCACACCCGATACCAGCACTGCTGCTAATCCTGTGAATATTTGTTATGCGAATCCCGGCAGCTATGACGTTCAGCTTATTGTTTCCAACTCAAATGTGATAGACACTCTGTTTCGCTCGAGCTACATCACCGTTTATCCCTCGCCTCCTCCACAGGCCATTGCACAAAGCGGAGATACGCTCTTCGCCAATCAGGGAGCAACATCCTATCAATGGTATTTTAATGGTAACAATATCAATGGAGCAACAGATTATTTTTATGTTGCAGCACAGGGCGGAGATTACAATGTGGTGGCGACTGATATCAATGGGTGTGAGGTGGAAGCAGCGATTTTTAATATTGTAGCTGGTCTACAGTCGACGGTCGACAGTCGACGGTTGACAGTTTTTCCAAATCCGGCTGGGGATGAAATCAAAATTCAAAAGTTACAAGGCAAAAGTGAAACAGCCATTGAGATTTCGATTTATAATTTGGTGGGTGAAAAGGTGATGACAAAAAGACAAGAAACAGGAATCAGGAATCAGGAGGTTGCGGTTGATGTTTCTGCATTGAGTGAAGGAGTTTACTTTATTGAAATAGTGTGCGGCGAAAAAATTTTCAGGCGTAAGTTTGTGAAATCAGGAAACCGGTAAGTAATATTTTCTAATTGTCGTTTCACTCATACTCATTTGAGCGAAATAAAATCAGGTAAAAAAAATAGCATGAAGAGAATCATATTTTTTTTCTTTTTTTCAATTACCCTTTTGCATTCTTCCTTTTCTTATAGCCAGGCAGGGGAATGGACATGGCTCAGTGGCGATACCGTAACCGGTTCTCCGGGTGTTTATGGTACGCAGGGAATTCCTTCTGTCAACAATCATCCTCCCGGTGGATATGAATACCTCGATTGGAAGGACAGGCAAGGGAACTTCTGGGTGTACAGCGGATGGACAGGATACCATGACTTATGGAAATACAATCCCGGTACCAATGAATGGACCTGGGTAAAAGGAAATGGCATTGCAGGCCAGGCACCGGTTTACGGGATTAAAGGAGTTCCTGCTCTTACGAATTCACCGGGGAGTAGAATTTCAGGAATACCCACATGGGTTGACACGACAGGAAATTTATGGCTTTGCGGCGGATCATTCATGAATGATTTGTGGCGATATGAAATTGCAACGAATGAATGGACATGGATGAGCGGAAATAATACCGGCAATCCACCCGGTGTACATGGAATTCAGGGTGTGCCCGGCCCGCTCAATGTACCCGGTGGAAGAGTAGAAACGTGTTCGGCATGGACTGACTCACTCAATAACCTTTGGCTCTTTGGTGGGAATGGTTTTGGCGACCTCGGCTCCAACGGACTATTGAATGACCTGATGAAATATGACATCAGCACCAATGAATGGACATGGATGAGTGGTTCGGCATTTGTGAACGCACCAAGCAGCTATGGAATCAAAGGCGTATCGAGCGCCACAAATGTCCCGGGTGGAAGATGGACACATGCAAAGTGGAAAGACAGACAGGGAAATTTCTGGATACTCGGAAGTTATGACGTTGTCAGCATGAATGACGTCTGGAGATATAATCCCGGCATGAATGAATGGACATGGATGAGTGGTTCAAATTTTACAAACGATCCAGGTGTATATTTAACCAACTGTGTATTTGACAGCATCAACATGCCACGTTCAAGATTTGAACACCGTTCATCAGTTACAGATAATTGCGGGAAGTTCTGGTTATTCGGCGGTGCCATTTTTAATCCAGGAGGATTTTTAAATGACCTTTGGGTATTTGATCCTGACCAGGTAAAATGGAATTGGGTAAGCGGCACCAACGTCGTAGATCAGGCCGGAAATTATGGAGCACTTGGAATTTCATCTCCCTCGAATATGCCTTCGTCTAGAGTCGGTGCTGATGCATGGTGGGGTGACGATAACAGGTTTTATATGTTTGGAGGATCACGAAGTCCGTGGTCAAATTACCTTTGTGACATGTGGGTCTTTACCCCCGACAGCAGTTGCTCGGGAAATTGTTTGCAGCAATTGCCGGTTGCAATTTTCACGGCACCAAATCATATTTGTCCGGGCACCTGTACTGACTTTACAAACGTATCATTGAATGGTGTTTCTTATCAATGGAATTTTCCCGGCGCCGCACCAAATACAAGCACTGATTCAAATCCAACAAACATCTGTTACAACACACCGGGCAATTATAACGTAACGCTGATCGTTACCAACTCAAATGGAAGCGACACACTAACTATTGCAAATTACATCACCGTTTACCCATTCCCTCTTCCACAAGGAATTTCTCAAAGCGGAGATACCCTTTTTGCGAATGCAGGTTCTGCAACATATCAATGGTACTACAACGGAAATATGATAACCGGAGCAACAGATTATTTTTATGTGGCAGATGCAAGCGGAGATTATAATGTGGTTGCGACGGATGGAAACGGGTGTGAGGTGGAAGCGGCGATCTTCAATGTTGTGGCCGGTCTACAGTCGACGGTCAACAGTCGACAGTTGACAGTTTTTCCAAATCCGGTGGCGGATCAATTCACAATGCATAATTCACAATGCATGATGGGAGCAGCCATCAAGATTTCGATTTATAATATGGTGGGAGAAAAGGTGATGACAAAAAGACAAGAACCAGGAATCAGGAATCAGGAGGTTACAGTTGATGTTTCGCAACTTGCTTCGGGTATTTATTATCTGGAAGTAATGAATGACCATAGGGTTTTCAGGTGTAAATTCATTAAGCAATAAATTGTTATTTTGCTTAATTCTTTTCGCGGAAACCCTACTTTTGCGAAAACTTTTGACCGGATGATATCCATACAGAAAATACGTGAACAGAAAGACTTCGTGATCGAACGGCTGGGAATTAAAAATTTCGACGCCACTGAAATCATAAACCAGGTACTGGAAATTGATGAGGCCAGGCGCGCCACACAAAAAGAACTTGATGCACTTTTGAATGAAGCCAACCAGATTGCGAAACAGGTTGGCGAACTGATGAAAAGCGGAAAGAAAGCGGAAGCAGAAGATCTGAAAAATAAAAGTTCAGCCCTCAAGGAAACTTCAAAACACCTCGGCGAAAAATTAACGGAAGCAGAAAAACTGCAACAGGATTTGATTGTCCGGTTGCCGAATATTCCTGCAGAAAAAGTTCCGCGTGGCAAAACACCGGAAGAAAATGAAAACATCCATGAAGAAGGAAGTGCTCCGATTTTGTATGCCGGCGCTAAACCGCACTGGGAGCTCACTACAAAATACGACATCATTGATTTTGAGCTGGGCGTAAAGTTAACCGGCGCAGGATTTCCTGTTTATAAAGGAAAAGGTGCCCGGTTGCAACGCGCACTCATCAATTATTTTCTTGACAAAGCAACAGCGCAAGGTTACAAAGAAATTCAGCCACCCATACTCATCAATGAAGACAGTGGTTTCGGCACCGGACAATTGCCTGATAAAGAAGGACAGATGTATCATGTGGGTATTGATAATTTATTTCTCATCCCAACTGCTGAAGTTCCCGTTACCAATATTTACAGAAACGTAATTGTAAAAGAATCTGACTTCCCGATAAAAATGTGCGCTTATACGCCTTGTTTCAGACGTGAAGCCGGAAGTTATGGAAAAGATGTGCGCGGATTGAATCGGCTACACCAGTTTGATAAAGTAGAGATCGTGCAATTGCAGCATCCTGATAAATCTTATGAAACACTGGAAGATATGAAAGAATATGTGGCATCATTGCTTCGTTCACTCGGACTTCAGTTCCGCATCTTAAGATTGTGCGGCGGCGACATGAGTTTTGCTTCTGCACTCACTTACGACTTTGAAGTTTACAGCGCAGCACAGAAAAAATGGCTGGAGGTAAGTTCTGTTTCCAACTTTGAATCTTTTCAAAGCAACAGGATGAAACTCCGTTATAAAGATGCTGAAGGTAAAAATCAACCGGCTCATACATTGAACGGAAGCGCATTGGCACTACCGAGAATTGTTGCTGCCTTGCTGGAGAATTTCCAAACGGCGGATGGAATAATAATTCCTGAAGAATTGCGTTCTTATACCGGGTTTGATACAATCAGTTGATCAAAACCCCTCATTCGTTTATAATAAGCCAATTGCATAAAATAAAAACATCGTTCCTCTTGCTGAAAAATCTGATTCTCCGGAGTTTTCTGTTGTGCCTCCTATTTTTTTCATTTGCTGCTGATGCACAACCGCCGACGAGCAACCGCCAGCTTGCCGATCAGTACATGAATAATTTTGAATTCGACAAAGCAGCAGTGATCTATGAAAAGGGTTTTGACAAAGATCCGTTTGGAACTTATCCCAATTACCTGAAGTGCCTTATCGCTTTAAGAAATTATGATGATGCTGAAAAACTGGTAAAGAATATTTCGAAAAAAAATCCCGATAACCCTGCTTATGCAGTTGACCTCGGATTTATTTATGAATCAAAAGGTGACCAAAGTAAAGCAAAGCAAACGTATGAGAAGGCAATCAAAAACCTGAAACCCGACCAGGGGCAAATCATGACGCTGGCAAATACTTTTTTCTCCCGTCAGAACTGGGACTATGCATTGGCTACATATACAGAAGGAAAAAAAATGATGCGGGGAATTTATTCATTCAACTTCGAAACTGCTGAAGTTTATTTTCAGAAGCAGGAATATGAAAAGATGATTGATGAATACCTGAATGCCGTAGCCGAGAATCAGTCATACTTACAAAGTGTTCAGAATATTTTACAGGCGCGCATCGGCAATGACCCGGATAATTCAAGGTCAACATTGCTGAGACAGGCACTATTGAGAAGAACGCAACGCGATCCCGATCAGCGTATTTTTTCCGAAATGCTGATATGGCTTTACATTCAGCAAAAAGATTTTGAGAGTGCATTCATTCAGTCGAGAGCGCTCGATAAGAGACTGCGTGAAGACGGTTCACGGGTGATGAGCATTGGTAGTTTGAGCGAAGCAAACCTGGATTACCCTGCGGCCATCAGGTGTTATCAGTACGTGATTGAAAAAGGAAAAGACAATTCAAACTACATCCCTGCAAGAATTCAGATGCTGGAGGTGAGAAATAGAAGCCTGACCGGAGAAAGCAGTTACACGAAGGAAGATTTACTAAAACTGAAAAGTGAATATAAATCCACGCTTGATGAACTGGGTTATGACGCAACCACAGCACAGATGATCAGCGGACTTGCTCACCTTGAAGCTTTTTATCTTGACAATACGGATTCAGCAATAGCATATCTTGAAACTGCAATAGACTATCCGAGACTGAGCAAAGCAGTTCAGGCAAAATGCAAACTGGAATTGGGAGATATATTTTTGTTTACCGGAAATGTATGGGACAGTGATTTGCTTTATGCACAGGTTGACAAATCTTTTAAGAATGATCCGCTGGGACAGGAAGCAAAATTTCGTGGCGCACGTCTCGATTATTTCCGTGGAGATTTTTTGTGGTCGGAGGCACAACTTGATGTTTTAAAGACAGCAACATCTCAACTGATTGCCAACGATGCACTTGCTTTGGCTTTACTCATTTCAGATAATCCCGGGCCTGATTCCTCATTCGATGCACTTACTGTTTATGCAAAAGCAGACCTTTTGAATTTCCGGAATAAAAAAGATGAAGCATTGTCAACACTGGACTCACTCATCAATACATTTCCTGACCATTCCCTGATTCAGTATTCTCTGTATAAGAAGGCAATGATACTTGATTCAAAAAGAAATTATGCTGAGGAAGATTCATTGCTAAAAAAAGTCGGTGAACAATATCCTGAAGGCGTTCTTGCAGATGATGCATTGTTCCGTCGCGCGGAATTGCATGATAAGCGTTTCAAGGACAATACAAAAGCCATGGAACTATACCAGGATTTACTCACCCGATTTCCCGGAAGTTTATATGTAGTAGATGCAAGAAAAAGGTTCAGGGCGCTCAGGGGTGACATTATTAATTAATTTTTCCCACTATGTATTAAATTATTTTTTAATTCCTGAAATGGGGAACAATACGTCACAGCATATATTAAGTACTTCGGCAAACCTGCTGGGATTTTGTCTTTTTGTTATTACCTCATTGCATATTTCCAATTTTTCAGAGGCAAGTATCATTGATGAGTTGACTTCCGTGATTGCCATTTTGCTGATCTGCTCTTGTCTGTTTTCATTTAATTCCATCCGGACAAAAAATCAAAAAAGGGAAATGATTATGGAATCAATTGCAGACTACCTTTTCTATGTTTCACTGATTGGAATCCTGATTATCATTATTCTCATCGCTTTTAACTTCATTAAATAATTTCTTTTGTCTTGAATTGAATTTTTTCGAAGTAATAAAACAATGATTAGATTTACATTGCTGAAATCCAATTTATGACTAATCAGGAACTCATCACAAAATTTTATCAATCATTCGCCAAGGGTGATGCAGAGTCAATGGCAAACTGCTATGCTGATGACATTATTTTCAGCGATCCTGCTTTCGGGGAATTATTAGGTGATGATGCAAAAAATATGTGGCGCATGTTAATCCGAAGTGGAAATGGAAATATAAAAATCAGTTTTAGTAATGTCATCGCTGATAAAAAAACAGGATCTGCAAACTGGACGGCTGAATATCCTTTCAGCAAGACAGGAAGAAATGTGATCAATAAAATAAACGCGCGGTTTGAATTTCAGAATGGCAAAATCACAAAACACAAAGATCATTTCGATCTGTGGAAATGGTCAGGACAAGCACTGGGATGGAAAGGGTACTTGCTCGGTTGGAGTTCGTTTATGAAAAGCAAGATCAGGAAACAGGCAATCGCCTCTTTAAAAAAATACAATGCGTCTAAATAAGTTTATCAGTGAAAGTGGTTTGTGTTCGAGGCGTGAAGCCGACCGATACATTGCAGCGGGAAATGTTTTTATCAATGGCAAACGCGCAACTATCGGCGACCGTGTTTTTCCCGGCAGCAAGGTGATGGTAAATGGAAATATGCTCGAGCCACGTGAAGAGAAGAATACGATCATCATTGCTTTAAACAAACCTGTTGGGGTTACCTCTACAACAGAGTCAAATGTGGAAGGCAACATTGTTGAATACATCAATCACAGTCAGCGCATATTTCCTGTTGGCCGGCTCGACAAAGATTCACAGGGACTAATTCTTTTGACAAATGACGGTGATATTGTAAATAAAATTCTTCGTGCAGGAAATGAGCATGAGAAAGAATACCTCGTTACAGTCAACAAACCAACCACAGAGGAATTCATAATTGAAATGGCGCGCGGAGTTCCTATTGACGGACGCACCACAAAAAAATGCAAAGTCAGTCGGGAGAGCACATTTGTTTTCCGGATTATTCTTATTCAGGGATTAAACAGACAGATCAGAAAGATGTGCGAATACTTCGGTTACGATGTTATTAAATTGGAACGCGTACGCATAATGCATGTTGACCTGAAAGGAATACCTGTCGGAGACTGGAGGGAACTGAGTCAGGAGGAAGTGGATCGTATTCTGAAAAAGACCGAAGATTCTTTATCCGAAGCGCAAATACAACGCGGTAAAAAAAATGGCAAAAGTACGAGGCCGGAAAAACCCAAACCCACCAATGCCAATCCTGACAACAGGAACAGGTTCAGGAAACAGGGTGCTGCAGGCGGAAAGCGGAATGAACCCGGCAGCGGTGGAAGAAGCAATAACAAATCAGGGAGGAGCAAAGGTCGGGGAAGATGAATGATAATAGCAATAAATTAAATTCCGAAATGCTCCTGCAGGTAGTGAGTATGAAAATGCCATTTGGGAAATACAAGGGGACCACACTTTGCAACCTTCCTGTATTTTATCTTGAATGGTTTAAACGAAAAGGATTTCCTCCGGGTAAACTGGGAATGCTGATGGAAACGATTTATGAAATAAAGTTAAACGGGTTGGAGTATTTGCTGGAGCCTTTAATGAAAAATAAGTAGATCCATTCATCAATGTGTAATGCAGAAAAATAAATCCTGCAACTGCGGCGACACAAAGAAAAGTTGAAAGAAATACATATCAGACTGATTTACCACAGAGACACAGAGAACAGCCATATATTTCTCTGTGGCCCTCTGTGCCTCTGTGGTCAACTGATTTGGCTGCTCTGGTAAAATTAAATATTCAAATTATAATCCAATGAAAGCCGCATCACTCAGCGAACTCAAACAAGAAATCGCAACACTTACTCCCAAAAAAACATTGGAGATATGCATGCGACTGGCGAAACATAAAAAAGAAAACAAGGAACTGATCACCTACATGCTGTTTGAAGCCAACGATGAAGAATCATTTATCAAAAACATCAAGGAAGAAACAGAGTCGCAGTTCAGTGAAATGAACAGCAGCAATTTATACCTGGCAAAAAAAAGCATCAGGAAAATATTGCGCACGATAAATAAATTCATCCGTTACTCCGGCCTGAAAAAAACAGAAGCCGAACTTCGTATTCACTATTGCAAAACGCTGGATAAGTCTGGCATTCCATTCCGAAAAAGTCCCGTGCTATGCAATCTGTACAATAACCAGCTCACAAAAATTGAACTTGCAATCGCTACCTTGCATGAAGATTTACAATATGATTTTAACAAGGAGGCGAAGGGCTTGGAGCGGTGCTGACGGGTGTTTTATTTACTTTAGCTTTTAAAACTTATTCGAATGAAAAACTTATTCTATTTTATTTTATCTTTCATTTTCCTCACATCCTGTTCTTCCCGCCAACATCGCAAAATTGAAAAAGATGAAACCAGCCACAGCGACTGGTTCAGCAATCAGCGGATTTTCCCATACACAAAACCGGATTACTCTGCCTACAAAAACTCAGTGCAGTGGCTGAATACACAAAAGTCGGCAATGAGGAGTTCATCCCAACAATCATGGCAATATTCAGGACCGGAAAATCTTGGCGGCAGAGTGACAGATGTAGAAATGCTTCCGAATGATCTTCTCACCATGTATGCCTGTGCAGCTTCCGGAGGAATTTTTAAAAGCAACACAGGAGGGAATTCATGGCTTCCTATATTTGATAGCAGTCCTTCGCTTTCCATTGGCGACCTGGCCATCGCTCCTTCCAACTCCGACATTTTGTATTGCGGAACGGGCGAAGCAAATGCCGGTGGTGGTTCGCTTTGCTACGATGGCGCGGGAATATTCAAATCGACAGACGCCGGCTCTTCATGGCATTACAGCGGACTTGATATAACGCGTAACACCGGACGTATTGCCATTGATCCGAAAAACCCGGATCGCGTTTATGCTGCAACGATGGGTGATCTCTTTGGTAACAATCCCGACCGCGGATTGTACCGAACCACTGACGGAGGACTGAACTGGCAGAATGTTTTATTTACTGATGATTCCACCGGTGCAATTGACGTCGTTATTCATCCGCAACATACCGATACTTTATTTGCAACCATGTGGACACGGGTGCGCAGGCCCGACCGCAGGAATTACGGGGGCCCTGCATCAGGAATTTATCGTAGCTATGACGGTGGAAATTCATGGACAAAACTTACCAATGGTTTGCCTAATTATTCAATGGGAAGAATCGGAATAGATATTTCTCAATCGTCACCCAATGTACTTTATTCAATTATTGAAGATACGCTGGGTGGAAATGCGCGCATTTTTAAAACCACTGACTTCGGTGACAACTGGAATGAAGTCACCAACAATTTTTTTCCGAATACTACAAGTTATTGGTACGGGCGAATTAAAATTGATCCGACAAATTCAGATATAGTTTATGCCATTGATTTCGATCTCTGGCAAACGACTGATGGCGGACAAAACTGGTATTCGATTTCTGATTTCATTCATGTTGACCAGCACGAAGTTTATATTCATCCGCTGAATCCGGATCTGATCATCCTCGGAAATGATGGCGGCTTTCATATTTCTTATGACCGGGGAGCATCGTGGACGCTCGATGAAACACTTCCGATTATGCAATTTTATACATGCGAGATTGATGAACTAAATCCTACGGTGATTTATGGCGGCTCACAGGACAATGGCGTGAACACTACATCAACAGGCACTGTTAACGATTGGTTTCCTATCTGGGGTGGCGATGGATTTGGCGTACTCGTAGATCCAACCAATTCATCAACAGTTTATGCGGAAAGTCAATATGGAAATATTAATGTTGGTTTAAATGGTGTAGATCCTACAGACAGAACGAACTGGAACACGCCATTTATTTTTAATCCGCACAATTCAAATACACTGTATCTCGGCACCGAAGCGCTTTACAAAACAACTGATCAGGGAAACAACTGGTATCCGTTGAGTGGCGACCTCACCAATGGCAGTCTGGCTGCGGCTTACCCGATTGTATATGCAACGATTACAACGATTGCCGTTGCACCGACGGACACCAATATTATTTACGTCGGCACTGATGACGGAAATATACATGTGACAACCGATGAAGGTCAGTCATGGAATTTAATTTCTTCATCATTACCAGTGCGATGGATTACGCATCTTGAAGTTGATCCGCGAAATGCTTTAAGTGTGTATGTTTCGCTTTCCGGATATCGTTATCATGAAAACATGAGCCATGTTTATCATACCGATGACGGCGGAAATACCTGGAATGACATCGGCGGCAACCTTCCTGATGTTCCGTGCAATGACCTGATCCTTGATACCACCTACTCTACACTTTATCTTGCTACTGATATTGGTGTATTCTATTCTTATCTCGGAAGCAATGCATGGCAACCGCTTGGTACTGATTTGCCCCTTGTCCCGGTTTGTGATTTGCGATTGCATCGTCCAACCCAAAAATTACTTGCAGCAACGTATGGCCGCTCGATGTACACTTTCGATTTGAGCATACTTACTGCTACACCAAAACCTGAATCCAATTCATCCCTTGCAGTATATGTTCTGCAAAATCCTGTTACTGATTTGTTGTCATTAAAAATATATTCCGGAAAATCATTGCAGGGATCATATAGCATTTACGATTCTTCAGGAAAAAAAGTACACGCTGACGAAAAAATAAACCTCCGTGAAGGAAATAATTACATTCAGAAAAATCTGCTCAGCAAGAATTTATCCGACGGAATCTACTTTGTAAAAATCAATTGCGACGATAAAACAATCGTTCGTAAAATCTGTCTGCAGAAAAATTAAAGAGATTACTCCTTAATAAATTTGCTTCGGTATATTTTTCCGCCATCTGATGCGGAGATGAAATATAAACCAGGTGCTAAAATACTAACATTAAAGTTGGTTGTCTCTGTTAAACTTGGATTCGAGTAAGTATAAGTTAGTACCAACTCTCCAACAGAATTGTAAATCTCAACTGACTTTATTGCATACTGCCTACTGCCTACTGCCAACTGGTTCCCTACCGGATTCGGATAAATACTCAAACCTCCAATTAATTCCTCTTCCTCAACCCCCACTCCACCACACAACATATTCTCTGAAAACGCAAGCGCTGAGTTTAACGTTGTTTCACTTGTAGTGGTTGGCGAAAATGAAGTCGTTGTAAAAGAAATGTTTGTAAGAACAAGATTTGCATTTGTTGATGCGATTGCAGTGCTGTTTGTAAAATTACATCCACCTGCATTGGCATCGAGCCTTGCAATAAAATAACCCGTTCCCAGTTTTCCTGAGAATACGATGTTGCCGCCGGCATCTTTAAAAAGTTTTAGCGCAGTAGCGCCGCCTGCGGACGATGAAGTCCACTTACGCGTCCAGATTATATTACCGGAAGCATCCATTTTAGTAATGTAAGCCACAAGCAGGTTATCATAAGTCGCAATATAAAATTCATGCGCAGTACTTTCTATAATTGAACTTCCATTGAGCGTTCCGTTATTGATAGACAATTGTTTTGCCCATACTTTATTCCCGAGCGAATCAAACTTCATTACAATTGTTGAATACTGGTTACCCGGCAAGTTCTCACATACAAATAAGCTGTATGAATTTCCGTCAACGGCAGCAGTAACGTCAACGACGTCATTTTTAAAATTCCCTCCTGCTGTGATGTATTTGCACCACTGAATTCCTGAAGTGGTAGTTTTCATCAGCAATCCTGCACGTGTTGCGGATGAATTAAAATTGGCATGTCCGCACAAAATGTGTGACGAAGAATTATTCATTTGCTCAGCATCAAAAACGCGGAATGACATCGCTGTATCAGGCATGTATTGCGATCCGGTAAAAGAAGTTCCGTTTGCATCACCTTCGATGCGATAAAGATCATTCACCGGAGTTTCCGCAAATGTGTACATGCTATAAGTGCTGCCGTGCGGAATAATGCGAACGATCTGTCCATGCCAGAAACTGGTATTGTTGAAATATTTAGCCCAGAGAATATTTCCGTTTCCGTCCGTCCTGATTAACTGCGGATGAAAAAAAGAAGGGTCAGAACTTTTTCCTCCTATTAAAAATCCGTTACTGAAAGGGACAGTACTATTGGCAAAATCAAAATGAGTTGCAGTATTAAATATTTTTCGGGTAGTGATCATATCGCTGTCATTCATAAATACAAGGTTGATCAGGCTTGAGTCTGACCCGTATCTGGAATAACCGGTAAGTAAATTTCCCCCACCTGTCAGCGGAGTAAAACCCAGAATATAGCAATCAGGATTGGCGAGATAAACAGTTTGGCGCTGGGATTGTGAAACAACTAATAACGGCAGGGAGATAAGAATGAGTAATAATTTTTTCATCGCAGGATTGAATTTGGGGTTGTGAAGGTGAAAAAAAAAATCCGCTCTGCCAATTAATAAGAGCAAACAAGGCAGCATTCAAGGCTTTAGCCTCATTCGCAAGGAGTCAGAAAGTACCTCGAGGAACGGAACATTCGCCGTTTTTGAATGCGTGTACGCAGTCTTTACAAAGGATGTATCAGTTGCAAATACTGTAGCTTTTTCCCTGAAATCTTCAGGGAATTTATCCATCGCGCTGAAAATCTTTTCCCTGAGAATAGCCGGCAAATATGCATCATAACTCCTTTTATCCTGTGACGTCAATTTGATTCCATATAATTTATCAATGAAAAAAAACGCAGAATCTTTTTTATTGATATTGAAATAACAGGCACTGATGTTTAAAAGCGACTGGGGAAAATATGGCGTAACACTTAATGCCCGCCGGTACAATCCTATTGCCCGCTCCCGTTCATTTGTTTGCTCATACGCAGTTGCCAGGTCATTCAGCAGTTGAATGTGGTACGGATTTTTTTGCAACGCATCTTCAAAAGATATTTTTGCGCCTGAAACATCTCCGCTGTAAAACAATGCCATCCCTTTGTACCATGTAAAAGGTGTTGCCGATTCATCAACAGGAAATATCCATGACGCTGCCTTCTCTGATTCGCGCACAACCCTGGCGAAGTTTCTTTGCTTTTTAGCAATCTGTAAAATCTTTGAATGTACTTCACCTGAATACTTCACAAGACCTGCAGTCAATGAGAACACTGATATGACTGCACACGTCAGGAGCATCAGTTTCCAGCCCGCCTTTGAAAATTTCATCCTGATTTTATCACCATTATCAACAGCCATTAAAATCCCAATATAAACTGCCATGAGTATCCATGCATAAAAACGCATTCGAGGAAATGAAAATATACTGACAAGCATAATACAGATGATGGCAAATAATATTCCGGCATACCATAACCGTTCTTGTCTTTTCGATTTCATTTTCTTCAATGCAATCCAAATCACAGAAATGAAAAATATCAGGAATGCAATGAGCGCAGAGATTCCTGATTCAGAAGCAATGAGCAAATAATCATTGTGCGGATGCTCGTAATGTACATTCCCTCCCTCTATGTATCGCGTACCCCCTATTCCGAATTTCGGGTACAGTAATTTCCAGTTGCCCGCTCCGCTGCCGGTAAGCGGATTCTCTTTGATAAGTCCGTATGAATTTTTCCAGAGCATCACCCTTTCGAAAGTGCTGTTGCTATTGGATTTTGCCGTTGAGTCCATCAATTCAGGATGGAGAAGATAATTACTAACCGTTTCCAAACGTTTATTGAAACTGCTGAATACCCCGGATTTGAAAACAATAAATCCTGATACGAGAATGACAAGTGTTGTTATCGCTGCCAACTTCAGTCCGCTGATTTTATTCTCTGATCGCGAAGAAAAATATACGACCCCAACAACTAACCCCGCGACCCCTATTGCTGCAAGTGCTGCATAGGATTGTGTTGTGAGGATGGAAACAATCAGTATAATAATATTGAACAAACTCAGCCACTTCCAGTACTTCTCCAATGAAAAAAATCCGATCACAGAAAACGGTAACATCAGCGCAATGACTTCAGCGTAAAAATTTTTATTGCCCAGTGTGGAAGCAATATGGAGACGTGTATCAAAAACAAATTCAAGGTTCCGGTTATTGAGAAAATCAACCCACTGATAGAAATAAACAGATGATAGTATTAACATACCCACCTGCGAAAATTTCAAAAGTATTTTCCGCTCTTCATCCTTTTTAAATAAAATTGCAACCAGCAGCATAACAGGCAGTGCAAGAAACGTTTTCATCCATTCAAACCATGCATCGCCGGGGTTTATAGATTTAGTTATGCTGATTCCATACAAAAAGAGAAAAGCGAGGAATGAGATCAGTGGCAGATTTACATTTATTGCGGATTGATTTCTGGGGCCGAAAAAATAAAACAGAAATAAGATAATGACAGTTGCTGAAAGCAGAACGAGGCGCGGAGTAACAAACGGATCCACTATCTGATAAGAAACACAGACGGGGAATGCAATGAATAAAACAATGCAAAGGAGAATAGAGGGTAAGGAATATTTTTTCAGCATAAGGGCAGATGCGAAACAATATTAGGAAGAATATCAGGACTAAAGAAATTGGTTTTGACATAAGATTTTTAACTTTTAATCGTAAATCTTTTCTCTACATTCGTCACTCATTTCCCAGACAAACCCACACTGCATGAAACGTATTTACACGCTGGCAATTTTTGTTGTTGCATCAGCCATTCAATCATTTGCCCAGATTACATTCCCTGTTAATGGAACCACAGATCCCAAACACCTCACTTATGTGTTTAAGAATGCAAAGCTGTTTACGGATTATAAAACAAGCATTGACTCAGCTACCTTAATTATCCGCGACGGATTGATATCAGATGCAGGAAAAAACCTGGTCATTCCAAAAGATGCTGTTGTTTATGACCTGAAGGGAAAATATATTTATCCTTCGCTCATAGATATTTTTACAGACTATGGTTTACCTGAAGCAGCAAAAAAGAAGGACAGGGAAAACCCGCAATTTATTTCCAATACCAAAGGCGCCTATGGCTGGAATCAGGCCATCAGTCCGGAATATGAAGCGTATAAAAATTTTTCCTCCGACGAAAAGAAAGCCGACGAAATGCGCAAGTTGTGTTTTGGTTCCGTGATGACTGTTAACAAAGATGGTATCGCTCGGGGTACTTCCGCCCTGGTAACACTGGGTGATGGAAGGGAAAATGACCTGATCGTCAAAGACCGTGTTGCAGCAAACTTCTCCTTCGACAAAGGTTCATCAACACAGGATTATCCGAGCTCATTGATGGGAGCTATTGCCTTGATACGCCAAACCTATCTGGATGCGCAATGGTATTCAAACGGTGGCTACAAGAAAGAATATAACATCTCATTAGATTCCTGGAATAAAAATCATAACCTCCCTCAAATATTTGACGCCGGCGATCATCAGAATGAACTTCGTGCAGATAAAATCGGTGATGAGTTTGGTATAAAATATATCATCAAAGGAACAGGAGAAGAATACCGGCGCATCAATGAAATCAAAGACATGAATGATGCGCTTATCGTTCCACTTAATTTTCCTGATGCATTTGATGTCACTGATTCTTACGATGCATTAAACATCTCTCTCAGCCAGATGAAACACTGGGAATTGGCACCAACAAATCCTGCTGCCATTGAGAAAGCAGGAATTCCATTTGCACTTACCACTGCTGATCTGAAAGACAAAAATGTTTTCTGGAAAAATCTCCGCAAAGCAATTGATAACGGACTGAGTGAACAGGCGGCATTGAAAGCACTGACACAAACGCCTGCTGAACTACTAAAAGTAAGTGACCAGGTGGGAAGTCTGAAAAAGGGCATGCTCGCTAACTTCATAGTCACCTCTAAAAATATTTTCGAGAAAGATGTCGTGCTGTATGACAACTGGGTAAAAGGTGAGCGTTACAAGTATGTTGACTACGATGCAAAGGACATCCGCGGAACTTATTCTCTCAACATGGAAACATTGCCTCCGCTTAAATTAAGAGTGAATGGCGAGCCGGGTGCTCCGGATATGAATGTTGCTGTTGATACATCCCAGATAAAAGTAAACTATACACGGCAGGGAAATTTGATCACGCTGCAATTTGAAAGAAAGAAATACGATCCGAAGGGAATGTACCGTCTCAGCGGTTATGTATCAGACGAAAATGCAAATGACTGGCGCGGAACAGGACAACTACCCAATGGCAACTGGATATCATGGAATGTAAAACTTGATTCCGCATTTGTTCCGCAGGCGAAGAGGGATACAACTAAAAAAGATACACTGAAACCCGGAGTAGTCATTTATCCTTTTATGGCTTATGGCTGGAAAGAAATGCCGAAACAAAAAACGGTACTTTTTAAAAATGCAACAGTCTGGACCAATGAGAAAGAAGGCATTTTACAAAACACAGACGTACTGATCGCCAGCGGAAAAATTCAAAAAATCGGTAAGGGTCTTTCTGATCCGGCAGCAGAAGTGATTGATGCTACAGGAAAAATTCTCACTTCAGGAATAATTGATGAACACTCACACATCTGCGCCAGCGGAAATTTAAACGAGGGAACGCAATCCTCTTCCGCTGAAGTAAGGGTTGCTGATGTGATAGATGCAGAAGACATCAACCTGTATCGTCAGCTTGCGGGAGGCGTTACGTGCTCACAAATTCTCCACGGCAGCGCCAATGCCATCGGCGGACAAACACAACTGATCAAAACACGTTGGGGCGCATCACCGGAAAAATTAAAGTTCGAAGGATGGCCGGGCTTTATCAAATTTGCACTCGGAGAAAATGTAAAACAAAGTAACTGGGGTGACAGACAAGTAACTCGCTTTCCGCAAACAAGAATGGGTGTGGAACAGGTGTATGCGGATTATTTTACGAGAGCGAGGGAGTATAATCCCGGTTCCAATTCCCTTCCCGCAAAAGCAGGTATAGCAACCATTCCGGTTCGCAGAGACCTGGAGCTGGAGGCGTTGAAGGAAATTCTTGATGGTAAAAGATTTATTACTTGTCACAGTTACGAGCAAAGTGAAATCAACATGCTGATGCACGTCGCAGATTCATTCGGATTCAAGGTGAATACATTTACACACATTCTCGAAGGGTACAAGGTTGCAGATAAAATGAAGGCCCATGGCGTACGTGGCGCGTCATCATTTGCCGACTGGTGGGCATATAAATTTGAAGTGTATGAAGCCATCCCGTACAACGGAGCGATAATGCATGACGTTGGACTTACCGTTGCATTCAACAGTGACGATGCAGAAATGGCCAGGCGTCTGAACCAGGAAGCAGCGAAGGCCGTGAAGTATGGCGGAGTGAGTGAAGAAGAAGCATGGAAATTTGTTACACTCAATCCGGCGAAGATGCTGCGCATTGATGACAAAGTTGGTTCTGTGAAACCCGGTAAAGATGCGGACCTGGTTTTATGGAATGATAACCCGCTGAGTATTTACGCACATCCATTACAAACTTATGTTGACGGAATAAAATATTTTGACGTTGAAAATGACAAGCAATTGCGTGATGATATTCTCAGGGAACGTGCACGCATCATTCAGAAAATGATTGAAGCGAAAACCAAAGGTGAAGGAACACAAAAGCCGGCATTAAAGGCAAAGGTGTTGCATCATTGTATGGATGATGAGTACTTGATAATAGAGTGAGTAGTAAGTAAGAGGTAAGAATTAAGAATTAAGATTCATGAAAAAAATAAATTTAATAATCGGGCTCTTTATGGGCTTCAGTATTTCAATAGAGGCGCAGAATCCCGCTCCGGCTCCGGCACAGAGTGAATCCATAATCATCATGAATGGGACGGCGCACCTTGGCAATGGAAAGGTGATTGAAAATTCCGTGATTGCTTTTGAGAAAGGGAAAATCACACTGGTAGCCGATGCAACGGTTATAAAGTTGCAGGAAGGAAGCTATAAAAAGAAGATCAACGCTTTCGGGAAGCACGTATATCCCGGATTCATCAATTGTAATTCTTCTATTGGATTAACGGAGATTGACCTTGTGCGTGCTACACGTGATGCTGATGAAGTTGGCGACCTCAATCCCAATATAAGAAGCATCATCGCATACAATACGGATTCAAAAATCCCTCCAACGGTTAGAAACAATGGCGTATTGATCGAGCAAATTGTGCCTTCCGGAGGAACGATCAGTGGCCAGTCTTCAGTTGTAGTTCTTGATGCATGGAACTGGGAAGATGCCGCAATAAAAACTGATGAAGGCATTCACATGAACTGGCCTAAGATGTATGTTGCAAAATTTCCCGGCGCGGATCCTGAAGACAAGCAACGGGAGAAAATGAATAAGGAGATGGCCAACATCGATCAATTGTTTAATGAAGCAAGGGCTTATTCTTCTTCCATTCCTGCTGAAAAAAACCTGCGCTTTGAATCAATGAAAGGATTGTTCGATGGCAGTAAGAAATTATATGTGCACTGCGGATATGTTAAGGAAATTCAGTCTGCGGTATTGTTTTGCAAAAAATATGCAGTTAAAATGGTGCTCGTTGACGGCGATGATGCATGGCGTGTTACAGAACTCCTGAAAGAAAATAATATTCCCGTCATCCTCGGGCGTTTGCATTCATTACCTCCCCGTGAAGATGATGATGTTGATTTGCCGTACAAACTTCCGTCTTTGTTAAAGAAATCCGGTGTAAATTATGCACTTAGTGTTGATGGATCATGGCAAACCCGCAATCTGGCTTTCATGGCAGGAACATCTGCCGGTTATGGGCTAACAAAGGAAGAGGCACTGGAAAGCATTACTGCTTCTCCGGCAAAAATACTTGGCATTGACAATACAACGGGCACACTTGAAACGGGGAAAGATGCCACGCTTTTTATTTCCTCAGGTGATGCGCTTGACATGCGAACAAATAATGTGGAAAATGCATTTATCAATGGAAGAGAAATAAGCCTTGATGATTTGCAGAAGCAATTGAACAAAAAGTATAAATTGAAATACGGATTGAAGTAATGGCTTCATCCCTTCCCATCTCCAAGGTAGCGGGCGATCATTCCTGATTCTGAAAATAGTTATTTGTTCATAGTGAAGTCTCAACCTTTTCAAAGTGTAAATGCTGCCTTTTCTAAACAGGCTCTGTATTTTGATGAGATAGAAGATCACAACGAAATCCTGCAGTGGATGCGAAAACAAATTCATGCTCATTGCCTGAAGTATTTCATTGCGGGAAATCATATTCTTGAATTGAATTGCGGGACAGGAATTGATGCAGTATTTTTTGCAGGGCGAGGAATGAAAGTACATGCCACTGATGTTGCAATAGGGATGCTAAATGAACTGAAGACGAAAGTTGAGAAACAAAATCTTCAGGAAAAGATTACCATCCAACAATGTTCGTTTACAGATCTCCGGTTTGTAGAAAAGAAAAACTTCGATCATATATTTTCCGACTTCGGAGGGTTGAATTGCGTGAAAGAAATTGATCAGGTGATAGCTTCGTTCAAACCATTACTCAAACCCGGAGGAACAGTCACACTTGTAATCATGCCGCCCGTTTGCCCATGGGAAATTTTTCTTGCGCTTAAAGGAAATTTCAAAACGGCATTCCGGAGATTCAAAAAAAACGGAGCTGTATCACATCTGGAAGGAGAAAATTTCATGAGCTACTACTTATCTCCGAATAAAATAATTTCTTGTTTTGGAAAAGAATATGAAGTAGTTGAACAGCAAGGATTGGGGAGTTTTGTTCCTCCTCCATATCTTGATTCATTTCCACGAAAACATCCATGGCTTTTTAATAAATTAAAACAATGGGATGAGAAAATGTGCCATACATTTCCCCTCAACAGTTGGGCCGATCATTTTATTTTAACAATGAAAATGAAATATTCAGACAACGTGTAAAGCAAGGCAGGCTTTATTTGCAGCAATCTGTTCGGCACGCTTTTTAGAAAAATCTTCTCCACGCGCAATTTCAGCACCCTCAACCAATACGCGGACACGCAGCAACCGTTTGCCTCCATTGTCAAGTTCATCCACGAGTTCAAATTCCACTTTCTTTCGTTCACGCTGTCCCCAGTTGATGAGTTTACTTTTAAAGTTAGAATCCAGCTCCTCCAGCACTTCTATGTCAACATGGTGTTTAATAAAACGGTCCAGCAAAACCCTGCGCACAATCGTATATCCTTTGTCAATATAAACGGCACCGATCAATGCTTCAAATGCGTCACCATAAACTGAACGGCTTTTGGCAGACGGATCAATGGAGCCATTCATGAAATGATCAATACCTAATTTCAGCGCGAGTCGGTTGAGGTGTTCACGGTTTACAATCTTACTGCGCATCTCAGTGAGGAATCCCTCTTCTTTGTATGGGAATTTTTTGAAAAGCAATTCCGCAACGATGGCACCCAGAATGGCATCACCTAAATATTCAAGACGTTCATTGCTCAGCTTTATTCCGCTTGGATGTTCTTCGGCGCTGCTGCGATGACAAAATGCAAGTTTGTACACAGCCAAATTACCCGGATAAAACCCGAGCAAATTATGCAGTGAATGATACAACCTGCGGTCAGAAGAAAATAAAACTTTTACGGATGTAGAAATACCCAAATGAAATTGTGATTAGATGCTGCACACAAATATCAAAGATTTAAATTGAAATCAAAAAATTATATTCAATATCAATACTTACGGGATAAACACCCTTGACTTTCTGAATCAATTATCCGGAGCATCTTTTGACATGTTGAACCCCTGACGGGGCTCTATTTATTAATCGTGTATTATTTTTACCAAGCGTTTGACCTACGTGACAAAGTTTCATTTATGCTCCGTAGGAGCTACCGCATGGTAAAAAAATCCAAACCACCCTCGCTTAAAGTCCCATCGGGTCTTCCCCTTTTAATTTATTTGGACAGTATTGATTCAATATCACATTGAAAAAAGCCCCAATCGCCGCCTGAAGCAGGCCTTATTTAATTTCTTTCAGGAAAACAGTATAGGTAGGAAAGTGGTCGCTATAGCCTCCAACGTATTTATTGAAATCATAAGTGCGCTTCGGATAGCCCTTATAACGCCCTTCCTGCTGTATCATCCATTGTTTTGAAAAAATCCGGGCTTCTTTAAAGAAAAATCCGGACTGATTCTTTTCCAGCCATCCGGAAGAAATAATGATCTGGTCAAATAGATTCCATGAGTCATTATAGGCAAGGGTTCCAATGCCTTGTTTAAAATATGGTGTCCACGGATTAAACATACCGCCGGGCTTCACATCTTTTCTTTCACCTTTGGCACCTAAAACTTTTGCAACACTTGCATTTACGGGATCATCATTTAGATCGCCCATTAAAATAATTTTAGCGTCGGGATTAAGACCGGTAATGGAATCAATTTTATGCTTCGCCACACCGGCTGCTGTGGCCCGTCCCGGAGCACTGGCTTCCTCTCCACCCCTTCTTGACGGCCAATGGTTGACAAAAATATAAACAGGTTCACCCAGCAGTTTTCCTTCCACATACAATATATCGCGTGTATAATGCGGTGCGCCATTGGGCTCGAACAACGGAACAAAAAGCGGCTCAGAAAATCCCGGCGTAAAATATTTCGGGTTGTAAATCAAACCGACATCAATACTCCGAATATCGGGAGAATTGTAATGCACGACTTTATATCCACGGGCAATCAGTTTCTTTGAATGGATGAGATCATTCATAACGGTATCGTTTTCAACTTCAGCACAGCCCATCATCGCCAGGCCATCAGGCGTAACATCAGATCCGACGAGTGATATCACTTCTGAAAGTTTTGAAATCTTATCCCAGTAAACGGAACCGGTATAATGGTTGGCGCCATCGGGTAAAAAATCCTCATCATTCTTTCCGGGATCATTGATGGTGTCGAAAAAATTTTCGAGATTGTAAAAACCTACCAATGCAACCTGGTATTTTTTTTCGGTCTTCTCTTGCGCCGCAGCTAACAGATTGGCGAAGAACAGAAAGGAAATCAGAAAAAAGAGCGACAAGCGATTGTACATTATTAAAAATTTGGTGGCGCGAACATACATTTTTTCATCCGATCCGGATTAAAGTCAGTCATATCTGTCTTGCTTCCCAAATTCCTCAAAGAAAAGCAAGCCCAGACAAGCATGTATTTCAAACTTTAAATTATCCTTTAGATTTTATTAACGCTTTACTCCGGTCATAATTTAATACATTCGCTTCCCTTTCAAAAAAACCAATGACTATGAAACAAACATTCCTGCTCCTCCTGCTCAGCGCAGCATTCATCAGTGGCACGCCTGATCAGGCAAAAAAAATTCTTCCTTATCCCATTTATCAGAAAAAAATGGAGAATGGATTAAACGTGGTTACCGTACCTTTTCCAAGTCCCGGACTTGCTTCATTTTATATTGTTGTGCGCGTCGGCTCAAGGGATGAAATAGAATCAGGTCATACCGGCTTCGCACACTTCTTTGAACACATGATGTTCAGAGGTACTGATAAATATTCCAAAGAACATTACGGTGAAATACTGAAAAGTACCGGCGCCTCTGCAAATGCCAATACAAGTCTTGACCGCACACTGTATCACATGACAGGCAGTGCTGATAAACTGGATGTGATGTTTGACCTGGAAGCGGATCGTTTTCAAAACCTGAATTATTCAGTTAACGGATTTAAAACTGAAGCCGGTGCCGTGAAAGGGGAATACACCAAAAACTCTGCAAGCCCTTATGCCCAGTTGAATGAAAAAATTTCCGAGACAGCATTTAAGAATCACACCTACGGCCATACTACCATGGGTTACTTCAAAGACATTGTGGACATGCCGAATCAATATGACTATTCGCGTGAATTTTTTAGTCGTTTTTACCGTCCTGAATATTGTACCATCATTGTTGTAGGTGATGTGACTCCGGAAAGAGTGAATGAACTTTCAGAAAAATTCTTCGGCGCATGGAAGCCGGGCACCTATGTATCAAAAGTGCAGCCTGAATCGCCCCAAAATGAAACCCGTTATACCCACATAAAGAAAGAAGGATTTCCTCCATACATGGACCTGAATTACAAAGGCCCTGCTTTCAGTGATTACGACATGGATTTCCCGGCGCTTGATGTTTTGTGTTCGATTTTGTTTTCAGAAAAATCAGATTTGTACAAACAACTCGTTTTGAAAGAACAAAAATGCCGCTTCATCAATGGTGGTGCACAAAATTCACGCGACCCGTACCTGATTAGCATTGGCGCATCTGTAGTGAAGGCTGCCGATATTTCGTATGTAAAAAATACAATTACCGCTGCGCTTGAAAAAGCCAAGTCAACACCGTTTGATCCGAATGTAATTATGGAAACAAAGATGAATCTGCGGAATAGTTTTGCAATGGGAATTGACAATCCAACAAGCATTGCAGAAGCATTATCTGCATACACCTGGCTTACAGGTGATCCGGAATCCCTGAACAGGACTTATGCGCTATATGAGAAGGTAACTGCTCAAGACATGATGAATGTTGCAAAAAAATATTTTACCGAAAAGACACTTACTGTAGGAACCATATCTCCTGACACTGAAGTCAAATTCTCACCGGTTCTCGAAGAAGATCCAAAATCCAAAAACAAGTAAAAAGTCAGAACACATATTCAACGAAATACCTTATGAAAAAGAAATTTATTTCCACCAGCATTTTCGCCTTCATTTTGTTTGTGACTTTTTCCTTCAACGCACACTCGCAGGAGGTGGTTGAATTGAATCTACCGGGTTCAAACAAAGTGGTTATCAAACTCATGTTTAACAATGGTTCTATCAGTGATCCGATAGGTAAAGAAGGTCTTACCAGTTTTACGACAGCAATGATTGCTGACGGCGGAACCAAAACCAGGACGAAATCTCAAATTGATGATTTACTTTATCCCTGGGCGGCATCTATTAATGCAAGCGTGGATAAGGAAGTATCCATTTTTACTTTCGAATGTCCTGCTGCCTACCTGGATAAATTTTATCCTGTTATGATGGAGGTTATTACTATGCCGGCATTTTCAAAAGAAGATTTTCTCCGCATCAAATCCAATCAACAGAACTACGTAGATGAAGTGATCCGTTCTTCCTCTGACGAAGAATACAGCAAGAAGGCACTGGAAGATCAATTGTTCCGTGGAACCCGCTACCAGTATATGGTACAGGGAACTTCCAGCGGCGTGAAAAACATTACGCTTGAAGATGTGGCCTTACATTTCAGAAATTATTACTCATCTAAAAATGTACTCATCGGTCTTGCAGGGAATTACCCGGACAATTTTGCTGAAAAATTCAGGAACGATATTCAGAAACTCGGTGACAGCCAAATGGCGGCAAAGATTGAAAAAGTAAAACCACGGATGCCAAAGGGACTGGAAGTTGAAATTGTTTCAAAAGACAATGCGCTCGGTTCCGCAATATGTATGGGCTTCCCGATGGATATCACGCGCAGCAGTAATTCTTTTGCTGCATTGATGATTGCCAACTCTTGGCTGGGCGAACACCGCAAATCCTATTCACATTTGTACAAAAAAATCCGCGAAGAACGCTCGATGAACTACGGCGACTATTCCTATATCGAATGGTACGACAATGGTGGAAGTAATATGCTACCGCGCCCCGGCGTTCCGAGAAGCTCCAATTATTTCTCCATCTGGATACGTCCTGTACAAACCGCTGATGGATTGAAAAAACAATACCCTGAGCTGAGCAGCATCAACATCGGTCATGCACATTTCGCCATCAGGATGGCATTGCATGAAATGCAGGATCTCATCGACAAAGGAATGTCAGAAGACGATTTTCAGGCAACGCGAACGTTTCTGCAGAGTTATATGAAACTATATATTCAGTCGACAGAAAAGCAACTGGGATACCTGATGGATTCAAGATTTTATGGCCGCAAAAATTATATCGCTGAAATGGGCGACCTCCTTCAGTCGGTAACACTTGATGAAGTGAATGGAATAATGAAAAAAATGTGGCAGACTCAAAATCTTTATGTCACCATTGTTACTGACAAGAGTGAAGCAGAGCCACTGAAAAAAAGCCTGGAATCGAATGCTGTTTCTCAGATGAGCTATTCAAATGTATTGAAGGGATCAATGTCGGATGCTATTTTGAAGGAAGACAAAGTCATTGAAAAATTTCCGCTCAATGTTCGTAGCGTTACTATTATAAATTCATCAGATACATTTAAAACAAATGACGCTGATGAAAACGGGAAACCGGCGATCATTGAAAAAGTAGTTCCCGAAATGAAGATGGTGAAGTAATAATTATTAATTATTCAATTCAATCAGCTCATCAATCGTATTTGACGTCACAGAGTGATAATTCGGTCTGGCTTTCGAATAAATCCGTTTTGCCATCTCTTTCCCCTCATTCGTTTTGATCAAGGCAACGTAAAGCGGCTTTACAAATTTTCTTCTCCCTACATTCGTAAGAAAGCGTTCGAGTGTATCATAAGCCGTTTCATATTTTGAAGGGATCACATGTTCCATCCAGGCAAATAATATTTCTGAATTTCCTGCTTGTGTAAAATGAAATGTTTCATCAAGTGATTTCATCTGATCTATACTAAGGGAATCGGTTAGCGTATTCAGGAAACGCAACCACTCATTTGTTGTGAAGTCTTTTGTGATGAGCTTAGCCGGAGGAGTTCCCTTTTTCCATTCTTCCACCTGCTTGTCAACGTCGGCAAACCGTGAAGAAGAAATCTTTACACGGTTATCGGGAAAACCGGGTCCATAAATCCACTTTTCAATATCAATGCGTTTCGCTTCCTCAGAACCATCTTTCACGAGGTTGGCTCTATAATATTCCAGGAATTGCTCTGTGGTAATCGTTTTGAAAGCGTGCTCAGTAAAATATTTTTTCATGAAGGCATCAAATTTTTCCCGTCCCACTTCGCGTTCAATTACAAGTAATAGATTATTCCCTTTTTCATATGCGATCTGACTCATACCATCATCAGGATCGCGGCCGGATAGTTCCAGTTTCAACTTTGTATCTGCACTGGTATCACCAAATTTTTGGATCGTTTCCTTTAGATCTTCTTGCCCCAGAATACGCTGCATGTCGGCAACATCACCTCCATACAATGCTTCCATAATCCTGTTCTCGAAGTAAACGGTAAATCCTTCATTCATCCAGAAGTCATCCCATGTTGCATTGGTAACGAGGTTGCCACTCCACGAATGCGCCAATTCATGTGCAACAAGTGAGGTAAGTGAACGGTCTCCTGCGAGAATTGTCGGCGTTGCAAAAGTGAGTCGTGGATTTTCCATTCCTCCAAACGGAAAACTCGGTGGAAGAATAATCAGGTCATACTGTCCCCATGCATATGGTCCGTAAAGATTTTCGGCAGCATCAACCATTTTAGGTAAATCAAGAAATTCGTAAACGGCTTTATCAATCGTAACAGGCTCTGCATAAACGCCCGTCCTTTTATCAAAAGATTTAAAAACTAGATCCCCGACTGCAAGCGCCAGCAGGTAAGCAGGTATCGGTTGCGGCATTTTAAAATGATAAATACCCTCTGCATTCTTTTCCTGCGGATTTTCTGCACTCATCAATGCCATCAATTCCTTTGGAACTTTTACTGTTGCCGAATAAGTAAAGCGTATTCCTGGACTATCCTGAATGGGAACCCATGTGCGTGCCAATATGGCCTGCGATTGCGTAAACAGAAACGGATATTTTTTTCCTGCAGTCTGTGCCGGAGATAGCCACTGCAATGCATCTGCATCCGGTGATGACGAATAAAAGACGGTTAGTTTACTTGCTTCCTGCTTGAGATTGATTGTCAATGGACGTCCGAGGTATTTTACTTCATCACCCAATTCAAATTTTGCCTCTGACCCATCATCCAAAACTACTTTTTCAATATTGAGGTCGCGGGTATCTAAAATAATTTGTGTTGCATTATTTTTCAATTCAATATCAAGCGTTGCCGAGCCGGATAGAATTTTCTTTTCGAAGTCGACAATTAAATTAAGGTCAAGGTGTTTTACAACGGCCACGTTGGGTTGGGAAAATGAATGGGGGTCAGGTATCAGATGTTGCATAGAATTTGAGTTATTTTTTTTTGACTGACAGGAAATAATAATCAGAAGGGATAAAAAAAAAGAGGTGCGGTGCATAAAAAAAGGTCTTATTTATATTTCTTCTTCTTCAATCCTGAAAACATAACACCGATAACTGCGCAATTGTTCCTCGCGGCTTATTTCAATGGCGCATTCATCGCATTCCCTTTGATGTTACCGTTGGTATTCATTGGCGAATTGAAGGGTCGTCAAAAATATAAAAAGGATCAGTTCGAAATAACAGAAAAATAAAATTCAATACTTCACCAATTTTGCGTTCACAATGCCATCTTCCGTAATCATCCGAACAAAATATATTCCCATGGAGAAATTGGAGCCATTGATGGAGCGAATCGTACTACCTTGCAATAATTTCTCCTTTTCTGTTCTGAATATTAATTTTCCCAAAGCATCAAAGAGTTCAATGCTCACTTCAGATGAATGATTCAACTGAATATTAAGATTGAATAAATCATGTGAAGGATTGGGCGAAACCGAAATGAGCGCAGGCTTAAACTTAGCTTCCTCCACACCAAGAATTGTATTCAACGCATCATTCGTAGCAATAGGAAAATTGAAGTCAAAATAAATATTCGCACTTGCAACAATTTGAGTCAACTCAACAAGATTGGGTTTCTGTTTTATACTGAATGCGAAGTAACCGTGACTTGCAGCCTCGTTGAAATTGCTGTCGGGCAAATTGATTCCGTAAAAAGAAAACTTAGCTAGTCCGGTAGCGGAAATTTCTTTAGTACATGGAAAACTTTGTCCGAGCATTTCAAAAGTAGAAAGTTTCAGGTCGTTATCAATCTGAACTTCAACAACGATGTTGGTGGCCGTCCAGTTACCTGTATTCTGAAAACGCACAATATAAGTGAGCACAGAATCATTGATGCTGATTTATCCATCTAAACCATCTCCATGCGGTGTAACTTCAATGGAGTTTGGGTCATATGGCCCCACCACATTTGCAAAGCAATATTCCTGGTTGTTCAATGGAACCGTATCTCCTGCAACGGGAAAAATGGTATCGGTGAAAGAAAGTAATGTTCCTATCGTAAGCGATGAAGGAATGTTGTAATGAACGATGGCTTGTCCCTGCCACGATTGGAAATTTCCGTAAGGAGTAAGATTGCCAACAGGAATCGTAATCGTATTTGTTGAAGAATTATAATTACTTGCAGCGGGCTGGGAATACAGAAATGTAATTCTTGAATCATGATGTACCGTTACATAAGTATTCGGGACAGCTTTCGTTCCCTGGTTGCGGTAATAAACGGATTGGTGATAATCAAACCCGGGAACAGGAAAATTGATACCAAAGCAATTAATGTCGAGGTCAACGGCATCACCAACGTCAGCAAAATCATTGACGGTATCCATTCCCACAACAGGGAGCGTATCATGATAATCTGTTGACGGACAAAATAGCGTATGCCACGGAGGGAGACCCTGCGATGTAGTGTAATTCCCCGGCGGCAAATAAAATTTGTAGTAGCCGATAGCATCTGTCCATTTGTAACCACCATAAGGCAAACAGGAAATCATCACGTTTCCGATTGTTGTTTCTCCGGCATCTTTGATACAATTCATGCTGGTGTCGTTGAATACCGTGCCTTCAACTATTACTGCACATGGTGCAATGGAATCATATCCGATATTCACCGATGCATAATCAGCGCAGCCTTGTGAATCCGTAACATATACACTGTAATGTCCCGGAAAAAATCCCGTAGCTGACGAGGTGGTTGATCCGTTTGTCCACAAGTATGTGTATGGTAAAATTCCGCCTGATGCACCGGCAGAAGCTGTGCCGTTGGCAGTAAAAATACACGAAGCGTTTTGTCCTGATGCAACTACATTCATCGGAGAATAATAATTAACGTAGGCATTTGCTTTTCTCACGCAACCTGAATCATCGGTAACCCATACAGTATTGTGTCCCGGATACCGGTTTGATAACACAGGATTTGCAGAGGCCGACAATTGATTCCACTTGTACAAATATGGAGGAGTTCCACCGGATGCAAAAGCGGTAGCAACACCCACGCCTTTATTGCAGGTATCAGGTAATGATGATGCGTTTGCCATTAGATTTGAATTGTCGTTCAACAGCACACCAACTGTTGCAGTGCATCCGGCAGCATCAGTGACAAGACAATTGTAAAATCCGATAATGAGATTTGAAGCCACATTTGTAATCTGCGGTGGGATGGTATTCCAGAAATAATTGTAAGGAAAAGTTCCTCCTGATGCATTCAAGGTAATGCTTCCTGAATCATTGGTACATGATGGCTGGACTTCCGAATGACTGATCTGAACAGGAGAATAATTGATCACCGACTGGCTTGCAGTACTCACGCATCCGCTGTCGTCAGTAACTGTAAATGAATAAAATCCTGAGGTCAGATTACTGAGCGATGTAACCGTGTCTCCTGTACTCCACAAATAAGAATAAGGCGGAATACCTGATACAGCATATCCCGTAGCCGCACCTACTCCATGTCCGCAGGTATCCGGATTATAGGAAATGCCGCTGTTCAGATTTCCTCCGCCCGGAACATAGACCTGTTGCATCAGCACGCAACCTGAATCATCGGTAACGGTAACGTTGTACGTAACGCCGGCATGTAAACCGGTAGCGACTGAATCCGTTTGCACAGGGTTGGTATTCCAGTTGTATTGAAATGGAGGAATGCCTCCGCTTGTTGCAACTGTTGCAGTTCCGTTTCTGCAAAAAGCGGGAGTAGAATTTGCAGTGATGACGAAAGAACTTCCCGACAATTGAAAAACAGTATCATCCGTACAACCCAATGCATCAGTAACTACAAGTGTGTAAACACCGGAAGCGAATGCGCATATTGTATTGGCGATTTGTCCGCCCGACCAGGAATAACTATACGGTGGTACGCCACCTGTCGCAGTAGCAGTCACGCATTGGCATGATGAAGGGCCGGAGAAAATTAAACTCGCTTCAACGCCATTAGGACATTGAGCGAGAGAAATGTTGTGATAAAAAAGAAATAAAATGAAAAGCGAGAATAAGGGTTTAAGATTTTTCATGGTAAAAAAGTTTTAATAGAAAAACGAAAATAAAGGAAAAAGAAATTGGAAACAAAAATTAAGAATAAAAGAAACCAACCCTATTACGATTTAAAGGATTCTTTGCGCACTCTGCGGGCTGTTTCTCCCCGCACTCTGCGTTTAACGGCTGTTGAGTTCCGCTGTTCTCCGTGTCCCTCCGTGCCTCCGTGTTTAAAACCTGTTTGGATTTAAACGCAGAAGGCGCCGAGGAAATACAAACCAAAGAACGCAGAGAAAAATAAAAAAGTAAAAGAAAAATTTCCTAATCCAGACTTGCCTTCACAAACTCCCTGTTCAACCGAGCAATATGACTGATTGAAATTTCCTTCGGACATTCCGCTTCACAGGCACCGGTATTCGTGCAACTGCCGAATCCTGCCTCGTCATGCGCTTCCATCATTTTCAATACACGCACTTTTCTTTCGGGATCGCCTTGGGGCAACAATGCCAGTTGAGAAACTTTCGCCGAAGTAAACAACATCGCTGAAGCATTCTTGCATGCCGCCACACATGCGCCGCAGCCGATACATGCCGCTGCATCCATCGCTTCTTCTGCTTTTGCTTTTTCAACAGCTATTGCATTGGCGTCTATGGCCTGACCGGTATTCACAGAAATAAATCCACCCGCGGAAATGATCTTATCAAATGCAGTACGATCAACAACCAGATCTTTGATAACAGGAAATGCAGCCGCACGCCACGGTTCTACCACAATGGTATCACCATCTTTAAAATGACGCATATATAATTGACACGTTGTGGTTCCATGCAACGGTCCGTGTGCACGTCCATTGATGTACATCGAACACGCACCACAGATCCCCTCCCTGCAATCGTGGTCGAATGCAATAGGCTCCTCGCTTGTATGCACGAGTTGCTCATTGAGCACGTCAAACATTTCAAGGAAACTCATGTCGGGATTGACATCGTTTACAATATAGGATTTCATTCCTCCTTTGTCGGAGGAATTTTTTTGGCGCCAGACGCGTAGGTTAATTTTCATTGGTTTGTCTACAGTCCACAGTCAACTGTCTACAGTTCACAGCCGATCATGATGATTTAGAATAATATTAATTAAAGGCGATTTTCATTTTACTGGTCAACGATCGGCGGTCAACAGATAACAACCGTCCCTCAACCGTTAGAATTTATATTAAAGTAGATTTTAGCTTATTTATCATTTTAAAAAGTGATTCAGTCTTTGCGTATGCACTAGAAAACTCAGTCTCTTCAATATATTTTCTTCTTTTTGCAATATAGAGACATGAAATTACTTCGGCACACGATCTTGATGACATTGTTAGAAACCTTTTGAATTCAGGGTTACTGTTGCCTGTCGCTCCTTCTGAAATATTTAATGCAATTGAATTTGTTGCTCTCTTTATTTGTGATGCAAGTCCATACATTTCTTCTTTTGGGAATTTTGAAGACAATAAATAAACGTCATCCGTAAATTCAATGGCCGCTTGCCACACTCTCAAGTTTTCAAACTTAAATGCCATTTGTCTTTACACTACTATTGACTTTTGTCCATTTCTGTCCTTCATTTACCGTCGTCTGTTGACAGTCGACTGTTGACTATTTATAGCTCCTCACCTGCAACTCCACATTCTCAAACTCCAGCTCCTCTTTATGCAACTCCGGCTCTATACCTACACCTTTAAATTCCCATGCCGCAGCATATCGGTAGTTTTCATCGTCACGTTTTGCTTCTCCGGCCTCCTGGTATTCTTCACGGAAATGTCCGCCACAGCTTTCATTCCTGTTCAATGCATCCCTAACCATCAGTTCGCCAAGTTCGATGAAGTCAGCCACGCGCCCGGCTTTGTCGAGATCGGGATTGAATGAGTTGAACTCTCCAGGTACACGAACATCTTTCCAGAATTCTTCGCGCAGTTCTTTCAACAATCCTTTTGCTTTGGTAAGTCCTTCAGCAGTACGCGCCATACCGCAATAATCCCACATTATTTTTCCGAGACGCTTGTGAAATTCATCTACGGAAGTTTTTCCTTTGATATTCAGGAAATGATTCATCCGCTCTCTCGCTGATTTCTCTGCTTCAATAAATGCAGGATGATCAGTAGGAATCGCTTTTGTAAATATTTCCGACGACAAATAATTTCCAATGGTATATGGAAGTACAAAGTATCCGTCAGCAAGTCCCTGCATCAATGCAGATGCGCCCAATCTGTTCGCGCCATGGTCGCTGAAGTTGGCTTCTCCCAATGCATACAACCCGGGAACAGTTGTCATCAGTTCATAATCCACCCACAAGCCACCCATGGTATAGTGAACGGCAGGATAAATTTTCATCGGCATCTTCAATGGATCTTCATTGGTGATGTTATGGTACATCGGAAACAATTCTCCATAACGCGCCTTCACCACTTCAATCCCCAAACGTTTTATCGCATCTGCAAAGTCGAGGAATACGCCAAGTCCCGATGCTACAATTCCTCGTCCGTCATCACATGCTTCCTTGGCTGCACGTGATGCAATATCACGCGGACAAAGATTTCCGAAAGAAGGATATTTACGCTCGAGGTAATAATCCCTGTCATCTTCTCTTATATCAATAGCTGTTTTCTTTCCTTCCCGAATGGCTTTTGCATCTTCTTTTGTTTTCGGAACCCAAACGCGACCATCGTTGCGCAGTGATTCACTCATCAGCGTCAGCTTCGACTGATAGTCGCCGGTAACAGGAATGCATGTCGGATGAATTTGTGTGTAACAAGGATTTCCGAAAAATGCGCCGCTCTTATGTGCCTTCCATGCTGCAGTTACATTGCTTCCCATGGCATTGGTGCTGAGATAAAATACATTTCCGTATCCGCCGCTGGCCATTACTACAGCATGACCAAAATGTTTTGTGAGTTCGCCGCTGACAAGATCCCGAGCAATAATGCCGCGCGCTTTTCCTTCGATAATAACCATCTCCACCATCTCATGGCGTTCATACATCTTTACATTTCCAAGTCCGATTTGTCTTTCCAATGCCTGATAAGCACCCAGCAACAACTGCTGACCGGTTTGGCCGCGCGCATAAAAAGTTCTGGAAACCTGCGCGCCGCCGAAAGAACGGTTGTCGAGGAGTCCGCCGTACTCACGCGCAAAGGGAACGCCTTGTGCTGTGCACTGGTCAATGATGTTCAAAGAAACTTCTGCAAGGCGATGTACATTTCCTTCGCGCGAACGGAAATCGCCACCTTTAATGGTGTCATAAAATAACCTGAAAACAGAATCGCCGTCATTTTTGTAATTCTTTGCCGCATTGATTCCACCTTGCGCAGCGATAGAATGCGCACGTCGTGGTGAATCCTGGAAACAAAAGCACTTCACTTTATATCCCAGCTCGGCAAGGGTAGCAGCCGCGGCACCGCCGGCAAGTCCGGAGCCAATGACGATTACTTCAACCTTTCTTTTATTGGCGGGGTTGACAAGCTTTGCATGCTCTTTATAATGCGTCCATTTTTCAGGAAGTGGACCGGAGGGTATTTTGCTGTTTAGTATTGACATTGTTGAACGCTGATGAATCTAATTTTATATTGGATACTTGTTAATATCATTTGACAAATTAAAATAACTTTTCGGGGTTCTTTCCGGTAATGGATTTCGCCCATTTATAAACAACTGTAGCTGATTTCACCGCTTCCGTATATTCTTTTTTATCCGTCTCCTCCGGCTCAGGATACCTTGAACGAACCGCATAATCTGTAAGCGCTTCAGCGCTGATTACTTGTTTTGGAATTGACAATCCTTCTGATTTTATTAGCATTATCAAGTGACTGATGCTATGTGTCTTTGGAAATGGTTTCTCAAGGTAAATCAAAATAGCTTTCAATGATTTTTCTGCCGATTGCTGTGCCGGATAACACAATACTTCATACCTGATTTTCTTTGACAGTTTCCCTTTACGTGATAGCTCCAGATCGCTTTCAGCAAGACTCAGCCATTCTTTTATAAGTGATTCATTTTTCATAAACCACTACTCCGTTCTTATCAATCTCGCTATAAATGAGAAATGGATTTGTTTTATTTTTCTCATAAACATCAGGGGTATTTACAATCACATCTACGGATGCCATTATATTCAATCCCTTGTATATTTTCTGTGCAAATAAACTCCTTTTCCTTATACCCGTTTTTAAAACACAAATGTCGTAATCACTTTCAACCCCATTCACACCAACAGCCCTCGATCCGAATAAAATTATTTTTTCGGGTGCCACGATAGAAACGACCTGCTTCACAATCGAATTTAATATTTTATCGTTTAGTATGAATTGATTTCCCTTCATATTATTGCCCTAATATATTCGTCGCCACTCCAAACAAATCGAAATAAAATATAACAGGAAACGATGCGAAGCCTATCATAAACAATAGTGCTACGAATGTTCCGGTGTATTTTAATAAATCCCTGTACTTTTTATTATTGAGTCCGATGGTCTGAAACGAACTCTGAAATCCGTGGTTGAGGTGCATGCCCAGTAATACCATTGCAAAGACATAGAATGCCGCATAGCCGGGAATCTGAAATGCTTTGGCCACATTCTGAGCCATGGTTTCTTCAATGTGTCCGAAACGAAACTCCACAAAAAATGTCTTCAGGTGGATGATGAGGAAAACCAGAATAAATGTTCCGGTAAGGCCCATGTTACGCGAAAACCAGGTGCTGTTTCCACTCTGGCGGTTTGTTTCATAAGAAATGGGGCGCGCTTTTCTGTTGGCAAGCGTGATCAGCAAGCCGTCCACAGCATGAATAACAATTGCAGCGAACAACACATATTCAATGGTGCGGATGATCATGTTGCCGGCCATGAATTCTGAATATTCATCAAAGGACACGCCACCATCAAGCTTGAAAAGCAAAAGGTTTCCATAGAGATGTTCTGCAAGAAACATGATAAGAAACAGTCCGGTAAGCGCCATCAGGATTTTGCGGCCGATAGTCGTATAAAATATCTTCAGAGATGTGAGCATGCAGGGCGTATATTATATAATAGAAAGGATTCTTTAAAATGGAGCGCCTTTGGTCGCCGGAGGCTTGCCGAAGGAGCGCAAATGTAATCTCCGGAACGCTTACTTCAAAGCAGGGAATAATTCGGAAATGCCTCAGTTATAGAATACCGACTAAAAATCATTTTATGATTTGCCTTCTTGGTGTCTTTGTAGCTTAGTGGCAATGACTTAAAATCTGCCACGAAGGCCGAGGCACAAAGTGTCGCATAAATATTCAACCTGAAGCACCACAAACAATTCCCACCTTCATCTGTTTACATGTGGTTGTACTTTGTATTAATCCCTTACCTTTGTGGCCCCAAATTACCCAAAAGAAATCGTTTTGATTTTCCATTGAATAAGATTTATTTTGCACCACATTTTTAAAAACTAACTTTTAAATAAAAAAACAAATTCATCATGTCAGACATTGCATCAAAAGTGAAAGCCATCATCATTGACAAACTCGGGGTGGACGAAAAAGAAGTTACTAACGAGGCAAGCTTTACCAACGATTTGGGTGCAGATTCACTCGACACGGTAGAGCTGATTATGGAATTCGAAAAGGAATTCAATATTGCAATTCCTGACGACCAGGCGGAGAAAATCGCCACTGTTGGTCAGGCCGTTGACTATATTGAAAAGAACGCAAAATAACTTTTCCCAAATTTTTTAACTAATGCAATTAAAGCGCGTTGTCGTAACGGGGCTTGGTGCACTCACACCCCTTGGTAATTCCGTTTCAGAGTACTGGAACGGACTTATCAATGGCGTAAGCGGTGCCGGTCCCATCACCAAATTTGACGCGTCGAAGTTTAAAACCCGTTTTGCATGCGAGGTAAAAGGGTTTAATCCCGAAGATTATTTTGAACGAAAAGAAGCCCGGAAACTGGACGGCTTTTCTCATTATGCTTTAGTCGTTGTCGAGCAGGCCGTGAAAGATTCAGGGATGGATCTTGAAAAAATTGATCACAACAGAGTGGGCGTGATCTGGGGCAGTGGTATCGGCGGACTGAAGACTTTTCAGGATGAAGTAACCAATTTTGCAAGAGGCGATGGAACCCCGCGTTTCAATCCTTTCTTCATCCCTAAGATGATTGCCGACATCGCCAGCGGTCACATCTCTATTAAATATGGTTTCCGCGGTCCCAATTTCACAACCGTTTCTGCCTGTGCGTCTTCTACCAATGCATTGATAGATGCTTTTACATATATAAGAATGGGAAAAGCAAATATGATTATCAGCGGAGGTTCTGAATCCACAGTGAATGAAACATGCGTGGGTGGATTCAATGCATTACAGGCCCTGAGTCAGCGCAATGATGATCCTTCTACTGCATCGCGTCCGTTCGACCTGGATCGTGATGGTTTTGTAATGGGTGAAGGAGCCGGATGTATCATCCTTGAAGAATATGAACATGCCAAAGCACGTGGTGCAAAGATATATGCTGAAATAGTGGGCGGCGGAATGGGCGCTGATGCATACCATATGACTGCTCCGCATCCGGATGGACTGGGCGCTGCCAACGTAATGAATGCCGCACTCGAAGATGCAGAGATGACCATTGCCGATATTGATTACATCAACGTACACGGAACTTCGACACCCATCGGTGATCCACAGGAAATAAAAGCGATACAAACTGTTTTCGGCGAAGAAGCATACCGTTTGAATATCAGTTCTACAAAATCCATGACCGGTCATTTACTCGGAGCCGCCGGTGCCATTGAAGCCATTGCATCAATCATGGCTGTCGTACACGATATCATTCCTCCTACCATCAATCATTTTACCGACGATCCCGTTTTTGACAAAAAGCTAAACCTCACTTTTAACAAAGCCCAAAAAAGAAACGTGCGCGCTGCGCTGAGTAATACTTTTGGGTTTGGAGGGCATAATGCTTCGATTATTGTGAAGAAGTACGTATAAGCCTCTCCCCCTGCCCCCCGCTCCTAAGGAGAGAGGAAGAAACAGCCAACCAATAGAATAATTTAGTACCGTCATGTGTTGTGTGTTGGCGATGGACCCATTTCCGCTCGCAGGATACTGTTAATTCAAAAATTCTATCCCGCAAAAAACGGTCGCATCATAATTTTCGCTGTTGGCCAAAAATCTAAAAATAGTTCTTGGAAATAAGGATCAGTTTACTATAATTTACATCTTAATAAACCAACAACATGAAAAGAACTCCCCCCCCCCCCACCCCGCGATTTATTTTTCTGATTTTATTTTTAATTGTTGCAGCTAATTCAAGTGCTCAGATTAAAATCACATTTACAACTTCTGATCATAACGGCTATAATGTTTCCTGTTTTGGAGCTAGGGAGATGTTTTTCCGATTAATCCATTGTTAGGTACTCTGCCAACGCCTGTTACTATAGTATGCGAATCTTTTTATCACAACTTCAAGCCGCTCTCTGACTTTCTTCCCTTGATGAATTTTAGCCAAAATTACATTTCTGACAAATATTACGGTGGTACCACAGATTACATTGAAAGCTACTTCCTTAAAAGTACGGATATGACAAACTGCTGGGGATGGGTGCATAATATCAATAAGTATTGGGCAAACAATTACTATTTTGAAGATGATCAACAGGTCCAATATGATCACTTCTATGGCTGCGAAAACCTGCAACAATCTCCGGCTGCCAGTTTCACTATTACAGGGTTCAATCCCAATCAGACTTATTATATTTATTTTTTTCCCACAAGAATGAATGGTCAAATCTTGCCATCATCCGCTACTTTATCTTCAAATAGTTCAGGCGAATTGACCATTGATCTTTCCTCTTCTCCTTTGGGTTGCGACAGTATCAATGCAGACTATGCATACTATATTTCTGACGTAGAACATACATGGGATAATACAAGGATGGCTTATTCAAAACCTTCAGTTATTGAAGCAGCTGATGTAAAAATTATCCCCAATCCGTCAGCAGGAATTTTTACAGTTTCTCTTTCCGGCCCCTTTTCGGGTAATTGCCAGGTAGAAGTGTATAATTATACAGGCAATCTTGTTTTGAGAGATAATGTTCTCAATGAGACTATTTTTAGTTTAAACCTTTCATCCAAATCAAAGGGTATTTATTTCCTGAAAATAATAACCGATAAATCAACCTGCATAAAGCACTTAGCTGTGCTTTAAATTATCCAATGAAGAAAGTTATTATCCTTCAATTTCTGATATTGGGTACAGGCATTGGCTTCAGCTTTGCCCAGGCAACATGGGAGCGGTTTTATAATTATTTTTATTTCACAGACGGAATTAGAGGCACGCGTGGAGAAATAAAATATGATTCTGCCTCTGATAAATATTATCTTATTGGAATTGACAATGAATACCGTGTTGCTAAATATGATATTTCTGCCCAGGGCGATCTTCTTTCCTGGCACTCCTTTGGAGTGGACCTGATGAGTACTGACCAAATTATTAAGTTTACTAAAGATAAGGGAATGATAGTTGGCGGATATGATACATTGGCACCCAACACAGCTTGTGAAACATTGTATAAAATTGACAGCATGAATAATATTGTATGGAAACATAAATATAACTGGCCTGGCCTTACCCACGGGTTGATTGAGACAATTGATTCAAAATTCGTGCTTGCATGGGCAGTATATGATTCAATAAATTATCCGGTAATTATTAAAACCGACAGTGCGGGTAATTTGCTCGCGAGTAGGAAATATAATATCAATTGCCTTGTCCGGCAGGTTGAACAAACCGAAGATGGTAATTACCTTTTTGCATTTAATTTTAATTTTATGTCCGGCATGGGTTTTATGCTATTAAAAACAGATACATCTTTCTCTGTTCTTTGGTCAAAATCGTATATGCGTCCGAGGGGAGTAGTGGTTGATCTTATTGAAAAACCAAACGGCAACCTGTTGCTTGCCGGTATAACCGATACTACTTTTCAGACACAATATCCAAAGCTGTATATAATGGAGCTCGATGCTTCGGGAAATGTATTGTGGACAAAGACCTATGGCGATCTCAATTACCCGATGGTAGTTTTTAATATCACTTATGGCTTTCGTTTCGACCCAATAAAAATTTATCAGACTCTTGATAAGGGGCTTGTGCTGATCACTACTATGCGATTTCCCGGCAATAATGATCTTGTGCTGATGAAAACTGACAGCTTGGGAAACTTTGAGTGGGAGAGAAGGTACGGTGATGCAAATTATCCGGAATTGGGAGTTAACCTTCTTCAA
>JBBRAY010000025.1:0-54099 GCA_038206355.1 Bacteroidia bacterium
ACGGAGTCCATTCATTTGAAAAAATTCCTCAGTCATTATTGAATCACCTGCTTTCATGTACCGGGAAATCATGGACGGTAAATGCGGAAACAATGGAATACCTTGCAGGGAAAGGGCTGGAGAACCTGAGTGAATTTTATCGCAGACCGATTTTTATCGCTTCAAAAAAATAACTGCAATTCCGGATATTAGAAAATAAAGTTTTCAGGCATCTGACAGCAGCATTTCCTGTATTTTTATAATCATCCGGATTGAAAATTAAAATGTCAACGCACTCATTTATCAATTCATGGGGAAATAAGATCAGCAAATTGCTACACGATCAATGGAGAAATGGAATTTATGCCAATGAATAACGAGAATGACCGGGCAGCTCCACTGGTATCAGTATGCGTTGTAACTTACCAGCACAAGGATTTTATCAGGCAATGCCTGGATAGTATTCTCAGCCAGCGGGTGAATTTCAGCTATGAGATTATTATCGGAGAAGATGGTTCCACTGATGGTACGCGTGAAATATGTCAGCAATATGCTGAACATTATCCTGATAAGGTCAGGCTTTTTTTACGTTCCCGGTCTGAGGTGATTTATATTAATGGCAGGCCCTCAGGGAGATTTAATTTTATTGAAAGCTACAAAGCTACCCGCGGAACTTATATTGCATTGTGCGAAGGCGACGATTATTGGACCAATAATGACAAGCTTCAAAAGCAGGTAACATTTCTTGAGACCAATCCCGATTTTACGCTTACGCATACCAATGTTGATCATGTTGACAAAGTAGGAAATGTAACCCTTCCTGCGCCGCTGCATTATAAAGAGGTGATGACACATGATGAGGTTGCAGGACAGATCACAGTTCAAACGCTTACGATGGTATTCAGAAGGTCGGCACTCGCTTCCTTCCCTCCGGAATATTATAAGATATTTAATGCTGACGTATTTATTGTTGCGCTCCTTAGCGAAAAGGGGAAGGTGAAATTTTTTACTGAGGTCATGGGAGCATACCGTAAACATGGTGGCGGAACTTTTACGGGGATTGACTTCATGCAAAAACAGTCGAATAAACTGGATTCTCTTACTGCATTACTCCATCATTTTCCATCACCGAAAGTAAAATCAGGACTAAGGAATTCCATCAGCAGAACATATGGCCGCATTCTTTATACGCTCCTCTCATCACATCAATATGCTGATTTTTTTCGCTTCCTGAAAAAGACAATTTATTTTGACATCACCAATTTCCGTTTTTCGTTTTCCCATTTAGTGAATCATGCAATTAAAAAAGTTAAGCAAAAATGAAGCAAGGATCACCAAGGATTTATTTTTTTGCTCCCTTTTGCATACTGAGAAACAGTACCAACCGCATTTTTGATATGCGGGTTTGCGATTCATTAAGCGGTGCGGGTTGTGAAGTCATTCTTACTTTCCCGTATTTATACATGAAAGAGAATCTGAAGAGGGATGAAATCTTTTCAGCGTATGGATCTAAAAACAATTTTGCACTGCGGATGCTATGGACGCCGCTCACATCAAGGACTCCGGATACCATTCGAAATTTAATTTTATTAATCGCATACTCCTTTTCCGCATTGTGGGTATTTATTGCAAATGCCGGCCGGCTGAAAAATGTAATTGTAGTCTCCAGAGAAACAATACCCCTGGTACCTATTCTTCTGTTAAAAAAAATATTTGGAAAACTGTTCCCGGCACGCGTGGTCATTCAGTTGCACGAACTCAAAAAGGGATGGTTGCACAGATGGGTGTATAAACAGTGCAGTGGATTAATGCCGAATGTTCCGATCGCAAAAAAAATTCTGAATGAGCGTGATCATATACCGGTAGAAAAAATGCTCGTTATGAATGCGCCAATGGTCGATTTCCATGCAACTGATTGCACAAAGGACGAGGCAAGAAAGAAAATCAATTATCACAGCACTATACCGCTGGTCGTTTATACAGGAAAAATCGGAATGAAAGTAGCAGAGCTCGATTATATACTGGAAGCGGCATTACAACTTCCACAATGCCATTTCATTTTTACGGGAGGAAAGGATGCTGTCGTGAAACACTTTCGTACGTTTTGTGATCAACACGGAATGAAGAATACAACCTTCACAGGATTCTTCAATGAAGTTAATGACGTCCGCTATTATCAACTGGCGGCAGACGTGCTCGTAAGTTATTATACCACAAAGGATCATCGTGTTGAGTTTAATTATCCGCAAAAACTCCAGGAGTATCTTTCTACCGGCAATGCTATTGTTACCCCTGACTTTCAGGCAACGCGCGAAGTGATCAATAACAGCAATGCATTTTTCGTTGAGCCGGATAACCCTGTGGCACTGGCATCAGTAATTACAGAGGTAATTGACAATAAATTGATTGCAAAAGAAAAAGGAACTGCTGCCATAGAGGCTTCAAAAAAAATAACCTATGATTCAAAAGTGATTGAATTTCTGAACTTCTTTGAAAGGCTGAAGTAAGCGTTCCCGGTTATTGCAGGCGCGTCAATGCGGGATGAAAATTATTTTATCACCGGAGCTTTGTTTTTTATCCGAAGAAAAAAATAATGCAGCAGTACAGACAATGAATTTGAAATGGCTTTTTTTGATACACTTGGAGACGGAGCCCGGTAATGAATTGGTATTTCGGCGTAACGGGTTTTTCGAAGCAGGTAGCGCAATTCAGTCTGATAGAAATGTGCAGTGGACAATAAAGGATACGACAAAAATTTCTCTACCACAGAAGCATGGAAGCCCTGGAAGCCCGATGTCATGTCGTACATTTTTGTCCCCAGTAAAATATTTGACAGTATGGTTCCGAATTTTGAAAGGAATGTTCTTTTCCATGTTGAATTGTAAATGGATCCGCCATTGATAAAACGACTGCCAAAAGCACATTCATTTCCTTCATTCAATACCCTTAAAAACATGGGCAGGGCGCGAGGATCATGCGATAGTCCGGCATCCATTTCAATAATGAAGTCATGTTTATTCTTTAGCGATTCCTGATACCCCCGCAGGTAGGCGTCAACCACATTTTTGTTTTCAGGTGCCCAGAGCGTAATAAATCTGTCGTCCTCCGATGATAGCCGATTACATAATTCCAGTGTATTGTCTTTTGTAACGGAATCAACAACAAAATAAACTTTGCCTGACTCAAGCCGGTTTAATGTCTCTTTCAGTGCTTCAATGAATGGATGAAATTCATTGGCTTCATTGGCCATCGGAATTACAAGAGCAAAATTAAATTTCTTCATTCGGATTTAATCCTTTGACTGTAAGGCGTTCATTATTGAAATTGTTTTCACGATCAGGCTTCAATCTTACAAAATATTTTCTACGGATGCATTGGTTTATTTTAATAATACTTTTCAGTAGCCCGATGTTCAATCTGAACAATTCTCCTTTAAAATCAGTGCCTTTTTCAAATACTTTTGTCTTTATCAGATGACGCCTGCAAACATTGAATTATTTCGTTCCCGATTCCTAAACTATTTGAAGAGTGGCCGCCTCAACAGGTTTGATAAAGTGCTTTCTTATTTGTCTCCGGACGTTTTATATAGGAAGAATGCCGGGTTTATTTCCGCCTCATACAATGAGTTGAAGACAAAGCAATCAGGTGCGTCAGTGCAAATTACCGTTTCAAACTATGAAGGAAACAATCCTGTCGCAAATAATATTGCGGATTACCTGAATATTAAAGCAGGAGATCTGATCGTAGGGGCTTACGTTCATGGAAGTGTGGGTACCGGTGAAGAAGTAGCATACAGTGATTTTGACGGGTTGGTTATTCTGAATGATAAAAGTTTGGAATCAGCAGTGGAGCTATTAAGAGCCGTTGTTGCATTAAAGGAAACTGAACGGATGATGCTAAAGATGGATCCCTTGCAGCACCATGGTTGGTTTGTGCTTACTGAAGCTGATTTGAGCGACTATCCCGAAAATTATTTTCCTCATGAACTTTTCGCCCATTCAAAATGCCTGTTCGGTAAAAATCCACTCAACCTGAACATTCGAAATGAGGTGAATTCGAAGGCGTTTAGAAAATCATTCAATCATCTTTCAATCAGTATCCTGAATAAGCTGGAGAATAAAAAATTTCTGGAGAACCGATACGTTTTTAAAAATTTTCTGAGTGAATTTATGCTGATGCCGGCCATCTTTCTGCAGGCCCGCACAGGAAAGGGAGTTTTTAAAAAACATAGTTTCGGAATGGCTGAAAAAGAAATAGGGGGAGAATTCAGCATCATGAATGAAATCTCGGCAATGAGAACTAACTGGAGCTACCGTGCGCCAGATGAATACATCAGAAAGCTGAATACCGGAAGTGCCCTTAAAGACAGACGCAGCGCAAAAAAATATTCAGGGAGTTTACCGGAAGAAGTGAAAAATAAATTTGACGATAAAACACTGCAGCGGATGAAATTCCTGGTCGAAAAATTTAAAGAGAAATTGAAATAATGGGCGTCAGAATTATTGATTATCCTAAACCCGTAGCTGAATCCTTTTATCAGCAATCACTTCAGGCCATGACCAATAGGCTGGTGGAGTCGTGCGCCGCGCTTGCAGTGTATCAGGTAGGAGGAATTGGTAGTCCGGGAATCTCCGACCTCGACATGGTTGTTGTTTTTAAAGATGATGTTCGCTTTGAACAAAATATGCTTGACGGACTGGATGAGAATGAGAAGTATCTTTTCATTCATAATCTTTATGGCATTTCATCAGGAGATTTTGAAGAAGCAGAACGTTTTGCATTTTATCATCAGTATAAATTGCTTGCAGGAAATGATGTGAGAACGCATTCCCGTCTAAGCGATTCAGATTTACAAACAATGAAGATTCAAACCGCCCTTGAGTTCATTGTAAAGATGAGAATCACTATTTTTCTGCAGAAAGAATACGGGGTAATCCGCTTGCGGGATTTGTTGCTGCATGTAAAGGCCCTTGGTTTTGATCTTGATTTTTTAGGAATAACATCGGGTCCTGTGTTTGACCACGTAAACCGGGTGATCGAATGGCGAAAGAACTGGTTTGGAAATACTCCGTCCCCATCAGATATATTGAAATGGTGGAATGGATTCTATGAAGCCTTTGATCATTTTTTTGAAGAGACGATGAAATCACACCGGTTTTTTCTTCCAAAAAAAGAAGAGTATAAAATTGCACGAAATATTCAACTGATACCGACAGCGCAAGACGTTCACTTATCACGACAAGGATTTTTGATGCCACCGGTTCTTTCAGTCATTGGAAAAAAATTCTTCAGGTTGCAGAACAGGCTAAACACATTCAAATTTGAAATTCCTGTTCAGTCAACGGGCATTCCGGAAATACTTGAGAAGAAGTTTTATTTTACCGGTAAAATGGCAGCCTACAACAAAAAATATTTACCCCATTTCTATACTTTAACATCGAGTTTAAATATCTGAATGAAGTCAACATAAATGATGAAAAAAGTAATAATATATTTCCTGAATGATCCCGGTTACAGGAATGCGCTTTCGAAAATACAGCAGGAAGAATATGTTCATTGTTCAGCATTGAAATAGCCATGGATAAAATAAGGGTACTGCATATTATCTGGTCTTCGAATATTGGTGGCATCGAAAAGTTAGTGTTTGACTTGACAAAATCTCAATTACAAAATACTAAACTTTCCGCTGAAGTACTGGTATGCGGGAGCGGAGGAATTTATATCGACAGATTTCGCCGGGCAAACATCAATTGTCATTTACTTGGTATGAAAGGGGCGGTTAATTTTTCATTTGCAAAGGCAGGATTTCTGAAAAAGCTGTTTAAGGAATTTGATATCTTGCATTTTCATAGCTTCAACGCATGGGTTGCAACGCAGGCTATCGCTTCACACAAAAAAATATTTTTTACGGAGCATGGAAATTTTGCCTTCTCCAGAAAGAGAAAGCTGTCAGAAATAATAAATGTCAGTATCCTGAAAATATTTCTCAATAATTACGTGAATTTCATTTCATTTAACTCGAAGTTTTCAGAGGCAACAGCAAAGGAAAGATACGGACTGAAGGGGGGGCAGCGTGAAGTGATTCCAAATGGGATTGACCTTGGTACTTCACGCGAGACAGATGCTTCATTTATTCCCGAACGGGTTCTGGGTTCCGTTTCAGGAAAATTTGTTGTTGGAACCTGTTCAAGATTTGTTGCGTTCAAAAAAATAGACCGCCTGATCAGGGTCTTTTCTGAATTCAGTAGGGATAAAAATGATGTTGTGTTGTTACTATGTGGTGACGGATCCTTGAAGAAAGACTATGAAAAGCTGGTGCAGGAACTGGGATTATCGGAAATTGCCATCTTCACCGGGTACAGCAATCATCCTTTGGCTATGCAGCAATGCATGGATGTCACGGTTTATCCATCGTTGCAGGAACCCTTTGGATTGGTAGCAGTGGAATCGTTTTCATTGGGAAAACCTGTGCTTGTTTTTGCTGATGGAGGAGGACTTACTGAAATAGTTTCAGGCATGATGCCCGATGATGTTGTAAGCGATATGGAGCACATGCGCGAAAGGATGACGTACTATTACGATAACCGCGAGCAGATATCGTCTTTAAAAGAAAGCAGGATTCAATATGCGCGCAGGTATGATGTAAAGGTGATGGAGGAACATTTTTTTAACCGATATAAAAAGTTGATGAAGTAATTTATTCTTATGTGTGGTATCAATGGTTTGTTCAATTATTCAGGAAGCTCTTTACAGGATGAGCCCGCAATGATTGATAAGATGAATGCAAGTATTGCCCACCGCGGACCGGATGATCGCGGAACATGGAACAATGAAAGGCGCAGTGTATTTTTCGGGCACCTGCGGCTAAGCATCATTGACCTTTCTCCAACCGGTCATCAACCGATGAAATCAGACAATGGAAATGTGATCGTTTTCAATGGTGAGATTTACAATTACAATGAAATACGTCCGCTTACTTCCGGACATCAATACCACAGCACGAGTGACACGGAGGTAATGTTGGCTTTGTATGAGAAGTACGGGGAACAATGTCTCCAGTTCTTCAATGGCATGTTTGCATTTGCACTGTGGGATGCACAGAAAGAAGAATTATTTCTTGCGCGCGACCGCGTGGGAAAGAAGCCCCTTTACTATACAAATCAGGGCGGTGTTTTTGCTTTTTCTTCCGAAATAAAATCGTTGCTGAGTCTTCCGTGGGTAAAAGCAGAACTGGATGATAAATCATTTTATCATTTCCTCACTTACAATCAGCTTGCTCCGCCAATGACGATGTTTAAAAACATTTTCAAGTTTCACCCGGGACATAAAATGGTTGTCGGCAAGAGTGGAATTAAAAAATATGAACCCTGGTGGGAAGTGAAATATAGTGATCTGGAGAACGAATCATTTGAATCACTGGAGGAAAAAACATTTGAGGCACTGGAAAAAAGTGTCAATTACAGAATGGTTGCCGACGTACCCGTTGGCGCCTTTCTCAGTGGTGGCGTTGACTCCAGCGCTGTCGTTGCGATGATGAGCAAGAAAAGCTCGCACCCGATAAAAACGTATTCCATTGGTTTTGAAAATCAGCCCGACTACGATGAACTTGAATTTGCAAGAAAAGTTTCGAAGCAGTTTGGAACCGAGCACTATGAAAAAACGGTTTCTGCAAAGGAGATCTGCGATTTTGTCCCGGGCATCGTTGATATATTTGATGAGCCACTCGCTGATTCTACAAGCATTCCGATTTATTTTATTTCGCAAATGGCAAGGGAAAAGGGGACCATTGTGGTGCTTACCGGCGATGGCAGTGATGAGATATTTGCAGGGTACAGGAGTTATTCGCGATACCTGAATAATTATCCGTTGTTTCATACCTATTCAAAAGTTCCTTCACCTATAAAAAAGATAATTGCAGCGGGTTACCGATATTTTGATGAAACATCTCCGAAAAGTGAGATGCTCAACCGCGCTGCCCTCAACCAGGAATTTTTCTGGGGCGCAGCACGAAGTTTTAAAGAAAGTACCAAGCGAAAATTTCTGAGTAGGGAATTTTTGAAACGGTCTGAAGGATGGAATTCTTATGAGGTCATTTCAGCTTACAGAAAAATGTTTGATGCCATTCCTGATCATCGTAAAGACGATATTGACTGGATGTGTTATCTCGGATTCAAAATGAATGATACAAACCGTTACCTGTATCGTTCCGACAAACTGGGAATGGCGCATTCCATTGAAACCCGTGCGCCGTTTCTGGATTTTGAACTGGTGAACCTGGCATTGAGTATTCCCGGGAAATATAAAATGCAAAACGGGGAGCCGAAGTATATCCTGAAAAAATCCCTCGAACGTATTCTTTCTCCTGAGATCTTGTACCGAAAAAAGATGGGTTTCTCAGTGCCTTTGAAAGAGTGGGCAGGAGGTATGATGACCGATTATGTGGAAACAAATCTTCACGAATTTAGTATGAATACAGGTTTGTTTGATCATGAAGGATTGAAATCCCTTGTGAAGCAAATCAGAAGTGGAAATAAGGATTCTACAAATGATTTGTGGACGATTTATTTTCTCATGGCCTGGTTTAAAAAGTGGATGAACGCCTGATGTCCCGGCCGCAAATACAACAAGAGTTATGACCTGCCTTTTCAATTACTTCGTTAAACCAATGCTCCGGTCAGGTTTTATTAGTATGCACATAATGATTCCTGCTTCTCTCTGCAAAGTGGAGGCAAATGAGAAATTCTTTAGGTATGGTCTGAAGAGAACCGCATTGTCATACCGGCATCATGGTTTTAGTCAGGAATCATCAATAACTGTTGGGAGATGATTAAACGCGTGTTGCTTATTTCAAATGTCCCACAGATCTATCGGATTCCACTATTCAATGAAATTGACAGGCAGCTTTCAGAAAAAGGCATACAATTAAAAGTTGTTTTTGCTTCCGGTGGATATGCTAGAAGAAAAGCCAAAATTGATTTTTCTGAAATGAAATTTCAATACGAGATTTTAAAATCATTGAAAATTAGTTTCGGGAATGTTGAAAAGACAATGTTCACCTACGGCGGAATCAACAAAGTAATTTCTGAATTCAATCCGGATAAAATAATTGTGCTGGGATTCAGTCTCGCTGCAATGAAAATTTATGTAAGGTCTTTTTTCCAAAAAATGCATTATGTGATCTGGAGCGGTGCCGTAGAATTTCCCGGAAGATATGATTCAGGTTTCAGGAAATTTGAAAGAAAGCTGTTGATCAAAAGGGCTGAAGGATTTGTTTCATACGGATCAAAGGCCAAAGAGTATCTGGTAAAAATGGGTGCTCAGGCAGATAAAGTGCACATTGGCATCAACACTGTTGACACAGGTTTTTTTTCGGAGGAGACGCAAAAAATTCGTTCGGCAATCGTTCCACCGGAGAAGAAACATTTACTGTACGTCGGTTATTTGGTTCCACGGAAGAATGTCGGGAAACTGATAGACATCATTAAAGCGCTTTCAATCACAAGAAAAGATTTTGTGTTTGATATACTTGGTGATGGTTCTGATAAAGGAATACTCGAAAGCAAAGTCAGGGAATTAAATCTGACTGATGTGGTAAAATTTCATGGCTTTGTGCAAAGGGATGGATTGCCGGAATATTTTGCAAGGAGTTCTTGTTTTCTTTTTCAGACGGATTTTGACGTGTGGGGACTGGTTCTAAACGAGGCCATGGCAGCGGGATTGCCTGTACTTTCATCGGTGAATGCAGGCGCAACGTATGACCTGATAATTGAGAATGAAACCGGGTATTCCGTTAACTATAATGATGGAGAAGACATCCTTGAAAAAATAAATTTCCTGCTCGATAATCCGACCTTTGCAAAGCAAATGGGAGAAAATGCACGTCAATTGATCGCCGGGAAAGCAAATGTTACAATAAGCGCACTTGGATTTGTAAATAGTGTAGTTGAAAATAATGACAGATAAATTATTTTTATATTTAACCTTCTTTAATTTCAATGTCCAATGACGTTTAAAGAATGGCTGAAATGGTATAAGGAAGTTCCATGGGCGGTGAAATGGTTTGTCATTCTCATTTTACTTAGGCCAATCATCGATAATTTTTACAAGCTAAAAGAAGTCAGTCCGTTTTTGTCACCGTTGTATATTGTCGGGGCGTTGACCCCGGCATTGATTTTTTTTAGTGTCATATCAAAAAAATTAAAAAGGGTAAAGCATTCGGGAGTGGGCACCAGCTTTTTTATTTTTGGATTACTCGTTTCTGTCAACTGGATTATACTGGACATTATTTTTCCAAGTCTGGATACTTTCGGTAATAGCATCAAGGCAATCACGCCGACGATATTGCTGTTTTACCTCATGTATATTATCCGTTCACAAAGAGATCTTCATGGGATAATGGTCACTTTTTTGTATTCCGGAATTTACCTTGTTGTATTGTTGGTTTACGAGTATCTGTTCGGATCTATTTCAGGTATCAGGGTTTCGGAAGGTCGTGGTGGAGGTGAGCGCTTTACAGGCTTCTACAATGACATGATGAATTATGCCACCTATATTACAGGAGCAATGCTGATCAGCTGTTATTTTTATCTGCGGAATGTTTATTCGTCAGTTAAATCTAAAAATTACACGCTGAAATTTGCAGGGGTACTTTTCATTTGTGTGATGGGACTAATTGGAATCAAGCACGTTTCAACCTGGGCCGTATGCTTTGCAATTTTCACATTGCTTGCACTTTTTAATTTGAAAAATTTTAAAGGATTTTTTGTGCTGTTGTTTTTCTCAGGAATATTCTTTGCGTTCTTCGGAGAAGAAATTTATATTAAACAAATAGAGCCATTAATTGGTAAAGAAATAAATGTAGCAAGTGGTAACTATGATCTTGCAGGCGGACTCAATGGAAGAATAGGTCGGTGGGAAAGATACTTTGATATTTGGTTTAATGACTTGCCCTGGTATAGCAGGATAATCGGCGTACCCACTTCAGGCGAACCTATTTCCAGAGTGATGTGTAGTTCAGGAATGCACAATGATTACGTCCGGAATTTATTTTCTGCCGGCATTCTCGGGCTTTTCTTTTACCTCGTATTTCTCACGCTGATCGTTTACCGTTCCACACATTTTAAAACCCCTGAAAAATTTCTGATTATGGGATCTGTACTTGCGTTACTGATGCACTCTGTATCAACAGTACCGCTTGCTTATTCATCCTATATATATCTTTTCCTTTCTATTTTCAGTTTTGCTTTGTTGCCGATACGGAATGCTTATCACATCATTCCCTGGAAAATTACAAAATCCAAAAACAGACATGTGTTCCGGGAGCCTGTTGAATCTCAGGTTTCAACTGCAGGAGTAAGTGCTTAGGTAAACTTTACTTCAAGCGCTTGTGAACGCCATCAATCATGGTCATGTTGTTCTCAAAACAAAAGGAATGTGTTCCCTTCATTCCTGATTTCCAGAATGGTTCAATAAAATCAACTTCGCGCTCTTCAAATTCATTTTCAGTAAGCTGTATAATTTCATTCATGCGAAGACCATAACCATAGGTAACAGAGCAATCCTGCGAAGGCCGGTAGATTTTATTTTTATAATGAATGATCTTTCCCGCAGGGCGCGCCCTTCTTACGTCACTAATGACAGGATTTTTTTCATGCGCTTTCCAAGGCCCGAAAGGTGAATCTCCATAAAAAATAAAGAGCTCATCATTCCTGCTGATGCTATTTCCGTCAGCAATGCCGGTAAATAACCACCACTTGTCGTTGTGAAAGAATAAGGTCGGATCAACGGCCTTTACATTTTCAAGAATGGTTTTATGAAATTCCCATTGGTCAGGAAATTTTTTGCATTTATAAACTTCAATTGCATTTTTACTTTTTGTTTCAGGCATCATGAAAAAAGATCCTTCATGCTCAAATACAAAAGGGTAGGAGAGGTGGAAGCCGGTGTCCAGTACTTTTTTCGATGGGGAATAATTTCCCTTCTCATCCATCTCGATAAGGGAGATGTGTGCATTTTTCTGAGAGGCATATTTTTCTTCGAGAAAGATATAATACCTGTTGTCTTTATAGATCACACAAGGATCTGCCCAGAAGCGGTCTTTCGGCGGCATTAATTTTTTCAGCCTGCGCATGCTCTGAATGATTTCTCCATTCTTACTCAGTCCAAATAGGAGAAACCATTGGTTGCGGTAGAATACATTTTGAATTCCTTTTGTAAAAAGCTTCCACTTCATCATAACGGCAAACTTCAATACCTGAATATTGGTGGCCCGTGTGTAAAGCGGCCTGTCGTAAAAATTCAGATCCTGATGGTGTTGCTTTTTGATGTAGTCAAATCCATGGTTGTGCAGCTCTTTTAGTGTACGGGTAAAAAATTTCCCCGACTTCCAGTAAATGGAATTCTTGTTCAGGTTGACAGAATATTTATGCGTTGCTGCATAAGATTTGTACAACACCACACCGTTGTCAAGGTCCTCCGACAAGACCTGAAGTACAGTTCCTGTTACAGGTTGCCCGAGATATATTTCCCAGAAACCCGGAGGCCCGCCGCGGTTTACTTTATTGTCACCATGGTGTAAAGACCATATTCCATACGGTGTTGCAGAAAGTACATCTCCTTTTAGAATACTGAATCCCAAACGGATCAATACATCTATGTTGTGACTTTTAATATTTTCTATATCAGCTTTTGGAAACCATTGTGAAATACCCTTTGCATCCGGAACAACGGTTATAGAAGGGGTTCCGGCCAGGAGGTCTTTTAAATCAACGGACTTAAATGCATCCGGCTTCGCTTTGAAAATTTTGCTGTCAATAATATCGTAGGCGTAAGACAACAGATAATTGAACCGTGAAAAGAATTTCTGAACGGTTAATTTTTTCTTCTTCTTTTTACGTTCGTCACCATTGTAAATCACAAGTCCTATTTCAGCATAGTCGCTCGTTGAAATTTCTTTCAACACTTCATAAGCCCATGCAGAGGTGCTGGCCCTGTTGAGCATAATCCCGACACGAATTTTATTTTGTTGCTGCACCGTTTGCTGAATTGTAACCCGATAAAAGTATTTATTTACTTACACTGTAAGCGGACTATCAAAAGGGGTATTCAACAATCAGGAAGAGGGAATTCGCGTTGTAAAATTCTGTGATTGCCTTGAACAAATTTCCGCTTTTGTCGATGGGACGCTTTTTTAAGTTGTGGATTTCGGGAAGGTATGCTACAATTATTGGGTAGTGGGTCAGTTTGAGAGATTCCTCATTTTATTCGGAATGACAGGTCATAAATGTTGTTTGAGGCGGAAGAGAAAATTTGCGAATCGGGGGCAAATTTTCTCCTCCGCCAACTTAATCAGCAACCTTTTTGTCATTCCGAATAAAATGAGGAATCTTAAGAATCTAAACTTACCCAATTATTTTTTCTCCACCAATATCATCTCTTTTTCAATTCCTTCCGGAGTAATTAAATTCAGAATGTAATATTGATTTGATGTTGTCGCTCCGGGATCAATTTCAATCGTCAACTCATTCTTCTGTTTCGAAAGAGAGACTGTTGCCGGAATCTGTTTTCCATTAAAATCATAAACGGTGGCCATCGTAGTTTCAGACAACAATCCCTGTTTGGTGACATGTAGCATACCTGCCGAAGGGTTAGGGAAGACCGTGTATTTTTCTTCGATGGAGCCAATGAAAACAAATTCAATATCTGAATAACTGTTCTTGCCGTCAAAGTCTGTTTGTTTCAAACGGTAATAAGAATCACCCTGCAACGGGTTTTCATCCTTGTAATAGTAACTCATAATAATCAAACTGTTTCCTGCGCCTTTAGTGGAGTAAATCATTTCAAAGTTTATTCCATCGTTTGATCGCTCAAGATAAAAATATGCGTTGTTCGTTTCTGAAGCCGTTTCCCATTCGCACAATACCGAATTAGTTTTCTTCGTTGCTGTAAAATTTATCAGTTCTATCGGAAGCGGAGCGGGAGGAAACCCGAGTGCAAATTTTGTCTTAAAAGACGAGATCGAATTTGAGGTTATGCTTCCTGTAATGTTAGATGTTCCTGAACCACCGTAATCTACCCAGTTTGAACTGCCACCATCATGCACCACAGCAAGATTGTTTTTGTTCGATACACTGTCATCCACACTGTAATACAAAGTCATATTCGCATTGGTAAAGTTGGCAACATTTTGCCTGACAAAATTCCAGTAACGGGTATATGATACTTTATTAATTGCAGGTGGTTTTGTATAACCCAAAGCAGTAGCGGAAGAATTGATCATTTCACCATTGTACGTCACAGAGGTATTGTTGCTGTGCCTGACTGAAAGTATTGCAGGCCGGTAGTTACCACTTTTTCCGAGTGGGAAGTTCCGCGTGGTTGTTGATGATGTTGCCACTGTTTGTATCATCGGACCATTTACATAAGAGGACGCAGATCCCATTGTTGCATCAGCAGTACTTGTGCATGTAATTATATTTGTTGCAGTAGTATTCAGCAAACCCGAATTCATCGTAAGAAGTGATGAAACGTTTTCTGTTGTCTCCAGCGTCACGTTTGCAGCATTGGAAATTGTAAGGTTGTAGAATGTTGCGGATGAACTTCCACCCATTGATTGCGCTTCCGTGCTGCCCATTACCACCGTTCCTGCCCGTGCATTAAATGTCCCCTTGCTGTAAAAACCGTAGATGCCGTCAAAGGTTTTTGTCAACGTCATTGTTTTGCTGTTTCCCGGAACACCCAGGATGGATTGAATATCGAAAGTTTTATTCGAATCAATGTATAAACTCAGCAGTTTAAAATCAGCAGTTGCACTTTTTGAAGTTTGCAGAGTGACTGATGAGGCAAGCGGTCCTGAAACTTTAAAATTAGGTTGTTCGACATTCGGATAAGGGATGAAATCAAAATTAGTTCCTGCCGGTGTTGAATTATTCCCAAACTGAACAGTACCACCAATCGAAGTCACCGTTCCATTTGTTCCGCATACGCCCCAGTCAGTGCAGTTGTTTCCCGGAGAGGAATTGTGGTCCTGTATGGTAATTGTTCCCGCACTCATATAGAACACACTACTTGTTGCATCGTTGACAAGGAAAGCTTCTACAGAGGTACCATTGCTTCCATTGTTGAGGAGTACCGTTCCTCCCGTCATTCTGAAAACAAACGGATTCGTTCCTGCGCCTGATGCATAAGAGATTCCTCCGTAAACCGTCAGCGTGCCGGATGATATTTCCACAGTAGGAACATTTGATCCAACCTTGTCATAACGCATTCCGTTATTGCCGGCAGTACTTCCGATATAAACATTTCCACCGGTGATGTATAGTGATCCATACAAATATGTCCTGTTGCTGATAGGAGAGAACCACATCGATCCTTGTGGTACTGTGAAAATCATATTCTGATTGATGGCATAATCACTGGCGCTTCCTGAGTTTACAGAATAGCTTCCGCTGTTGTTGTGAATATAATTTCCTGTTGTTGCCGTGAGGGTATTGATCGCCGTTTCAAACGCATTCACCTGTACTTCGACAATGACAGCCGATGTAGTTTTGTTTATAGTTGCGTTGTTGAGCGCCCATGTTCCGCTTCCTGAAATGATACTCGTTTTTGCAGTATTGAATGTGATGTTCACAATATCATTCGCATCATAATACAGATCCACATTCCCCTGATTTGTAAAATTACCACCTATCTGTAAGATGTGCGTCTTCGAACTGTTCGTGTTGTAGATCAGCGAACCTCCGGTATTTACCGTGATGTTTCCGCCTACAGTAAGCGTATAAGTTCCCGCCCCTGAATACTGAACCACTCCTGATGTACCTTGTCCGATGTCAAGTTGTGCGCAGGAACTGTTCGTGTTAATGGTGATCGTATAAGTGTTTCCGATTTTTGCGGTGTCATTCACGCCCGGATATCCTGTTGCGGATGCACCGCCATAGCCGACCGTTGACCAGGTAGAATTCACATTCCAGTTGGCGCTGTTTCGGGAATAATAGGTTGCTGCATCTGTAGAAATGGAAAGAAAAAAAATAACAACGAAAGGCATCCTGCGAAGCAGTTGCAAAAAATCGTTTTTTATTTTATTTCCCTGTTTCATTTTTTATTCTTTGATGCTGTAATCGCAAAGAGAACCAGCATCTTAACTTCTAAAGATATGGTTACGCTTAATTTTCCTTTTTCACACTGCTTCCAGAGTTACAGTTGTAAGATTTTATGCCCGACAAAAACACAGGAGGCGGTTTTTCAATCAGCATTGAAGGGAAAACTGGAGAAAGGGCATCCCAAATCATAGACTACCGACCCGTAAAACTGTAAGAAACATTATGAATTTGTTTGTGGGCCTGTTGAAAGCAGAGAATAAGGCATCGGAAATAAATAACGCTATGCCGGTCAGCCTGAAATGCCCGCCAATACATCGATTGCGCTGTTCACACTATCCACGCGTTGAATGCCCAAAGAAAGCTTATTTCCTTCCTGTTTCATCTTGCAACGCGATGGATTATCTTTTACATATTGCATAATGCGTGTGAAAATTTCTGAATTATAAAAATGACTTGCCGGGTTACTCACAAAATATCCCGTCAACCTTTTATTCCGTAAAGAAATTCTCTCAAAACCGATTTTTCCTGCAAGCCACCGCAGACGAATCGTAGCCATCAGTTCACTTGCCTGTTTTGGCAACGGGCCAAACCTGTCGCGGAGATTATTTTCAAAAGTGATCAAAGCTGCATCATCAGAAAGGGCATCAACTTCTTTGTAAAGAAGCAATCTTTCACTAACGCTGTTCACATAATTTGTCGGCAGCATGATTTCAAGATCGGTTTCAATCACGCAATCGCGGACAAATGGTTTGTCTTCAATTTCTTCTTTGAACAATTCAGAGAACTCAGTTTCCTTCAACTCAGTGATGGCTTCGTCAAGAATTTTATGATACATCTCATAACCGATTTCACTGATGAATCCGCTTTGTTCACCGCCCAAAAGATTTCCGGCACCGCGAATGTCAAGGTCGCGCATGGCAATGTTGAAACCGCTGCCGAGATCAGAAAATTCTTCGATGGCTTTCAAGCGTTGCCTTGCTTCGCTGGTGAGCACAGTCGTAGGTGGCGTGAGCAGGTAACAAAATGCATGCTTGTTCGATCTTCCAACACGACCGCGCATCTGGTGCATGTCACTCAGTCCGAAATTCTGCGCCTGATTGATGATGATGGTATTGGCGTTCGCAATGTCAAGACCGCTTTCAATAATGGTTGTGGAGATTAATACGTCACTTTCACCGCTGATGAAAGTCATCATTACTTCTTCCAGTTTGTCGCCATCCATTTGTCCGTGGCCAATCGAAATGCTCACCTGCGGACACAATTTCTGTATCATGCCTGCCATGTCGTGAATGTCGCTCACCCTGTTGTGTATGAAGAAAACCTGTCCGCCCCTTTCCACTTCTGAATTGATCGCTTCGCGGATTAAGTTGTCATTGAAGACATGCAACTCAGTGGTAATCGGAAAACGGTTCGGCGGCGGTGTGTTGATGATGCTCATGTCGCGCGCACCCATCAGTGAAAATTGCAAAGTGCGTGGGATCGGAGTTGCAGTAAGCGTTAACGTATCCACATTCACACGCAAGGCGCGGAGTTTTTCTTTTGCTGCAACACCGAATTTCTGCTCTTCATCCACGATCATCAGTCCGAGGTCTTTGAACTTTACATCTTTTCCCAGTAGCCTGTGCGTACCGATGATGATGTCAATCTTTCCCTCTTCCATTTGCTTCAGTGTTTCCTTTTGCTTCGCCGGACTTTTGAAACGGTTGATGTAATCAATGGTGCATGGAAATTCTTTGAGCCGTTCTTTAAAGGTCTGGTAATGTTGCAAGGCAAGAATGGTAGTCGGCACGAGTATGGCAACCTGTTTGCCGTCAGTTACCGCTTTGAAAGCCGCCCGCAATGCCACTTCTGTTTTTCCGAAACCCACATCACCACAAATCAACCTGTCCATTGGAAATTCTTTTTCCATGTCTTTCTTCACGTCCCGCGTGGCTTTTACCTGGTCGGGCGTATCTTCATAAATAAAACTTGCTTCGAGTTCTGTTTGCAGATACGTATCAGCATTAAATGCAAATCCTTTCCTCGCCCTGCGTTGCGCATAAAGTTTGATGAGGTCTTTTGCAATGTCTTTGACTCTCTTTTTTGTTTTCTGCTTGAGGTTGCTCCAGGTGGCCGAACCGAGTTTATGAAGTGAAGGCGCTGTTCCTTCTTTCCCGGTATATTTAGCAATGCGGTGCAGCGAGTGAATGCTTACATAAAGAATGTCGTTGTCTTTATAAATCAGTCTGACTGCTTCCTGTTGCGTCCCTCCGGCATCAATAATTTCCAGTCCTCCATAGCGTCCGATTCCATGATCAATGTGCGTGACGAAATCTCCGGGTTTCAGGGCATATAATTCACGCAGCGTGATTGCTTCACTTTTGCTGTAATTTTTTTTCAGACGAAAGCGGTGGTAGCGGTCGAAAATCTGGTGATCGGTATAACAGGCGATTTTCAGTTCGTGGTCAATAAATCCTTCATGCAATGAAAGCGGGATAACGGTGAATTCCACTTTATTTTCTCTCGGATTTTTTTTCTCCAGGTCTTCAAAGATGGAATAGAGGCGTTCACTTTGCTTGGCGGAATCAGCAAGGATAACATTGGTGATCTGCAGGGCGCTGTTTTGTTGCAGGTTTTTGGTGAGCAGCGCAAAGTTCTTATTGAAGGAGGGCTGAGGAGAAAATTCAAACTGGATATTATGTTCCGCATTAAAATAAAATGCCGAACCGAATTCTATCGTACTGAATTTTTCAAAATACTTTTCTGTTTCTTTAGAAGTCTCATATACCTTATTCATCCTTTCGGGAGAATATATAGAAGATGGATCGTTGTTGGAAAATATTTTTTCCTGGTTCTCCCTTATAAAGTCAAGCGCAAATCTTCCGTCTTTAAACCACAATGTTGAATTCGGTGCGATGAATTCAAAAAAGGAAGTGCGGCTTTCTTTCAGTAACTGCGTCTGGACGTTGGGAATAATCGTCACATGGTTCATGGCCTGCACGCTCAACTGCGTTTCAGGGTCGAAGGTGCGGATGCTTTCTACTTCATCGCCTCCAAGTTCCACACGGTACGGAAGTTCGTTGGCGAAGGAATAAATGTCAACAATTCCACCGCGTACACTGTATTCGCCGGCCTGTGCTACGAAGTCGGTGAATTCAAAACCGTGAAGCTGTAAAAATTCATTGATGAAATCGATGGAAATTTTTTCCTTCACCCTGAGTTCGATGGAATTCTGCTCCAGGTTTTTTTTGGTCACTACTTTTTCTGCAATGGCTTCGGGATAAGTGACGATGAGTTGTCGGTAAGAACTTTTGTTGATTCTGTTCAGTACTTCTGCGCGCTGGAGTACGTTGGTATTATCCGGGTCTTCAACGAGAAATATTTTTTTGTAAGAAGCCGGGAAAAGGAGGGAAGCATTTTCCCCGAGCACATTGTCGAGGTTATTCTGGAAATACGCGGCCTCTTCTTTATCATTGAGGATGAAAATGTGAGTTTGTGTTGACTTGCCCGCTACAGTAGCGGCAAAGAGCGCCCCGGCAGAACCTGCAAATCCCCGTAGGTGTATGCGATGGATGGCAGGTTCTGATAAAAGACTTTCTACAAACTGTACATGAGGCTTTTTACCAAACAACCCCAGCAACTCTTCTCTCGTCACAAATTAAATTATTCTGGCGGCAAAGATCGGAAGAAATGTTTGAATGAGGTAGAGCGTATGCATGTAATTGCAATAATATCAATGGTACGGTATAAGATTTATTCAGGAGCCTACTGGATACGCACATTGTTGCCTCAGCGATATGCGACGTGAAACACCCGGAGGGTGCAAAATATTTTCTAAAATCTCTTTAACAGATATGAGAATGGTCGGGAAATTAAAGGATCTTTGGTCGGATCTTTTTTATTACATACTTTTGAGATAGATGAAATTTAGATTATTAATTTTTCTTATTTTATTTTCATTAAAAAATTTTTCTCAAGGAATCAATAATCTTTGGCTTTCTGGATATCAGACTGTCGCCTTTCCATGGGGTGGTTCAATTTTAGATTTTAACGGTGGTTCAATAAATATGACTTACGAAACCAGACCAATTTTCTTTACAGGTACAAACGGTGTAATTGCCGATCACAACGGAAATTTGCTTTTTTGTTCTAATGGAGTTTATATTGCAAATGCAACCTATGATACAATGGCCAATGGGAGCGGACTTAACCCATCCTATTATACCACATATCGAGATTCCCTTGGTTTAGCAATTCCTCAAGGAAATATTATTATTCCGACTCCAGGAGACACAAATAAGTATTATCTTTTTCATGAGACAAGCGAAGACTATGGAAATACCGACTGCTCTCTGAATTTATTCTATTCAGTAATTGACATGAGCATGGGTGGTGGGTTGGGTTTCGTTATACAAAAAAACCAAGTACTTTTCTCAGATAGCCTTTTGTGTGGAAGGTTAACAGCATGTAAACATTCCAATGGCCGAGATTGGTGGCTAATTTCCCATAAATTTAATTCTGATATATATTATAAATTTTTAATAACGCCATTTGGCATCCTCGGACCTTTTTCTCAAAATATTGGTGCGTTCAGAGATATTACTTTCGGTCAGCTTGCATTTTCTCCAAATGGGAAGAAGTTTGCATATTATGAACCTACAGGAGATTTAGATATTATGGACTTTGACCGTTGTACTGGAACTTTTTCAAATGTTGTTCACGTTGATTTTAATGATAGTGCATTTGGTGGTGGAGTTTCGTTTTCCCCTAACTCAAATGTTTTGTATGTATCTTCATTGAATTATATTTATCAATTCGACTTAACCTCAGCTAACATTATTGGGTCACAGATTACAGTTGCAGTATATGATGGGTTCTATTCTATTTGGCCTCCAAGCACAACAACATTTAATCTTGCGCAATTAGCACCTGATGGAAAAATTTATATTGTTAGTGGTAATAGCGTTGTTGACATTCACGTCATTAATTTTCCTGATAGTTTGGGATCTACATGTGATATCTGCCAACATTGTATTCATCTGCCATCATTAAATAAAGGTACTTTACCAAATCATCCAAATTATTTTCTCGGAGCGGAAACAGGAAGCGTCTGTGATTCTTTAACTTATATTTTAAAAAATGAAAATTCAGTTTTAAATTTCAAAATATATCCCAATCCGGCAATTATTGAAAATATAACTTTTACTTATGCCCCACTTCCGGAAACTTCCGAAATAACTATTTTTAATATTGATGGCAAAAATGTAGCAGAATTTCACTTACCACAATGGAGCAGTGTACAACATGTTAAACTCCCAAAGCTTTCTTCAGGTATTTATCTTGCAAGATTTGCTTCTAAGATGATTACGGAGAATATAAAATTTGTAGTTGAGTAATAATAATTTTGCAGATTAGTAATTCAGTAGGTCAAACTTTAAAGCAGTTTTCGCTGTCTGGCAATACTAATCTGTTTGAATTCGAAACAAGTGATTTTTTTTGCAATAAAAATTTGTCTTATAAATTATCGGTAAAAGATATTTCCGGTCGGGTAATTTTAGAATCTGATGGCAGTGCTGTTAAAGGAGTGAATCAGAGAGATATGAATTTAGATGATCTCGCAAAGGGGATTTACTTTGTAACGATCAGTTCATCAGAGGTCAATGAGACGGTAAAGGTGATGGTGGGGTAAGGTTTTGCTGTTCTTAACTAGCGAACTGCAATTCCATTATTTCCTTTTTGAAGAACGGCTTATAAAATCCATAAACTTTACTCCCCTTCCATAAATACTGCTTTTATTATTAAGTGGAATTTCTTTGACAATGTTCCGCTCTACCAGGGCCTTTAAATCATTTCTGATAGTTTGATCCGAAACCCGGAATATCGATTCAAGTTCCTTTACGGCCAGTCCTGTTTCATCGTCAATAAGCATTCTGATTATTTCGGCTTGTCGCTCATTGATATGTCCAACCTGAATAATTATCTGAAATTGTTTTTTCTCTTTTACCTTCTTTTGTAGATAAAGCATTAGTCCGTTAAAAGCCAGATGCAACGTTCTGATTTTATAGTTGATAAAATAGGTAAGGTCATTTCTATCTGTTTCAGTATATAAATATGCCATCCCATATTGTGTTTTATTTTTTATGATGAGACGTGAAATTGAAATATATTCAATAAGCCAATATCCTTTATTCAGCATATACCAGTAAAACAACGCCCTGGCAGTTCTTCCATTTCCATCAGCAAATGGATGGATCCATCCAATCATAAAATGAATAATACACCCCTTCACTATTGGATGTGTGTAAAATTCATCTTCCTCACCTGAGTTTTTAAAATAATCACATAAAAGATTAATCAACTCCGGAATCTCTGAATGGGTTGGCGGAATGTAAACTACTTCATTGTCTGTACTATCTACAACATTAATATCATCCGTCTCCCTAAACCGACCCTCGTCTTCCGGATTCTCTAATGTTGAATTCGTCATGTTCTTATGTATTTCCAACAATAATGATGGGGTTAGCTTTTTATTTTTTATTGAAGAAATATGTTTAATACTTAAATAATTATTTAAGATCATTTGCTCAGAAGTATTTTTCGGAGACAAATTTTTCCTCAACATCTCTTTCGCTTTTTTTCTGGTAGTAACAGCACCCTCAATCTGGCTTGAAGCAATTGCCTCTTCCATTATTGAACTTATTAAATACTGTCTTTTATCAATTTCCGGAGTTTCATCCAGGTTAAGATTGCCTCCGAATTTCATGTCAAATTCGTGGAGACTTTTAGAAATATGATTTGTTAATACGTATTGAAATTTATGAGATCCAAACATTACCGGAACGCTGGCAATCTCTCTTTTTAAGGTTAATGCCATCCACAATTTTTCCGGTGTGAGTTTAGCGATGTTTGGTAGTTTTTGATATTTTACTTTATCCCAGTATAAGTAATCATCATTCATTTTTTCCAGAATTTTTTTGCATTCCGGATGTGAGAGGTATTCTATTGCATCGGAAGATATCCCGGACCTCACAAAATCCTGGTTAAATAAGTCAAAAGATTTAAAGGGAGTTTCTAATTTCTTCATGTTCTAATATATTCTAATTTCACCAAAAATTTGGATATCGTAAAGATAGGGTGTTTATTCTAAAATATTCAAATATGGCAAATAATTTGGGTATATACGTCGTATATATTTGTAAATCAATGTGTTAAAATTTATAAAATATGTTTTTAAATTTGTTTGTCGGCGCAAATTCCAAATAATTAATTCAGAAAAATTAAAAGAGATTGTAGGCTGCCACTCAGCACCCCATTGTTTAATAGTTGCTGATTGTGGCTGCTCTCCGAGCCCTCCGTATCTCCGTGTTTAATGGCTGCTCAGTCCGGCTGATCTCTGTGCTTTTGAGTCTCTGTGGTTACAGGCCGTTGAATCGTAACCGCAAAGCGCGCTGAGGAAATGCAGCGCAAAGGGCCGCAGAGAAAAATTAAAAGAGATTACTGTCTGCTACTCAGCACCGTATTGTTTAATGCCTGCTCACTTTGGCTGTTCTCTTTGCTTTAGTGCCTCTGGGGTGGATAACAAGTGCGATTTTTACGGCGGACTTCTATGTGCTCATGCATTCGCTGAAAAATTGAAGTAAAGAAACTCAATAATAATACGGGTAGCCCCCCTTTCAAATCCTTTCCTACTTTTACTACCGATGCGGAAATTTATTTCTATGGAGGGGTTAATTGCGCTAGTCATCCGCAATGCGCTAATCTATCGCTCCGATTTAACAGAGTGCCAACCTGAAAGAGTGTACTAATAATTAATTTTGATAAATTAAATAAGTAAAAGATATGAAAACTTTAATCCCTCTGGTTACTTTCGCTTTTATCAGTTCATTGGCAATTGCACAACCATGCCAAGTTGTAAAGGAAGGTATGTCAAAAGAAGAAGTGTTGAAATTAGTTGGAGCGCCAAATGAAATAGATACTCTTAGCAGGGTATTCTTGAGTAACGAACAACAAATTATTTATACAGTTGTCTGGCAATACGGTGATGTTACCAAAGACGGAAATCAGCGCGTACAATTTATAGGCGACAAGGTTGATGGTGATGTTATCCCGGATGGAAAGAAATATGATGAGTTGATGTTAGCCCTTAGGAGCAGAGGTGCTTCCGGAGCAGAAATATATGAACAAGGGAAAAAATTAAATCGCGAATTGTGCAAATAGGAATTGTTTTAAATCGCGGTAAGGCAAATGCACATAACACGAAGATTAAATACAATTGTAGAAAGAAGGGGGAACGAAAGTTTATGAACAATGTGTAAGTAATGAATTGTCTGCAAGTCAAAAAATATGCAACACAGCAAAGCGGAGAAAATTATTTTTCCTCTTTTGGAATTTTGAATGAACAATGTACCATTCTATATCTTTTTCACTATAGTTTTGTAGTATATTTAGAGCTACAGGGTCAATTTAAAATGCCCACCTAAACCTTTTTAAAATCCATGTGTGATTGGTAAACTTCCTATGCGAAAATTTTTTTCTCTTGATGATTTAAATGCGGATTTCGAAAGCAAATTGTTTTTCTGGCTCGATAGCAGGAAAGTCGTTTGTTTGCTGAACAGCAATAAACAGTCGTTGCAATCTTTCGATTCCTATTCCCGGTTCGAATGGTGTGTGGCGATTGATGCATTGAGTGAATTGGCTATTCATGGCGCCGCTTTTAATTCCCTCAGAAAATTTCATGAAGAGAAACAGGACTGGATTTTCGGTTACCTGACCTACGACCTTAAAAATGAAATTGAAAAACTGGAATCAAGGAATGAAAGCGGAATAAATTTTCCTTCCATTCATTTTTTTCAGCCGAGGTATATTTTTTTGATGGAAGATGGGAAATTGAAATGCGGATACGTGGATGGTAATGATGATGAGGAAAGTATTGGTCAACTTGTGAAGTCAATTGAATCAGTTCAGATAGTTGAAGATGGAGGTGAACCACAAGTGACAGTTCTTCCAAAAGTCACCCGGGCTGATTATATAAACTGTGTGAGTGAAATCAAAAAACATATCAGGAAAGGTGATATCTATGAGATGAATTATTGCGTGGAGTTCTTTTCGATACAGGCAGAAATTCATCCGGGAAAAATTTATGAAAAGCTTAATGCAATTTCTCCCATGCCTTTTTCCTGTTACTATAAAAAAGAAAACAGACATTTGATGTGCGCCAGTCCGGAGCGTTTTATGGCCATGCGCAACGATAAAATTATTTCCCAGCCGATAAAAGGTACGGCACGCAGGGGATCATCCGCGGTAGAAGACGAACAGATTAAACTGAATCTGAAGAATGACGAAAAGGAGCGGAGTGAAAATGTAATGATCGTTGACCTGGTGAGGAATGACTTATCAAGAACTGCAGCGAAAGGAACCGTGAAAGTAGAGGAGCTGTTTGGGATTTATTCTTTCCGGCAATTGCACCAGATGATTTCAACTGTTGTTTCTGAAAAACGAAGTGATGTGCACTGGACGGATGTAATCAGGAATGCATTTCCAATGGGGTCTATGACAGGCGCGCCGAAGATCAGGGCCATGCAGCTCATTGAGGAATTTGAAACCACAAAACGTGGATTGTATTCAGGCGCAGTAGGATATGTAACTCCTGAAGGAGATTTTGATTTCAATGTGGTGATCAGGAGTATTCAGTATAACATGCAAGAGAAATTTCTTTCCTTCATGGTTGGAAGTGCGATTACAATTAATTCAGATCCGGAAAAGGAATATGAAGAATGTCTGCTGAAAGCGAAAGCCATGATGCAGGTTTTAATGAATGAACATGAAAAAGTAAGCTGATGGAATTGCAGAAACGTTTTGAAGAGTTTGTCAGGGCCAAAAATCTTTTTTCCAAAGGGGATCTTATTCTCCTTGCTGTAAGCGGAGGCGTGGATTCTGTTGTGATGGCTGAACTTTTTCACCGAAGCAAATTCAAATTTGGTATCGCCCATTGTAATTTTCAACTGAGGGCTGAGGAGAGTGAGGCCGATGAACAATTTGTTAAAAATCTTGCGGAGAAATATGGTGTTCCCATCTTCTCCACCGGGTTTAATACCGCTGAAGTTGCTAAAGAAAATAGGTTGACGATTCAGGAAACAGCGCGTAACCTCCGCTATGAGTGGTTTGCGGAGTTGCTTGAGAAAAATAATTTTCAATGTATTGCCACCGCCCACCACCTCAACGACAGCATAGAAACATTCTTCATTAATCTGCTACGTGGAACAGGAGTAGCCGGTTTACGGGGCATAAAACCAATCCACGAAGACAGGAAAACAATTCGTCCGATGTTGTTTGCCAGAAAAGCCGAACTGGAAAGTTATGCCATCGAAGAAAAAATCAGTTTCCGTCTCGACCACTCCAATGAAACGGATTTGTATTTCAGAAACCGTATCCGTCATCACCTGATGCCGGTATTACTTCAGCTCAATCCGCAGTTTGAAATGATCATGGAAAGAACAATGACCAACCTTGCATTTGCAGAAGGCATTGTTGATGAGAAAATATTTTCTGATTTTTTAATTGGTTATAATGAGAATGATGAAAATGCTTCTCTGATTATTCAGCAAAAGGATTTACTGAAATCAAAATTTCCTCTGGAACTATTCATGGCCATTGTTCAGCCGTATGGTTTTAACTTCTCGCAGGTAGAAGATGTCTGGAATGCGCAAACTTCAGGTAAGCACGTTTTTTCTGATGGGTATATCATTACCTCAGACAGGGAAAAATTTATCCTCACAAGGAGAAAACTGTCTGACGCATTACCCCAATCAATCGCTGAAGAAGCAGAGCACTTTTCAGTTCCCGGATTAAGTCTTGGGCTGAGATCAGACAAATCTGCAGGTGCGCTCACGTTAAAACTGGAGGATAAAAACCTGTTTACCCTCGACAAAGGCAAGCTGACGTTCCCGCTAACACTTAGAAAGTGGGTTGAAGGCGACTACTTCTTCCCGCTCGGAATGAAGGGGAGGAAAAAGTTGAGTGATTTTCTGACAGATTTAAAAGTTTCCCGTCCTGATAAAGAGAAAACATATGTACTTTTGTCGGGAGCCGATATTATATGCGTTTTGGGTCATCGCATTGATGAACGGTATAAAGTCACCGGTGACACCAAAGAAATTTACACTATCGGATTACTAAGCAATGAATAGCGAAGAGCAACCAGTATTTGAAGAGAAACAATACCTCGGTTACAATGGCCTGAGCATGATGCGCCGTTTGTTATTGGGACTATTTTGTTTTGCTGTTTACTGGTGGAAAACACAAAACGGAATGAACGGAGATTTATTTTTCTGGCTGGGGATTGCAGTGATTGTGTTGTCTATCATCATGCTCTTTGTTCTTCACATCAAAATTTCCGTCTTCAAAAATTTTATCATTCTTGACGGACTCTGGACGACCAGAAAAGTAAAAATTGACTTGAAGAATATTGTGAAGGTAGAACGAACTACCTATAGCAAATACCATCTCAACAATCCTGTTTTTAATCTTCACCTCAAGGGAATGGTCAGGTTTTACACCGGAGGAAATGATTGTGTTCAGATTACTGACAGTGAAGGATTGCCTTACCGCATCGGCACACAACGCCCCGGCGAGTTGGAATATATTCTCAAGGGATTGACAAAAAAATAGAGCGGGTATTAGAAGTGAATTCAATCGAACCGGAAAACTTCTGCTACTGACAATTTGTTCTAAGAAAAAAACAGGATCACTATTTGATATAAAGCTACCAAATTATAAACAAACATAAATCATGAATTTCAAAAAGTATCTTCCGTGGATTATCATTGCAGTAGTAATTCTCTGGTTGGTGAGCTCGTACAATGGACTTGTGGGCATCCGTGAAGCCGTGAACAGCAAATGGGCAAACGTTGAGACACAATACCAGCGCCGAAGCGACCTTATTCCAAATCTGGTAAGCACCGTTAAAGGAGCTGCTGATTTTGAGAAATCTACTCTTGAAGCAGTGATTAGTGCAAGGGCAAGTGCAACACAAATCAAAATTGATCCGGATAATTTAACTCCTGAAAAGTTGCAGCAATTTCAACAAGCGCAGGGGCAGGTGAGTTCAGCCCTTGGAAGATTGCTTGCTGTGGCAGAAAATTATCCTCAGTTGAAAGCAGTACAGAATTTTTCTGAATTGCAGGCGCAACTGGAAGGAACTGAAAACAGAATCAACGAAGCACGTCGCCAGTTTAATGAGGCCGCACAGGTTTATAATACTTCGCGCCTGAAATTCCCGCGTGTAATTTTTGCCAACCTAATGGGATTTAAGGAGAAACCTTACTTCCAGTCTGATGCTGGATCAGAGAAAGCTCCTGAAGTAAAATTCTGATGGTGACTGCTGAAGAATATTTTACCGGTGACATGCGCAGGTCGGTGAATGAAGCCATTGCCGCTGCAGAAAAAAGAACATCGGGAGAAATACGACTGTTTATTGAAAACAATTGCAACATAGACGTACTCGACCGTGCAGCATTTATTTTTAGCGAGTTGAAGATGAATGAAACGAAGGAGCGTAACGGCGTTTTGTTTTACCTGGCAATGAAGTCGCAGAAGTTTGCCATAATCGGAGATGCCGGCATTCATTCAAAAGTTCCTGAAGATTTCTGGGAGTCCATCAAGATGGAAATGAAAAAATATTTTGTTGCTGAAGATTTTTTGAATGGGATAGCGATAGGAATAGGCATGGCCGGTGAAGCGTTGCAGAAGTATTTTCCTTATCTGTCGGATGATAAGAATGAACTTTCTGATGATATTGTTTTCGGAAAGGAAAACTCTGATTAGAGATTTGAAAATTTGCTGATTTGTAAATCAGGATCCCGGTTTCTGCAGATTTGATTCCCGTATTTAATTCAAAGTATTTTTGATCTTGTACATAGATTTTTTTGAAGGATGATTTCGCGCATCTTCAAATCTTCACATCTTCAAATTTTCCCGCATCTTCCTCTCAGCAGATTAGTATCCCTATCTTTGCCACAATGTCGTCCGAACAACCCTCTTTTTCTGATTTTAAACTCAATAAGCAGTTAATGAATGCCATTGCTGATGCCGGCTATGTGAATCCCACCGCTATTCAGCAAAAGGCTATACCCCAGATCCTTGCGGGCGTTGACTTTTTAGGTGTCGCACAAACGGGAACAGGCAAAACGGCTGCCTATGTGCTTCCTTTGCTGATGAAAATAAAGTTCGCACAGGGAGATTCGCCGCGCGCACTTATTATTGTTCCCACCAGGGAATTGGCAATGCAGGTACTTGAGCACATGCATGCACTGGCAAAATATACTGACCTTCGAATTGCAGCTGTATATGGTGGTGTTGGCATCAAGCCGCAAATTGAAATGGTGGAGAAGGGATTGGATATTCTTGTTGCGACTCCGGGCAGGTTGACAGACTTGTATTCTGCCGGACATCTGATCGTAAAAAAAGTTCAGATGCTGATTCTTGATGAAGCGGAGCGCCTGCTTGACATGGGTTTTAAAAAACAGATTGACCGCATCCTTGAAATCGTTCCGATGAAAAAGCAGAACCTGCTGTTCTCGGCAACGATGAATGAAAAGATTACTTCCCTTACTGATAATTTCCTCGACAGACCCGTAGTCGTCCGCATTGAGCCCGAAAGAAGAACGGCAAAGACGGTTTCGCAGGTTCTCTATTATGCTCCCAATCTGAAAACAAAAACGAACCTTTTATTGCATTTGCTGACTGATGAAGCATTTCGCAAGACAATCATTTTTTGCAAAACAAAATCTACTGCCGGTAATATTGGCAAGTACATGGAAAGGAAATTCGGCGTGGAGCAAGTGAGAATCATTCATGGTAACAAAGATCAGAACACAAGGATGAATGCAGTAAAAGCATTTCATGCCGGTGAAATAAAATATTTAGTGGCTACAGACGTTGCTGCGCGCGGATTGGATATTCTCGATGTTTCTCATGTGATCAACTTTGACGTGCCGTTGGTGTATGAAGATTACATTCATCGCATTGGTCGCACCGGGCGCGCACTTCAGACAGGAGATTCAATTACTTTTTGTTCTCCGAACGATGAATACCATCTAAAAAAAATTCAGAAGCTCATCGGACAAAAAATTCCTGTTCAGGAAATTCCGGGTGAAGTTGAAATAGCCGAGACACCATTTGAAGAAAATCAGCTGATGCTTCGTGAAATTGACGGGCAACGGAAAAAGGATGATCCGGAATTCATGGGCGCCTTTCAGGATAAGAAAGGACGGAAGCCGTTACCTTATTTGTCTCAAAGGAGAAAAAGAACTTAGTAATTGAATGGCATGAGAATTATTATCAGAGGGATAAAATATTTTTTCTTCTCATTGCTGGCCATCATCGGCCTGTTCATTATATATCTTTTGCTTTTTGTAAAAATCAGTCCGCCTGAAGTGAAGGATCAGTCAGCGATGAAGACGGAGCGCATCAAAATCAGTAAGGATTTTTACCGTGCCGGAAACAATTACCTCCGTAAAAATGAATATGGTATCTGGGAGATGTACGTGGAAGGAAAACCGTTTGAAAGGGGAGCTGTCATCGGGATTTTAGGAAAAGAATTATTGGTGTATCAGGAAGACGTTTTTATTACCGAGATAAAAAAGATCATCCCGTCTGATTTTTACTTGCGTTTTCTTAAATACCTCGTGGCATGGTTCAACCGCGACATGGATAAATATGTTCCTGAAGAATACCTGGAGGAAATTTATGGCGAATCACTTTCTGCTCCTGATAAATACGATTTCGTAGGCCCGAAATACCAACGCATGCTGAACTATCACGCTGCCCATGACATCGGACATGCATTGCAGTCGCGGAATTTTGTTGTGGGTTGCACTTCTTTTTCTGCATGGGGAGATAAAACAGACGATAGCTCCTTAATCGTTGCAAGAAATTTTGATTTTTATGTCGGGGATGATTTTGCAAAGAATAAAATCATTCTCTTTTGCCATCCCGACAGCGGAATAAATTTTATGTCTGTGACGTGGCCCGGAATGATCGGTGCTGTTTCAGGAATGAACGATGCAGGATTGGCCGTTACCATCAACGCAGGAACTGCTGAAGCGCCGACTAAATCAGCGACTCCGATTTCTATTCTTGTGAGGGAGATCCTGCAATACGCGCATAACATTGAAGAAGCAGTAAAAATTGCAGCGTCGCGAAAAACGTTTGTTTCAGAATCCATCATGGTGGCTTCTGCCAATGATAAGAGAACGGTGATTATTGAAAAGTCACCCACAAAGCAGGATGTGTATGAATCAGAAAACAATGAGTTGATCTGTTCCAATCATTTTCAAAGCGATGCATTTGCGAATGACAATGAGAACATGAAGAATAAAATGGAAAGCACTTCTGAATTCAGGTATGAACGTGTTAAAAGTTTATTATTGGAATCGCCTCCGGTTACGGTTGACGGTGCAGCAGCCATCCTCCGCGACCGCAAAGGAGCTTTTGAAAAAAATATCGGTGAGGGTAATGAACAGGCCATCAATCAACTCATCGCGCATCATTCTGTTATTTTTAAACCTGAAGAAAGACTGGCATGGATCTCTACCAATCCCTGGCAACTTGGGGAATTCGTGAATTACAATATCGATAGTGCATTTTCAAGATGGAAGCATATTGAGTCCGGAATTGAAATTTATGATAAGTCTTTAAACATTCCTGCAGATCCATTTCTTAAATCACCTGCTTACTATGATTTTCTTGCTTTCCGGATCATCAAAAAATATATTCAGTTTGCTGCAAAAAATAAATCACATACGGCAAGTGAGTCGCAAATACTTTCTTTGATTCACACCAATCCGGATTATTATTATTCTTATGCCTTGGCGGGTGAGTATTATCTTGCTCATGGCAACAAACAAGAAGCAAAAAAATATTTTACTATTGCGCTGATGAAAGAGCCGTCGTGTCTCAATGAGAAAAATAAAATTGAAAGACAGCTTAAAGATTGCGATTAAAGCCATGGGGCTAAAGCCCCAAGCAATGCATACTTTTATAGCCCCGACTTAAAGGTCGGGGCTATAAAACAATTAATACCTGGATTAGATTTGCCTGACCCGGTCTTCGGGCCGGGGACAATAAAACTACAACCTCAGCGGGCTTTAGCCCCATCTATGAGCACACAAAAAATAGATTTCAGTCCGCTCCATGAGCAAAGGATACATCAGAACCAAAAACTTTCTGAACTACTTTCCTATGTGGCTGCGAATAGTCCGCATTACCGTAAACTTTTTCAAAAAGAAAAAATTTCTCCGGATAAAATAAAGAGTGTTGGCGAACTGATTCATCTCCCCTTTACAGAAAAGGAAGACTTGCAATTACACAACGATGATTTTTTCTGCGTTGATAAAAGCAAGATCATTGACTATGTCACCACCTCGGGCACGCTTGGTGAGCCCATCATCATCGGCCTCACAGAAAATGATTTGAAACGGCTGGAGTACAATGAATATTTATCACTGGTTTGTGCAAACGGATCTGCTGATGACATTTACCAGATTATCACGACCCTCGACAGACGCTTTATGGCCGGACTTGCATACTACATGGGAGCACGTAAAATGGGGGCCGGTATTATCCGCGTCGGCTCCGGGATTCCGGAATTGCAATGGGATACCATCAGGAAAATTAAACCGAGTGCTTTGATCACCGTTCCGTCATTCATGCTGCCGATGATTAAGTTTGCACAACAACATGGCATTGATGTAAATTCATCAGGAATTAAAAAAGCAATTTGCATCGGTGAACCCATTCGAAATCCTGATTTTACTTATTCAGTGCTGGCAGAAAAAATTCTGAAGGAATGGAATGTTGATTTGTATTCAACGTATGCATCAACAGAGATGCAGACTGCTTTTACAGAATGCAATCAATTCAATGGCGGGCATCATCATCCCGAAATTCTTGTTGTAGAAGTCCTTGACGACAACGGAAAGCATGTCGCAAATGGGGAAGCAGGGGAGGTGGTTGTCACAACACTTGGAGTAGAAGGCGTTCCATTGATCCGTTATAAAACCGGTGATGTATGTCATTATTTTTCTGACCCGTGTAAATGCGGTCGTCATTCCATTCGCCTCGGACCTGTTATCGGAAGGAAGAAGCAAATGATTAAATATAAAGGAACAACGCTTTATCCGCAGGCATTTTTCGACATCCTCGGAAGGTTTGATGACATCAGTAATTATATCGTTGTTGCTTCTACAAATTCAACTGGGACTGATGAAATAAAAATTCTTGTTGCATCAAAAAAAACAGATGCCGAATTTGAAAAAGAACTTATTGATCACATCAAAGCAAAGCTACGTGTTGCACCCAAACTGGAATTTTCTGCAAATGAAAAAATTGAAGCGCTGCAGAATAAGGGAAGTATGGGAAGGAAGGTGGCGAGGTTTATTGATGAAAGGAAATAGGTACGAATTACGAATCCTTACGAATATACAAATCAGTAGGTGTTAAGCTAACGTTGACGATACGATGCAAAGATTTAGTTGATCTGAATCCCAGGAAAATTAATCGAGCTTGAGAACTGCAAGAAATGCCTGCTGAGGAATTTCCACATTACCAACCTGGCGCATACGTTTCTTTCCTTCTTTCTGTTTCTCCAAAAGTTTTCGTTTACGGGAGATATCACCACCATAACATTTGGCAGTAACGTCTTTGCGAAGGGCCTTTACCGTTTCACGCGCAATGATTTTTGAACCAATACTTGCCTGAATAATAATTTCAAATTGCTGACGTGTCATCAGTTCTTTCAGTTTCTCACACATCTTACGGCCGAATTCCTGTGCGTGACTGCGGTGAACAAGTGCGCTCAATGCATCAACAGGCTCTGAATTCAAACGGATGTCGAGCTTAACTAAATCACTCTCGCGGTATTCTAGCGGGTGGTAATCGAACGAAGCATAACCTTTGGAAATGCTTTTCAGCTTGTCATAAAAATCAAAAACAATTTCTGCCAGTGGCATGTCAAACTGCAATTCGACACGGTCAGTAGTTAAATAATGCTGACCGATAATATTCCCGCGCTTGCCGATGCAAAGCGTCATGATCGGTCCGATGAATTCACTTTTTGTAATGACCTGTGCACGGATATAGGGCTCCTCAATACGTTGAAGAAAATTAGGGTCAGGAAGTTCACTCGGATTGTGAATCTCTTTCACTTCGCTGTTGGTGAGAAATGCAGTATAATTTACGTTGGGAACAGTGGTGATCACCGTCATGTCAAATTCCCGTTCCAGTCGCTCCTGAATAATTTCCATGTGAAGCAATCCTAAAAATCCGCAACGGAAACCAAAACCGAGAGCAACGGATGCTTCCGGTTGAAATACCAGGGAGGCATCGTTGAGTTGTAACTTCTCCATTGACTTCCGGAGTTCTTCATATTCATCCGTATCTACCGGATAAATCCCCGCCCATACCATAGGTTTCACGTCCTCAAATCCTTTGATGGCTTCTTCACAAGGGCGTTCAACATGAGTTATCGTATCGCCGACTTTTACTTCTCTGGCTTCTTTAATGCCACTGATGAGGTACCCGACATCACCGGTTTTTACGGTATTACTCGGTGACTTCTTGAGTTTCAATACACCAATTTCGTCAGCATTATATTCTTTTCCTGTTGCGAAAAATTTTACGTGGTCTCCCTTTTTAATCTCACCATCAATTACGCGGAAGTAAGCTTCAATACCTCGGAACTGGTTAAATACACTGTCGAAGATGAGTGCTTTAAAAGGCGCATCAGGATTTCCCTTCGGAGCCGGAACGCGTTTAATAATCGCCTCCAGAATGTCGTAGATACCGATTCCGCTTTTTGCACTTGCAGGAATAATATCGTCTCTGTCGCAAGCAACAAGATCTACAATCTGATCCTTGACAACTTCAGGATTTGCGCTTTCAAGGTCAATTTTATTTAACACAGGAATAATTTCCAATCCATGGTCAACAGCAAGATACAGGTTGCTGATTGTCTGCGCCTGAATTCCCTGTGCAGCATCTACGATTAATAAAGCTCCTTCACAAGCAGCGATGGCGCGTGAAACTTCATAAGAAAAATCGACGTGACCGGGAGTATCAATGAGGTTAAGGATATACTTTTCGCCATTCAGTTCATAGCTCATCTGAATCGCATGACTTTTTATCGTGATGCCGCGTTCGCGTTCGAGATCCATGTCATCAAGTACCTGAGCCTGCATTTGCTTACCCGAAACAGTACCGGTATATTCCAGTAATCTGTCAGCCAAAGTGCTTTTGCCGTGGTCAATATGTGCGATAATGCAAAAATTTCTAATATTCTTCATGGTGCGAATAGCGAATGCTTACGAATATACAAATTGGAAGGGAGGATTTGGCTGTTATTGCCTATTGCTTATAGCAAACTGCCTACTTTCCTCATGGGACCGCAAAGCTACACTTTTAGAGGGAAGAGAGAAATAAGATTGGAGCAGAAAATTAGTGAATCAGAACTGTTAGTCCGAGATTTAAACGGGCCACTGCTCCTGCAAGTCCATCCTGATTTCCAAGAATGGCAAGCTGGAATTTAAAGTTAGGTCCGACAATCAAAGTGCGTCCCAATGCCCATGTTTTGGATATGGTTCCACGGATACCAAGCCCCGATGCCTTGAAAGTTTCCGATGACCTGTTTGCAGCGCTGATGTTCCACCTGAATTGTGTGTAACCGAGCCCTCCGGAAATGAGGAAAAAACGTTTGTATTTTTTTGAGTCGCGAAAGAGCAAAAATTCCGGACCAATCTGCAACATGCTAATGCTGGACTTTATATTTTGCAAATGTTGAATCACACCACCGCCATCGGGTATATCCAGCTTTTCAGCGAACGCGCTGCTGTGAAAATCATCAACAAAAACACCGATGAATGAATGCGGACGCATGCGATATAAAAAGGAACCGTTGTAAGAGAATCCGAATCGTAAGTCACCGATGAACTTCTTCCAGCTCGGTGTTGATTCTGAATCAACAGGAAGAGGTATAAAGCCAAGTTGAATCCCACCCTGCAACATAAATGCATTTCCCATTACATCCATTGCTCTTTGATTCATCATTGTCGTAAGGCGGTCCACGCGGTAGACATTCATCTTCGATTCCGTTATTCTTCTTTTTTTAATGGCCTTGATATAATGCTTTCCGTAATAGTTACTGTCTGCATAGAACATGTAACGCTTGGTAGAAAAAATGATTTTCTTATTCATGGTATCTCCGAATTGCGTGATGATCATATCCTGTCCTTTTGCAGAAACTGAAAAAAGGAAAATGATCAAAAGCAGGTGCCGTGATTTCATGGTTCGCAAAGCTAAATAAAGAAAATCGGTTGACTCGTAAATTTATTGATTGGGATTAATGCGTATTCATGTGAATTTTATGAGCCAATTTCAATCTCCTGCTTGATTTTTATTTGATCACATATCAATATTCAACTAATCAACTAATCACCGATTCAACCATTCAACTATATTTGCCCCTTTATGAAAGTAATCGACCATATTAAGAATGCAAAGAGAACATTATTCTCTGTTGAGATTCTTCCACCGCTAAAAGGGAAAAGCGTACAAAGTATCTGGGATATTCTGGATCCGATCATGGAATTCAAGCCGTCATTTATTGACGTTACTTATCACCGTGAAGAATACGTGTATAAGAAAAGAGAGAATGGCCTCCTCGAAAAATTTTCAATCCGCAAACGCCCCGGAACCGTTGGGATCTGTTCGGCCATCATGAACAAATACAAGGTAGATACTGTGCCACATATTATCTGCGGAGGATTTTCTAAAGAAGAGACTGAAAATGCATTGATTGACCTTAGCTTTTTAGGGATCAATAACCTTCTCATGTTGCGAGGCGATGCAATAAAAACTGAACCGAATTTTTTTCCTGATCCCAACGGCCATCCTTATGCGCTTGACCTCGTGAAGCAGGCGGTGAATATGAATAACGGGATTTATTTTGATGATGAATTGAAGGAAGTTTCCGCTTCTGATTTTTGTATCGGCGTAGCGGGATATCCTGAAAAACATTTCGAAGCTCCGAGCATGAAGAGTGATTTGAAGTATCTGAAGGCAAAAGTGGATGCCGGGGCAACATATATTGTTACCCAGATGTTTTTTAATAATGATAAGTATTTTGATTTTGTAAAGCATTGCCGGGAAGCAGGGATTAACGTTCCGATTATTCCCGGACTAAAAGCCATCACTACTAAAAAACAATCTACGGCATTGCCGAAGACTTTTCATATTGATTTGCCGGACGACTTACTGGATGAAGTGGAGAAATGTAAAACCGATAAAGAAGTAAAAGAAGTCGGTATTCAATGGTGCATTCAGCAGTGTAAAGATCTGATTAAATTCGGAGTTCCATGTCTGCATATTTATACCATGGGTAGTTCTGATGTTACCTGCCGCGTTGCAAAAGAAATTTTCTGAGAGAAACTACTTTACTGATCCGAGCATCCGCTTCACGTATTTTCCGATGATATCAAATTCAATGTTGACCCGGTCTCCGGGCTTCAGCGCGTGAAAAGTAGTGTGGTCAAAAGTGTAAGGAATGATTGCCACAGAAAAATAATCATTCCCGGTTTCAACAACAGTGAGTGAAACGCCATTTATACATACCGACCCTTTTTCCACGATGAAATCTGCAGAAGCGGTATTCAATGAAAATGTAAATAACCAGCTTCCGTTTTTATTTTCCAGGGATTTGTAAATCGCAGTTTCATCCACATGTCCCTGCACCATATGTCCGTCAAGGCGGTCACCGATTTTCAAACAACGTTCCAGATTAGTAAAGTCACCGGGTTTTAATTGACCTAAATTACTTCGTGAAAGGGTCTCTGCAATGGCAACAACTTCATAATGATCTTCGAAAATATTTTCTACGGTAAGACAAACACCGTTGTGAGAAATACTCTGATCAATTTTAAGTTCAGCAAGAAAAGGAGCCGAGATTTTTAACCGCAGATTTGAAGATTCTTTTTCTGAAGAAATTATTTTTCCTGAGGCTTCTATAATACCGGTAAACATTTGCTGTACGAATGATTTGATGTCTGTAGAATGAATAGCTTTTGTATTCGTGAATAGTAAAATAGTCGAAATCTATGGCTGTTTGCTTTCTCCTTCCCTTTGGGAAGGCTGGGATGGGCTTGGCTCCTTACTTCCCTCTGATCAGGTGAATGTATCCATGAAGTTGTTTACTCTCCGTTCCATGCAGCCGGAAGAAATTGACAATACAGGTATAATAGTAAACACCGTCAGGGCAATCTCCCTTACTGAATTTATTTTTCCCGTCCCAGTTGATGTCTTTGTCAGTAGTTTCAAAAACCAGCGTTCCCCAACGGTTAAATATTTTCAAATCAATGTCCTTTACATTTTTATACGGCGGACAATTTTTTACCTGAAGCCCTGCATTGGTCGTTGAGTCACATGGATGATAAAGGTCATTGCTGAGATCGCCGTTTGGAGTAAATACACTTGGCAAAACGTATTGCCTGCATGTATCGACACATATAGCGGTTGTAGTACTTTCATTAAATACTGAATCCACGGCAGTTACTTTATAGCATCCTGCCAGTGAAGAAATGTTGTTGTGGATAAAAGTTGTATCCGTTGCAAAATGAAATGTATCTATCGCTTCATAATTAATGCCGTCCGGAGAGAAATAGATTTTATAATACCACACGTCATTGGCACATGAATTATTCGGATTATTCCATTTCAGGAAGTTTACATTTTCAACGCAATCCGATCCAACAGAAAATGCTGGAGGACAAGGTGGAATATTGTCTTGTGCTATTGCGCAAACGCGCTGTGAAAGATTGATAATTGGTTCAATGATGCCGGGCGTACCATAACCTCCAACGCTTCTTACGTAGTAACAATACCGGTTTCCATTGATGAGCGATTCATCGGTATAAAATTGCTGAGTAGTGGAGGCAATAGAATCCCATCCGCCTCCGGTATTCTGTTTGAAGATGTCATAACTCATATTCGTCCATGGCACATGCTCTTCCCAGGAAAGTGTAATCCTTTCATCACTCGGTGCAAGAGTTAAAAATACTGATGAAGCCGTTTGTGTACTTCCCTTCAATGCATCAGGTACGCCATCATTATCACTGTCGTAGTATAACTCAATCTTGTAGCTGTTTTTTGTGGTGGTGTTCAGGGCGTTGTTGTCAAAATAAATTGTATCGTCTTCTCCTCCTGTCATTACATGAGAAAAAGTGAAGTTCGTTCCGAAGAAATCATTGTCAGACCGCCATAGCTTATATTGATACGGACGATGAAAAACCGCGGTGTCAATCTCTGTCGCTTTACTCCACACAATCGTATCGGTGCCGGCGGCTGCGTCGGTAGTAACCACCGTAACATTGGTGATTACAGGCAAATCTTTTTTCAACTGGTTACACACCTCAAGTGAAGCGCAACTTTCTGATCCATCATCAAAAACTGCCGTAACCATATAGCAATGAAAAATACCAATGGCAAGTCCGGCCCCGTTATTGGAATCAATGAATGTAGTATCATTTAATCCTGTAGTATTTCCGATCAACACATAATCGGTATATGATGGAACTCCTGTCTGGCACGGGCATTCAATCACGCCCGGGTATGAACCTATGCGGTGATAAATATTATAACGGACCGCATTGGAACAAAAATTCGGGTTCCAGTGAAGCATCATCGCATTGCCATTCGGATCAACGGTAAGTCCGGTGACCGGTGGCGCAATAACCCGTATCATAACGGATTCATAAGTTACCAGACTGATGATAGAATTGATATCATTGGCCCTGAAAGTGACCTGATAAGGCTGACTTGAAATGTTGTTGCAGTTCGTTGTCCATCTAAAGTTTCCGGTCACAGTATCGTTCAAGGAATTATTTGCAGGAGGGGTAAACACTGCGGGATTGGAATTGATATAAGGACTTCCAACAGAAGTGAGCGTTACAAAATCATGATCCTGATCGAAAGCGGTAATGTTAAATGCAAGAGTATCGCCGGCGAGAATACATGTATCGGCGACCGGAATAATCTGAGGCGGATTATAGTTGAGCGGACAATGAATAATCCGCACCTGCATGTCACGTTCCACTTCACCAATGCGTATGTAAGTGTTTCCGAATTTTTTCCACGAGATAATCAGGAAGGCAATATTGTATTCACCTGCAGAATCGGGTGAGTCCCAGATAAGATCTCCTGTAACTGCATTTAATGTAAATGAATTCGTAGCATAAGGATAGCTGTAATCGGGAATCGGTAAGTTATTTTCTCCCCTGCAGGGGATCAGTTCATATGATAAACTGTCGTGGTCTGGATCAAAGGCGGCAGGGTTATGCAAAAACGGAATGCCCACACAACCACTGTCAATAGGTGGGTTGAGCAAAACCGGTGAATTATCGGGAGATCCCAGGCCAATGGTGAGCACGGTATAAATAGCAAAGGGTGTAAAAAAAGAATTCGGAACATTCACCACATTTCCATTCCGGTTAGGATCCACAAACCAGATCGTATAGATGCCGGCACCTCCATAAGTATATACTTCAACGTACTTGTTTATCCTGATGTCACCCGGTATATCAACGAAAGAGAGCCTGTGAAATACCATAATATTTCCATCTCCCATATGAACAGAATCAAGCGTAGGTCTGTCCACACTGCCATTTTGCGGTAATGAACTGGAGGTTTTGGTATATGTTGTAATTGTAATCTCGTAGGTATTTCCGCTGATATGCCTGTACGTAATCTCTCCCGCACGGTTGTGAGACGCAAATGCAAAATGAACTGTTGATGCAACGAAAAGGAAAAAAATGAAAAGTGTTTTTCTCACGAAACAATTTGAAATTTACTATTTATCTATCAACCTGGAACTTGCTACTGGCTGCTGGCTGTTCATTGTCTATTGTCTACTATCTATTGCTTCCGGCTTCTTGCCACTTTTTACCAGTCTAAAGCTTTCTACTTATAATGATTTTTTTTATTGACTATTGATCTCTTGCGTCTTACGTCTTGTCTCCTGGCTCTTCTTCTAATACGCAATCACCTGCTGTTCCATCATCTCCGGCATTTCCCTGTATTCATATTGCTGATTTCTCAACTGTGGAATGAAACCCGCTTCACGAATGGCTTGCTGAATTCCTTCAGATGTAAACCTGTGTGGCGCTCCGGCAGCACTCACTACATTTTCTTCTATCATAATGGATCCGAAGTCATTTGCTCCTGCATGCAAACAAAGCTGTGCGACTTCTTTACCGACTGTCAGCCATGATGCCTGTATGTTAATAATATTGGGAAGCATGATCCTGCTGATTGCTATCATGCGAATATACTCTTCTCCCGTCACTTTATTATGCACTCCTTTTAATCTTGACAAAAGTGTGTCTACATCCTGAAAGGTCCAGGGAATAAAAGCGACGAATCCCTTCGCATCAGCCGGCTTATCCTGCTGCACTTCCCGAAGCCATACCAGATGCTGAAACCGTTCTTCAAGTGTTTCCACGTGACCGAACATCATCGTGGCTGAGGTTGTCAGCTTTAACTGATGTGCAGCCCGCATCACTTCCAGCCACTCGCGTCCAGTACATTTACCTTTAGAAATGAGCCTTCGCACCCGGTCACTCAGTATTTCTGCCCCTGCTCCCGGCAATGAATCAAGACCAGCATCCATCAATGCCTGCAATACAGCAGTATGGGTTGTTCCTTCCAGTTTTGTGATATGTGCTATTTCAGGTGGCCCGAGGGAATGAAGTTTTAATGTCGGATAAAGCCGTTTCAATTCACGGAAAAGTCCGGTGTAATAACTCAACCCTAAATCAGGATGATGACCGCCCTGCAACAGCAATTGCTCGCCACCATACCTGAACGTTTCTTCTATCTTTTGTTTGTATTGCTCAATCGTCGTAATGTATGCCTCGGCATGTCCCGGAATCCTGTAGAAATTGCAGAACTTACAATTGGCAATGCATACATTGGTGGTGTTGGCATTGCGGTCAATAATCCACGTTACTTTATTATCGGGATGAAGTTGCTTACGCATTTCATTGCCGACGTGCATGAGCTCAGCTGTGGGTGCGTTTGAAAATAGATATTGTCCTTCTTCTGCTGAAAGAAAGTCAAATTGTGTTGCCCGCTTGAATAAATCGTCTGAATTCATGAATGTTACCGGAGTTTGAACACGTAACAAAGTTGAAACTGATATGTTAGCTGTCATTAATTTTTGGTTAATTTCAGCCCTTCGTTTTCTTAAATGAAAAACAAAAGTAGAAAAGTTATCCGTCTGCTTGCAGGTAGCCGCTTTATTTTTCTATTCGGGGGAATCGGGGGTAATTTTTAAAATCTCATTTCATGGCTACACTTCCCAAATTGAGCTCAATAAAGGTCATCAATAAAAATGATGCAGTTGTCTTTATTGTCACTGATGAAAAGCAGATTCCCGCTTCTCAGTTTTCTGATGAGGAGAAAAAATTTATCAATAGCCAGTTGAAGGAGAAGAAAAACCTGGTTACCATAAATCAATACAACAGACTATGTTTCGTTTTCAAACCCGAGCACAAAAAGGAATCGCACCTCACACTGGAAGCGTGCAGGAAAAACGGAGAGATGGTTACTGCTGCCCTTAACCGTCAGAAAAAAACGACTGCTACCATAGCCGATGTAAGTGCTGACAAAGGAATTGCACTGGCTTTTGCTGAAGGGATGATGCTTGGCAATTATCAGTTTATTAAATACAAAGACAAAAAAGATAAAAATGCGCTTTCCGAAATCAGGATGAAAAGCACAGCAGCTTCTGATACATCTTTGAGTAACCTTTCTGCAGTTTGTGACGGCGTTTTTCATGCACGTGATCTGGTGAATGAACCACAGAATGCACAAAGCGCTTCGCAGCTTGCTGCAGCTTTTGTAAAGATGGGTCGTGAAGCAGGTTTCAAAACGGAGGTTTTTAAAAAGTCACGCATCAAAGCATTAAAGATGGGGGGGGTACTTGCCGTCAATTTGGGAAGTGTAGAGCCACCGACATTTACTGTGATGGAATACAAGCCTTCAAAAAGTATCGGGATAAAGAATAAAAAACCAATAGTTCTGGTGGGAAAAGGTGTCGTGTATGATACCGGAGGATTGAGTCTGAAACCCACGGCCAACAGCATGGATTATATGAAGTGTGATATGGGAGGAGCTGCTGCAGTCGCATGTGCGATGTATGCCATTGCAAAAGCGAAATTACCTGTTCATGTTATTGCATTGGTTCCGGCAACAGATAACAGGCCGTCAGGAAATGCATATGCGCCGGGCGATGTAATTACGATGATGAGTGGTAAAACTGTCGAAGTACTGAATACAGATGCGGAGGGGAGAATGATACTTGCAGATGCTTTGCATTATGCAAAGAGATACAAGCCTGAACTGGTCATGGATTTCGCAACGCTTACGGGTGCTGCATCTGCTGCTGTGGGTTCATTCGGAATGGTTTGTATGGGAACGGCAGATGAACAGACAAAAGATAAAATGAAAAAGTCGGGTGACAATGTTTATGAACGTCTTGCTGAATTTCCATTCTGGGATGAATATGACGAACTCATCAGGAGCGATGTTGCTGAAATGAAAAACATAGGCGGACCAACAGCAGGTGCCATCACAGCAGGAAAATTTTTACAGCGGTATATTGATTATCCGTGGATGCATTTTGATATTGCCGGACCCGCTTTTCTGCATTCCGCTTCTTCTTACAGGGGCAAAGGAGGAACTGGTTACGGGGTGAGGTTTTTGTTTAATTATTTTCAAAACATCTGAGTTCGAAATACGAAATACGAATATCGAAATACAAAATACGAATACCGAATACCGAATACCGAATACCGAATAACGAATAACGAAAGCCGGAAAACAATGAGCAATGAACAGGAAGGACTAATTAAAGTAGGGATAACTTGCGGTGATATCAATGGCATAGGGCTGGAAGTAATCATGAAAACATTTCTGGATAACAGGATGCACCAGATTTGTACGCCCGTAATTTATGCCGGACAAAAAACAGTTTCTCATCAAAGGAAATTGCTAAACCTCAATGAATTTAATTACACGACTATTCGCAACAGCAATGAAATCATTCTGAGGAAAAATAATGTTGCCAGTTGCTGGGAAGATGATATTCCGGTAGAGTGGGGACAAGCAACGGAAATTTCAGGGAAGTATGCGCTGCGGTCGTTAGAAGCGGCTACAAAAGATCTCGCCGACAAAAAGATTGATGTCCTGGTAACGGCGCCAATCAACAAACACAATATTCAAGGTCCGGATTTTCAATTTAAAGGTCATACAGAATATCTTGCCGCAAAATTTGATGCGCCAAAGTATCTGATGATGCTGGTGAGTGATTCACTTCGCGTAGCGGTGGCGACCGGTCACATTCCTGTTCAGGAAGTTTCGAAACATATGGACGTCGAAATGATTATTTCCAAAGTGAAACAAATAACGCAGACGTTGATACGCGATTTCGGAATCCGCAGACCGCGCATAGCTATTCTCGGACTCAATCCGCATGCAGGCGACAACGGCTTGATCGGTAAGGAAGAGCAGGAAGTCATTATTCCTGCAGTGAAAAAACTTTTTGATGAAAACAATCTTGTCTATGGGCCTTATTCTGCCGATGGTTTTTTCGGTTCAGGATCGTATAAAAAATTCGATGCTGTACTTGCCATGTATCACGACCAGGGATTAATTCCATTTAAGTCAATCAGTTTTTCTTCAGGGGTAAATTATACGGCAGGACTCCCTGTCATCCGCACGTCCCCTGACCACGGCACTGCTTATGACATTGCCGGAAAAGGAACAGCATCAGAAGACTCCATCCGCGAAGCCATTTATACTGCAATTGATATTTTTCGAATGCGCAATGAGTACGATGAGATCAGTGCCAATCCGATGGCAGTAGCAAAACCAAATAACAGAGATCGGGATTACTGAGAACTTCCTTGCGGAATCAATAATTATTTTTGAATGCCTTGAGCGATGTCTTTTCCTTTTTGGGCGAAGGGTGAGGGAAGGAAATGGGAGGAAAAATTTCGAAATACAAATCCCGATAGATATCTACGAAATGCAAAAAGAAAACCCATAAACAAAGAATAAGTAAATTGAGGATAATTGAACACTGACCTTTCTTTTTTTTTGTTATGGGGCGTGTAAATTATTACCTTCATAAAAATCAGTGTCCCGAATGATCGGGACGGCTGGTCAAAAAAAACGCCCCGGATTAGCGGAGCGTTCTTTCAAAGAATGTTGTCGTAGATTATTGAGCTTTCTTCACATTCACTGCATTCATGCCTTTCTTGCCTTCTTGCACTTCGTATTCTACTTTATCGTTCTCACGTACCTTATCAACTAAGCCACTGTGATGAACGAAAACTTCTTGTTGGTCATCGCCTACGATAAATCCGTAGCCTTTTGCCTCATTAAAGAATTTTACTGTACCGGTTTTCATTGAAATAAATAATTTATGATTAGTCCGCAAACATAATTGATTCAAGGATTATGAACAAAAAAAAAGAACTCAATAACTGTATTTGGCTGTTACTCCCCTCTCCTTATGCTTGCGCTGAAGCTTCAGCATAAGCGCACGGAGAGGGGTAAGGGGGAGAGGCTGTTTATCCTAATAGCTGCTTCACAAGCTGCGAAACCACCTTATTATCCGCTTTTCCGGCAAAATGTTTGGATGCTGCACCCATAACCTTGCCCATTTCTGCCGCTGAAGTAGCGCCTACCTGAGCTATAATTTTCTTCAATTCCTCCATGATTTCAGCTTCACCCATTTGTTTAGGTAGGAATTTTTCAATGACTGCTCTCTCTTCGATTTCGCTCTTAGCAAGATCAGCCCGGTCCTGGCTTTGGTAAATCTCCAATGATTCTTTCCGTTGTTTCACCAGTTTCTGTAGCATTTTCATTTCATCTTCGGCAGATATGGTTCCACCTCCTGATGTCTTTGCCAGCAGTATGGCTGATTTAACTGCCCGTAATGCGCGCAGTGCGGCCTCGTCTTTTGCAAGCATCGCTGCTTTTAAATCGGTGTTTATTCTTTCTTCTAAGGTCATGTTTAGTGAATTAATATTTATTGCAAAATTATTTTTTTATCAATGATTCCTCATTTTGTGACTTGTCTGTTTTGTCTATTGTCTTCTGTCCATTGTCTTCTGTCCATTGTCTTCTCCTCAGTACACCAACTGCATCATATGCACATCTAAAAACTTCCCGAACTTAAATCCTACTTCTTTCATCACACCCACATGCCTGTAACCATATTTTTCATGGATATGAATGCTGGATTCATTGCCCTGTGTGATCCGTGAAAGTACAGTATGATTTCCGACTTTTTTTCCTTCCAGTGTAATCCATTCCAGAAGTTTGCTGCCAATACCTTGTGCACGAAATTCCTTATGTATGTAAACGCTGACCTCCACTGTTGTTTCATAAGCACACCGGTCGCTCCATGGACTTAGTGACGCCCATCCAACAATCTTATTTTCTTTTTCTGCTACAATAACAGGATGATTTTTTTTGTGATTGGTAAACCAGACGAGTTGTTTCTCATATGTCCTTAAATCGGTATCGAATGTTGCAGTCGTATTCTCTACCGCATCATTATATATGTCAAGAATTGTATTTTGATCGGCTTTTGTTGCCTGGCGAATGGAAATCATAAGTATCGGATATTAACCCCTTCTGGCTTTGATGAACTAAAATTCAAAAGTAAGTTTTTCGGCCATATTCCCCAATGCCAATTGTTCACCTACGGGACTTTCTTGATTTTAAATTCATGCATTAATACAATCTGTTGACTTTCCTGATGATTTTTCAATTACCTGTGAAAAGTGGGAAAATCAAAATGTAAGGAATAGGTTGGCTTCAATAGAACTGTTTCAAATTGTGCTGGTATACTTTAAGCATGAAAAAAGTAATTTACCTCTTGTTCTTCACTGCTTTGTCGTTGGTCGCTTCTGCGCAACCTTATATTGACATCGCTTCTGTTTATTATCAGCACAGTCCGGCTGATGTAAGCGGATCAAAAAGCCGGATGAATACCCAGTTGACGTCGGCATTTCTGAACCTGCCAATGCAAATTGACAGCGACTATATCATCATCAACCCGGTGTATGAAAATTACAGGTTGAATATTTCATCTGAAGCAGATCCCCTGAACCTGACGGCCATTTATATACCTGTTGCATGGGTGCACCAGTATAAAAATCAAAAATGGAGTACGGTGTTGATGGCCATTCCACGCCTTAGCAGCGACCTGGTAAAACCACTTGACGGAAATGATTTTCAAATGGGCGGAATAGCGCTTGCAACGTACAAGAAAAAAGAAACACTTAAATATTCATTCGGTGCTTATTACAACAGCGAATTTTTCGGACCTTATTATATGCCGTTACTCGGCATAGACTGGAACATCACCAACAAATGGAATTTATTCGGAACACTTCCAATCAACTTAAACCTGGAATACAAAATGAATAAAACTGTTCATGCAGGATTCGGTTTAAATTTATTGACGAACAGCTACCGTATTCAAAACAAGGATTTTCTACGTATGGATGATTATAGTGCAAAGTTTATCCTTGATATTTACATGATGAAAAATCAGGTGATCAGTCTGGAAGCGGGCCACTCTCTCTTTCGCCAATACCGCATGGGTACTATGATTGGCGACAAGCCGGATTATATGCACAACATGAATGTATCAGATGGGTATCAGTTTAAGCTGGCGTATATTTTCAGAATACGTACTGACCAATAAATTACGAATAACGAAAGATTACGCTATTGCGAATAGCGAATCAATATTTAATATTCGCAAATTCGTCTTGCCTTAAATGAGATTGGTTATTCGTTCCATTAGTTATTCGAATATTCGCAAGCATTTGTTATTCGTACCGCAATTATTCGTACAATGACATCTTTGCCGCATGTACATAACTCCCCACATAGTGAAACGGTGCTTTACCCAAACTCAGAATTCCTTTTCTTGAAATTGATGCAGGATTTTTCAAAACATTTTTCAACGCCATCATTCCCTGCCTGCTTCTGAAACGCCTGTGGAGGTAGCGTTGCAGTTCCTTGTAAAATGCAGATGGAAAATTATTCTTAAACATCAATGCCAGCTCATCACTGTCAGTCCAGTTTGCCTTTGCAGTGAGTTCATTTTTTACACTTTCATAAAATTTTGTTCCCGGCAACGGGTATGAAACGCTGACACCGATGTCATCAGGCATGAGATCCATCACCATGTCAATTGTTTTCTGAATGTCTTCCCTGGTTTCGCCGGGATAACCAAACTGTAAAAAGAAAGCAACACTGATGTTATGTTTGCGGAGGAGTTTCGTGGCAGAATAAATCTGTTCAACAGTCGTTCCCTTATCCATGACATCAAGAATTTTTTGGGAACCGCTTTCAGCGCCCACCCAGACTGTTTCGCATCCTGCTTTGTAAAGTGCTTCAATGTTATCTTCCTGCATCAACAAATCAACACGCGACTGAATTTTGAATTTGATTTTTAATTTCTCCCGTTGAATGATAGATGAGAATTCATTGGTCCATCCGGGCTTCAATCCGAAGATGTCATCGGTCATCCAGAAGTGATTTGCGCCATAATTTTCCTGAAGAAATTTTAGTTCTTTTGCAATGCGTTCAGGCGAATGCACATTGTACCTGTTTCCGTAAATTGGTTTTGCACACCAGTTGCATTTGAACGGACAACCCCTCGTGGTACTAATGTTGAGCGAAAAGTAACCTGAACTTTTCAGCCACCGTTTTTTATATTCTCTGATATCAACAAGGTCCCATGCAGGCGACAACAATTCATCAAGCTGAACAAGGACGTTTCTTTTTTTGCTAACGATGGTGTTGTTGTTTTTTCTGAAAATAATTCCTTCAATCAATTCAGGGTTATTATTTCCGGATGTAATAGCTGAGATCAGTTCACGCAACGAAATTTCTCCTTCGCCTGTAATAACATAATCAGCTCCATTGTCGAAGTATTCATCATAATGATCAGTAGAATCACTGCTGTTGATGATCACGCAACATCCTTTTTCTTTCGCCAGTTTTATCATTTCAAATGCGGCATCCCGCATATTCGTGAGGCACATTTTAGTGAGGTAATTGAATCCGTCGTCGTAAATTACAAGGAAATCCGGTTTTTCTTTTTCAAGTCGGGGAAGGATTTCCAAAGGTGAAACGGAAAACATTGTATCGAAGAGTGAAACATCGTAGCCTGCATCACGCATCACGGAAGCAGCATGGAGGGTCCCCAGCGGTGGATATGGTTGCATCTGCTGAAACTGCTTGGGGTCAAAGCCAAGAAAATAACTATGCGTAAACAGTATCTTCGGCATGGAAGGAAATATTATTGGCTGTTGCAAACGCAGTCATGCTTTCAGAATATCCGTTCAGTATTTTTTCCTGATACCCAAGTGGATGATGTTTGGATACATTTTTTCTGGAGCGGAGTCTGAGATCAAAAGTTGAATCATCGAAGTGTTTGAATTTCTTTTTCCAGAATCGTATCGTCTGCCGGAAAAATATTCCGTCTAATTTTTCTCCGATTGTTCCTGACAGCATTTTCTCCAGAAAATTTTTTAATAAATATTTTTTGTCAGGAATAATATTGTCAATACTGCGGAGCGGAAAGTTCGGGAGAAAATTCATTGACCAGTTGTTGGCTTCTTTGAATCTGTGGTAGAGTTTATAGTTGCAGGTAGGAATTAAAAACGAAACTTCCGTGGCAGTAAAAATATTCTTGTCCGGAACCTCAAGGTTATCCTCAGATAAAAAATAATTCACGCAGAAATATTTGTGGGAGTTGAGCAGAAACACTTTTTTATAAAGAACCAACAACGTTCTGGCCACCCACATTCTTTCAGGAGCGGTAATGACAAAGTAATCAATATCAGTTTTGCTGTCCATGTAATTTTTTGAAAGCGAACCTGAAAGAGCAACCGCCCTCACGAATGGAAATTTAGAAATCAATTTTGAAAAACGTGCTGCCTTTTGCATGGCTTGTGCAGCATGAACTTCCCCGTTTCGTCTTCTTGCAACACATTCTTTTTTGTTGTTCAGAAAAAAGTATCCATCATGATACCGGATGAGTCCTGAAATAGTCAGTTCATTAATTGCAATTTTAATATCGTTTTCTCTGATGTCATGATCCTGTGTAAGATGGAAGATCTCTGATTCGGTGAGCGGATGATCAAAGATGTTGAAATAAAGCAGCGTGCGGAGTACGGACCTTTGTGCAAAGGAAATGGGTTGGACGGAGGTCGTATTTTCTACAGGTGGTTTCATTCGGGAATGACAAAGTAAAGGATTTTTCAGGAGTAAAATTTAACCCTCGCTTTATAGGATTGGTAGGGCGCTGAGGGGCAAAACAAGTAAACGTCTTATTTGTTTCCCGGCTATTTAATTCTATCTGTCATAGGAATTTTCCTCATTGCATAGAATCCGATTCCCCTTCCCTTGTCACTGAGGTAAACGATCATGTTGTTATTTATCAGAAGCGGTTTAAGTTTATGGTCATTTCCATTTATGAGTTGTCCGGAATAATAAATCCGGTTATTGATGAGTGGTAACGGGACAATGGAAGTGACCGGTTCAGTGAGTGGAATTGTTTTTTCAACGGGGCCGTTTTCTTCCATGATTTTAATGGCGAGATTTCCGTTTCGGAATTCATAGTCGTAGGAGAGCAGGGAGATTTCATCAGCAAGAAAATAGTTACTTTGATCTGATTTTGATTTTGAAAACGAAAATGTAACGGCAATAAAAAATGTAATGCTAAGTGTAATCCATTTTAAATCTTTACTTATCAGCTTATTCTCTTTGAAGAAAATAAAAAACAGAATCAACAAAAGGTAAAGCCTCGGAAAGCGAAGCAGGAGCGGTAATGATTGAAATAAATTAATAGGGACAGAACTGATTGCTAATATCAGAATGAGAATATAAATTAGACGTGAATGTTTTTTTCTGATCACATCGATGCAGGCCGGCAACATGAGTATCAGACTGTAGTTGGAAGTATAAGCGGTAAATAAATTGCCTGCCAGTAAAGTGAATGAGAAGCGTGTAAATAGATCGGATTCTCTGTTCAGCTTTTTCGAAAAAAAGAAGAAAAGAATACCTGTGAATAGTCCTGATAGTAGTTTGAAGAGGAAAGATGAATTGTAGAAAGCAGCAGGATTGAGCAACTGATCCCGGATAAAAATATTTCTGAGCAAAACGGTAGCCGATTGATATGTGGTTGCAAAGGGGTTGTTGATTTCATTGGTTGACATCCTTGGTATGTAATTAAGAAGATATTCCTTCATAAAATTCCATCCTGTAAAATAGGCTGCGGAAATGAAAAGGAGAATTGAAAATGAAATTGTGAGAATGAGCAGCTTGAAATTTTTCCTTGCCAATAAATAGAAGAGCAGGATGAACGGAGAGATTTTCAACGCCATTGATAAGGCATACAGGATTGCAGCTGAGAAATTATTTTTTTTCTCCTCCTGAATAAATCCCGCCATCAGAAACCCTAAGAGTAATAAATAGGTTTGTCCGAATAAAATGTTGTTACGGAAAGGAATAATGAAAATCAGCGGCAGCAGATAAACATAGCCGGAATTGACAGACAAATGTTTTAATAACCTTGAGAGAAAAAAAGAAAATGTGACTAATGATAAAATATTAAAGATCAGTTTTGAAATTCCTGCGTCGAAAAATGTAAATGGAAGATAAAAAAGCAGCGTGAAGGGCGGGACGACGGCGTAATTTTCAAGAAAATTTTCATGTTGCATACCCGGCAAATTGCGTATCAGCAGGTTGAATTTGTACGGCTCGTATATGTCACGGATGGATATTCCGGCGAGTGCGAATTTGCTTCCGAAATAGTAGTTGCCGAAGTCGTGAATGGGAGAGTTGAAATGGTAAATGCATAAAATTGTTCCGACCACGAAGAACAATGCAACAGGGCGAAAATCTCGGCCATTCAACATTCAGCAAATAAGTAAAAGAAAATGGAATACGGGTTATAAAATACCGGGTATCAATACCAAATATCAAAATCCGAAATCCGAAAATTGAAATAGGGGTATCGATTGTTGTCAGGGCTAAAAATGAATCGCGAACTCCTGCTTTCGAAATTCGATTTTCTTATTTCGAAATTACTTAATCCCCTCTTCCTTCATCTATTTTTTTACTTTTGCCGACCAATCAGGAATTTGAATTTACTTTTTGTCAATTGCTAACTTCATATTTCTGAATCAAAATCTAAACTAAACCCCTGAATCAATTTATACCCCATGGCTACAGACCGCTTTCAAGGACACGATTATTATTTAATGGATGAACTGCTCACTGAAGAGCATAAGCTAATTCGGAACAGCGTCCGCGAATGGGTGAAGAAGGAAGTTTCACCGATTGTTGAAGAGGCCTGCCAGAAGGCGGAATTTCCGAAACAATGGATTAAAGGACTGGCAGAGATCGGTGCATTCGGACCTTACATTCCCCAGGAATATGGTGGGGGAGGACTGGATCAGATTGCTTACGGATTGATCATGCAGGAACTGGAACGCGGCGACAGCGGATTAAGGTCAACTGCTTCTGTTCAGAGTTCACTGGTGATGTATCCGATTTTTACCTATGGAAGTGAAGAGCAGCGCAAGAAATTTTTACCCAAGCTGGCAAGCGGTGAGTGGATGGGATGTTTTGGTTTGACAGAGCCTGATCATGGATCAAACCCGAATGGTATGGTATCCAACATTAAAGATAAAGGCGATCATTTTTTACTCAACGGAGCGAAGATGTGGATCAGCAATGCACCTTTTGCACAGGTCGCAGTAGTTTGGGCGAAAGATGAAGAGGGCATCATCCGCGGAATGATTGTAGAGCGCGGCATGAAAGGATTTACAACTCCTGAAACGCATGGCAAATGGTCGTTGCGCGCAAGTGCTACCGGCGAACTCGTTTTCGACAACGTAAAAATTCCGAAGGAAAATATTTTACCGAATGTAAAAGGATTGAAAGGTCCGTTGGGATGTTTGAACTCTGCCCGTTACGGAATCAGTTGGGGAGCCATCGGAGCTGCGATGGATTGTTATGATTCGGCTTTGCGGTATTCCAAAGAAAGAATTCAGTTCGGCAGACCCATCGGTGGTTTTCAGTTACAGCAGAAAAAGCTTGCGGAGATGATTACGGAGATTACCAAAGCGCAACTGCTCACCTGGCGTTTGGGCGTTCTGAAAAATGAACATCGAGCATCACCTGCGCAGATCAGCATGGCCAAACGTAACAACGTAAACATGGCATTGCAGATTGCCCGTGAAGCGCGCCAGATCCACGGAGGCATGGGCATTACCGGCGAATACCCGATCATGCGCCACATGATGAACCTGGAAAGCGTGATTACTTACGAAGGCACGCATGACATTCACTTGCTGATTACGGGGATGGATGTGACAGGGATTAGTGCTTTTGAATAAATGCTTTTATTCATCTCTGTTATTGGTTTCTCCCGGTCAATATATTCAGGATATGTCAGGATCAGTTTTTAAGTCTTTTCATAAGTACACAATTTACCGGATTGTTCGAGTTATTGGTGTACGAAATATTATTGCCTGCAATTTACCAGCCCGCGCTTTGATATTCTTCTAACGTAGTCATTAGGGGAATAAAATCGTATTGATCTTTTTTCTTGTCTTTAATATCAATGCGAATATTCATGTGCGCTACTGAAATTTATGAAATCTACCTAAGCAACAACTTGCAGAAAATCATATTTGTCAACCGGTGTAGATTTGTTTGCAAACCCAAAGATTATTACCGATAAGAGCAAGCGAATAATTAATCTAGTTTTTTTATTTTTCATGTTGTAAATAATTTTAATATTTGATATCACTACTGTCCGACTAAAAATAATTTTGCTTTGAATGATTCATCGCTACGCTCTGAATGACAATGTTACCGGGTGTTTGCAAGGAGG